>NZ_JADCSA010000004.1:87445-220438 GCF_015070385.1 Nocardioides malaquae | reverse complement strand
CCGTGGTGCTCCGCCACCCAGAAACGGTGGTAGCCGAGGTCCTCGGCGTCGACCGCTCGCTCCACGGTGTGGGTCAGCGAAGCCCCGTCGCTGTGCCCCACCCGGGTCCGGGAGCGGTCGAGGAGGGAGAGCTTCACACCCGTGTCAACGTCACGTCGCCCGCGGGTGGGCGGCGTACGTCGATGACCGACGACTCCGGCACGCACGAGTTCTCCTACGACGCTGCCGGCAACCTGACGGGTGCGGATCACCCCGAGGGTTCCGAGGTGGCGGACGAGTCGTTCACCTACGACAAACTGGGCAACCGGACGTCGGACGGGGACAATCCGGTCACGTCGATGGTCTACGACGCCGCGAACCGCCTGGTCCGTGACGCGAAGCACGACTACACCTACGACGGCGAGGGCAACCTGACGTCGAAGAAGGTGCGGGCCACAGGCGCGACGACCCGACACGTGTGGGACTCCGAGCACCGGCTGGTCGAGCTGGTGAAGCCGTCGGGTGCCACGGTGCGCTACCGCTACGACGCTGCCGGGATGCGGGTGCTGGTGTCGACCTTCGTGACCACTCCTTCGGGTGATCCGCTGCAGTCGACCGCTGATGGTGAGACGGTGTACAGCATGCTGGACGGTCTCGGGTCGGTGACGGGGACGCTGGATGCTCCCGGTGGGCTGGCGTCCACGTCGGCGTACTCGGTGTTCGGCCAGCCGGCCGGCACGGGTCCGGTGGGTCTGGGTGACGTCTACGGCTACACAGGTCACGCGTGGGACGCAGACGCGGGCATGCACTTCGCCCGGGCCCGCTGGTACGACGCCGGTGTGGGTCGGTTCGCGTCTGAGGACCCGGTGGATGCGATGAACCTCTACACGTACGTGGGCAACCAGCCTTACTCGTACGTCGACCCCACGGGGGAGATGGCGGTCAGCTACGCGCCCTTGGCGGAAGGGGGCGCGAGTCGCTCCTACGACGCGGCCGCGCTCGCTGCCATCGGCACGACGAACATTGTGGTGATCACAGGCGTGATGCGACTGTTCCAAGACATCGCAACTCATGGTCAGGTCACCATCGGTTGTCTCTATTCAGTGTTCACCACACTGGTGACAGGCGCGGGGTTCGTCGCAGCGCAGTTCTCGACGGTCCACTTCGCGAACGGATTGGCACTCAAAGCCGCGCGCTATGCGCAGGCGGGCACAGCGTTGGTCGCGTTCGTCGACTATGCGATGTCAATACGTCCTGGTGGAGCCTGCCATGCGAAATAGGAGACAGGCGCCCGCGGCTCCTGAACGTCTCGTCGTCGCCGGGCTCGTGCTCACGACATCGATGATGATCGCGGAGACCTACCAGCGGTGGCCGCTGCCGTTGGCGTTGGCCGTGACCGTGGCGATGCTGGTGCTTGCACTTGTCATGGTGCTGACGGACCTCGGCGCGGGACCCCGTGGCGCGAGCGGGAGTCGAGGGGCCGACCTGACGGGCGTGAGCGTCAAGGTGGTCCTGGCCTTGGTCGCCATCGCGATCATCAAGGGCACGGTCGCGGCAGTGCGCAGCGAGTGGGTCGTGACGTTCGGGTGGGCTGCTCTCGCGGTCGGTCTCATTCTCGGGTGCGTTCGCCTGATCAGAGGAAGCAGTACGTCGACGCGATGGGGGTGACCTACCGTTGGCCTGGCTGGTTCTTCTGAGCCGTGAGTCGAGAGAAGTCCAGCATGTTCGTCGAGGCACCCGACCTGCCTCCCGGGACTCTGGTGCACAAGCCTCCGCGCGATGGTGTGCAGTGGCGGTTTGACGGACGCCGGCTGGAGGGCGTGCGCTTCGAGCGGATCAAGGATGGGCCGGACTGGTTGTCCTTCCGGGACTGCGACTTCGTGGACTGCGAGTTCGTCGACTGCAAGCTCGACTGGTATCTGGGGAGCCCTCTGCCTGATCCGGGCGCTGCGTCTCGGTTCTCGCGTTGCGTCTTCACGCGCTGCGACCTCAGGGATGTGTATGTCCGCAGGGCGAGGTTCGAGGACTGCACGTTCGACTCGTGCCGGTGGAACGCTCACTTCTTCGCCGTCGATCTGTTGCGCAACCGTTTCGTCGGCACGGTCGACAGCCTGTCGTTGTGGGGCAGGGAGGACGAGCCCGGTGCTCCGCGCAACGTGATCATCGGCAACGACTTCAGCCAGGCAGACCTGCTGGGGATGGGGCTGTCGGCCGAGGTGCCGGTCGATGACCAGCTGTGGCCGCGCGACGAGCACCACGTCCGTGTCGAACGCGTGCCGGACCGGATGCGGGCGCTGCGCACCAGGCTCGAGCAGGATGGGAGTGACCCGGAGCTGCTGCGGTGGTTGGAGTTCTACTGGGTCGACCTCGAGCCAGCGAACGTGCAGAGCACCAAGGTTGTGCGTCTGGACGATCCGTTGATGGATGACACGTGGAGGCGTGCGTGGCGTGCGCTCGTCGCGGTGGAGCTGGGCGGGGAGGGAGACGGACGACCGTAGTGCACGCGGTGAAGCACCCACCGCAGTCAGTTGTGCAGCCCAGCCACCGCGGCGTCCGAGGCAGCCAGCGCATCCCGGTCGTACGTCGACCCCGACACGAGCAGCTCGTCGGCGCCGCTGCGCTCGGCGAGCTGCTCGAGCCGACGGCGTACGGTCTGCGCGTCACCCGCGGTGACCCGGTCGAGCGCCGCCTCGATCCGGTCGCGCTGCCGGTCGTGGCGGAGCTGCTCGCGGATCGCGCTCACGGGTTCCAGGGGTCCGAAGAAGCCAGTGCGGCGGGACTGCGCCATCGCCCAGACCTCGGGCAGTGCTAGGTCTCTGGCCTCGGCATTCGTGTCGGCGATGAGGACGTCGAGGGAGACCGTGACGCGGGGGCGACTGTCCCGGTGGGGCTGGAACGCCTTGCGGTAGCCGGCCAGCACCTGCGGTAGCGACGGGTCGTCCAGGACGGGCCCACCCACCACCACCGGGAGGCCGAGCTCGGCCGCGACCGTGAGCCCCTTGCCTGTCGCCAGCACGAAGAGCGGCACCGCGTCATCAACAGCCGGACGGGCGGTGACGGGAGCGCTCCGCTCCAAGAAGGCGCGCAGCTCGGCGATGTCCTCGGCGAAGGTGTCCGGTGCCTCGGCCGACCGCCGCAGTGCTCGTCGGACCGGCTCGGTGAAGCCGAGCGAGCGACCGACACCGAGGTCGACCCGACCGGGGAAGAGCCCAGCCAGCATCAGGAACTGCTCGGCGACGACGAATGGCTGGTGCTGGGGCAGCATCACGCCGCCCGAACCGAGCTGGATGTGCTGCGTACGCCCGCCGATCGCGGCGAGCAGCACCGCGGGCGACCCGGAGGCGATGCCCGGGATGCCGTGGTGCTCCGCCACCCAGAAACGGTGGTAGCCGAGGTCCTCGGCGTCGACCGCTCGCTCCACGGTGTGGGTCAGCGAAGCCCCGTCGCTGTGCCCCACCCGGGTCCGGGAGCGGTCGAGGAGGGAGAGCTTCACGTCTGGGCCAACATCGCCGCGCCCCGATGACTTCCCACCGTCGAACGGGGAGACCGAGGAGCGCGGCGGCGAGCCGCAGATTGCGTGATTCGCTGCGGGGGACGCGTTGATGCTGAGACCGTTGTCGGCATGGTGGACGGGCGTCAGGCGACGGTGGGCCTCGCGGCGGATCTGGCGTGGTGGTGCAGGCCGGGCCGGCTGTTCGGCGTGTTCCTTCTGCTGGCGGGACTCGTGTGTGGGATTGCCTTCGCCGTGACTGAGGACGACGCGTGGCGGGGGCTGCTGGGCGCTGCGGCAGCACCCCTCTCATCGGGTTGGTGGTTCTTCTCCGACGTCGGCAAGTGGCGTGCGTGGCGTGCGCTGACCGAGGTGGAGCTGCCCTCGGAGGAGGGTCGATGACCGAGGTACGCACGGCGAACCGCCGGCGCCTGGGCTGGACGTCCGTCCTGGCTCTGCTGGGAGCCGCCGGCCTCGTCGCCGCCTGGTTCCTGGGCCATCCCCGGTGGTCGCCCCCGCTCGCGCTGGCATCCCTGGCCGTGTGCTGCACGGCGTACGCCCGGGTGGAGCGGCAAGCCGGCACGCGTACGAGCCGTCGGGCCGGACTGGTCTACGCCGGCTTGGGCCTCGCCCTGTGGATCGGTGCTGTCGTGCTGCTCCTGTTCCGCTGATCCGCTCTCGCGGGGCCGCTGATGGTGGGAGTGTGTGCGTCGGCAGGACGGCGTCGGGGGACGGCCAGCCGCCCCGCCCTCTTCGCGAAGGGAGCGAGCCGTGCCGGGTGATCTGCGCGAGAGATCTGCGTCCGGGTCGGAAGTCCGTCGGGACCTGATCGTCGGGCCCATGGAGATGTGGGCCCTGGCCCTGTGGTTCATGGGGCGTGACCCCGACCTCGACCGATACACGTCCTGGCTCGGTGTGGTGTGGATCGGGACGGCGGCGGTGCTGATCTCCTGGATCGGGCTGCATAGACCGGTCAGCAGCACGTCTCGGGCGTCCTCCCCCTCCGAGCACGTCTTCACCGCCGTCGTGGCTGCCGGGTTGGGCTGGACCGCGGCGGCTGCAGCGTGGGAGGGGCGATCCTCGATCTTCCTCGTCTGCCTCGGTGTCCTGACGCTGGGCGGAGCACTCCTCTGGTGCCTCCGGAGGGACGCCCGGTGACGAGGCTCGAACGTTTCCGCGGAGGCGAGGTCGGCTTCGTGCTGGCCATCGCGGCACGGGAGGTCGCGCTGGGTGTTCCCACCTGGTGGTACCTCGTGCTCGTGGTGGTGATCGGCGTCCTGATGATCGGCCTGGTCACCGAGGACCCGGGCAGGGACCGCAGCACGCGGTCGTGGCGCCCTTCCGAGGAACGCGTACGCCTGACCGCCCCGTTCGTGGCGGTGCTGCTGGTGACGGCTGTGTCGTCGATGTGGCTCGACCCTCGGTGGTCCATGTGGATGGCCAGCGCGGTCAGCCTTCTCATCGGAGGTGTCGCCCGGCGGCCGGGTTCCGGTGCTCCGCTCGCCGTACCGTTGGGCCTCACGGCAGGCGTACTGCTGCTCCTGGTCGGTGCGGCGGGCGAATGATGGGCACGGCGTCATGGATGCCGGTCCTGAGCTCGGTTGTCGCGGCTGGCTCAAGATCCTCGACGGGGCGGAGCTCGTCGAACGGGGTGCCTGACGAGGGTCAGGAGACCTCGACCCGGTCGAACGTCGTCGCGGTGAACCGCACGCGTACGTCCACCTCGTCGCCGACGGCCGGCACCTGCGAGCCGTGGGGCAGGAAGAGCATCGAGGCCTGCATGTGCGGGGGCTCGGCGAAGAGCCGCTGCTTGCCGCCGATCGAGTAGGGCGAGCGCACGAAGCCGACCGCGTCGAGGCCGCCGCGGGCCAGGGTCGCGGCGCGCGCCTTGAGGGACTGTTCACCGGTCGGGGCCTCGAGGCCGATGCCGTGGGCGGTGCCGCCGGAGACGACGAGGATGTGGCCGTTCTTGGGCGCGGTGCGCGAGCGGTAGCCGAAGACGTCGCCGCGTTCGACGGGGTGCACGTCGAGCACCTGGGCGCTCACCCGCAGCGCGCCGCGGTCGCCGAGCCACAGGTCGGTGCCGACGCGCGGCCGGAAGGTGAAGTCGGAGTAGGAGGCGCGCAGCCGGTCCAGCTCGTCGCGGGTGAGGTGGCTGACCCACAGGGTGCGGGTCGGCAGGCCGGCGGCGACGGTGTCGGTGATGAGTCGCTGCACCTGGCTGAGGTGGGAGCCCTGGGCCAGCGGCAGGTGCAGGGCCACGCCCTCCAGGGTGCCGCGCGATGCGAGGCCACCGAGCCGGCGCAGCTCACGTCCGGTCATGCCGTGGCGCAGCATCGAGGTGGCGAGCTCGAGCACGTAGCGTGCGTCGGGCTGGCGCTCCAGCAGCGCGGGCAGGTCCTCGGCGCGGCTCACGGTGTGGATGACGCGCTTGGCCAGGGCCGGGTCCGCGGCCATCACGTCGAGGGCAGCGCCGAACGGACGCCACGGGGTGAGCACGAGCAGGCTCGCGTCGCAGCGGGAGGCGACCTCGGCGAGCTCGTCGTACGTACCGACCGCGAGGACGTCGCCCCAGGTGTGGCCGGCGGCCGCGCCGCGCTCGGCGAGCCACTGCGTACGCCTGGCCAGACGCGCCTTGCCGAAGCCGTAGCCGTTGCCCTTGGCGACCGGGACGAGCCCCGGGGTGCGTTCGGCGACGGCGAGCAGGTGCTCGCGCCAGCGCGGTCCGTCGACGTGGAGGGTCAGGGTCATCTCAACGCCTCTTCATGTAGAGCTGGAACGCGGCGTAGATCGCCCGGTTGATCGGGAGGTCCCACTCGCCGACGTACTCCACGGCCTCGCCGCCCGTGCCCACCTTGAACTGGATCAGGCCGACGTGCGGGTCGTCGGCGTCGAGGGTGTCGGTGATGCCGCGCATGTCGTAGACGGTCGCGCCGGCGGCGAGGGCCTCGCGGATCATCTGCCACTGCACCGCGTTGGAGCCGCGGACCTCCCGCTTCTCGGTGGAGGAGGCGCCGTAGGAATACCAGGCGTGCTGGCCGACGCGGATCGAGATCGTGGCGGCGACCAGGTCGCCCTCGTGGCGGGCGAGGTGGAGCACGAAGCGGTCGTCCTCCTCGGGGGTGAGGGAGTCCCACATGGTCTCGAAGTACGACAGGGGTCGCGGCGTGAAGTGGTCGCGCTCGGCGGTGTGCACGTAGAGCGCGTGGAAGGCGGTCAGGTCGGCGCGCGTGCCGCGAGTGACCTCGACGCCCTCCTTGGCGGCCTTCTTGATGTTGCGGCGCCACAGCTGGTTCATCGACTTGAGGACCTCGTCCTCGGTCTTGGCCCGGCCGTCCACGGTCAGCGGCACGTGGAAGTTGTACTGCGGTTGGCCGGCGGCGAACCCGCCCTCGGCGGCCTGGGGCTGCCAGCCGAGCTCGTGCAGCTGCGAGACCACGGCGGCGCCCGTGACGGTGCGCTCCAGCGGCGCCATGTCGTCGAGACGCTGCACGTCCGGGTCGGCGATGCCCTCCTTGATCTGGGCCGCCGACCAGCGGCGGGTCACGACCGGCGGGCCGATGCGGATGCCGAAGGCGCCCTTCTGCTTCAGATGACTGCGGAGCGGGCCGAGCCAGTCAGCGAGCCGCACTTCCGGGTCGGCCAGCGAGGCCCAGTCGAGGATCGGGCCCTCGGGCAGGTAGGCGAGGTAGCGCTTCACCTTCGGCAGCTGCCGGTAGAGCACCAGCGCGGCGCCCACCATCTCCTCGCCCGCGTCCGTGCGACGGAACCACCCCAGCGACTCGTGCCTCCACTCCGCCTTGACCGGGCCCCACGCCGGCACCTGGAGGAAGGACGCCGACGGCTGGCTGCGGACGTACGCGAGGTGTTCGGCGGCGGTGACCGTGCGCAGGGTCAGGGGCGAGGCGAGCGAGGACGGGGAGGAGTGTGGAGACACGGCCTCGAGGCTACCGGGAGCCACGGGTAGGCGGACCTGTCCTCCCCAGGGGGACAGGTCCGCCACTCCTCGACCCGAGGTGTACACCTGTGGGACGGACGGACTCCGGTGTCGTGACGCGAAACCGCGGGATTCGTCGGGAAGTTCTCGTTCCACGTGGAACGGACCGCTCCCGATCGGCGTGCTGAGGTTCTCAGAGGCGAGCGGTCAGCCAGGCCGCGTCGGCAATGTGCTCCGCGGCGTCGCCCGGGGTCTCCAGCACGACCGGCGCACCGGCCTGCCGGATGACCGAGGCCAGGAGGTCGGGGTCGATCTCTCCGACACCCAGGTTGGCGTGGCGGTCGGCTCCGGAGTCGAAGGCGTCGCGACTGTCGTTGCAGTGCACCAGGTCGATGCGCCCGGTGATGGCGAGGGTCTTCTCCACCACCGTCTCGAGGGCGTTGCCACCCGCGTGAGCGTGGCAGGTGTCCAGGCAGAAACCCACCTGGTCGGCGCCCGCGGCCGTCGCGATCGCCTCCCACACCACCGCGATGCGCTCCAGGTGGCGTGCCATAGCGTTGCCGCCGCCCGCCGTGTTCTCGATGAGCAGAGGCACCTTGAGGTCGGTCGCCTCGACGGCCTTGCGCCAGTTGTCGACGCCGTCGAGCGGGTCGTCGTCCTTGTTGACGTGGCCCCCGTGCACGACTAGGCCCTTCGCGCCGATCTCGGCGGCGGCGTCGACGTGCTTCTGCAGCAGCTTGCGGCTCGGGATGCGGATCCGGTTGTTGGTCGTGGCCACGTTGATCACGTAGGGCGCGTGGACGTAGAGGTCGACACCCGCCTCCTCGGCCTCGGCTCGCAGACCCTCGGCGCCGCCGGGATGGAGGACGACCGGCCCCTTGTAGCTCTGCGGGTCACCCAGGAAGATCTGGACCAGCGACATGCCGCGGGCGCGGGCGTGGGCGACGGGGTCGTCGGCGGAGACGTGGGCACCGATCGGGAGGGGGCTCATGGACCCAGCCTAGGAGGAGCCAGCGATTCCTCGTCCGGTCCTGGCCGCTGGTAGCCTTCTCCAGTTCGTCGTGTGCCTCCTCCATGGGAGTCCACCCGGCGGACCGCGCCCGGGCCGTCCAGTGGACCTGAGCGTGAACGCAAGCCCTCCTGCCGCGGAAAGTCCGCGGCCGCCTGAGTCCAGAGGAGGTGGAGACCGCTTTGCGTGCCTATGAAGTGATGGTCATCCTCGACCCCAGTCTCGAAGAGCGCACGATCGAGCCTTCGCTCGACAAGTACCTCAACGTCATCCGCAAGGATGGCGGCAGCGTCGACAAGGTCGACGTCTGGGGACGTCGTCGTCTCGCCTACGAGATCAAGAAGAACGCCGAGGCGATCTACGTCGTCATCTCCCTGCAGGCCGAGCCGGCCACCGTCAAGGAGTTCGACCGCCAGCTGACGCTCAACGAGTCCATCCTGCGCACGAAGGTCATCAAGCCCGGCAATCGCTGATTGCCTGTGCACGACCCTTCATAAATGTCGGCCGCATCGGCAACGATGTGTCCGGCAAGCCAGTGGCGGAACCAACCGCAACACCACCAGATGGATCTAACCCAAGGGAGACCTTGTCATGGCAGGCGAGACCGTCATCACCGTGGTCGGCAACCTGGTCGACGACCCGGAGCTGCGTTTCACCCCCTCGGGGGCACCCGTGGCCAACTTCCGGATCGCGTCCACGCCGCGGACCTTCGACCGGCAGACCAACGAGTGGAAGGACGGCGACGCGCTGTTCCTCTCCTGCTCGATCTGGCGCCAGGCAGCGGAGAACGTTGCCGAGTCGCTCCAGAAGGGCATGCGGGTCGTGGTGCAGGGACGGCTCAAGCAGCGCCAGTACGAGACCCGTGAGGGTGAGAAGCGCACGGTCGTCGAGCTCGAGGTCGAGGAGATCGGCCCCTCGCTGAAGTACGCCACCGCCAAGGTGACGCGTGCTTCCGGCGGTGGGGGCGGTGGCTTCGGCGGAGGCGGCGGCAACCGTGGCGGCTTCGGCGGTGGCGGCGGTCAGCAGGCGGGCGGCGGCTTCGGCGGCGGCCAGCAGGCTGACGACCCGTGGGGCACCCCGGCCCCGCAGCAGCCCCAGGGTGGTGGCTACGGCGCCCCCCAGGGCGGCGGCGGACAGCCGGACCCGTGGGGCGCCCCGGGCGTGGGCTCCGACGAGCCCCCGTTCTGACCCCTCGCACCTCCCTGACGGTGGATCCGTCAACCCATCCGAATACACCTCAACCATTCCGGCCGCACGGCCGGGCTTCTAGAAAGGAAGCACCACAATGGCCAAGGCAGTGATTCGCAAGCCCAAGAAGAAGGTTTGCCAGTTCTGCAAGGAGAAGGCGACCGGTGTCGACTACAAGGACACCACCCTCCTCCGCAAGTTCATCTCCGACCGCGGCAAGATCCGTGCGCGTCGCGTGACCGGCAACTGCGTCCAGCACCAGCGTGACGTGGCCATGGCGGTCAAGAACGCCCGCGAGGTCGCCCTCCTGCCGTACACCTCGACCGGACGCTGAAGGGAGCCAGGAACATGAAGCTCATCCTGACCCAGGAAGTGGCCGGCCTCGGTGGCCCCGGTGACATCGTCGAGGTGAAGGACGGCTACGGCCGCAACTACCTCATCCCGCGTGGCGAGGGCATCCGCTGGACCCGCGGTGGCGAGAAGACCGTGGAGTCGATCAAGGCGGCACGCAAGGCTCGCGCCGTGCGCGACCAGGCCCACGCCGAGGAGATCAAGGGCAAGCTCGAGGGCGCCCAGGTGGCGCTCAAGGTGCGTGCCGGTGAGGGTGGTCGTCTCTTCGGCGCCGTCACCGCTGCCGACATCGCCGACGCCCTCTCGGAGGCTGCCGGTGAGTCGATCGACAAGCGCACCGTCGTGCTCGGCAACCCCATCAAGTCGCTCGGCGCCCACGCGGTGTCGGTCAAGCTGCACGACGACGTGACCGCCCAGGCCACGCTCAACGTGGTCCAGGCCTGACGTACGCGTCTGCTCACGGAGCCCGTCCACCCCTCGGGGTGGGCGGGCTCCGTCGTTTCCGTGCGCCGCCCTGACCCCAGCGGGCCGGGACGTCATCGTGAGCGGTGGCTGGGGCGTACGTCCGTGATGACGTCCGAGGTTGGCTCCCCGGGGACGTCATCGTGAGCGGTCGTCGGGGCGTACGTCCGTGATGACGTCCCGGACTAGCGGACCCACCCTGGACGGCGGATCCGGGACGTCCAGTCGACCCGAGCCTCGAGGCGAGTGCCTCAGCGCTTGACCACGTGGACGCGCTGACGCTTCGCAGGCTTGCTCACCGAGTCCTTCGCGGGCACGAAGACGACCCGGAGGATACGGGTGCCGGGAGCGAGGCGCCGGTTGAGCGCGACGGTGAAGGTGCGGTTGCGCTTCACGGCCACGACCTTCTGCAGCTTCTTGCCGACCCACTCGGTGTCGTTGAGCCGGTCCTGGAGCACGACCGGCGCGGGCAACGGCTCGGCCGACGCGGAGGTGGTGGGAGTGAGGAGTGCTCCGGTCACGGCGAGGCCGCGACCAGTGAGGTCTTCTTCGTGATCACGAAGGTTCCTTCCGAGGGTGCCTGGGGGTGGGCACCGTCATGATCCGTCGTCACCGACTTCATTGCACAATTTGTCTCGCTTTTCGGCGTGTCCCGATCCAGGGCGGCAGGGCGGAGGATCCGGCCTGGAGACGCCACGCGACCACCTTGCGCACCGCGACCACGGTGGCCGCGGTCGCGATCGCCGCCCACGTGTCCGCCACCGCCAGCGCCAGCAGGCCGGCCGCGAGGAGCAGGTCGAGGAAGACGTGCAGTCCCGCGCGGGGCGGGAGGCCGAGAGCGACGACGAGCACACCCAGCGCCACCGCGCAGCCGGCGACCAAGGTCGCGCCGCTGCCGATCACCTCGTCCATCTCACGTCCCTGTCACGTCCGGGCTCACGAGCCGGGGCCGCCCAGCGCGTCTCGGGACTCCGAGTCCGTCGGACGCGCGGCCATGGTGCGCTGCTCCTGCTGGATCTCGCGGCTGAGGAAGTAGTTGAGGGCGGTCCGGATCGCGGCGACGGCAGCCAGTTTGCCGAGCGCCTCGAAGCTGGGCGCGATCGCGGTGCGCAGCACGTCGCTGGCCAGCTGGAACTCCAGCCCCAGCGCCAGGAAGCGGCCCAAGGTGAGGCGTACGGGCACGAAGGCGTCAGGGTCCCGGCGCGGCAGCGCCCGGACGAATCCGACCATCGCGACCAGGGCGCCGACGAAGATCACCACGGCGCCCGCGGCCTCCACCAGGCGCACCATGGTGTCGACGACCTCGCGCAGGAAGCTCTCGGGGAGGATCTCGACGCCGCCCGCAGCGAGGTCCGACGGTCCTCCCGGCGTCGTGTCCTGCACCGGTGGGGTCACCCGGAGGTGGTGCCCTCCCCACCCGGGCGCAAACCCGCGCGGGTTTGCGCGGGGCCGGAGCGGGCAGGCGAGTCGATGGACATGTCCGAGTGACCACGGCTGGGCGACCGTCAGGGACCGGCGTGGTCAACGAGAGGAGTGACCTGCCATGGAACGTGGACACGAGCACGACCAGACGTCCCGGGACACGTCGTCCGGGATGCACGAACGACGGATGTACCTGACGTTCGGAGCGATGATCGCGACCTCGACGGTGGTGATGTTCCTGCTCACCTACACCAACGCCTACGCGTGGTCCCACGTCACCTTCAGCGAGGAGCGCCTCTACATGGCACTGCTGATGGGGTCGGCCATGGCGCTGGTCATGCTCGGCTTCATGTGGTCGATGATGTATCGCAACCGCACCGTCAACATCGCCATCATCGCGCTCGCGCTCGTGGTCGGCGGCACGGCGCTCTGGCTCTCGCGGTCGCAGACGCTGGTGCAGGACGAGGCCTACATGGGCGGGATGATCCCGCACCACTCGATCGCGATCCTGACGAGCGAGCGGTCCGACATCGAGGACGTCCGGGTCCGCAAGCTCGCGGACGAGATCATCGAGGCGCAGCGCACGGAGATCGCGGAGATGAAGTGGCTCCTCGAGGACATCGAGGAGAACGGGGTCGCCCGCACCGACGAGGAGGCGCGCGACCGCCCGGTGCCCGACGTCGGCTGAGGTGCTGCCTCAGGCCGACCCCATCACCATCCAGCGGTCGCCGCGGGCGCGGTGCAGGAGCACCACGCACCGGGTGCCCAGGAAGAGCCCGCTGAAGAGCACCCAGATCCACAGCAGGCTGCCGGTGCCGTCGACCACGTGGGGCACGGCCAGCACCGCGGGCGCGTAGACCAGCAGCACCGCGATGCCGGCCCAGGCCAGGTAGGTGCCGTCGCCGGCGCCGATGAGCACTCCGTCGAGCACGAAGACGACCCCCGCGAGAGGCTGGCCGAGCGCTGCCACCAGCAGGATCGGCACCAGCAGCTCGTGGACCCCCGGATCGGGGGTGAAGAGCGGGCCGAGCAGGGGGCTCGCCGCCGCCAGCGCCAGGCCGGCGACCACCCCGCTGCCCCATCCCCAACGGATCATCCTCCGGGTCAGCACACGCGTGCCCTGCCGGTCGCCGGAGCCGAGGGCGTGGCCGGTCAGGGTCTGCGCCGCGATCGCCACGGCGTCGAGGGCGAAGACGAGGAAGGTCCACACGCTGAAGGCGACCTGGTGCGCCGCGACGGCGGTGCCGTCGGCGTCCCCGCTGCTCGCCACCGCCCACGCGCCGATGACGAGTGCGGCGCGCAGGGCGAGCGTACGCACGACGAGGGCGACGCTGGCGCGCCCGGCGGCGAGGATGCCCGCGCGGTCGGGGGTCAGGCTGGCGCCCTCGCGGCGGGCGGCCCGCACCACCACCCAGACCAGCGCCACCGCGCTGAGCACCTGGGCGATGACCGAGCCGAGCGCGGCGCCGGCGACGCCCAGGGCAGGCACCGGACCGAGGCCGAAGACGAGCAGCAGGTTGAGCAGCACGTTGACGGCGTTGCCGCCGAGGGCGACCCACAGCGGCGTACGCGTGTCCTGCAGCCCGCGCAGTACGCCGGTGGCGGCGAGCATCACCAGCAGCGGGGTGATGCCGAGCAGGGCGACGACCAGGTAGTCGCGGGCGAAGCCGCCCACCGCGTCGCTGACCCCGAAGGCGGCGACCAGCGGGTCGGTCGCGGCGAGCAGCACGACGGTGGTGAGGACCCCCAGGCCAATGGCCAACCAGATGCCGTCGGCGCCCAGGGTGAGCGCGCGTCGGGAGTCCCCGGCGCCGAGGTGGCGAGCCACGCCGGCCGTAGTGCCGTAGGCGAGGAAGACGCAGAGCCCCACCGCGGTCTGCATCACCACGGCCGCGATGCCGACGCCGGCCAGCTCGGTGGTGCCGAGGCGACCGACGATGGCGGTGTCGGCGAGCAGGAAGAGCGGTTCAGCCACCAGGGCGAAGAAGGCCGGCACGGCGAGCTTCATGATCTGCCGGTCGGTGGGGTGCACGGGCCACGAGTCTAGGTCGACGGTGGATGTGGGCTGCATCACAGGTGTCCTCAGACAAAACCGCAGGTCAGGCCCGGAAAAGTTAGGTACAAGCAGTCCCCAGCCCCTGTGGAGAGTCTTGGGATATCACTCGATGGTTTCCTCGACAGGGCGTCATGTCGACATTTTGCCGTCGCTGTTCGGATGCCGAGAACACGTCGGGAAAGAGTTTTCTGTCCACAGGGTGAGGATGGTGTTTTCGCAGGTCAGAGCGTGGTTACCCGCCGGGTTCCCATAGTTGTGCACAGGGCGGCCCACAGATGTGGGACGTTGCTTGGGGATGAGGCAGGCGCAAGCCACAAGTTATCCACAGTGCCTGTGGACAAGGTGGTGGCAGCGGGCCCTCCAGAGCGCGTACGTTCGCACGCGTCCCACGAGTCCGTCGAGCAAGTTGTCGGTGGCTCTGCCTAGCGTGGACGGTGCGGTTCGACATCCGCGGCCGTGCCCCGGCGGGACGGTGCGGACGCCCCGCGCCACGTCCGTCAGCAGCATCACCGGAGGCCTTGTGAGCATCACCGAGCAGCACCTGCTCAACCCCGGCGAGCCCTTCGACAACTGGGGTGACGGCCCCGCGGCATACGAGCCCGGCGAGGCGCCCCGTGGCCCCAACGACCGGACCCCGCCGCAGGACAACGCCGCGGAGCAGTCCGTGCTCGGGTCGATGCTGCTCAGCAAGGACGCGATCGCCGACGTCTCCGAGGTCCTGCGCGGCATGGACTTCTACCGCCCCGCCCACGAGCTGATCCACGACGCGATCATCGACCTCTACGGCCGCAGCGAGCCCGCCGACCCGGTCACCGTCGCTGCGGAGCTGCAGCGGCGCGGTGAGCTGGCGAAGGTCGGCGGCGCCCCCTACCTGCACACCCTCGCGGCCAACGTGCCGATCGCGGCCAACGCCGGCTACTACGCCGAGATCGTGCGCGAGAAGGCGATGCTGCGCCGCCTGGTCGAGGCCGGCACCAAGATCGTGCAGCTCGGCTACGCCGGCGAGGGGCAGGTCGACGACGTCGTCGACCAGGCGCAGGCCGAGGTCTACAAGATCACCGAGAAGCGCGCGGCCGAGGACTACGTGCCGCTGAGCGACATCATGAACGACGTCCTCGACGAGATCGAGGCGATCGGCAGCCGCGAGCAGGGCGTCTACGGCGTGCCGACCGGGTTCGCCGAGTTCGACGACCTCACCAACGGCCTGCACTCCGGTCAGATGATCATCGTCGCGGCCCGACCCGCGATGGGTAAGTCGACGCTCGCCCTCGACTTCTGCCGCGCCGCCTCCATCCACAACAACATGACCAGCGTCTTCTTCAGCCTGGAGATGACGCGCGCCGAGATCGTGATGCGTCTGCTCTCCGCCGAGGCGAAGGTCGCGCTCAACCACATCCGCACCGGTCAGATGACCGAGGACGACTGGGAGCGCCTGGCCCGCAAGATGGGCGAGGTCTCGGCTGCGCCGATGTACATCGACGACTCACCCAACATGACGATGATGGAGATCCGGGCCAAGGCCCGACGCCTGAAGCAGAAGCACGACCTGCGCCTCGTCGTCATCGACTACCTGCAGCTGATGAGCTCGGGCAAGAAGGTCGAGTCCCGCCAGCTGGAGGTCTCGGAGTTCTCCCGCCAGATCAAGCTGCTCGCCAAGGAGCTCGAGGTCCCGATCATCGCGCTCTCGCAGCTCAACCGTGGTCCCGAACAGCGCAGCGACAAGCGCCCCATGATGAGCGACCTTCGTGAGTCCGGCTCGATCGAGCAGGACGCCGACATGGTGATCCTGCTGCACCGCGAGGACGTCTACGAGAAGGAGTCGACCCGCCCCGGCGAGGCCGACCTGATCGTCGCCAAGCACCGTAACGGCGCGACGAAGGACATCACCGTCGCCTTCCAGGGCCACTACTCCCGCTTCGTGGACATGGCGCACCACTGACGGCCACGTCTGTCGAGATGCAGCCAAAACGAGGCGATCGAACTTTCGCCTCAAGAACACTGATTCAGTAGAGATTGGACTGAGCGATGGCACGCAGCGACACGCTCCGCCGGGAGATCGCGGGCCTCGAGACAAAGAAGGCTGGCTTCGCGAAGGTGATCGCCGCGCAGGAGAAGGTCGCGGCCACTGCTCGCGAGGCGACGCGGAAGAAGCGCGAGCAGGCCAGCCGCTCCAGGAGCGCCACGACAGTACGGACGGCTCTTGCAGCAGCCGAGCGCGAGGAGAAGAAGGCGGCGGCCGCCGAGGACAAGATTGCGAAGGCGCGGAAGGACATCGCGACGGTCGACAAGAGCATCGCTTCGAAGACCACGTCGCTCCGAACGGCTGAGGCGTCGGAGCGGCGGAGCGCGGAGAGTGCGCAGCGCCGCGATGACACCCGCCGCCGTCGAGAGGAGATCAACCACGCTCGGGCGGTGGCGCAGGCGAGCGCTCCACCGGCGCAGGTCCGCTACGTCGAGGTCACACCACCCCGGCCGGAGCCGCTCCGCGTCCTCTACCTCACCTCCAACCCGGATGCGACCGAGACATCGGTGACGAGCCCTGACGGCTCTGTTGTTGAGCAAGGCACCTGGCTGCGCGTAGACCAAGAGGTTCGGCAGGTTAAGCAGGGACTGCGAAGCTCGAAGTATCGCGACCTCGTGGTCGTTGAGCACGCTCCTGCAGCGACGTTCAACGATCTCTTGGACGGACTCAATGACCACCGTCCGCACGTCGTGCACTTCTCGGGGCACGCCGACACGCTCGGGGTGTGGATGGAGAACGAGGCTGGTGACACAGACGGACACGACGTGGACTTCTCGCTCCTGGCTCGGCTGCTTGGCGCGACCGACGAGCCACCGCGGCTCGTTGTTCTTAACGCATGCGAGAGCATCGAGGGCGCTGACGATCTGCTGCAGACCGTCCCGTTGGTGATCGGCATGTCCGACACGATCGATGACACTGCTGCCATCGTTTTCGCGAGGTCCTTCTATGCCGCGCTGGCCTCGGCGCAGTCCGTCGCGACGGCGGTCGAGCAGGCCAAGGTGCAGATGCTCGCGGCGTCGATGCTCGACCCGGATCAGGTGGACGACTCCAGCCTCCCGACCTTGCGCGCTCGGGATGACGTCGATCCGGCGACGCTTGTCCTGGTGGCACCTTCCGACTCCGCCCCATGAGGCTGGAACGAAGCGTCGGTAGCCATGCGGCGCCGGTTCGACAGCGCGTCTGACCGATGGTGGATACGGTGATCGTTGCGTAGTTCTGCAGCGACGATGAGGAGCCGTATGACCGAGGACGAGGCGCGCGCGGCTGCGCTCGCTCTGATGCCCCAGGGCGTCGAGCGGCTGACCCTCTCCGAGCTCGAGCAGTACCTGGCGGCGGCCGCGGACCTGCTCCGCGGGAGCATCGACCAGGCCGACTTCAAGGCCTACATCTTCCCGCTGATGTTCTTCAAGCGGATCAGCGACGTGTACCTGGAGGAGTACGCACAGGCGCTCGACGAGTCGGGCGGGGATCACGAATTCGCGCTGTTCGCCGAGAACCACCGGTTTGCGATCCCGTCGAGCAGCCTCTGGGAGGAAGTGCGCAGTCACGCGGAGAACATCGGCACTGCTCTGCACACCGCGTTCCGGGAGATCGAGAAGGCCAATCCCGACACCCTCTACGGGATCTTCGGCAACGCGAGCTGGACCAACAAGGACAAGCTCCCCGACCACAAGCTCGCCGACCTCATCGAACACTTCTCGACGAAGGCGCTGACCAACGCCGCGGTTCCCCCGGACGTGTTCGGCAACGCCTACGAGTACCTCATCAAGCGGTTCGCCGATCAGTCGAACAAAAAGGCGGGCGAGTACTACACGCCTCGTTCGGTGGTCGCCCTGCTGATCAACATCCTCGACCCGAAGGAAGGCGAGACCGTCTACGACCCTGCTTGCGGGACTGGCGGCATGCTGATCGAGGTTATCGAGCACGTGAAGGCGGCTGGTGGTAGCCCCAAGACCCTATGGGGCAAGCTCTACGGCCAGGAGAAGGTGCTTGCAACCTCTGCGATCGCCCGGATGAACCTCCTGCTTCACGGCGTCGAGGACTTCAAAATCGCGCGCGAAGACACGCTCCGCAACCCCGCCTTCTATACCGGCAACCACCTCGCCCAGTTCGACTGCGTGGTCGCGAACCCGCCGTTCTCACTCAAGAACTGGGGCGAGCCTGAGTGGGGATCCGACAAGTGGGGCCGCAATCAGCTCGGGGGCGTTCCGCCCAAGGGGTACGCCGACTGGGCGTGGGTACAGCACATGCTCACCTCCGCGCGCCCGAGGACCGGACGTGTCGCTGTCGTCCTGCCCCAGGGAGCCCTGTTCCGGCAAGGTGCCGAAGCTCGCATCCGCAGGCACATCCTCGAGTCCGATGCCGTCGACGCCGTCATTGGGCTCGCGCCCAACCTCTTCTACGGCACAGGACTGGCCGCGTGTGTCCTCATCCTTCGAGTGGTCAAACAGCCGGACGAGAAGAACAAGGTCCTCTTCATCAACGCCGAGGACCTGTTCAAGCGCGGCCGAAACCAGAACACCCTCGAGCCGGAGCACGCCGAGGCGATCCTGGACGCGTACGAGCTCTACTCCGACACCGAGGGCCGCTCCCGCGTGGTCGACCTGTCCGAGATCGAAGCCAACGACTTCAACCTGAACATTCCCCTCTACGTCGCGCCGACCGATGATGGCGAGAAGCTCACGCTGGCCGAGGCGCTCGCCGATCTCGAAGCAGCCCACGCCGCTGCGACCGAGACCCGTGCAGCGCTCGAAGCAGAACTGGCGAAGTGGGGTCTGTCCGCGTGACGTCCAGGATCAGCCAACGGGAGCTTGAGAACTATCTCTGGGGCGCCGCGACAGTGCTCCGCGGGCTCATCGACGCCGGCGACTACAAGCAGTACATCTTCCCGCTCGTCTTCCTGAAGCGGATCTCAGACGTCTACGACGAGGAGCACGCGGCCGCGATGGAGGTGTACGACGACGAGCAGCTCGCCGACCTCCCGGAAAACCATCGGTTCGCGATCCCCGACGGCTGCCACTGGGATGACATTCGCGGCGTCACCCAGAACATCGGCACCCACCTCCTCCACGCGATGCGGGCGATCGAGAAGGCCAACCCGGACACCCTGCCGGGCGTCTTCGGTGACGGCGACTGGGGCAATAAGGACCTGCTGCCCGACTCAACGCTGTCCAACCTGATCGAGCACTTCTCCACGAAGACGCTCTCGATCGCGAACCTGCCGGAGGACGAGCTCGGCAACGGCTACGAGTACCTGATCAAGAAGTTCGCCGACGACTCCGGCCACACCGCGCAGGAGTTCTATACCAACCGCACGCTCGTCCACCTGATGACCATGATGCTCGAACCCCAACCCGGGGAGTCCGTCTACGACCCGACTTGCGGCACCGGCGGCATGCTCATCTCCACCGCCGCGGAGCTCAAGCGGCAGGGCAAGGAGTGGCGCAACCTGCGGCTCTACGGCCAGGAGATCAACTACGGGACCTCCGCCATCGCGCGGATGAACCTGTTCCTCCACGGCATCACCGACGGCCACATCGCCCACGGCGACACCCTGAGCCGGCCGGCGTTCCTCGATGAGAAGGCTGGACTCCAGACGTTTGACGTCGTGCTCGCCAACCCGCCCTACTCGATCAAGACATGGAACCGCGCCGCCTTCGCTAAGGACCGGTATGGCCGAAGCGTCTGGGGCGTCCCGCCGCAGAGTGCGGCCGACTACGCCTTTATTCAGCACATCGCCAAGAGCCTCGACCCCGAGACTGGCCGGGCTGCGATTCTGCTTCCACACGGGGTTCTGCACCGTGTCGCGGAAGCGGCAGTACGTCGCACCATGGTCGAGTCGGACCTCGTTGAAGCCGTCATCGGGTTGGCGCACGGCCTGTTCTACAACTCGGGTATGGAGGCCATCGTCCTCGTCCTGAACGCCAACAAACCCGCGGAGCGTCGGCGCAAGGTGCTCTTCGTTGACGCGAAGAATGAGTACTACCGGTCCGGAGTGCAGTCGTTCCTCAGCGAAGCGAACCAGCAACGGATGCTCGACGCATACCGTCGATTCGCGGACGAGCCGGGGTTCGCTGCAGTCGCGAGCCTTGAGCAGATCGCGGCGAAGAGTCACAGCCTCGCGATCCCTGCCTATGTGAAAGTCGAGGCGACTACTCCGGTAGCCGGCGACGGAACCGCGGCCTCCGACACGATCGCCGCGGTGGACGCTTGGCGCGCGGCCTCTGCTGACGTCGACTCAGCGGTCACGGCCGTCCTCGCGCAGTTGCGCGTGGAGGTCACCGCGTGAGCCTCAACCTCGACAAGTCTGCCTGGAAGCGCGTCCGCCTCGGCGACGTCATCCGCCGCTCCCGCAGGCAGGTCGACCCTTTCGAAGTCGGCGTCGAAAGGTACGTCGCCGGCGGCCACATCGACGGCGATTCGATCACCATCGACCGCTGGGGCGACGCAGGCGACGGCCAGATGGGTTCCACATTCCGCTACGTCTTCGAGGCCAGACAGGTCCTCTTCGTTTCCGCACGCCCCTACCTGCGCAAGTGCGGCATTGTCGACTTCTCAGGAGTCGTAGCTGACAAGACCTACGTCCTCGATGCCATCCCTGAGACGGGGCTGCTCCAAGAGTTTCTCCCCTTCGTCCTCGCTTCCGACGCTTTCATCGCGTACGCCACCGCTGAGGCCACTGGTTCGATGAACCCCCGACTGCTTTGGGGACCATTCCAGCGGTACGAGTTCGACCTCCCGCCCCTCGACGAGCAGAAGCGCATCGCTGATCTCCTCTGGGCCATGGAGCGCCACAAGCGTGCCCTGTGGGAGTCGCGAGACGCTGCGCTCGCAGCGCACCGAGTCTGGCTGGACGAGACGATCAAAGGCCTCGACAAGGCGCGGCATCGGACCGTCGGTGAGCTGATCGCCGCGAAGGAACTGACGCTGCTGACAGGACCGTTCGGAAGCACGCTGAGCGCGAAGGAGTTCATCGAGGGCGGCATCCCGGTCATCCATCCCTCGCACATTCGCGAGGGTCGCGCGACGGCCGATCCCAGGAGCACGCTGCCGCCAATCCGCGCTGAGGAACTGAAACGGTGGCAGGTGGCCGCCGGTGACATCGTGATGATGCGAAAGGGAGACGTTGGTCGCTCGGCGATCATCACACCGGAACAGGCTGGGTGGATCATCAGCTCCGACTGCATCTCCATTCGTCTCTCCGAGGATGCCAGCCTGAGTCCGGAGTTCCTTCGGCTCGCGCTCTCGGCGCCGACCGCCATGGCCACGCTGCTGAGGAATGCGCCGGGAACGACGATGCCAGGAATCAATGAGCGCTCGTTGCAGACGATCTCGGTGCCCGCACTGGACGACTCCGAGCAATCGTCAATGATCGAGAAGAGCCAGCGTTTGGAGTCGCTCACCGATCGTCTCCGCACCGAGCGCGATGCCGTGACTGAAGCATGTGCGTCAGTGTTGGCGGAAGTCTTCGGGGGCAACTGATGGCGCAGTTCAACGAGGCGAACTCCGTGCGCGACTTCCTCCGTGACCTGGTGCAGTCCATCGACGTCCAGTTCGTGCCGGGCAACGAGCTGCCGCGTCGTACCGACGAGGTGCTGCTGGAAGGTGTACTCAAGAGTGCGCTGATCAACCTCAACCCCGAGATCGAGGCGGACCCAGCGAAGGCTGATGAGGTCATCTACAACCTGCGCGCGGTCCTGATCGCGGCTCGCAACAGCCCTCACCCGGTGGTCGCCAACGAGGAATTCATGGCGTGGCTGACCGGGCAGAAGTCGATGCCGTTCGGTCCGAACGGAGAGCACACCACGGTCCGGCTGATCGACTTCGACAACCTCGACGAGGACTCGTCCAACCAGTGGATCGTTTCGACCGAGGTGACCTACAAGCAGGGTCGCCTGGAGAAGCGGTTCGACCTGGTGCTGTGGTGCAACGGCCTGCCGCTGGTCGTGGGCGAAGCGAAGACGCCGATCCGACCGGCGTACACCTGGATCGACGGTGCCGCGCAGATCCACGACGACTACGAGCAGAGCGTCCCGCAGTTCTTCGTGCCCAACGTGTTCTCTTTCGCGACTGAGGGCAAGGACTTCCGCTACGGCACCATCGGCATGCCGGTCGAGCTGTGGGGACCTTGGCGGGAGGACCCGACCGACGAGGACGCACCAGCAAAGATCGGGCTCGCCGCGGTCCGCGAGGCCGTCGAGGGCGTCCTGACCCCGCGTGCGGTGCTCGAGTTCCTTCGCTTCTTCACCCTCTACGCGACCGACAAGAAGCACCGCAAGATCAAGATCATCGCGCGATTCCAGCAGTTCCAGGCAACCAACCTGATCGTCGACCGGGTGCTGCTCGGAAAGGTCAAGCAGGGCCTGATCTGGCATTTCCAGGGATCGGGGAAGTCGCTGCTGATGGTCTTCACTGCACTCAAACTGCGTGCTATGGCCGAGTTGACCAACCCGACGATCCTGATCGTGGTCGACCGCATCGATCTGGACACCCAGATCACGGGCACCTTCAACGCCTCCGACGCGCCAGGCTTGGTGTCCACCGATTCCCGGGCGCAGCTCCAGACGCTGCTCAGCCAGGGCGCCCGGAAGATCATCATCACCACGATCCACAAGTTCGGCGAAGCACCCGGCGTACTCGACGCTCGACAGAACATCATCGCGATGGTCGACGAGGCCCACCGCTCCCAGGAGGGCGACTACGGGCAGAAGATGCGCGAGGCGCTGCCCAACGCCTACCTCTTCGGGTTGACCGGCACCCCGATCAACCGGCGCGACCGCAACACCTTCAAGTGGTTCGGTGCCCCCGAAGACGAGGGCGGCTACCTGTCGCGGTACTCCTTCCACGACTCCATCCGCGACGGCGCAACCCTGCCCTTGCACTTCGAACCGCGCCTGTCAGAGATCCACATCGACCAAGAGGCGATCGACGCGGCATTCGAGGAACTCGCTCGCGACCGCGGCCTTTCCGAGAGCGACAAGATCACGCTGTCGAAGAAGGCGGCCTCGATCGAGGTTCTGATCAAGACGCCTTCACGCATCGCGAAGATCGCTGCCGACATCGCGGCGCACTTCCAGGCGAAGGTCGAGCCGCAGGGCTTCAAAGCCCAGGTCGTCGCCTACGACAAGGCCTCCTGTGTCGCCTACAAGAACGAACTCGACGCGCACCTCGGCCCCGAGGCATCGACCATCGTCATGTCGAAGTCCCGTGGCGACTCACCAGACTGGGCCAAATGGACCCCCGGCGCCGAGGAGCTGGAGCAGGTCGTCGCTCGCTTCAACGACCCCGCCGACCCGCTCAAGATCATCATCGTCACCGCAAAGCTCCTGACCGGGTTCGATGCGCCGATCCTCTACTGCCAGTACCTTGACAAGCCGCTCAAGGAGCACACCTTGCTCCAGGCAATCACCCGCACCAACCGCGTGTACCCGCCGGACAAGACGCACGGCCTGATCGTCGACTACCTCGGCATCTTCGACGACGTCGCCAAGTCGCTCGCCTTCGACGAGCACGCCGTCCAGGAAGTCGTGTCGAACATCGAGGAGCTCAAGAAGCAGCTCGCCCCGGCGATGGCTACGGCCCTCGCGTTCTTCCCCGGCGTCGACCGCACCGTCGGCGGCTACGAAGGTCTTGTCCAGGCACAGTCCGCGATCGCCGACGACGTCACGAAGGACGCATTCGGTGCGGCGTACAGCGTGGTCTCGCAGCTCTGGGAGGCGCTGAGCCCGGACCCGATGCTGGCCGGATTCCGCGACGACTACCGGTGGATCACCGACGTGTACGAGTCCGTTCGTCCCTCTGATATCGCAGGTCGCTTGGTCTGGCACGCACTCGGAGCCAAGACCATCGATCTGATCAACGAGCATGTCCAGGTTGAGATCCCGCAGGGTGCCGACACCATCGTTCTGGATGCGCAGACGATCGAGGACCTGATGACCGGCAAGCGCAAAGACGTGCCAATCGACGAGATCGAGAAGCAGATCACGGCTCGCATCGCGCGCCACCTCAACAACCCGGTCTTCATCGAACTCGGACAGCGCCTCAACGATCTGCGGGAGCGATACGCCGATATCCAACAGTCCAGCCTCGACTTCCTGCGCGAGCTCCTCGAGCTCGCCCGCGACACCGTCGCCGCCGAGAAGGCCGCGGACGAGACCCCTCGCGAGGAGCAGGGCAAGGCCGCGCTGACCGAGCTCTTCGAAGCGCTGAAGGGCGAGGAGACGCCCATCATCGTGTCCAACGTGGTCGACCGGATCGACGAGGTCGTCCGGGGCGTTCGGTTCGAAGGCTGGCAGTCCACCATTCGCGGGGACCAAGAGGTGCGCCAGGCGTTGAGGAAGACGCTGTACGTCCAGTTCAAGATCCGCGACAACGACGTCTTCGAGAAGGCCCTCGGCTACGTCCGGGAGTACTACTGACCGATGCCAGGCAATGAGTTGGCGGCAACTCTAGCCAGACCCCTGTATCCGGAGTCGAGTCGACTCCGAGAAGGCGCTGAGGAGCCACTTGGTCCTGGCCAGATCCGCGGAGAGCGCGCGTCGGGCTCGGTGAGTGAGGTGGCGGTGCTCTAGCTCCGCCTCGAGCCGCTTGACCTCCGCCTGGAGACGCGCCGCTGCGCTCAGCGCCCGTTGCCGACATGACGGAGTGCAGTAGAGCTGGGGTCGGCCTGCTCGCCCCGACCACTCAACTCGACTTGTGCAGTCACCACCAGGTCGGAGAACGACTTCGCCGACCTCCTGTCCCGCGGCATCGAGCCCCTCGCGGACATGAACTTCCTGCCGGTGGATCACGAGCACAGCGACGAGAGCGGAGACACCGTCGTCCTTTCGCCTCGTGTTACTGACTTGGTCTGGATCAGCTGCCGACGCCCGCGCACGTCGTTCACCGTTCCGCCGAGTCACCTCTGGGTGTTCGTGACCGGGAGGATATGGCGCACCTACGACCACGACGGCCTCCCGCTCTCGCGGCTCAACACCGCCGCCTACGAGACCGCTATCGCCACCTTCCGCCGGGCGATCTGCTTCCGGGGTGAGGTGCAGCTCGAGCCATCGGTGGCAACTGGGCGCGAGAGCCCGGGCGAGAACGGCATGGCGACGCCCGAGCTCGTCACGACCCTGTGTGAGCTGCTCGGCGCCAAGCTGGTCGCCTACCTGAGCTCCGTCGCAGACACGGGCACCGTGCGAGCCTGGGCCGACCAGACCGATCCCCGCTCGCCGCCGGACGACGTCGTCGACCGGCTACGCATCGCCCACCAGGCCGCGTTGCTACTCGGTCTGAAGGACTCCGTCACCGTCATCCAGGCATGGTTCCAAGGCCGCAACCCGTACCTCGACGACTTCGCGCCAGCACGTCTGATCCGCGAGGGCGGTACGACCATCGCCGGCACGAGTGTGCTCGCGGCCGCTCGCGCGTTCGCCGCGTGCCCCGCCACACGGCATCAAGAGGACGGTCATGGCTGACGAGCGCGGCGAACCGTCGACTCTGGTCGCCAGCATCGACGACGACGCCAAAGGACGATGGCAGATCACCACCGAGACTGGGAGCACCTACGTCGTCGACCTCGATCAACGTGTCATCACCCGCGTCCCCGAGCTACGTGCCCTCCGGCACGACCACGAGTCCCTGCTCCTGCATCGGGTCATCGAGGCCCGCGTCGGCGACACCGGCTGCTTCCTCGTCCAGGTCCGCTCCGACGGCGTACCAACCCTGCGACTGACTTCCCACGTCACCCCAATTCGGCCAGCTCCGGCCTGGAGACGCTCGGAGGTCGGACAGTGGGCGCCACGAGTGACCGCGCCGTTCCACCACAACAAGCAGCCGATGTCGATAGGCCACGACTGCAGGCGCCCCACCTGTCACCACTCGCCCGCGCCGTCGGACACCCAATGAACTCGAGTGCCCACGGGCCATAGTGAGGCCTGCTCAAGGCTGCCTACCCTCCGTGAAGCGTTGTCGGCGAGACGCCTCCGATGCTCAGCGATAGCAGCTCGTCGGTTTCGCGTGCGTTGAGCGAGGAAGACGCCCGAACACCACGCGGTGAAAGCTGTAGCGGCGAGGGTAAATCCCATGATCATCATCAGCAGCGCGAGGCTGTCGAGCATCGTCAGGATCGCAGTGTGAGCCCGGACGGTTCGTGTCAGCACGCCGCCGGCATAACCGACCACCAGGCTCACCGCCGTGAACCCAAGCAGGACGGCGTGCTGGCGGGGCTTGAACGGTTCCTGGCCGAGACGGCGCGAGGCATAGACCGCTGCGCGATCCCGAGCTGATCGCTCCATCTCGTCGCGCTCGCTGCCGGTGGGAAGGAGCGCAGCTACCTCAAGCTCCTGACGCATCACGCGGCGTTCCAGCGCCCCGCGCCCGCCAGTGTTGTAGATCGCCGTCGCGACCACCGCCAACGTTGATACCGCGGCCGTCACCAAGGTGCTGCTCATACGCCACCGCCGTTGTCGCCGGTAGTGCCCTCGGTGCGCCCGGCCGGGGCCGAGCGGCCCACGACCGCACCTGTCGCCGGCGGTAGGTACGCCTGTTCTTCTATCCGGAATGCCTGAACCATTCCCGCGATGACGAGGAGCGGCAGGAGCGGAGGCAACCCGACCACTGCGCCTGGGCCGGTGACCCATCGTTTGAACGAAAGACTTGGAATCGAGATCCAACGGTCGTCGGCGGACCGCTCGGCTCGGAGGTCCAGAACGATCCCGACGCTCATGACGAACAGCGTCATCGCCAAGAACCAGGCAATCGAGCCGAGGCCGCCAATCTGGACCGCGACCAGGAGGAGTAGGGTCGACAGACTTGACCAAGCACCAGAGGCCTCCGATGGCGCAGCGGCGAGACACGCCAACACGGTTGCTGCGGCGAGGGTCGGAGCGTAGAGAGCCCCGTGCAGATCTAGCCAGGCGGCCGCGTCGGCAGGCCAGTTGAAGTTCGCATCAAAGTGTGCAGCGAGATCTGACACCACACTCAGGGGCGACGCAAGTGCTCCGCGCTGCGCGGACAAGGCAAGTGCACAGTAGAACCAAGTCGACGCTATCGCGGGACCAACGAGGGCGATCAAGCGCGACCACGTCAAGCCAACGAACTTCTGTAGCGCCTCGAACGTCGACTGCGTCTCGCCTACCAAGTTCACGATGAACTCCGATCTCGCTCTGATAGTTGCACTACTGGACGACAGACGGACATCGCCATGCTTCCATCAGCCTCCGACACATCTGGGCACGCACGGAAATCTGGTCGAGTGCCTGCTAGACCGCCGGTCCAGGTTGGGCCGAACAGGAGAGGGCGCGAGCAGGTCACCAGAGAGATCCCAAATGCGACGCCAACGTTTCTAATGCATCGCTGAGTGCATCCAGCGTGCTACAGTCTCCACACGGGTTCGGCAACGATTCATGGAGTGGAGAGATCACGGTGGCGTTCGAGGTCTTCAAGAAGTCGAGTGCTCCCGTTTCGACTGTGCCTAGCGTGACGATCCAGAAGCGAGGGCTCATCTCGCTGAACCGTGCTGCCTACGAGCTGATCGGGTCGCCGGAAGCCGTCGAGTTGCTGTGGGACTCCGACCGTCGCGTAGTCGGCCTGCGAGCGACGGACCTCGCGAATCCTGACGCCTATCCCGCACGTCCTCAGAGCGCACAATCCAACCGCGGGCCAATCTTGGTGGCCGGCAGCCTGTTCACTCGGTACATCGGCTTGGACACGACCGAGGCGAAGCGCTGGGTGCCGCAGGTGGAGGACGGCATCCTCACGCTCGATCTCAAGGTCGAGGGCCAGCCGGTCTCGAGCAACCGGCGCGGGACGGGCGAATCGGCGCGGGAGACCAAATGAGTCCGGGCGAAGCAGAAAAAAGAAACGGCCCCCGCGAGGGGGCCGTCGAGCCGCTGGACAAGCCAACGGCGGGGTATGCGGCCGATAGTAGCCGGACTCCGAGCCCGCGACAACTTGCGACCAAGCGAGTCGCGGTCTTCGTCGACGGGTTCAACCTGTATTACGGCCTGCACGACAACACCGGACGGAAGCACCTCTGGCTTGACCTGCACGCGCTGGCAACCAGTCTCCTCAAGCCTGATCAGCGCCTGGTAGGTGTCAACTACTTCACCGCGCGCGTGCGGAACCAACCAGAAGGGGCAGCGCGCCAGGCCCAGTACATCGGTGCGCTCAAGGCCACCGGCGTACGGGTCGTAGAGGGTCGCTTCCAAGAGAAGACCATGACCTGCAAGGGATGCCAGAAGTCGTGGCGCACCTACGAAGAGAAGGAGAGCGACGTCAACCTGTGCGTCGCCCTCATGGAGGGTGCACATCAGCACCAGTTCGACGTCGCGCTGGTGGTGTCGGGAGATTCGGACATGGTGCCGGCCGTACGAGCGGTACGAGCGATGAACAGCGCGATCAGAATCATCGCCGTCTTTCCGCCCCGCCGCTTCTCTGCCGAACTCAAGGGCGCGGTCCACTCGAGCTTCCGCCTGGGCAATGCCAAGGTCAGGCAGGCTCAGCTACCTGAGACCGTCACTTCGGCGGACGGTTCGTACTCCCGACCGCCCTACTGGTCCTAGAACTGCCACGCATGAGCGAACCGTCGTCAGCGCCGCGGATCGAGAAGTTGAGCGTCAAGAACCTGCGCTCGATCGGCGACGATCGCGTGACCGTTCGATTCCCCGACGTGGGCGCGCTCGTTCTTCTCGGGGAGAACAACGCTGGGAAGAGCAACATCACTCGTGGGCTTGAGATCCTCTTCGGAGACCAATGGCCCGGCACACGTCGACTAGAGGACCACGACTTTCACGGGCGCGATAGCGACGGCATTGCCATCGAGGTCGGCGCAGCCGTGTCGGGCATCCCGTGTCCGTACTGCACTGGCGGAGAGGCGGTCCACTTCAAGTGGACATGCGACCCGGACAACCCCGGCAGGGACGGCAACCCGGTCGGCTACACGTTCACATGCAGTAACCAGTACTGCGGCAAGACATGGCCCAACAACACGATGCGGACCGCCCTCGCGGCGGCCGTCTTGGATGCCGACCGTCGCCTCGACTACCAGCTCAGCTACGCAAGCAAGTACACGATGCTCTCGAAGCTCATGCACCGGTTCCACGAACGTCTGCTCCGCGACCCCCAGCGGAAGGCGCAGCTTGCCGGGGTTTTCGATGGACTCCTTCAGCAGTTCGGAGCAGTGCCAGAGTTCGCCAGGTTCAAAGAACTCCTCGCATCCACCGCGGAGGACTTCGGCCAGAACCTCCCCTACCGTCTCGACGTCGACTTCAGTGCCTATGATCCGAGCAACTACTTCCGCTCGCTTCGCATCCACCCGTCCTTGGACGGAGAGGTCCGCAGCTTCGACGAACTAGGCACCGGACAGTCGCAGGTTCTGGCGCTCGCCTTCGCATACGCGTACGCGATTGCCTACGGACAGTCCGAGGGAACGGTCCTTGTCATCGATGAGCCTGAGGCGAACCTGCATCCGCTGGCGCAGCGGTGGCTGGCGACACGGCTGAACCAACTCGCGGCCCCAGGTCTCCAAGTGGTGATCACAACCCACTCCCCTCACTTCGTCGACCTCGCCCGCCCGGAGAACTTGGTCATGGTCACCAAGGGGGAAGAGGGCGCAACCAGGATTGTCCAGCGATCCCGCGAGGAGCTTCGGGATGAGCTCGTCGCCCGCGGCGCCGACTCTGTCCGTACCCAGCCCGACACCATCGGGCCGTTCT
Source organism: Nocardioides malaquae (assembly GCF_015070385.1). Taxonomy (GTDB): domain Bacteria; phylum Actinomycetota; class Actinomycetes; order Propionibacteriales; family Nocardioidaceae; genus Nocardioides; species Nocardioides malaquae. The sequence goes on along the minus strand of NZ_JADCSA010000004.1, from coordinate 190,824 downwards.
ATGCGGCTGGCGCGACCACGGAGATCATCAGTGGACTCTTTGCTCGCCGATGCGTTCTGGTCGAAGGGCCCACCGAAGCGCTCGCGCTGCCGGAGTTGCTGAAGGCCCGTGGATTCGACGTTCTCAAGGAGGGAGTCGCTGTGGAGGGCGTCGGCAACATCGCCAAGTGGTTCCGGCTGTACACCGCACTCGGCATCGAGTGCTTCTGCCTGTTCGACACAGACTCGAACAAGAACGGAAGGGAGGCCGCCGATCTGCTGGCGAAGCGGCAGGACATCGCGGCCGCCCTCGGCTTGAGCGGTGATCCCGCTGAGCCAGCTGCCCTTCTCGGTGACCCGCTCCACGTCAGCACCAGCTACGCCACGCTCGACCCCAACTTCGAAGGCGCAATGACCACCCTCTTCGGCGACGAGTGGACCCGACTCCACGAGGAGGCCGTCGCCTCTGTCGGAGAGTCAAAGCCGCTTCGAGCTCGATATGCGGCCCAGCGGCTGGACGAGTTTGACTGGGTAGGAGATCCAGCAAGTCGGATCGACGCGCTGGTTCGCGCCATCAGGGGCAACGACCCCGACGAAGGGTCCGAGCCCCAGCAGTTTGACGACCCGTGGAGGGATCCGTCGCCGTGGGACGCCGCGCCAGACCCATGGGCCGACGAAGAGCCGCCGTTCTGACCACGGCCGCCTCCGGGTAACTGACTTGCCGCGTGTACTTCGACGAGAGCCGACCGACGCTCCTGATTCGCCCAGCTTCCCCTCGGGCTGCTCGTCAATCTTCGCTGCATCTCGACAACGTCGCTGGCAACCGGCGAAGCTGAGCGTGATCGACCAGTGCTGCTGTGCAGTTCGCCGGTCCCAACCGCCGCTACGCTCGAACCCATGCCAGTCGTCCAGGCCTCGGTGCACGTGCCGCTGCCTCCCGAGGAGGCGTACGCCGTCTCTCAGACGACGGGTGACGTGCGTCGTCGCTGGGACCCGTTCATCCGGGAGCAGTACTTCCTCGACGGGGCGCAGGTGCCGGCCAAGGGCGTACGCACGTTCACGCGGCACCGGCTCGGGTTCTCGATGGTGAGTCGCTACGTCTCCTACGCGCCCCCGACGAACGTCGGGATGACGATGGAGACGGGTTCCTGGTTCTTCGCCAAGCTGGGCGGTGGCTGGCGGTTCACCCCGGAGGGCGACGGCACGCTCGCCGTCTGGAAGTACAACTTCGCCTGTCGGCCGGCGTGGCTGGCCCCGGTCGCAGAGCGCCTCGGCACCTGGGTGCTCAGCCGAGAAATTCGATCGCGGATCGCGGGGTTCGCCCGCGGTTGTGAGGACCCCGTCGTGGTGGCCGCCGCCCGCGAGGCGATGGGAGCTTGCGAGGGCTGACGGACGCCAGCCTCACCGAGGCCATGCCGCTCGGCGCGTGACTCAGGGCGTGCAACCGTCGTCCCAGCCGGACTCGAGGTCGGTCAACCATTCCGCCACGGCCGGGTCGGTCGTCGTCAAGCACCCGTTGCCGTCCAGCGCGAGCTCACTGATCGTGTCTGCTGCCATGAGGGGTTGTGCCCATTCCGTCACGTCACCCGCCAGGTCGTTGTCGCCGAGGTGCAGGCCGGTGAGGTGGGTGAGGTTCGCGATCTCGAGCGGCACGGCGGTCAGCTGGTTGTCGCCGAGGAACAGGTGGGTGAGGTCGGTGAGGTTCCAGATCTCTGGGGGCAGGGCAGTCAGCTGGTTGCCGTAGAGGTCCAGGTAGGTGAGGTCGGCGAGGTTCCCGATCTCGGCCGGCACGGCTGCGAGCCGGTTGCCGTCGAGGCCCAGGCTGGTGAGCTGGGTGAGGTTCCAGATCTCGGCAGGTAGGGCAGCCAGCTGGTTGCCGCCAAGGCTCAGGTAGATGAGGTGACTCAGGCTTCCGATCTGAGCGGGCAGGGCGACCAACTGGTTGTCGTAGAGGTCCAGGTGGGTGAGGTGGGTGAGGTCTTCCACCTCGGCCGGCAGGGCAGTCAGCTGGGTGCCGTTGAGGTCGAGGCCGGCGACATGACCCGTCTCGCAGGTCACGCCGTCCCAGGTGCAGGGGTCGGTGCCGGTGCCCCACCCGGAGCCGAGGTTGGCGGTGGGGTTGGCGGTGTCGATGGCGACCAGTGCCTCGCACTCAGCCCTCGGCAACTCGCCGGTGACCGAACACCCCCGCTGCGTCGGGGAGGTGATGGTCAAGGTGCGGGAGGTGGTGGTGAACTTCTTGAGGACCTTGCCCTTGATCTTCTTCTTCGGCGCGGTGACGCGGACCTTCCACACCCCGGAGGTGACGGGGGCAGTGAACGTGACGAGGTAGGTGCCCTTCTTGGTGGTCCTGCCCGTGGCGGCCTTGGTCCACTTCCGGCCCGAGGCGGTCTGCACGATCACCGGTCGCCTGACCTGGTGCACCTTGCCCTTGACCTTGGTGGGCACCTTGCCCTTGGCCGTGACCTTCCCGCCGGGTGTCGTGGTGGTCGGAGACAGGGTGAAGCTCGTGGCCGCCCGCGAGGCTGCGCTCTGGCCGGAGGGGCGGGCCGGGTCGAGGGGGTCCGCTGCGGCAGTCGGGCTGATCGTCGAGGCCACGATCACGGCGACGCTCGCCATCGCAGTCAACCCACGCCGTACGCCGCTCATGACCAACCCCCCGGCACTTGACCCCGGCATCCGACAGCCGGAGTTCACGTCGGCCATGAAACCCCTTCTCGGGGCAGCGCGCGGTGAAATCGCACCATCCACCTGTATGTCCCGGAGACGCTCGGCGCCTGAACTGGGGGGAATCACTGGCGCCAGGTCACCGGGTCGCCCTGCGTGATGTCGTAGTCGGACTCGAACGGGCCCCACCGGAGACCGACGACCTCCGAGCCCGGCTCGGTGCGGTAGACGAAGCAGGTCTCCACGCTCTCCCCGGTCGCCGGGGGTCGGGAAAGGCTGCCCAGAGGGCACGGCGAGAAGTCCGGACCCATGACCCAGCTGTTGGCCCTCTTCCCGCCACGGACGACGGGCTCGACATCGGGATGGACGTAGTAGCCGCCGATCTTTCCTGACACGTGGGTGACCTCGGCGTCGACGTACCAGAAGTCGCCGCTGGACGCGTCCGACCGAAGGCGGGGGTCCAGGTCGGGCAGGGCGAGGAGGTCGGCGCGGTCCCCGCGGCGTACGGCGGTGACGGTGATCTCGATGCGACCGGTCCTGATGTGCTTCACCGGCACGGTGGCGATCCCGCCCAGGCGGAGCTGTGTGCCCGGGGGCGTGAGGGTCTCGTCGACCTCGGCGGTCTCGGAGGGCTCGGGCGTGGGCGTCGGACTCGACGGTGCAGCGGGCTCGGGGTCGCGGGCGGGGTCCGTCGCCCCTGGACGGAACGCGAGGGCGGTGGCGGAGACGACGAGCACCAGCGCAAGTGCGGCGGCACCACGCGCGAGCCCGCGGCGTCGTACGCGGCGGCGACCGGCCAGGACGAGGTCCAGGGGGTCGGCGGGCGGCCCGTCCTCGAGGCTGGCGTCGTCCAACAGGGTGCGCAGATCGACCATCACTCACTCACTTCCAGTTCCACCTCGTGGTGCCAACCCGCCTCGACCAGCGATCGCCGCAGGGTCTCGAGCCCGCGTGCGGTCTGGCTCTTCACGGTGCCCGGCGAGCACCCCATGACCTGCGCTGCCTGCTCGACGCTGAGGTCCTCGAAGTAGCGCAGCACCACCACCGCGCGCTGGCGTGGCCCGAGCGTGCCGAGCGCGGTCAGGATCATCGACCGGTCCGCGTGCCGGCCCGACACGTCCGGGGAGGGCGCCGGCACGGGCTCGCGGGACTCGTAGCGCTCCCGCGTGCCGCGCTTGCGTGCCGCGTCGATGGCCACGTTGACCACGGTGCGACGCGCGTACCCCAGAAGGCTCTCCACATAGCCCAGCCGGGGCAGCGCGACGTACAGCCGGACCAGGGCCTCCTGGGTGACGTCGTCAGCCGCCGCCCAGTCACCCGTGATCAGGAAGGCGGCTCGTCTCAGGCGTCCCTGGTGGGCGGAGACGAACTCCACGAACTCCTGTTCGTCCCTGCGCGTCATCACATGTCCTTCCCGAGGTCGAGCATCGCTGCCTCTCTACGAAGGGTGACGTACGCCGCGGGGAGATGGTTGCGTCAGGAGTTCTGTCGGTCTGCGTTGGCGTGGGACCCGGATCAGTCCGTGGCGAGCGCAGCGTAGAGGTCGACGGAGTTGCCGTCGGGGTCGAGCACGGTGGCGTACCGCTGGCCCCACGGGGCGTCCCACGGCTGGACGTGACCGGGGTACCCGGCTGTGACCAGTGCGGCGAACGCGGCGTCCACGCGTTCGGGTGACCCCTGGTCGAAGGCCAGCGCGATGTGGTGGCCGCCGGTGGGCACGACGTAACCGGGGTCGAAACTGCGAATGGTGCCGACGGTGTCCCAGGCGAGGTTGGTGCCGTCGTCGAGCTTTGCATCGACGTGCGGTGCGTCGTCCTGGCCGTCGGCGACGGGCACGCCGAGCGCACGGTAGAAGGCGAGGGAGGCCGCCATGTCGTGGGTGACGATGCCGATGAATCCGAGTCTCAGTGTCATGGACCCAACCTAGGGAAGTCGTCAGCCCGTAAGCCTGACCCACACCCCGGTCGACCAGACGTTCTCCGGCGTCCACTCGTCGACGCCCTTGACGTCCTCCCAGTCGCCACCCCCGTGGACGACCAGGACGGCGCCGACCCACACCCCTCGCCCGGGCTCCTCGGGCGCCCCCTCAGGTCGACGCAGACGGGTCCAGCCGGCTCGCCCGACCTCTCCGTCGTCGTGGACCCACCCCGACAGGGCGTTGAACCGGCCTCCCGGCGCCTCGACCGGCCACCCTCCGGTGAAGGCCTTCGGGGTCCCCTCCAGTGAGATCCACTCGCGCGTGGCCGGGTCGAAGGCGCCGCCGTAGGGGATCTCGCGGCCATAGTTGTTGACCTGGCCGCCGTCCGAGCCGCCCGGCGTCGGGTCGAGGACCCGTGTGCCCGTCCACGTCCACGACCAGCCCCCGAGTTGCTCCCCGCCGGAGGTGACGAGTTCCCAGTCGGTGGCGCCGGGAGGCAGCACGGCGGCCCGGACCAGCGCCGGGTCCTCGGGACCGCCGTCGGGCGCCATCGGTTTGGCGAGGAGCACCAGTCCCTCGGGCGTCGCCACCACGGTCCGGTCGAACGACGGACGCAGGGGGTTGGCCGGCAGTCGGGACCATGTGCCCGCCTCGAGGTCGTGGACCAGGTCCGGGCGGATCCCGTTCTCGTCGCTGCCCGAGGTGATGACCAACCGCGACCGCCCGGCGTGGGTGTCGGCGACCATCGTGGCTCCGAGCACCCGCCTGGGCAGGTCGACCTCCGTCCAGGCGTCCCCGGCGGCTTCCCAGGCCAACAGGCGGCGTTCGGTGAGGACGTACAGGGTGTCGTCGACGACGGCGGTGGGTGAGTGCCCCGGCACGGGTCGGGGTGCGTCCGCGATGGGTTGCCAGGTGCCGGTGGTGAGGTCGAGGGCCGCCCCGTCGCGGGCCGGGCGGCCGGGCGGGATGGCGCAGTCGGCCCAGGGCGGGCACGGTCCGCTCACCTGTCCGCCCACGAAGACGGCCAGATCGCCGTCAACGGTGGGGACATGCGCCGCCACCGGCAGGTGGCGGGGCGAGAGGGGACTGTCGGGCAGGCGCGTCCACTCTCCGACCGCCAGCTCGAGCGGCGGTGTCGCGGATCCGTCGGCTCCGGCCACGTTGCTCGGGGTGGTGGAGGAGCTGGTGCACGCCACGAGCGCCATCAGGGACAGACCGGCCGCGATCCTCGCCGCGTCGTGGAACCTCATGCCTCTCCGACGCCGCGGGCGCCGTTCTGGTTCCCCCAGGCCGTGGAACGTCCAGGGCAGCACCGGATCGACCCCCTACTCTGCCCCTCATGCGCGCCTCGATCATCCTCGCCCTGACGCTCCTGCTGTCGGGGACGCCCGCCGCCCTGGCGACTCCCGCGGCGACGAGTGAGGCGTACGCCCCGCGCACAGCGCCCCAGGTCGCCGCGCCGTCGCTGCCCGGCGAGGCCGCGACGACCCCCGCCCGTGCCTCACGCAAGGCCCGCGCCTTCCGGTGGGGTCGAGCGCCCATCGCCGGCGAGAAGGTGAAGGTCACCGGCAGGGTGCCGAAGGCGGGGAAGGCCCGTCGGGTCACGGTGCAGCTCAGGACGAAGAAGCGGTGGAGGACCGTCTCGACGACGGCGAGCAGGAAGAACGGCACGTTCCGCACCACGTTCAGGGCCAGGCGCGGTGGAAAGCTGCGCATCACGGCCGCGAAAACCGGGCCGAGGCGGGCCTTCACCTCGCCCGCGCGGCGGTTCAAGGTCGTCGGCCAGTCCGGGCGCCTCACGGTGCCGAGCGTGGTCCTGCAGAGCCAGCAGGCCACGATGACGGCGCGCTTCACGCCGGCGCGTCCCGGTCGCAAGGTCACCCTCTCGGGTCGAGCGACCGCGACGTCGGGAGCGTCGTGGACCCAGGTCGCGCGCGGCGTCCAGGACGGCAAGGGACGCGTCACCTTCACCACCGTGGCGAGCACGATCGGCACGTTCCAGTACAGGGCCACCGCCGTGCGCGCCAAGGGTGCGAAGCAGAAGCACACCAAGGCCCGGAGCATGCGGATCGACGCCTTCGACGTGGAGATCCACGACGACGTGGTGGTCCTGACCGAAGCCGAGCAGGAGAGCGTCCGCAGCGTCGACCTCACCAACGGCGTGGTCACCTTCCTGGCTAACGGCGCCCCAGCCCTGACCGGTGGCGAGGTCATCAGCATCGCGCCGACGACCGGCGCCCCGAGCGGCGCACTGCGCCGCGTCACGTCGGTGAGCACCGTCTCCGGCCTGTTCCGCGCGGTGACGTCGGAGGCCACGCTCCTCGACGTCGTGGAGCGGATGCCGGAGACCGAGGGTGGCATCGCGATGTGCTCGATCGCCACGACCGTGTCCGACGTGGCCGAAGGCACCACCTTGCGCGGCGTCGAGCCCGACGACCCCGACTGCGCCGCGCCCCCGGCCACTGGCAGCCGGCTGGATCGTACGGCCCGGGCGACCGGCACCATCGAGATCTCCGCCCCCACCATCTCCCTGGGCCTGGCGCAGCGCGGCACCCTGTCCTCGGACAGCGGGCTGGGGCTCGGCTACACCGTGAGCGGCGTCGTCGCCGCGGCCCCTTTCCTCGAGCTGGGTGTCGGCACGAACTGGCGTGGGCAGGTCAAGAGCTATCGCGCCGGGGCGGGGGTCGACTGGAACAACTCGACCACCGTCTCCGTGGAGGCGTCGGCGACCGCGCAGGCCGAGACCATCGAGAAGCTCGACCTGGCCCAGGTGTCACGCACGTTCCGGGGGTTCCTCGGCATCGTCCCGGTCTGGGGCGACCTGTCCGGTTCGCTCGTCACCACGGTCGGCGTCGAGGGATCAGGCGGGGTGAGCCTCGTCCAGGAACGGGTGGGCCGTGACGCCGCCGGGGTGAAGAACAAGGCCTCGGGAGACCTCAGCCCCACGCTCTACCAGTCCGGCGCCCCGTCCGAGAACGAGGTCACGTCCGTGACCGCGGCGGGCAAGGTGTTCGCCGGCGTCGGCGCCGAGGTCCAGCTCGACGCCTACAGCCTGGCCGGGCCCTACGTCGGGCTGGGCGCGAAGGCAGAGTTCACCGCCTCGTGGTCGTCGTCGGCGGGCACGTCGTGCGTGCTGGGGTTCGGCCCCTACGCCGAGGTGGGGCTGCAGACCTCCGACCTCCTCGACAAGCTGACCGGCGGCTCCCTCGCGGGGAGCGTGAGCTGGGAGGTCTTCCTCGACGTCCAGACCCCCAACCTGTGTCCGCCGGGCACCGACCTCGATCCTGACGTGGTCCCGGTGATCACGACGAGTTCCCTGCCCGACGGGGTCGTGGGCACCCCCTACACGGCAGACCTGGAGACCCAGGGCGACGTCTCGGGTGTCTGGGCGCGTACGTCCGGCTCGTTGCCTCCGGGCCTCACGATGGACGTCGGTGGACGCCTCACCGGAACCCCCACGACGGCCGGCACCTCGACCTTCACCGTCCAGTTCACCGCGGCCAACGGGAAGACCGCGACGAAGACCTTGACCCTGGTCGTCACCCAGACGGGGTCGGCCTCGTGCGGCGCGAGCACGCTGACGGCCGCGGACTGCCGGGCCATGCTCGCGATCCGTGACACCTACCCCACCCTGCCGTGGGAAGGCGAGGACCCCTGTACGTGGATCTATCCCGGCGACGTGTTCTCCCAGAAGGCGGTCACGTGCAGCGGTGGACGCGTCATCGACGTCGAGCTCCAGGGTCCGGCGGTGACGACGCTGGCCCCCGAGATCGGCGACCTGACCGCGCTGTCCCGGTTGGGGCTCTCTGACACAGGCGTCACCTCCCTGCCGGGAGCACTGGTCGCCCGGCTGGGGACCCTGAGGAGCATCCAGATCTTCGACACCCCGATCACCGCCCTGCCTCCCGAGATCGGCACTCTGGGTTCGCTGCGGTTGCTCACCGTGATGGGCACCGACATCACGGCGCTGCCGGCTGAGCTCGGCAACGTGTCGACGTTGCTGGAGCTGGAGGTGGGCAGCAACAAGCTGACGTCGTTGCCGCCGCAGCTCGCGGAGTTGCCGCACCTGTGGTCCCTCCGCGCGGAGCGCAACGAGCTGACGAGCATCCCGTCGTGGGTCTGGGAGAAGACCACGCTGGGCAGGCTGGACTACTCCAACAACAACGTGAGCGGTCCGGTGCCCGCCGAGATCGGCCGCCTCACCGGACTGTCGGATCTCACCATCTCGGGGAACGCCATCACCTCCCTGCCGCCGGAGATCGGGCAGCTGTCGGAGCTCAGGACGTTCAGGGCGGAGCGGACGCTGCTCACCACGATTCCCGTGGAGTTCGGCGCGCTGACGAAGCTGGAGATCCTCGACCTGTCCCCCATGACGGAGCTCAGGGGTGACATCTCGCCCTGGATGCGACCGTTGCACGACAACAGCCCCGGACTGACGAACATTGACCTGGGCAGTGAGCACTGCCTCTCCACCGGTGGCGACGCCGCGCTCGCCACCTGGCTCGACGAGGTCGCGGGCAACTGGCAGTGGTCGTGCGAGTGACACCGATCCGTTGACGACCCCGCACCTCCTCTTCAGCGTGGCGCGCACAGAGGACGTCCTGGCCCGGGTCGCCGAGCTCGCCTCGCCGGAAGAGCTGCTGAGCGTCGAGGACCGGGCCCGTCACGACCAGCTGCACTTCGAGGCGGACCGTCGCTCCTTCGTGGCGGCCCGGGCGCTGACGCGCCTGCTGCTGGTCGTGCACGACGGCCTCCCGCTCACGGAGGGCGCGTTGCGCGCGCCGGACGTACGCCAGCGGTGTGGCCGGTGCGAGCGACCGCACGGGCGGCCATACGTCGTGGGCCGCGCCGACCTCGGACTCTCGTGGTCGCACAAGCGCGACGTCGTCGCCGCTGCCGTGGGCCGCGGCCCCGTGGGTGTGGACGTCGAGCACGTCGCTGGGGTCCCTCCGCCACTGGTCGGGCGTACGCCCCGGCACGCCGCACCTGCGACGGCTCACGACCCGACCACCGAGTGGTTGTCGTGGACCCGCGCGGAGGCCTGCGTGAAGGTCGGGCTGGCCACCCTGACGACGGCGACCGGCTGGTCCTTGACCTGGCCGACCGCACCCGGGGGGACAACGTGGGTCGTGCCCGGGGTCGAGGAGGCCGTGACGGGTGACGTGGTCGGTGACGTGTCCCAGGTCATGCTCACGGACCGGTCCGACCCCGATATGGGGGTTGTGTGCACGGTCGCGGGGCGTGTTCCGGCGGTGCTCGTCACATTCTGACCAAGCACTTCGAACAACATTCATTCACCTGTCGAAAGTTGGGTAGAGGGCGTTCTTTCGACTGGTTTCGAACCACCACACCCACTTGTGGGTATTCGGTCCGCAGCCCCCCCTATGTGGTTTGGTGGTGCGGTCTCGCATTGCTACCGTCGGCGTCGCCGTCGCGGCTGCTTCCCGACTTGTTGGGCCCCAGAACTTGGCTCATGTCAGAGCGGGGAGTCGGCGCGACCTGCCGAATTCAACGCGCGACGGTCGTACGGGGGAAGAACCCATTTCAACGAGTTGGAATGGGTTTCCTCGGTGTGCCTGAAGCCAGCGAAAAAGGGTGGTCCGACAAGTCGGACCGTCGAAACACGGGGGAAGAAGTGTCAACCAGGAGCAGAGCCACGTCTGTGGCCGTCATCGGAGCCGGGCCCTCGGGCCTGGCCGCCGCCAAGTGCCTGACCGAACGAGGCATTCCGTGCGTCGTGCACGAGTCGCACTCCGAGCTCGGGGGGATCTGGAACAGGTCCAACCCGCGCAGCTCGGTCTACCGCAACACCCACACGATCACGTCACGCGAGATCACCGCCTACTCCGACTTCCCGATGTCGTCGGACCTGCCGGTCTATCCGCACAACACCGAGGTGCTCGCCTACCTCGAGGACTACGCCCGCGCCAACGACCTGATCGGGTTGATCCGGTTCAACTCCGAGGTGACCGCCGTCGAGCCGGTCGACGGCGGTTGGCAGGTGACCACCGCCGACGGGTCGAGCGAGTGGCACTCCGACGTGGTGATCGCCAACGGCCACAACTGGTCGCCGTCGATCCCCGAGGTCGCCGGCACCTTCAGCGGCCGGATCCTGCACAGCCGCGACTACGACAGCGCCGAGGAGTTCACCGACCAGCGGGTGCTGGTCGTGGGCGCGGGCAACTCGGGCTGCGACATCGCCGTCGAGCTGGCCCAGGTCAGCAAGGACGTGAGCATCAGCATGCGCCGCGGCTACCACTTCTTCCCGAAGTTCCTGCTGGGCAAGCCGGCCGACCAGGTCGGTGAGGCCAGCCAGTCGATGCCGCTGCCGCTGTGGCTCGTACGCCTGGGCTACCGCGCGATGCTGCGTCTCATGGTCGGGCCGCCCTCGCGCTACGGCCTGCCGGAGCCCGACCACAAGCCGCTCGAGTCGCCGCCGATCGTCAACTCGTTGCTGCCCTACTACTGCTCGCACGGACGCATCACCGTGCGCAAGAACATCGTCGGTTTCGACGGTGAGAAGGTCCTCTTCGCCGACGACACCTCGGCGGAGTTCGACGCCGTGGTCTTCGCGACCGGATTCACGATCGACATTCCCTTCATGGACCCGGCCGACCTCGACTGGACCAATGGTCGGCCGGAGTTCTACCTGCTGGCATTCTCGCCCACGCACGACAATCTCTTCATCTCCGGAATGACCGACGGAACCGGGGGCCATTTCCCGACCGCCGAGCAGCAGTCGCAGGTGATTGCCGCCTACATCGTGGCCAAGCACGAGAATCCCGAGAGAATTGCTGCATTCGACCAGGTGCGTCGCTCCGGAAAGACCGACATCACCGGAGGAATTCGATTCCTCAAGACCCAGCGCAGCCTCACCCAGTTCGAGCTCATCACCTTCCGGCGCGAGCTGAGCAAGCACCTCGACATCCTCGAGCCCGACGGCCTCGCGACGCTGCCGGCCGCTGCGGTGGCCGAGACGGTCCCCGGGTCCGCTCCTGACCTGGAGCCGGTCGCATGAGCCCCGCCACCGGGCCCGACCTCCAGGTCGTCCAGGACGTCCTGACCGAGACGTTGCGGGAGTTCCCCTACAACAGCGCCGTGCAGTTCCACCAGTTCATCGGCCTCACCGAGCAGGGGCCCGAGTGGGGTGGCGCGTGCCCGTGGCAGGCCGCCCACGCCGGTGACCGGATCGCCGAGCTCACCGGGCACGAGGCCCGCTACGTCGTCGACGGGCGCCACGTGGCCGCGCTGTTCGTCAGCGACGAGGACGTCACGGTCGTGGACCCCTACCTGATGCACCGCACCGCCTTCCGGCTCGACCGGCGTGACCCGAGCCGGGCGCGCCAGAGCGTGGACGCCTTCCCGCTGCGACGTCGCGCCGACGGCACGCCGGCGCCGGGGCGTACGCGTGCGGAGTGGGACGAGCAGACGCAGACCCTGCACATCGAGTACACGCGTTTCAGCCCCACCAGGGGTCACAACGTGATGTCGCGGGCCTTCGCCCTGAGGCTCGACTCGCAGCTGCCCGGCTTCCCGCCCGAGCGAGAGCTGATCCTGCCGCTGCTCACCCACCCCGAGCAGAACAACCTCTCCATCCGCGCCGTGCTGGCCGACTCCGACGAGATGGGCGAGGTGGCGTTGCCGCTCGCCGACCGGCGGCTCATCGCCCGGGACAACCAGGGCGCGGTGCACCACGAGGGCTCCACCGAGTTCGACCGGATCGTCGAGCGGGTGGCCGCGGCCGTCGACCACAAGCCCACCGAGGTCGTCGAGCACCTCCTCGAGGCCGCCGAGCTCTACGACAGCGTGGCTCCTCCCGGCCAGGAGCTCCCCGCCTACCACGCAGGAGACGAATGATGACGTCCTACTTCCTCGCCGGCATCATGCAGGGCGACCGCACCGGTGACCAGATGGCCGACCAGGGCTACCGGGCCACCCTCACCGAGGTCATCCGGCGCCACGAGCCGGACGCCGTCGTCCAGGACCCCGGCATGCTGATGATCGAGTGGCTGGCCGCCGACGAGGCGGTGATCCGCGGTGAGCACCGGGCCCTGACCGACCGCGTCGAGGTGCGCCGCGACGAGCACGGACCCGGGCTCGTGCAGCTCGTCGACGTCTTCCACCGCCTGGTCGACATCTCCGCCGACTGCGACGTCTGCGTCGTCTGGCTCCCGGGCCAGGAGGCCAGCATGGGCACCGCCTGCGAGATGTTCGCCGCCCACCGGGCCGGCAAGCAGGTGGTCGCGATCTCGACCAACCGACAGAACCTGGCGCTCCTCGCCTGCGCCGACGTCATCCTTCCCGACCTGGCTGCCTTCGAGCTGTGGTTGAAGAACCGAACCTCTGGAGTGAACCCGTGACCGACACCGTCGTCGAGAGCCTCCTCGACACCACCACCCACGAGACCCTGGTTTCCCTGGTGGCCCGAGGGCTGGCGAGCCAGCCCGACCGCCCCGTCTTCACCGCGGTCGATGCCGAGGGCGTCGTCGAGGCGACGCTGACCATGGCCGACCTCGACCGCAAGGCACGCCTCGTCGCGGCAGCGCTGCGTACGCACGGTGAGGCCGGCGACCGCGTCATCGTGCCGTTGCTGGGCGGGGTCGACTTCCAGGTCGGCTTCCTGGGCTGCCTGTACGCCGGCATGGTCGCCGTGCCGGTGCCCGCCCTCGAGGGCAAGGGCAGCAAGGGCAAGGGCCTGGCCCGTCTCACCTCGATCATCACCGACTGCGCCCCCGTCGCGGTGCTGGTCTCCGACGCGCAGGGCGCCGAGGCGGCGACCGCCGACCTGCCTGACGTGCCCTGGGTGAGCGTGGAGCAGCCCAACGGGGCGGGACTCGAGCCCGAGCAGGTCACCCCGTCGACGGTGGCGATGCTGCAGTACACCTCCGGCTCGACCGCCGACGCGCGCGGCGTGGTCATCACGCACCGCAACCTGGTCTCCAACCAGAGCGCGATGGCCGACGCTGGTCGCATCGGCCCGCAGACCACAGTGGTCACCTGGCTGCCGATGTTCCACGACATGGGGCTGTGCACCGGCTTCGTGCTGCCGGTGGTCTCCGGCGCCAACACGGTGCTGATCCAGCCGTGGTCGTTCGTGCGCAACCCGCTGGTGTGGCTGCAGCAGATCTCGCGCTACGACGACGTCTTCTCCGCCGCGCCCAACTTCGCCTACGAGATGTGTGTGACCCGCATCGGCGCCGACGAGCGTGCCGGGCTCGACCTGTCGGGCTGGCGCCTGGCCGTCAACGGCTCGGAGCCGGTCAGCGGCGCCACCATCCGTCGCTTCGTCGAGACCTTCTCGGGCGTCGGCTTCACGCTCGGCACCATGCGTCCGGGTTACGGCCTGGCCGAGTGCACGCTGGCGGTGGCCGGTGGCGGTTCGGGCGAGGAGGCGCCCATGCTGGGCTTCCGACGTGACTCCCTCGCCCAAGGTGTCGCGGTGGCCGAGGAGGGGCCCGACTCGGTCGAGCTGGTCGGCAACGGTCGCGCCTTCGGCGGCATGCACCTCTTGGTCGTCGACCGTGACACCCTTCGCCCGCTCGAGGACGGCAGGGTCGGCGAGATCTGGGTGCACTCCCCGAGCAACGGTCAGGGCTACTGGCAGCGCCCGGAGGTCTCGGTCGAGCTCTTCGAGGCCCGCCCCGTCGGCGCGGACCCCGACGGTCCGACCTACGTGCGCACCGGAGACCTCGGTTTCCTGTACGAGGACAACCTCTTCATCACCGGTCGCACCAAGGACCTGGTGATCATCGCCGGCACCAACTACTACCCGCAGGACCTCGAGGCCGAGGCAACTGCGGCACACCCCCTCTTCGCCCACATGCGCGCCGGCGCGTGGCAGAGCGAGGTGGGAGGGCGTACGGGCGTGACCGTCGCCATCGAGGCGCCCGACGCCGACGAGGAGACCCTCGCGAAGGCGGCCCGGGCCGCGGGCATCGCGGTCGCCAAGGCCGTGCCCGCCCCCGTGCGGGTCCTGGTCCTGCCGCTCTTCAAGCTGCCGAAGACGACCAGCGGCAAGATCCGGCGCGGCGAGTGCGCCGCCCGGGCCGAGGCCGGCGTCCTGCCCGTGCGCGCGACGTGGGCCCCGGCATGAGCACCGGCACGCCGACCCTGACCCGCGGTCGCATCGAGGAGAGCGTGCGCGAGCTGCTCGCCGAGACCTTGGAGATGGACCCCGAGGACATCGAGCTGGACGTGCCGGCGAGCGCCTACGGCCTCGACTCGGTGACGATCATGCGCCTCGTGGAGAAGCTCGCCCGGCGCAACGGACTGATCATCGACCCCGACGAGGCCCTCGCCAGTGAGACGCTGGCAGACCTCGCAACCCGCATCTCGACACTGGAGGACACCTGATGGCCCTGGACCACTTCGGCTTCATCTTCACCGGCCGGGGCATGGACCCCGCCACCCACCGCAGCGTCATCGAGGAGGGAGACTTCCGCACCGTGGTCGTGGGCTGCTCGTCGGCCGACCAGGGTGTCGACGTCGCCCGGGCGATGGTGGCCGACGGTGTGCAGCTCATCGAGCTGTGCGGAGGCTTCGGCCCGGTGTGGACCGGCCGCATCATCGAAGCCATCGACGGCGCGGTGCCGGTCGGCTCGGTGGGCTACGGCCCGGAGTCCATCGACGGCATGGCGCGGCTCTTCCCGCCGAGCGACTGAGCATCCTCCGACACCTCGACCACGATCCGGGACGGACGCGGCGCGCCGCCTACTGTGGGCGCGTCGCGACCGCCCGGGTCGCCACGGAAGGGAACCATGAGCCAGACCTACGAGCCGCTCATCGAGGACAGCGTCGAGATCGACGCCCCGCCGGCCGCCGTGTGGGCGCTGGTCAGTGACCTGACCCGCATGGGCGACTGGAGCCCGCAGGTCGACTCGACCAGGTGGCGGGGCGACGCCACCGCGCCGGCGGTCGGGGTGCAGTTCACCAGCCGCAACAGCCACGGCGAGCTGGTCTGGAAGACGACCGGCGAGGTCGTACGCCTCGTGCCGGAGCAGGAGATCGCCTTCCGGATCGAGGAGAACTGGGTCGTGTGGTCGTTCCACCTCGAGCCCACCGAGACCGGGGGCACCCGCCTCAGCCAGCGCCGCGAGGTGCCCGAGGGGTTGTCGCAAACCTCGGTCGAGCTGACCGACGGCTTCATGGGCGGCCAGGACGCCTTCACCGCGCAGCTGCGCGCCGGGATGCGGCAGACGCTCGAGGGCATCCGCGCCAGCGCCGAGTCCTGACCTAGCGTCATCGGAGGATTGCAGTCACCAGGTGACCGCAATCCTCCGATGACGGCAGGATTCAGCGCCAGTCACGTAGGCGGGCGCGACCTAGGCTGAAGCGCATGGCCGTCGTGCACCGCTTCCACGAGGCGTGGCACGTCGCCGCGCCCCCGGACCAGGTCGCCCGTACGCTCTCCGACCTCGCCGGCTACCCGTCCTGGTGGCCCGAGGTGGTGGCGGTCGCGGCCCTGGGCGGCGACAGCGCCCGGGTGCTCTGCCGCTCGCGGCTGCCCTACACGCTCGACCTCGTGCTGACCGCGGTCACCCGGGAGGCACCGCGGCTCGAGGTGACGGTCGAGGGCCACCTGGAGGGCTGGGTGCGGTTCGACCTGGTGCCCGACCCGGGGCCGCGCGGCACGGCGGAGGGGACGCTGCTGGACTTCCACCAGGAGGTCGTCGCCACCGGTTGGCTCGGCGCCGCCTCGCGGCCCCTCCGCCCGGTGCTGCACTGGAACCACCACCGGATGATGCAGGGCTGCCGCGACGGGCTGGCGCGTCACCTGACGGTGGGGGCCCGTCAGGCCGGGCCGCCCCCGGTCTCGTTGTAGTCGCTCACGTCGACGTCGGCGCCGTCGGAGATCTGGGCCACCAGCCGCTCGCGCTGGTCGTCGGTGAGCGTCAGCCCCGCCTCTTGCAGCCCGCGGTCGAGCTCGTCGGCGATGGTGCCGTCGGTAGCGGTCTCCTGCCAGGCGTTGACGCGCTCGACGACGCGCTGGAGCGCTTCCGCGCGCGCCTGGTCCTGGTCGGGGGTCTGGTTGTCGGAGGTGTGCTCAGCGTTCTCGGTCATGGCTGTCCCTTGCCCGCGTCGCGGCGACTTCATGCAGACCCACCGTCACGAACTGACCGCTCGTCGTACGGCGGTGTGATCCTCGTCGTTCCCCACCCGCCGACACCGTCCACGGGCCATGATGGGGGGATGGGGAAGAGACGGGCCGGAGTGCAGCAGCACGCCTCCGGCGGAAGGCGCGCGTCGCGTGTCGCCCCACCCCCCGTCGACCCCGGTGACGCCGAGGTGCTCGACGTCCCGGTCGTCGTGATCGGGGGTGGGCAGGCCGCGCTGGCGACCGGCTACCACCTGCGTCGCGCCGGGATGCGGGCGTTGGAGGACTTCGTGATCCTCGACGACGCGCGGGCTGCCGGCGGCGCCTGGTCGCACGTGTGGGAGAGCCTGCGACTCTTCTCGCCCTCCGACCACTCCTCGTTGCCGGGGTGGCCGATGCCGGTCAGCAAGGACGGCTTCCCGACCGCCGAGCACGTGCGTCGTTACCTGGCGGCCTACGAGGAGCGCTACGCCTTCGAGGTGCGCCGTCCGGTGCGGGTCACCGGCGTGACCCGCGACGAGGCAGACGGGCGCCTGCTGGTGGGCGCGGCCGACGTCGTGCTGCGGGCGGACGCCGTGGTCTCGGCCACCGGCACCTGGAGCCGTCCCTTCTGGCCGATCCGCCCCGGGGCCGCCGAGTTCGGCGGCCTGCAGATCCACTCCGTCTCCTACCGCAACGCGGCGGAGTTCGCGGGCCGGCGCGTGGTCGTGGTGGGCGGTGGCAACACCGCGGCCCAGGTCCTCGCGGAGGTGTCGACCGTCGCGGAGACCACCTGGGTCACCCGCGAACCTCCCCGGTTCATGCCCGACCACGTCGACGGACGGGCCCTCTTCGACGTCGCCACCCGACGCGCCAAGGCCCTGGCCCAGGGAGCCGACGTGGTGCCGACCGGGGTCAGTGCCCTCGGCGACATCGTGATGGTGCCGAGCGTGCGGGCGGCGCGTGAGCGCGGAGTGCTCGTCGCCGAGCCGATGTTCGACCACTTCGAGCCCGGTCACGTGGTCTGGGCCGACGGCCGCCGTGCCCCGGCCGACGCCGTCATCTGGTGCACCGGCTTCCGGCCCGCCCTCGACCACCTGCGCCCGTTGCGGGTGCGCAACGCCGAGGGCACGGTCGACACCGACGGCACCCGCAGCGTGCTCGAGCCGCGGCTCCACCTCGTGGGTTACGGCGACTGGACCGGACCTGCCTCGGCCACGCTGGTCGGCGTCGGTCGCACCGCCGAGGCAGCGGTGAGCGAGATCCTCGAAGCCCTCGAGGGGCGTACGTCCTGCGCCTGAGGGGCTTGCTGGCCGGAGGAATTTCTGTGCCTGAGGGTCTGGACGGACCCCCCCTCCATGACGCAAGGTTCGGAGTGGCTGGGACGTCCCCAGTTCTTCTCGGGAGGAAGACACGTGAGAAATCCACTCATCCGGGTGGCTTCGTTCGTGGCGGCGGCAGCACTGCTCACGCCGGTCGCCATGAGCCAGGCAGAACCCACCTCACCCACCTCACCCGCAGCGTCCGACCGACGCAGTGGACCCGCCCCCGGCTACACCCCGCCGGCGCCGGAGTGGGGTCCGTGCGACAACCCGCGGCTGGCGGAGATCGACGCCGAGTGCGGCATGCTGGTCGTGCCGCTCGACTGGTCGAAGCCGCAGGGCCGCAAGATCAAGATGGCCGTCAGCCGCAAGGTGGCGACCGACCCTGACCGCAAGGGCATGCTGGCCGTCAACCCCGGTGGCCCGGGCGGCTCCGGCCTCATCTACCCGCTGCTCGCCGGCGCGATCCCCGACGGCGTCGGCCACAAGTACGACTGGTACGGCTTCGATCCGCGCGGCGTCGGCAGCTCCGAGCCCGCCCTGAGCTGCAACCCCAACTACCGTGGCGCCGGCTACGACCGGCCCAACTACGTGCCGAAGCGCAAGGCCGACGAGCGGTGGTGGAAGCGCACCACCCGCCGGTACGCCCGTGCGTGCGGCCGCTCGGAGGCGAAGCGCCTGCTGCCCCACATGAAGACGGTCGACGTCGCCAAGGACCTCGACGCCCTGCGTCGCGCGGTCGGGGAGGAGAAGCTCAACTACCTGGGCTTCTCCTACGGCACCTACCTCGGCCAGGTCTACGCGACGCTCTTCCCGAAGAAGGTCGGTCGCTTCATCTGGGACGGCGTGCTCGACGCCGACAAGGCGTTCTACGAGTCGAACCTGGGGCAGAACGTCCAGTTCGACAAGAACATGAACGTCTACTGGCGCTACCTCGCCAAGCGCGACGCGCACTTCGGCCTGGGCTCCGACTGGCGCGCGATCAGGAAGGGCTACTACCGCCAGCTGCGCAAGCTCGACCGCAAGCCGAAGGCCGAGGGCAAGCTCGGGCCCAACGAGCTCAACGACGCCATGCTGACGGCCGGCTACTACGTCAACTACTGGGTGGAGATCGGTGAGGCCTACGCCGCCCTGGTCAAGGACGGCGACGGTGCGCCGATCCTGGACTGGTACGGCGGTCCGGGCGACGACAACGGCTTCGCGGTCTACCTCGGCGTGCAGTGCACCGACGCGCAGTGGCCGGACTGGAAGAAGACTCGTGCCGACGCGGTGCGGTTGCACAAGAAGCACCCGTTCCTGACCTGGAACAACACCTGGTACAACCGCCCCTGCATCGACTGGCCGGCTGCCTCGCGCAAGGCCATCGACGTGAAGGGCAAGCGGGTGAAGGCTCCGATCCTGCTGATCTCGGAGACCAAGGACGCCGCCACGCCCTACTCGGGCGCCCTCGCGACCCGTCGTGAGTTCCCGTCGTCCTTCCTGGTCGAGGGCGTCGGCGGCACCACGCACTCGGGCTCGCTGTCGGGCATCGCGTGCGTGGACGACACCATCGCCGCCTACCTCGACACCGGCGTGCTGCCCACTCGCAAGCGCGGTGCCAACCGCAGCGACAAGCAGTGCGACCCGGTGCCGGCTCCGGAGCCGTCTGCTCCGGAAGGGTTCCGGGGCGCCCCGGCGGACCGGCTGCCCGCCGTGATCCGTGAGGCTCTGCGGGAGGCCCAGATGACCGGGCGCTGACCAGCGCCTGAGCTCCACCGTCAGGGGGTGTCGCCGACCGGCGGCGCCCCCTGACGCTGTCAGCCACCTGGGGTGGGCACCGCCGACCACGGCCGCCCCGGTCGCTACGGTGTGCGGCAGACCCACATCTGCGGAGGAGATCCCATGGACCTGTTCGAGATCGACGACAAGCAGCGCCTCACCCGGGAGGCGGCGGCCGACCGGCTCCGCGCCCTGGCCGACAGCCTGTCGCGGCACAACTCGGTGGAGTTCCAGCGCGACGGCAAGCGGTTCACCGTGGCCGTGCCCGACGAGGTCGAGCTCAAGGTCGAGGTCGAGCTCGGCGACGACAACGAGATCGAGGTCGAGCTGACCTGGTGAGCCTGGCCCGGGGGTCTGCTCCCGGTCCGGTCCTCAGAGGCCCAGGGATGGGCAGAAGTCGCTTGCCAGCAGGTCGGCGAACTCCTGGACGGTCGCCTCGGCGATGCCGTTGGCGACGTCACCGCTGACCTGCTGCTCCCAGGTCCACCCCTGGTGCGCCACGCGCTCGCAGGTGATGACGGCGTGCTTGACCCGGAAGTCGGCGTCGGTGCCCCGCAGGTAGCCGTTGCGGTCGGTGAGCCGCACCAGGGTGCGTACGGGGCCGGGTGCCGTCGAGTAGGAGCCGATCACGCCGTCGAGACGCAGCGGGTTGTCGCCGCGCAGGTGCTCGGGCACCGTTGAGTCGGTGTCCATCGCGCCGGAGGTCGCCGAGGGGTCCGACCCGTCTGCGTCGGGTGTCGGCGAGACCTCGTCCGACGGGCCGGCGGGTGCCTCCGGTGTGGCGGACGGCTCCGCCGAGGGACCGGCGGTGAGCGCCTCGGCCCCCTTGGGCGTGTAGGCGGGCTGCGGGAAGATCACGCGTTCCGCGGCGGCTGCGTCGTCGGCAGGATCCTCCTGCAGGGTGTGCCAGCCGAAGTAGCCGGCGAGCCCGATGACCAGGGCGAGCAGCGTCCATCGCACGGCCAGGACGGGGGGTGTGGTCGCCACGTGACTCTCCTCCGCCTCGACACCCAGCCGTCTGCACGGCTCCGTCGCTCGATGCTAACCGAGACGCGACCTCAGTCGAGGCGATCCACGTACTCCCGTGCCCACAGCTCGACATCCACCTCGGCCGCGGTGCGGACGCTGAGCTGGTGGTGTCCATCGGTCGCCAGGAGCAGGGTCAGGGAGTAGGAGTCGGCGGGACCGCCGGCGGAGTCGCTCTGCGTGTAGTCGGCCCGGCAGACCCAGCCCGACCAACCGCCGTGCTCCCAGGGGGTGCGCTCGCCGGTGCCCTGGCGACCGGGGATCTCCTCGCCCGACTCGAGCTCCTGCGCCGGGTCGTCGATCGCGCCGTCGGGGCAGGAGGCCCCTCGCTCCTCGAAGCTCTCCTCGGTGTGCTCGCGGGCCACGGTGAGGAGCAGGCCCTGGTTCTTCCCGTCGCTCAGGTTGAGCACCACGGTGCCCTCTTCCTGGCCCAGGCAGTTGCCGGGGGCGTCGAAGTCGATGCACGACTCGAAGACGGCCAACCCGTGACGCTCCGCGGGGGCGGAGGGCAGCGCGTCGACGAGCGCTGCGTCGGAGTGGCCGGTGCCGGTGGCCTCGGCCGTGGGGCCACTCTCCTCGGCGGGACGGGGAGCGTCGCCGGTGTCGTCGGAGCAGGCGGGGGTCAGCAGCAGCACGGCGCCGGCCAGCACCCCGACGGCGCCCCGGACTCCCGCGCCGCCGCGCATCACTTGTCCTTGCAGATGTCGCGCGGGCCCGGGGCCTCGACCTCGACGTCGCCCGCGAGGTCGCTGAACCCGGTGGCCATCCGGATCTCCGCGCCGGTCTCGACGAGCTCCTGCATGTCGTCGGTGAGCTCCACGCCGGCCTCGGCCAGTGACTCCAGCACCGCGACCACGTCGGTGTTCCACGCGAGCACCTCGCCGTCGTCGAGCAGGAAGGAGACTGCAGCCCGTCCCGTCAGCGTGGCCGGGTTGAGGTCGAGCTCTCCGACGACCTCGCCCAGGGTCGCCGCCACCGAGTAGAGGTCGGCGGTGCCCTCGACCACGCTGCCCGGCGAGACCCACTTCTCGCCCTCGGCGGTGGTGGCCACCGCCACGTGCGGCAGGAGGGGGTGGTCCGGCGACGCGTCGGCCGGCGGCTCGAACTGGGTGCTGGTCCGCTCCGAAGCCCGTCGGGCCCCGAACGCCTGCCAGCAGCTCGTCGGCGCCTCGCCGTTGCGGGCGCTGCGCAGCCAGGCCCGGTCGCCGAGGCGTCGCTGCTCGGTGACGACGCTGCGCTCACCGTTCGACAGCGTCATCTGCCACTCCGTCTGCCGCGCGTCGAGGACGTAGGCGCCGGTGGTGCGGATGAGCGCGTCGTTGTCGTCCCCGACCTGGAAGGTGAGACGTCCCACGTTGGCGTCGGTCAGCGACGCGACCGCCTCCGCCAGGGCGTCGGGGGCCGGGCCCGCGTCCGGAGCCTCGTCGTCGCTGCCGCTGCAGGCGGCGGTGATCACGAGGCTGGCGGCGACGGCGAGCGCACCGAGTGCACGCATGGTTCTCCCTGGTCGGTGGTGGATCGGTGCACGGCAGCGTAGTCCCCGTGACCACACCCGCCCCGCCACCTCACGTGCTGGACACGGTGGCGACGGGGCGCTGCGCGGACGCAGAGGCTGCCGGCGGCTCGGGTCAGGAGGCGATCCAGGTGTCGGGCCCGAAGACCTCGTAGTGGATGCGGTCCTCGGTCAGGCCGCGCCCGACCAGGGCGCTGTG
Organism: Nocardioides malaquae; assembly: GCF_015070385.1. Taxonomy (GTDB): domain Bacteria; phylum Actinomycetota; class Actinomycetes; order Propionibacteriales; family Nocardioidaceae; genus Nocardioides; species Nocardioides malaquae. The sequence goes on along the minus strand of NZ_JADCSA010000004.1, from coordinate 168,370 downwards.
CACCGACTCCATGAAGGGCAGCGGGCCGCAGAGGTACGCCCGTGCTCCCGCGGCGATCTCGACGGCGCCGAGGTCGACGCGTCCCGGCCTGAGGTCGGCGTCGCTGCGCTCGCCGAGGTCCTCGTACCAGCGGTGCAGGGTGGCGGCAGGCAAGGTGTCGACGAGCGCCTTGAGCTGCTGGCGGTGGGCGTGGCGAGCCAGGGAGCGGTCGGCGTGCACGACGGTGACCGGGCGGTCGCTGCCGGAGTGGCTGAGGTGGTGCAGCATCCCGAGGATCGGGGTGGTGCCGATGCCCGCGGAGACCAGGACGAGCGGGTCGTCGGAGTCGTCGAGCACGAGGTCGCCGAAGGGCGGCGAGACGCTGAGGGTGTCACCCTCGAAGACGCTGCGGTGCAGGAAGTTGGAGACCTCGCCCTCGGGGATCTCGGTGCCGTCCTCGGCCAGGCCGCCGGGGATCGCCTTGACGCTGAAGGACCACACGCCGGTGTCCTGACCACCGATCAGGCTGTACTGGCGGATCTGCCGGGCGCCGTCGGGCAGGCGGACGGCCACCGAGACGTACTGGCCCGGCCTCGACGGCGGCAGGGCGCTGCCGTCGGCAGCCGCGAGGACGTACGAGACGGTGTCGGGGGACTCCTGGCGGCGCTCGGTGACGACGACGTCACGCCAGACCGTCTCGGCCGTGACGCCGGCGGCGGCGTAGAGCTCCTTCTCGAGGGTGATGAGGTCTCCTGCCATCAGCCAGTAGACCTCGTCCCAGGCGGCCGCGACCTCGGGGGTGACGGCGTCACCGAGCACCTCGACGATCGCGCCGAAGAGGTGGTCGTGCACGATCTGGTACTGGTCCTCGCGGATGCCCAGGGAGGCGTGCTTGTGGCCGATGCGGCGCAGCATGTCGAGGGGCTTGGGGGCGTCCGGGGTGACCAGGAGGCTGGCGTACCTGGCGATGGAGCCGGCCAGGGCCTTGGGCTGCTCACCGGCGGCCTGGTTGCCGCGGTTGAAGAGGTCGCGGATCAGCTCGGGGTGGGCGGTGAACATGCTGCGGTAGAAGAGCGGCGTGATGTCGCCGATGGCGCCCCCGACGACGGGCAGGGTGGCCTGGATGACAGCGGCTGAGGTGGGCGACAGCATGGTTCCTCCGAGAGGGTGCGGGTGGGTTCAGCTCGGTCCGGCGGACCGGGCGGTCGTGGGCTCCGGCGGCGCACCGACGCCGATCTGGAGCAGGACGTCCTGGGTGGGCGCGACGGCGAGGTCGTCGATGGTCCACGGGTCCAGGACGGTGAAGAAGGCCTCCTGCGCGTCGCGCACCAGGCTGCGCAGGCGGCAGCCGCGGGCCAGGGGGCACGGGCGCTCGCCCTCGCAGTTGATGACCTCGCCGGGCCCCTCGAGCTGGCGGGCGATCCAGCCGACCGAGGTGGTGCGCCCGGCGGCGGTGATGGTGAGGCCACCGGCGCGGCCACGGCGGGTCTCGACCAGGCCGAGGTTCTGCAGTCGGGTCACGACCTTCGCCGCGTGGGTGGGGCTGGCCGCCACCTGGTCGGCGACGGCGGTCGTGGTCGCGCCGGAGGCGCCGGCCGGGGTGGCCAGGTGCATAAGGATCCGCAGGCCGAGGTCGGTGAAACGGGTCAGCTGCACGGGGACGAACCTAGTCAAATACGAATCTCGGATTCCACTTTTGCGGACGTGACTCCGGTCACCACGTCCGATCCCGCGACGCCGGGGCTCGGGGAGCACTACTCTCGACCTCGAGAGGCAGGTGGTCGGTGTGCGGGTGCGTACGGCCGTGGCAGGCGCAGCCGCACTCCTCGCGGCCTTCGGCGGGCTGGCGGGATGCGGCTCGGAGGAGTCGGAGCGCGCCGAGGCGTCGGGGTTGACCTACCTGGGCGACGAGGTCGTCGACGTCGAGGCCACCCTCTCCGAGGCCACGGCGCTGTGGACGACCACGTGGAAGAGCTGGAACCAGGTGCTCACCGTGCCCGACGACTCCCGCTGCTGGTTGCTGGCCGACGAGCAGGACGAGATCGCCCCGCACGGCATCTGTGGCCCCTTCCGAGGCCTCGGCACGCGCGCGCCCGAGTGGGTGCTGGTCTCCTTCGTGCCCTCCAGCGCCGGGGCGAGCCAGGTGCGGATGAGCCCGGGCACGATCATGCCCTACGACTCCGAGGCGGGCCTCAACTCGCGACGGCTCGTCGGCGCAGACGGCGAGGAGGGCAGTCGCGACGTCCAGGTGCCCGAGCCCGACGGGTGGCCCAAGGTGATGCGCGCGGGTCAGAGCGAGGCCCATCCTCGACTCCAGAGCTTCCGCGAGCCCCTGGCCCGGGGCCGGGTGCGGCTCCTCGGCAACGACTACGTGCTGCAGGTCGTCACCTCCACGCTGGTGCAGTTCAACGACCGCTCCACCTACGTGCCGCCCAACGACGGCATCTTCGTCGACCTGCGCTTCCGCCACTACGACAGTGACGACGCCCCCCAGGCCAGTGCGGCGCTGCGGGAGGCCGCCCGCAGCGGCGACCTGAAGGTGCAGATCGAGGTGGAGGGTCGTTCCTTCCGTGGGGCCCTGCGCGAGCCCGTCGCCCGCGGCGGCGGCCTGCGACTGAAGACGTACGGTCCCTCGGCCTTCTTCGCGCTGCCGGGTGCGGAGGGGTTGAGGATCGTGGTGAGCGACGGCGACCGGTCGTGGGAGGTCACTGCCGACGGGGTTGCTCCTGCTGCGGTGTGACCCAGGTCACTGTGTGGTTGGATGCGCGCATGCGCCGTACGACCTCCCTCCTCTCCGCCGCGGCGATCGTGCCGCTCGTGGGTGCCCTGCTGGCCGCCCCTGCCCAGGCACTTCCCACCCAGGCACTCACCGGCTCCGGGGTCGCTCCGGCCTCGGTCCCCGCTGCCGCTTCGGACCCCGAGCACGTGCCGGTCTGGGACCACGGCCCCGGCGGTGAGCGAGTCGTCGCCTTCGGCGACTCCTTCGTCTCCGGCCCGGGGATCCAGCCGGTGCGCACCGACGTGGGCTGCATGCGCAGCGAGAAGAACTTCCCCACGCTCGTCGCCCAGGGCCTCGAGGCGCGCTCGTTCGTCGACGCCAGCTGCGGCGGCGCCACGACCGTTCACTTCACCGAGCCGCAGCCCCAGGGCGACTACACGAATGCCCCGCAGCTCGACGCGCTCAGCCGGGACACCACCCTGGTCACCTTCGGCACCATGGGCGGCAACGACATCGGCCTGGTGCAGCTGGCGGGCGCCTGCGTGGTCGGTGACTGCGTGCCGGCTCCGGGCGACGACCCGCTCGCCGAGGCCTTCGCGGCCGTCGAGGGCCGCCTGGTGGCCGCCCTGGACGAGACGCGGCGTCGCGCCCCGCAGGCCGAGGTGCTCGTGGTCGGTTACGGCACCTACCTGCCGCCGGGGGGCTGCCCCGACGTGCTGCCGTTGCCCGGCGACCGCGCCGACTACCTGCAGAGCCAGATCGACCGGCTCTCCGACCTGCTCGAGCGCATCGCCGGCGAGCGGGGAGTGGCGTTCGTCGACCAGCGCGACATCCCCGGCGCTGTGGAGCACACGGTCTGCGCGGCTCCGGAGGAGCAGTGGATCCGCGGGTTGGAGACCTACGGCGACGGCATCCTGATGCACCCCTCCACGGCAGGCATGCGCGCCACGGCCGACTACCTCACCCAGCGTCTGGGTGAGGTGCGGCCCGAGGGTCCGCCGCAGCCGCCCACGAGGGCGGAGCGCCGGGCGGCGCTCAAGCAGAAGGCGGCCACGGTGCGGGCGTCCTCGTCGTGCCTGCGGGAGGGGCGCCGGCTCCGCGTCCGGGTGCGTGGCGGCCAGGGCGCGGTGACCAGGGCGTCGCTGTGGGTCGGCGGGCGGTGGTTGGCGCGCGACGTCCGGGCGCCCTACGTCCTGACGGTCAAGGCGGCGAAGGTCAAGCGGCACCGCGGTGCCCTGCGCGTACGCGTGGTGCTGCGCGACGCGGAGCTGAAGGTCACCCGTGGCCTCCGGGTGACGCGACCGCGCTGCGCCCGTCGCTGAGGAGCGTTCGGGTGGCCGGCGACCGGCGCCGAGATTGTCGCAATCGGACAGTGACGTAGGTCATATGACCTACTACGGTCGCCGCATGACACCTCTCGGGAAACTCGCCACGGCCCTCACTGCCGGCCTCCTCAGCGCCTCACTCCTCGCCCCACCGGCCACGGCCGGTCCGACCGCCGCCTCCGTCACGTCCAGCGTCGTCACGTCCAGCGTCGCCACGTCCAGCACCGCCAGCGCCAAGGCCCTCACTCCTGTGTGGGACCGCCCGGGCGGCGAACGGATGGTCGCCTTCGGCGACTCGTTCGTCGCCGGGCCGCTGGTCAACCCGATGCGCCTCGACTCCGGCGCCTGCCTGCGTAGCAAGGGCAACTTCCCGACGCTGGTTGCCCAGACGCTCGACGTGAACTCCTTCGTCGACGCCAGCTGCAGCGGTGCCGTCGTCGCCGACCTCTACGAGGCGCAGGGCTCCAACCCGCCGCAGCTCGACGCCCTCACCCGCGACACCACCCTGGTGAGTTTCGGCATGCTCGGCGGCAACGACATCGGGTTGGTCGGCCTCGCGCTCGGCTGCCTGACCAGCAACTGCCTGCCCGCCGCCGGCACCGACCCGTTGGCCGAGGAGTTCGTGGAGCTCGAGGGCGACCTCGTGCAGGCGATCGCCGACACCCGTGCCCGCGCACCGCGGGCCCAGATCCTCATGCACGGCTACGGCACCTACCTGCCGCCGGGCGGTTGCCCGCAGAAGATCCTCGGACTCTCCTCGGGCGAGGCCGACTACCTGCAGGCCCAGATCAACCGCCTCTCCGAGACCATCGAGCAGGTGGCGGCCGACACCGGCGTCGACTTCGTCGACCACCGCACGATCCCGGGCATCGCCGACCACACCGCCTGCGCCGCGCCGCGCGACCAGTGGATCCGCGCCGTGGCCACCTACTTCGACGGCGCCCCCCTGCACCCGTCGGCCGCCGGCATGGTCGCCGCCGCCGACCACGTCGTGGCGACCCTGGCCAAGACCCGCCGCACCACGGTCGAGGAGATCCGCCTCGACGCGCTGCGCCGCAAGGGCCGCAGCGTGAGCATGGCGGTCTCCTGCCGCCTGCTCGGCAGCGTCGTGCGGGCCGACGTCGACGGTCGGGGTGCGATCGACCACGTCGAGCTCCGCATGGACGGCCGGGCGATCGCCGTCGACTCGAAGGCGCCGTGGGTGCTGCGGGCGGCGACCAAGGACGTACGCACGCTCGCCGGACCGGTGCGCGCGGTCGTCACCCTGCGCGACGACGAGCTGACCGTACGCCGCAACCTCACCGCCGAGCGGCCGCGCTGCCTGGCGTGACGTCCTCCCGGGCGTCGGATCGCAGCTTGCGGCGGGCCGCTACTTGTTGTGGAACTGCTGGCGCATCGCCGCGGTGCCGACGCCCGGGGGCGTCCCCGGCTCGCCGTCCTCCTGGCGGGGACGGCGGGCGAGGTACTGCGCGCCGAGCAGCGTGACCGCGAGGTAGGCCATGGTCGCGAGGGTGAACTGCCGGCGTGCGGCGTCGGCGCAGTCGGGCGCGCCGGAGGTGCGTATCTCCACCATGGTGGCGTCGCACGCCGCCTGACCGGTCCCGAGCGGCGGACCCGCCACCGCGAGCGCCCACAGCCCGGAGCCCACCAGCCAGGCGACCAGGACGATCGTGGTCCAGGGCGCGCCTCGGCCTCGCACGGACAGGGCGAGGCCGATGGCCGCGAACAGCGGCAGCCCCACCATGAAGGCCGTCGATCCGAAGGTGTCCCACGTCATGCCGGCACACTAACGGAGGGGGCGGCGGCGCGCGCCCCCGCTCGGCGAGGTCAGCTCAGCCAGGGGCAGAGCAGGTCGCGGGTGTGCAGCTGCTGGTGACGTGGCTGGTCGCGGGCCGGGCGCACCAGCGGCACGGTGGGCGTGGCGCTCGGTGCGGCCGGTGTCTCCTGCTCGGCGGCGGCCAGGTGCACCGTCACGTCATGGGCGCCGAAGCCGTTGGGCGTGGTCTCGGTGGGACCCAGCCGGCGCAGCATGGCCAACGAGGCCTCGTTGCCGTCCTGCACCTCGGTGACCAGGCGTACGACCCCCTCGGGGCGGTGGCGCACCAGCACGTCGAGCAGGGCGGAGGCGATGCCGCGGCCCTGGTGGGAGTCCTTGACGGTGACCGCGACGTCGGCGGCGTCCGGCGCGTCGTCGTAGCGCACCATCCGGGCGATCGCCACCGGGTCGAAGACGTCGGGCGCGGTCTCGACCGTCAGGGCCAGGGCCACGTGGTCGATGCCGTCCACGTCGTCGACGAGGTGGTTGAGCATCGACTCGCTCAGCTGCTTCATCGGTGTCAGGAAGCGGGCGCGCCTGGTCTCCTCGGAGAGCTCGGCGAAGCCGCTGGCGAGCCGCTCGCGATCCTCGCGCCGCAGGTCGGTGACCCAGGCCTCGGCGCCGTCGCGGAGCTGCACCTGCTCGAGCATCCTGGACTCCTCCCCGGCCCGACCCCTCCGCGCCTGGGCCTCACCCTAGGGGGCCGGTCGGTCACACGGCGGCGCATCGCGCGCGTCTTGGAGGGTGGCCGCCGTTTCCTCACCCCCGTGCCGGCGGTGGGAGACTGGCCCGGCTGCCCGCCCGGTGGCCGAGCGGACCGGAAGGAGTCGTCGTGGAGCTGCGTCAGCGCATCGCCGAGCGCCGTGGAGGCATCGTCCTCTTCGGCATGACCCCGCCCCGCCAGGGCACCCCCGCCGAGTCGGTCCGCCAGGTCGCCGAGCGCACCATGCAGCGCCTCGAGCCCGTCGACGTCGACGCCCTGGTGCTCTACGACATCGACGACGAGTCCGACCGCAACCCCGCCGAGCGGCCGTTCCCCTACTCCGCGACTCTGGACCCGGCCGACTTCGCCGAGCAGCTCGAGGGGTGGAAGAAGCCGGTCGTCATCTACCGATGCGTCGGCAAGTACACCTCCGAGCACCTGGGCCAGTGGCTCGGCAGCCAGGACCCCGAGCGTGTGATGACCGTCTTCGTCGGCGCCTCCTCGCGCGACAAGGAGGTGGCGGTCTCGCTGCCCGAGGCGCAGACCCTGCGCCAGGAGGTGCAGCCCGACCTGCTGCTGGGTGGTGTCGCCATCCCCGAGCGCCACCTCGCCCGTGGCGACGAGCAGGCGCGCCTGTTGGCCAAGCAGTCGGCGGGTGTCTCCTTCTTCGTCACCCAGGTCGTCTACGACGTCAACGCCGCCAAGGACCTGCTCTCGGACTACCACTACGCGTGCCGCGACGCGGGCGTGGAGCCCGTGCCGCTCGTCTTCACGCTCTCGGTCTGCGGCTCCCTGAAGACCCTGGAGTTCCTGGAGTGGCTCGGGGTCAACGTGCCCCGGTGGGTGCAGAACGACCTGCGCCACTCCGCCGACACCCTGAAGCAGTCCTACGACCAGTGCGTCGCCACGGCGGAGGAACTCATCGCGTTCGCCGACCGGCTGCAGGTGCCGATCGGCTTCAACGTGGAGTCGGTGGCCATCCGCAAGGCCGAGATCGAGGCGTCGGTCGAGCTGGCGGGTCACATTCGCAAGCGGCTCGAGGAGTACCGCGATTTCTGAGGGCTGCCGCGTCATGTGATGACAGCCACACGATCGTGATCTACTGTGACACCCCTACTGTCACAGTCAGCCGCTGGGCTCCCTAGCCCGCAGGAGGTCTCCATGCCCAGCAAGCCGTCGATCTACGAGACCGAGCACGAGGACTTCCGCTCCACCGTGCGCTCCTTCCTCGACAAGGAGGTCCTGCCCTTCCACGCCGAGTGGGAGGAGGCCGGGATGGTCGGCCGCGACGTGTGGCGCAAGGCCGGGGACGCCGGGCTGCTCTGCCTCGACGTGCCGGAGGAGTACGGCGGCGCCGGGGTGAGGGACTTCCGCTACACCGCCGTGCTGGCCGAGGAGATCATCCGGTGCGGCGCCAGCGGGCTGGGGTTCGGCCTGCACAGCGACATCATCGTCCCCTACATCACCGCACTGGGCACCGAGGAGCAGAAGCAGCGCTGGCTGCCCGGACTGGTCAGCGGCGAGACGATCTCCGCGATCGCGATGACCGAGCCCGGCGCCGGCTCCGACCTGCAGGGCATCGCCACCCATGCCGTCGACAAGGGCGACCACTTCGTGCTCAACGGCTCGAAGACCTTCATCAGCAACGGCATCCTCTCCGACCTGGTGATCGTGGTCGCCAAGACCGATCCCGACGCCGGCCACCAGGGCATCAGCCTGCTCGTGGTCGAGCGTGGGATGGAGGGCTTCACCCGCGGCCGCAACCTCGACAAGATGGGCCTCAAGGCGCAGGACACCGCCGAGCTCTTCTTCGACGACGTGGTGGTGCCGAAGGAGAACCTCCTCGGCCAGCTCGGTGGCGGCTTCATCCACCTGATGGAGAACCTGCCCCAGGAGCGGATCTCGATCGCGGTCATCGCGGTCGCCGCCATGGAGCACGTGCTCGAGCTCTGCCTCGACTACGCCAAGGAGCGCAAGGCGTTCGGTCGCTCCATCGGCAACTTCCAGCACAACCGCTTCCTGCTGGCCGAGCTCGCCACCGAGGCCCACATCGCCCGGGTCTTCGTCAACGACTGCATCCTGCGCCTCAACTCCGGTGACGTCGACGCGAGCCTGGCGTCGATGGCGAAGTGGTGGACCACCGAGCTGCAGAAGAAGTTCGTCGACGCCGGCGTCCAGCTCCACGGTGGCTACGGCTACATGATGGAGTACCCGATCGCGAAGGCCTTCCTGGACAGCCGGATCCAGACGATCTACGGCGGCACCACCGAGATCCAGAAGGAGATCATCGGCCGGATGCTCGGGGTCTGACGTCGCCGGACGTCATCGTGGGCGGTCGCTCGCGCGACCGCCGGTGATGACGTCCGACTGCGTCACCACTTCAGGAGCAGCAGCTCCCCGTGCACCATCGAGAACCAGGCGTCGGGGTGCTCGCCCCAGGCCTTCCAGTCGGCGGCCATGCGGGCGAGGCGGTCGTCGTCGACGCCGATCGCGCGCAGGCTGGCGTTCTGCTCCGACTCCAGCACGCGGGCGGCCTGTACGTCGCCCCACCACCGGGTCGACTCCGCCGTGGCGTACGTCCACGTGGAGGCCTCCAGACGCACCTCGCCGAGCAGGTCGTAGGACGCCGCGTTGGCCCACGCCCGCAGGTGCCGGGCCGCGTCGGGCTCCCCGCCGGACTCCCGGGCGGCACTGCGGTAGCTCTCCAGCCAGTCCTCCATGCCGGGGTTGAGCGGGGCCCAGTGCATCGTGGCGTAGTCGACCTCGCGGGCCGCGACCACCCGCCGCGCGACCCGCGCCATCTCGCGCAGCGCGGCCGGCGGGTCGGAGAGGTACTGCAGCACCTGGTGGCAGTGCACGACGTCGAAGGAGCCGTCCTCGAAGGGCAGCTCGTAGACCGATCCCTCCCGCAGGGTGATGTTGTCGACCCCGCGCTCCGCCATGAGGGCCCGCGCCAGGTCGACCGCTCCGGACGCCGACTCCAGGCCGACCACCGGCGCGGGCGCCACGATCGCCGCGAGGTCGGCGGTGATGCTGCCGGGGCCGAACCCGACGTCGAGCAGGGAGGTCCCGGGCGAGAGGTGCTCCAGCAGGTAGCCGCAGGAGGTGGCCGCCGTGCGGGCGCCGTGGGCCGCCACGACGCTCGCGTGGTGGCCGTGGGGGTAGGTCTCTGCTCCGGGTCGCGTCATGTCAGCGATCCTGCCGCACCGGTGCGGAGCCCCCACCCATTTCTCGCAGGTAGAGAAACATGCGGGTCTCCCCGTCGCCGGTGGGCTCCAGGTGGCTGAAGCCGTGACGTTCGTAGAAGCGCCGGGCGTCGACGTCGACCTCGTCGACGTTGATCTGGATCTCGCCGACCTGCTCCTCCTCGGCCCAGGCCAGGAGGGCGCCGAGCAGCGCCGTGCCGGCTCCGGCGCCGCGGCGGTGCGGACGGACGTACAGCTCCTCGAGGGTCGCGACGCCGACGTCGTAGTAGGGGGAGGGGCGCAGTGTCACCAGCGAGAAGCCGAGCGTCTCGCTCGTGCCTGCGCCGGTTTTCTCGGCGAGCCAGACACGTACGTCCTCGCGCGGGACCTGCGTGGAGAGGCGGCGCGCGAACTCCGCGACCGAGGGCGTCGGGGTCTCGAACTCCACGTTGAAGGCGTGCAGCAGGGTGGCGACCTCGTCGACGTCGTCGGCGCCGGCGCGGCGCACCCGCAGGTCGGGCGTCATCGCTCCAGCGTCGCACTCCCGGACGCGCTCGTCACCCCCCTCCGCAGGCCTGCTCAGCGGGGGCGCTCGATCTCCGCCATCTCCTCCAGCAGCGCCGCCAGGGCCCGCTCGTCCCACCCCTCCGGACGCAGCATTGCCCACCACGCCCGGGTCGGCTGCGTGCCGTACATGTGCCCCTGCCCCTCGGCGAAGGCGGTGCTGACGGCCATGTCGATCGCCAGGTTGAGGAAGGTGGTCATCGGATACCACTCCATCGCCGGGTTGACCGACGGGTCCAACGGCTCGGCCAGCCAGTCGGGGCGCCTCCACAGCACTGACCAGTCCCACCACACGATGGCGTCGTCGGCCTGCTGCAGGAAGACCGCCCGGGGACGACCGGTGAGGTCGTCGGGCCGGTTGGCGAAGAGCACCTCGGGGTGGTCGTCGAGCACCGGCCGGATCTGCAGCGACCCGGGTCGCCGTTGCTCCTCGGCCACCTGGCGCAGACGCGTCATCGACGGGGACCCCACCCACAGCGAGCCGTCCGTGCGGGCCAGCAGGTCGTCGAAGTCCACGAAGGCGGCGCTGGCCCCGTAGGCGCCCAGGCTCTCACCGGCCACCAGCAGACGGGGCCGGTCCTCCTCGGGCAGGGTCTCGATCCGCTCCTCCACGGCGGAGACCAGTGCCTGCCCCGCGTCGAGCGCGGCCTCGGTCTCGGCCAGGAACGCCAGCGGGCTCGGCAGGTGGGAGTACTGCATGGAGACGGTGGCCACGTCACCGTGCAGCAGGTGCTCCAGGGGCTGCACCATCTGCTCGTTGACCCAGCCCTTGCCGGTCGGCACCGCCACCAGCAGCGTGCCGCGCTCCAGGCCCCCGAGGCGTTCCAGCTCCTCGACCGCCAGGCGTGCGCGGAGGCGTACGTCCGCCTCGGAGCGACGCCCGACGAAGGCGCGTACGGGCTCGACCACCCGGGCACCGGGGCGCCCCAGACGCACGATGTCGGGCACCGAGGGCCCCTCGGCGACGAACCGCCGGCCCTCGACGCCGAGCTCCTCCCACGCCACCGCGGAGGCCGGGCCGCCGGAACGCCGCTCCGACTCCGGCCGCGGGTGCTCGGGGGCGAGCTGGGTGTCGGCCAGGGTGAAGGCCTCGTTGAGCGCCCGCAGCGTGCCGGCGTAGACCCAGGTCTGCGCGGCGTAGGCCACCACCCAGAGCACCAGCACGGTGGCCAGGGTGGCCGAGGCCCAGCGCGGCATCACCCGGGAGCCCAGCCAGGTGACCGAGTGGCGCAGCCAGGAGAGGCCGCGGGCGAGCAGCACCACCAGGGCCGCCACCACGACGGTGACCAGGGCGATGCCCAGCGCGGTCCACCACGGCGACGAGGGCTCCACCCCGAGCCGTTCGGCGGTCCACCGGTGCTGCCGCACCGCCTGGCGCGTGGTCAGGGTGACCAGCACGACCAGCACCCCGGCGAAGACCCCGCGCACCCAGAGCAGCTCGGTCGCGGTCAGCCGGCGGGGGTGCACGTCGAGCACCCGGTTGAGCGCCCAGACCAGCCGCATCAGCAGTGACCCGGCGCCGTAGGAGAGTCCGACGGCCAGGCCGGAGACAACTCCCTGCAGGTACCACTCACGCGCCATCAGCGTCGGCATCGTGGACTGCTGGAAGGCCAGCGCCGCGAGCAGCACGCCCAGCGCGCGCGGCTTCAGCAGCAGGCGTCCGGGCAGGGTCTCGGCAGGCACGGGGTGCAGTCTGCCGAACCCCGCCGACTGTCCTCGACGCCGGTCAGTCCGCGCTGCGCACCGCGCGGGCCCAGCTGTCGACCCACTCGGGAAGCACCAGCTCCGGAGCCTCGGGCATCACCTCGCGCACCTCCTCGGGAGCCACGTCGCCCCCGCGCTTGCGCAGGAAGCGCACCTGGGCGACCGCGTGGGCGGCCAGCTCGCCGCGCTGGAGGAAGCGTGACTCGATGTACATCGCCTTCTCGTCGAAGCCGATCACCCGGGTGTGCAGCTCGAACTTCTGCCAGGGCTTGAGTGAACGCCGGTAGCGGATCGTCTGGGTGGCCACCACCGAGTACCAGCCGCGGGCGGTCGAGAACTTCCACAACCCGGTGCGGAACATCTGGTCCAACCGGCCCAAGTCCATGAACATCAGGTACTTCGCGTTGTTCATGTGACCGAGCGCGTCGAGGTCGCTGGGCAGGACGCGGAAGGACGAGACCGTGGTGCCCCACAGCAGGGTGCGGGGGCGCCGGCGGGTGTGCAGCAGCAGCCAGGCCAGGCGCAGGTAGAGATTCACCGGAGCAGTCTCACAGATGCAGTCGTCGGCGATGAGGCCTACGATGCAACCCGGTCCGGACCACGAACTCTCGGGAAGAGGATTGCCATGCGCCCAGTTCTGATGAGAAGGGCGGCAGCCGCGGGGACGATCCTCGCTCTGGCCGCCTCCAGCGCCGTCGTCGCCGTGTCGGCGGGCTCCGCCAGCGCCGCTGAGGGTTTCGGCGGCCGCGCCGACGTCAGCCGCAGCGCCACCACGGGCGCCGTCACCTTCGTCGCCACCGAGGCGGGCAAGCCGCTCGCCCAGCCGGCTGGCGTCACCGCCTCCTCGTCGCCGCAGGAGGCCGCCCGCGCCTTCGTCGGCGCCCACGCCGCCGACTTCGGCCTCGGCTCCCGCTCGACCTTCGCGTCGGGTCGCGCCGAGGAGCTGCCCACCGGCAACACCACGGTCCGGCTGCAGCAGGTGCTCGACGGGGTCGAGGTGCTCGGTGGTGAGCTGGCCGTGCAGCTCGACGACGCCAACCGCGTCGTCTCCGCCTCGGGCGAGACACTGCCCGAGAGCGGCACCCCCGTGGTCGGTCGCACCGTCGTCGGCGAGAAGCAGGCCGTGCGCTCCGCACGGGCGTACGTGGCGCGCGGCGAGGGCGTGAAGCCCAGCGAGGTGCGCTCCACCTACGAGGGCCTGAAGGTCTTCGACTCCCGCATCCTGGGCGGTCCGGTGAAGCCCGGCGCCCACACCGTGCACGCGGTGGAGGTCTCCTACGCCGACCACGTGCGTCAGCAGGTCTTCATCGACGGCCAGGTCGGTGCCGTCGTGGCCTCCTTCGACGAGATCCACGCCGCCAAGTCGCGCCGCGTCTGCGACGCCGGCAACGCGGAGCGGCAGTACCCCTGCGAGAGCCCGGTGCTCACCGAGGGCGGCTCCACGTCCGGCCACAACGCCGACGTGGTGCAGGCCTACACGTTCTCCGGCGCCACCTACGACTGGTTCAAGACCCAGTTCAACCGTGACTCCATCGACGGCCGCGGCATGCCGCTGGTCTCCACCGTGCGCTTCTGCCCGGCGAGCGAGCCGTGCCCCTTCGAGAACGCATTCTGGGACGGCCGTCAGATGACCTACGGTCCGGGCTTCGCGGTGGCCGACGACGTGGTCGCCCACGAGCTCAGCCACGGCGTCACCGAGCGTTCGTCGCGGCTCTACTACTACTACCAGTCGGGTGCGATCAACGAGTCGATCTCCGACATCTTCGGTGAGCTGGTCGACCTGGCCACCGCCTCGCCCAACGACACGGCCGGCGACCGCTGGAAGCTGGGCGAGTCCCTGCCCATCGGTGCGATCCGCGACATGGCCAACCCCAACTCCTTCGGTGACCCCGCCTCGATGACGGACTCGAAGTACTACGCCGGCACCGGCGACAACGGCGGCGTCCACATCAACAGCGGCGTGGGCAACAAGGCCGCCCAGCTCATGGTCGACGGCGGATCGTTCAACGGCCAGACGGTGACCGGGATCGGCGCGAGCAAGACCGCCGCCCTCTTCTACGAGGTCAACACCGGCCTCCTCACCTCAGCCAGCGACTACCAGGACCTGGCCCGCGGCCTGCGGCAGGCCTGCCGCAACCTGACCGGCACCAAGGGCATCACCGCCGCCGACTGTGCCCAGGTCGACCGGGCGGTCAAGGCCACCAAGATGGACGTGCCGCGCCGCAACGCCAAGGACATGCGCACCTGCAAGAAGGCCCGCTTCACCTTCCGCGACAACCTGGAGAAGGGTGGCAAGAAGTGGAGGACGCAGCGTCCCTGGTTCGCGCCGGCCAACCCCAACCCGCTGCGTTACGACGCCACCTACGCCACCTCGGGCACCAAGAACATCTGGGGCTTCGACCGTCCCGGCAACTGGTTCCCCGACTCCAGGAACGGCAAGCCGCGTGACTACTTCATCCGCACCAAGAAGAAGGTGAAGGTCCCGAAGCACAAGAGCTCCTTCCTGCGCTTCTCCCACGCCTACTTCTTCGACAACTACCGCGGTCGCAACTTCGACGGCGGTCGCATCGAGTACTCGATGAACGGCAAGAAGTGGTTCGACCTCTACAACGGCAAGTACCCGCAGCGCATCGTCAAGGGCAGCTCCGCGAAGCTGAAGGGCAAGCGGGCCTTCGCCGGTGAGAGCGGTGGCTACCGCACCGTCGTGAAGAAGTTCCCCAAGCGGGCGCGCGGCAAGAAGGTCTTCGTCCGCTTCCGGATCTCCAGCGACGCCACCCGCAACGTCTACGCCTTCGGCTGGTTCATCGACGACGTCGGTGTCGGCAGCTGCAAGGCCGCCGGCGGCAAGAAGGGCAAGAACAAGAAGAAGAGGCGTCGCAGCCTCGCGGCCGTCCGCCAGGGCTGACGACCACCACCGACGGGCCCGTCGGAGCTGAGCCAGGTGCTCAGCCCCGGCGGGCCCGTTCCGGTGCCGCGGGGTAGACCCCGAGCACCTTGATGTCGGTGGTGAAGAAGGCCAGCTCCTCGAGCGCCCGGGCCAGGGCCGGGTCCTCGGGGTGGCCGTCGACCTCCGCCAGGAACTGGGTGGCCGCGAACTCCCCGCCCACCATGTAGCTCTCCAGCTTGGTCATGTTGACCCCGTTGGTGGCGAAGCCGCCGAGCGCCTTGTAGAGCGCGGCCGGCAGGTTGCGCACGTTGAAGATGAAGCTGGTGACGACCGGTCCGTTGCCCCGGGGCGCCTGCACGTAGTCACGCGAGAGCACCACGAAACGGGTCGTGTTGTGGTCCTCGTCCTCGACCTCGGTGCGCAGCACCTCGAGGCCGTAGATCTCGGCGGCCATCGGCGGGGCCAACGCGGCCTGGGTGATGTCGCCCGATTCGGAGACCTCGCGGGCGGCGCCGGCGGTGTCGCCGGAGATCACCGCGGCGGCGCCGAGCTCGCGGATGACGTTGCGGCACTGGCCCAGCGCGTGCACGTGGCTGTGCACCGTGCGGATCGTCGACTCGTCGGCACCGGGGAGCGCCATCAGGTTGAAGGTGATCCGCAGGAAGTGCTCGGCCACGATGTGCAGGCTCGAGGCCGGCAGGAAGTGGTGGATGTCGGCCACCCGACCGGCCAGCGAGTTGTCGATCGGGATCATCGCCAGGTCGGCGTCACCGCTCTCCACGGCGGCGAAGACGTCCTCGAAGGAGGCGCAGGGCACCGCCGCCATCGTGGGGTAGTGCTGGGCGCAGACGATGTGGGAGTTGGCGCCGGGCTCGCCCTGGTAGGCGATGCGTCCGGTCTTGTCGGTGGCACTCACGAGACCCACTTTCCCACGGCGTCGCCACCACGGATGCCCACGGCATCGCCGTCCCGGATGTCCGCGTCGTCCGCCACTAGGCTGCGCCTGTGTCCTACCTCGCCGTTCCCGCCCTGCTCCTCGCCATCGTCGCGGTGATCTTCGCCGTCGTCGCCCTGCGCCGCACCACCGGCCTCCGGGCGCCGTCGGGGGCCGCGCCGCTGCCCGAGGACGTGGTGGGTCTGCGTCGCGAGGTCGCGGCCCTGCAGGCCGCCTCGGTGGGCGCCCTGCGCCACCTGTCGGTGGTCCGTTACGACGCCTTCGGCGACGTGGGCGGCCACCTGTCGTGGTCGGTCGCGCTCCTCGACGACTCCGGTGACGGCGTCGTGCTCACGTCGATCCACGGCCGCAGCGAGGCGCGTACGTATGCCAAGACGATCAGCGCCTGGTCGAGCGACGGCCCCCTCTCGCCCGAGGAGGAGGAGGCGGTCACCCACGCCCGCGGCTGAGCCCCGGGTGCGTTGCGTCATCGGAGGATTGCAGTCACCTGGTGACCGAAACTCTCCGATGACGCAAGGGTCAGGGCGTCAGCGCGGGACGCGCACCAGCAGCCGGCCCGGCACGCAGGTCATCGTCAGCTCCTTGCCGGCGCCGATCGAGTCGCCGTCGAGCTGGCGCGGGGTGGCGGTGGCCGCGCGGATCGTCACCTGGGAGCCGGTGAGCCGGTCGATGGTGGAGTCGGTGCGCTGGCTCTTGGTGACCACACGCAAGGCCAGCGGCACCCAGGAGAAGAACTGCTTGGGGTGCAGGATGACCACGTCGATCTGGCCGTCGTCGATCGTGGCGTCGGGCAGCAGCGGCATGCCGGCCTGGAGGTAGCCGACGTTGCCGACCACGACCGTACGCGCGCGGTGCGTGGTGGGCTCGCCGCCGTCGACGGAGATCTCCACCTTCACGGCGGGGAACATCAGCGAACGCAGCCCGGCCAGGATGTAGGCCACCCAGCCGATCCGCTTCTTGATCTCGTCGTTGACGCCCTCCATGATCGCGGCGTCGAAGCCCATGCCGGCCATCACCATGAAGTGGCTCGACTCGATGCCGTCGCCGGTCACCTCGACCATGTCGATGGCGCGGTCCTGACCGTTGAGGCCGACGTCGATCGCGGAGCGGATGTAGAGCGGGATCTCGAGGTTGCGCGCCAGCAGGTTGCCGGTGCCCGCGGGAATGATCCCGACCGGGATGCCGGTGCCGGCGAGCTCGGCGCAGACCTCGCGCACCGTGCCGTCGCCCCCGCAGACCAGCACGAGGTCGACGCCCTCGGCGGCCGCAGCGGCAGCCATGCCGGTGCCCGGGTCCTCGACGGTCGTCAGGTGCCAGCTGGGTGCCTGCCAGCCGGCGTCACGGGCCAGGTTGGTGACGAGGTTGCGGAAGGCGCCGACGTCCTCGACCTTGATCGGGTTGAGCACCACCGCGAGCCGCTTGGCGGAGGTGTAGACCTCCGGCATCGGCTCGGAGGTGGCGGCGATGCTGCGCGGGCGCGGGTCGAACCAGACCAGGGCCACGAAGAGCACCGACAGGGCCAACAGGCTGCCGGCGATGACGTCGGTGGGGTAGTGGCGCCCGAGCAGCACCCGGTCGGCGACCACGAGCAGCCACAGCAGTGCCAGGCCCGAAACCGCGAGACGTCGCATCGTCTGCTTGCGCACGAAGATCACCGCCAGCACCGCCAGCAGACCCGTGAAGGCGGTGATCGACGACGCGTGGCCCGAGGGGAAGCTCATCGAGTCGTGCAGCCCGACGGCCTCCTGCCAGTCGGGTCGCGCCCGGCTGAGCCAGAGCTTGAGTCCCGTGGTGAGCAGGGAGGTCACCAGCATGACCACGACGGTGATCGCCGCGGCCCGTGGGTGCTTCTTCCACCACAGCGTGGCGGCCAGCAGCACGGTCAGCACCGTCATGCCGATGGTGTTGAAGGCGTCCTCGACCAGCAGCAGCACGGTGGTGAGGAACGAGTGCTGCTCGACCCAGCCCGCGGCCTCCATGCCGAGGTCGTCGACGGCGGTCAGGGGCGTACGCTCGCCGTTCACCGCGAGCGCGAGCGCCGCGAAGAGCAGGGCGCACAGACCGGCGGCGGTCAGGAGCTTCGGTCGGGTTCGATCCAGCACGCGGTCGAGTATGCCCAACGGCTAGCCTTTAACCATGATCGATCCGCGCCTGCTCCGCGACACTCCCGACGCCGTCCGCGACTCCCTTGCCCGGCGCGGAGCCTCGGTGGAGATCGTCGACGAGGCGCTGGCCGCGGACACCGCGCGACGCGAGGCGATCGCCACGTTCGAGGCGGCGCGTGCCGAGCAGAAGCAGCTCGGCAAGCTCATCCCGAAGGCGACCGGCGACGAGAAGTCCGAGCTGCTGGCGCGCACCAAGACGCTCGCCGCCGACGTCAAGGCCGCCGAGGAGGCCCAGAAGCAGGCCGAGGCCACCTGGGTCGAGCTGCTCAAGCGATTCCCCAACATGACCCACGCGTCCGTGCCCGAGGGCGGCGAGGACGACTCGGTCGTCATCGAGACCGTCGGCACCCCGCGCGACTTCGCGGCCGAGGGCTTCGAGCCTCGCGACCACATCCAGCTCGGCAAGATCCTCGGCGCGATCGACCTCGACCGCGGCGCCAAGGTCTCCGGCTCCCGCTTCTACTTCCTCACCGGTGTCGGCGCCCAGCTCGAGCTGGCGCTGGTCAACATGGCGATGGAGCTGGCCCGCGAGGCCGGCTTCACCCAGGTGATCGCGCCGTCGCTGGTCAAGCCCGAGGCGATGGAGGGCACCGGCTTCCTGGGCCAGGCCGCCGACGACGTCTACCGGATCGAGGGCGAGGACCTCTACCTCGTCGGTACGTCCGAGGTCGCGATGGCTGCCTACCACTCGGGCGAGATCCTCCCGCCGGAGTCGCTGCCGCGCCGCTACGCCGCGTTCAGCCCCTGCTTCCGCAAGGAGGCCGGCTCGCACGGCAAGGACACCAAGGGCATCATCCGGGTGCACTGGTTCGACAAGGTCGAGATGTTCGTGCACACCACCCTCGAGGAGGCCGAGGCCGAGCACCAGCGTCTGCTCGCCTGGGAACGCGAGTTCATGGACAAGCTCGAGGTGGCCTACCAGGTGGTCGACATCGCCGCCGGCGACCTCGGCCTGAGCGCCACCCGCAAGTTCGACCTCGAGGCGTGGATTCCGACGCAGGGCAAGTACCGCGAGCTCACCTCGACCTCCAACTGCACCGACTTCCAGTCGCGCCGCCTCGACATCCGCACCCGCGACGCCGAGGGGGCCACCACGCCGGTCGCCACCCTCAACGGCACGCTCACCGCCATCACCCGCGCCATCGTCGCGGTGCTGGAGACCCACCAGCAGGCCGACGGCTCGGTGCGGGTGCCGAAGGCGCTGCAGAAGTGGATGGGCTGCGAGCTCCTCGAGCCGGTGAACCCCGTTGCCTGACCCGATGGGGGCCGGGGCGCCCGGCCCGTCGTCGCTGCGCCCCGGGGTCGAGCCTGCCCCCGGGTGGCAGCCCAAGGTCGTCGCGCTCGACATCGACGGCACCCTGCTGGCCTGGGTCGACGGCCAGGAGCTGCCCTACGAGACCATCACCCCCGCGGTCTACGACGCGATCCACCGCGCCCGTGACGCCGGCGCCCACATCGTGCTGGCCAGCGGTCGCTCCCCACACGGCATGACCACGATCGCCGACCTGCTCGACCTGCCGCTCGAGGGGTCGCCCGAGGACCCCACGCCCGACTACGACGACCGCCTCTGGGTGGTCGCCGCCAACGGCTCGGTGCTCTTCCGCTACCCGCCCTTCGAGGTCGTGCACGAGGAGACCTTCGACGCGGCGCCGGCGGTGCGGGCGATCCTGGAGCACCACCCCGACGCCCTGGTCGCGGCCGAGGAGCGGGCGATCGGCGGCTACCTGGTCAACCGCCTCTTCCCCGAGGGGGAGCTGACCGGCGAGCAGGTCGTCACCCCCATCGAGGAGATCGTCGGCCAGCCCGTCAACCGTGTCGTGGTGCGCGACCCGGAGTCGACCGCCGAGGACTTCATGGAGACCGCGGCCAAGCTCGGACTGCACGGCACCGACTACGTGGTCGGCTGGAGCGCCTGGATCGACTTCGCGCCCGAGGGCATCTCCAAGGCGTCGGGCCTGCAGCACGTCTGCGACAAGCTCGGTGTCGACCCGGCCGACGTGCTGGCGATCGGCGACGGGCGCAACGACCTCGAGATGCTGGCGTGGGCCGGACGCGGGGTCGCGATGGGTCAGGCCATCGAGGAGGTCCAGGTGGCCGCCGACGCCGTGACCGCGACCGTTCACGACGACGGTGTGGCCGTCGAGCTCGACCGCTGGTTCCCGCGGGGCTGAGCGCGGTGCGGCCCGACGAGTCACCGCCCCCGGACGTGCTGCCGCGGCTGGTCGCGACCGACCTCGACGGCACGCTGCTCGACGCCCGCGGCGAGGTGAGTGCGTACACCCGCGAGGTGCTGCTGGCCGTCGAGGAGCAGGGCGTGCCGGTCGTCTTCGTCACCGGTCGCCCCATCCGCTGGATGGAGTCGCTGTGGGAGTCCGTCGGCGGTCACGGGTTGGCGATCCTCAGCAACGGGGGCGTCGTCTACGACGTGGCGACCCACTCCGTACGCCGCGCGCGTACGATCGCGCCGGACGTCCTCGTACGCGTGGGCGAGCTGCTGCGGGCAGCCGCGCCGGGCACGACCTTCGCCCTCGAGCGCACCACCGGGTTCGCCCGCGAGCCTGACTTCATGCCGCGGTTGCACACGAGCGCGGTGCCCGGTGTGCCGGTCGCCCCGCTCGAGGATCTCGTCGACGACCGGGTCGTCAAGCTCCTGGCCCGTCACGAGGAGCAGGGGCCGGAGGAGTTCTGGCAGCTGGCCGAGGAGGTGGTCGGCCACTCGGTCACCACCACCTGGTCGTCGGTCGGCACCCTGGTGGAGATGAGCGGCGCCGGAGTCACCAAGGCCACCACGCTCGCCGACCTCTGTGCCGAGCTTGGCGTCGAGCGCAGCGAGGTGGTCGCCTTCGGCGACATGCCCAACGACCTGGCGCTGCTCGACTGGGCCGGCACGGCCTACGCGATGGAGAACGCCCACCCGTCGGTGCGGGTCGCGACGCGACGCACCGCCCCCCGCCACGACGAGGACGGGGTGGCGCGCACGCTCGCCCGGATCTTCGGTCTCTGACTCCTCCGTTAGGCTCGCCCCCATGATCGCTCGAGCCGTCCGTCTGCTGGTGGCGCTCCTGTTGGTCGTGCCGCTCACGTGGGGGCTGTCGTCGGTGGGCGCCTCGGCTGCCGAGGGATGCTCCTGTGAGACCAAGGACCTGAAGAAGCTGACCAAGTCCGCCGCCATCGTGCACGTGGGCGTCGTGCAGGCGAGCACCACCACCGACGAGGGGGCGGAGCAGTTCCAGGTGCTGGCCCAGAGGCTCTTCAAGGGCGAGCTCGACAGCGCCCGGCTCACCGTCACCAACCCCGACGGGAGCGGCAGCTGCGCGCTCGGCCCGGTGGCGAAGGGAGAGCGGTGGCTCTTCCTGACCGGGCCCGACCACACCACCACCCCCTGCGACGGCACCCGCCGCCTGCGTCAGCGCGACCTCGAGCGCGTCCAGGCGCTGCTCGGCGTCGGCGAGCGCCTGCCGGCGCCGGACCCGGAGAAGGCGGTGCTCACGCCTGTGGAGTCCGACCCGCCGGAGGAGTTCACCCGGCTGGCGGCTCCCGGAGCGGCGGCCGTGCTGCTCGGCCTGCTCGGCCTCGTCGTCGTGGGCCGCCTCAACCGCCGCTGACGCCCTTCGCTCAGAGGTACATCCCGCCGGAGCCCTGGTGGTCCTGGCCGCCCGGCGCCTGCGGCTCAGCTGCGTCCTGCACGCCGGGGTGTCCCTGCTGCGGCGCCTGCGTCATCCCCGGCAGCGCGCGCCGCATCTGCTCCAGCTGGGCGCGGCTGACCATCTGCTGGGCGTAGATCGCGGTCTGGATGCCGTGGAAGAGTCCCTCGAGCCAGCCGACCAGCTGGGCCTGGGCGATGCGCAGCTCACCCTCCGACGGGGTCGCGTCGTCGGTGAAGGGCAGCGCGATGCGCTCGAGCTCCTCGATCAGCTCGGGGGCGAGGCCCGACTCGAGCTCCTTGATGGAGGCCTGATGGATGTCGCGCAGGCGGGCGCGGCTCGCCTCGTCGAGGGGGGCCGCCTTCACCTCCTCGAGCAGCTGCTTGATCATCGAGCCGATCCGCATGACCTTGGCCGGCTGCTCGACCAGGTCGGTGACCTGGGTGTCGCCCTCGTCGCCGGCGTCCTCACGGGCCTGCTCGACGACGGCGGCCGGGACGGTGCCGACGGGCTCGCCGTCCGGGCCGATCACCAGCACGTGGCCCTCGGGCACCTCGACCTGGACCTCGGTCACGACCTCGTCGGACGGGGCTGCGGTCTCGGCGTCGGGCTGCTGCGGGGTCTCGGAGGGGAGCTGAGTCATGCGCCCCAGCCTATCGGGGGCTGCCGCACGCCCGGACCGGCCGCAGCGTCACCCGGGCCGTCAGCTCAGAGCGTCAGCACGACCTTGCCCACGTGGGCGCTGGAGTCGACGATCTCGTGCGCCCTCGCCACGTCCTCGAGGGCCATGACCTCGTGCACGACCGGCTGCACCTGACCGTCGGCGACCAGCGGCCAGACGTGCGCGACCACGTCGGCGCAGATCGCCGCCTTCTGGTCGAGGGGCCGGGCGCGCAGCGAGGTGGCGATCACCGACGCCCGCTTGGTCAGCAGCTTGGCGATGTCGAGCTCGGCCTTGACGCCGCCCTGCATGCCGATGATGACCAGACGGCCGTCGTCGGCGAGCGCGGAGACGTTCGAGGCGAGGTACTTGGCGCCCATGTTGTCGAGCACGACGTCGACCCCGCGACCGTCGGTGACCTCGCGCACCACCTCGACGAAGTCCTGCTCGCGGTAGTTGATGGTGACGTCGGCGCCCAGCTCGGCGCAGACCGCGAGCTTCTCGGCCGAGCCCGCGGTGGTGAAGACCCGGTGACCCATCGCGGAGGCCAGCTGGATCGCGAACGTGCCGATGCCGCCTCCGCCGCCGTGCACCAGGAACGACTCGTCGCTGGAGAGGTGGGCGGTCATCCAGACGTTCGACCACACCGTGCAGGCCACCTCGGGCAGCGCCGCGGCGTGCACCAGTTCGACACCCGCGGGCACCGGCATCAGCTGGCCGACGGGCACCACGACCTGGCTGGCATAGCCGCCACCGGCGAGCAGCGCGCAGACCTCGTCGCCCACGCTCCACCCCTCGACGCCCTCGCCGAGGGCCGCCACCCGTCCGCTGCACTCGAGGCCGAGCACGTCGGAGGCGCCCGGCGGGGGCGGGTAGAAGCCGCGTCGCTGCAACGTGTCGGCCTTGTTGACGGCCGTCGCGACCACCTCGACGAGGACCTCGCCCGGACCGGGCGTGAGGTCGGGCAGCTCGGCGACGGTGAGGACCTCGGGCCCTCCGGGAGCGGAGATCTGGACGGCGCGCATGGTGCCGAGCGTAGCCACCGCTCGCAGGTCGTCCCACGTGTCCACGTCGAAGGCCTCCCCGTCGACGGCCGGCACGGGCGCCAGGTCGAGGTCGGCGAGCAGCCGGAAGAAGCCCTGGCCCTGTGCGGCGTCGCGAGGGCGTACGTCGGTGAGCCGGGCCGTGCGCAGCGCGACGCAGAGCTGACGGCGGCCCTCCGCGTCGACGAGCACCGCACCGTCGTGGCCGGAGCCCGTCGAGGCGGCGGCGAGCAGCCGCGTCACGGTGGCCGCACGCACCCGCGGCATGTCGACCGCCCAGACCACGAGCCACTCGACGTCGGTGCCGGTCAGGGCGTCGTGCGCGGCGAGCAGGCCCGCGGCCGGTCCGCCGCCCGCCGGTTCCTCCCGCACGAAGCCGACCGCCGGGCGTGCCCCCGAGGCGGGGCGGAGGTCCGCGTCCGGCTCGGGTCCGACGACGACGACCCGGTCGGCGCCGGACGCGGCGGCGAGTGCGTGGTCGAGGAGCGTACGCCCGTGCAACGCGACGCCCGCCTTGTCGACGCCACCCATGCGGCGCCCGGTGCCACCGGTCAGCACGACGGCGGCAAAGGGCGGCACGGTCGCGCTGGGCGGCAGGGTCGCGCTGGGCGGCAGGGTCGTCATGGTGTCAGTCAACCAGTGGACGCGCCCCACCTCACGGGCGTCTGTCACGCTGGCCACATGGCTCCTGAGCACCCGACCCTGAAGGTGCGGCTCGTGCAGGCCGCCTCGACCCTCGACCCGGCGGAGAATCGCGCGCGCCTGCGTGAGCTGCTCGCCCCCGCCCAGCCGGGGGAGCTCGTGGTGCTGCCGGAGGTCTTCGCCCGTGACTTCGGCAGTCCCGACTCCGACCTGTCAGAGGCCGCGGAGACGCTCGAGGGGCCCTTCGTGCGCGAGGTGGAGGCGATGGCCGCCGAGCGGGGGATCACCGTGGTGGCAGGGATGCTGCGCCGTCCCGACGACTCCGCCGCCAAGCCGCTCAACACGTTGGTGGTGCGCGGTGCGGTGAGCGCGGAGTACGACAAGATCCACCTCTACGACTCCTTCGGCTACAAGGAGTCCGACCGCCTCGGCGCCGGAGAGTGGCAGCCGGTCGTGGTCGAGGTCGGGGGATTCCGGATCGGGTTGATGACCTGTTACGACCTACGGTTCCCCGAGCTGGCCCGTGACCTGGTCGCGGCCGGGGCCGAAGTGCTGGTCGTGCCGGCCGCCTGGGTCGCGGGGGAGCGCAAGCGCGACCACTGGCGCACGCTGGCCCACGCCCGCGCCATCGAGAACACCGCCTACGTCGTGGCCGTGGGACAACCCGAGCCGCGCTACACGGGCTGCTCGACCGTGGTCTCCCCGATGGGCGACGTCGTGGTCGAGCTGAGTGGCGGGGAGTGCAGCGCCACCGCCACCCTGGATCGTGGCGAGATCGAGCGGGCCAGGAGCGTGAACCCGTCGCTGGCCAACCGACGCGGGTAACCTCGCTGCGTGTCCGATCGACGTCCTGGCCGCCGCGCCGCCCCCAAACCGTCCCGGCTCGAGGCCCTCAAGGCGGCCCGCCGGGGGCGCAGTGGTGGCCGACGCGTCGCGGCGCCCGGAGAGATCAGCGAGTCGTCGACCACCCTGCCGCGCATCGACGACGAGCTGGTGGCTCCCGCCGTCCCGCCCGCTGAGCCCTACCCCGAGCAGGACCCCCTCGACCTGCCGCTGCTGGACACCGACCCCTTCGGGATCAAGGCGGCTCTCGCCGCGATGCCGACCGCCGACACCGGCCCGGTGCCGACCGTGGAGCCGGGCCCCGTCGCCCCGCCGGTGGTCGAGGTGCCGACCCAGTCGATGGTGCCTGCGGCCGTGACCGAGGTGGCGGCGACCGTCCCGGGTGCCGCGCCCGAGGCGTCCCCGGGGGCGCCGCCGCCGGTGCTCCCGCCGGTCTCCACGACCGACCCCGACTTCAAGGCGCCCGAGGGCTACGTGGCGGAGTCGCTCACGCGGCGGGTGCTCGACGACGACCCGGCGACGCCGCCCGACGCGGCCGCGGTGGCGCGGCGGCGCGGGGCTCGCGTACGCCTGACCTTCTGGAGCTGCGTCCTGCTCGCGGGCATCATGCTGCTCGCCGCCGCGGCGCTGCACAGCGGACCGGAGTGGCTGGACGGCGCCGGTGCCGTGATGGTGCTGACCACCTACGCGTGGGCGGTGATGGCGCGTACGGGTGGGCGACAGGTGGTCTTCTCGGTGCTGGCGCTGGTCGTCGGGGTCGTCACCCTGGTGACGGACGCGGCGGTGCTGCGCAGTGGGGCAGCGGTGCTGACCTGCGTGGTGAGCGCGCTGCTGGCCGTCGTGATCACGGTGCCGGCCCGCAACTTCCTGGTCGCGGTGCGTGAGGTGGTCGTGGCCACCGCCGTGGCCTCGGTGGGTGCCTTCGCGACCGTCGGCTTCGAGCCGGTCGCCTCGACGACCCGTTTCGGCTACGTCACGCTCGTGATCGGCTTCGTGCTGATGTTCGCGCTGGTGTGGCGCTTCGCCGCCGGCCTGCACGGGCTCGGCACCCGAGGCCTCGCGATCATCGTCGTGGGCTCGCTGGTGGTGGCGGCCAGCCTGGTCTACACCGAGCTGCTCAGTCGCTACGGCGGCAGCGGCTTCGCCCAGTCCGGGGAAGACCTGGCCGAGTGGTTCCGCTCGACGATCGGGGCCGTGCCCCGGATGCTGACGATCTTCCTGGGTGTCCCGGCGCTGGTGTGGGGCGTGCACATGCGCGCCCGTCGCCGGCAGGGCTGGTGGGTCTGTGCGTTCGGTGTCGCCGCGACGCTGCCGGTCTCCCAGCGCCTGGTCAACATCGACATCTCCTACGTGGAGGCCGGGCTGCAGACCGCCTACAGCGTGGCGCTCGGTCTGCTCGTCGGCTTCGTGATCATCCGCGTCGACCTCACGCTGAGCGGTCAGCGGGGTGCGCGGGCGCGTGCGGCCGAGGAGGCCCATGCCGTGCGCCCCGAGCCGGCCCGCTTCTCGTCGCTCTGAGCGCGAGACGCCCTGCCGCGCCGACGCGGCGCGGGCTCAGCGCGCGTACGGGTCGGGCGCGGGGCGGTGGCTGCCCGACCACTGGGCCCCGGTCCACACCTGCCACCGGTCGGGCTTGTCGGGTGAGGGGTAGAGGCCGGGCGGGTCGACCGCTCCGGGCGTCGGCGGCTCGACCCCCTTCCCGGTGAACTTCCACACCGCGGAGAAGTCCCAGGTGAGCCAGCTCTCCAGGGAGAACCAGAAGGAGCCCTGGGTGAAGACGAGCGTGGTGTAGCCGTGCGCGAGCTCGTCGAGCAACCGGTTGCCGACGACGGGGAAGCGCGTCATCACCCAGCAGACGTACGCCACCACGAGCAGCGCGGTCAGCGCCGAGGTGTGGAGCACGAAGGCGCCCGCGACGACCACCATGCCGACCAGGGCCTGCATCCCTGCCCGCTGGGCGACCTCGGCCGCGCTCGGACCGGGGATGCGCTGCGGCGGGGTGGCTGGCACGCGCGGCACGAGGCCGGCGCCCACCGCGAGGTCGTGGGCCGGCATCTCGCTGGGGCGGGGGCGAGCGCTCACGGGTCGCCTCCTCGGGTCGCGGTTGCGTGGTATGGGTTGCGTGGTGTGGGTTGCGTGGTGTGGGTGGTGAGGATACGCAGGTCCGGGTGCTTTCGTGGGTGCTTTCGTGGGTGCTTTCGTGGGTGGTACGGCGGGCGGGCTCGGCTCGGTTTCTGGTACCTACCGGTAACGCCTAGCGTCGCGGTCATGGCGCGTGACACAACCGTTTCCGTGGCCGCCGAGATGGTGGCCAACGTCCTCGAGGTGCCCGTGTCCCAGGGCCAGCAGGTCGCCGTTGGGGAGACCGTCGTGCTCCTGGAGTCGATGAAGATGGAGATCCCCGTGCTCGCCGAGGTGGCGGGGCGCGTCACGGCGATCAACTTCGCCCCGGGCGACGTGGTGCAGGAGGGCGACGTGCTGGTGGTGCTCACCCGCGCAGGGTGAGTACGGCGCCTCACGACACGCACCCTCCGCGTGCAGCAGGATGTGCCCCATGGACCGTCCTGACAGCACCCCCACCGTCGCGCCCGCCGGCTTCGACTGCCCCGAGTGCGGCGAGCAGCTCGCGGTCGGCGTCCCCGCCTGCCCGCGGTGCGGCATCCGGCTGGTCGGGCCCCTCGCCCAGCAGCTGTGGCGCGTCGACCAGCAGATCGCCCAGCTGAGCGCAGAGTCGCGTCGACTCCGCGAGCTGCTGCGTCAGCCGCCGACCGCCGCAGAGCTCTCGCCGGTCGTGCCGTCGACGGTGACGCCGGGCGTACGCCCGCCCCACGCGCCGCCGGGACTGGCGCCGCAGCCGGTGGGCCCGACGCCCCACAGGGGGCTCACCGGCCAGCAGCTGCTGCTCGGGCTGGCCGCCCTGCTGCTGCTCTCCGGGGTGGCGTTCTTCCTCCTCGTCGTGTGGAGCCTCATCGGGCTGCTGGGCCAGGCCGTCGTGATGGTGGTCCTGACCGTCGCCGCCGCTGGTGGTGCTGTGCTGGCCACCCGCAAGCGGCTCCCAGCGGCAGCCGAGACCGCGGCGGTGATCGCGTCGGGGCTGGTGCTGCTCGACCTGACGGCGGCCCACCGTCTGGGGCTGGCGGGCCTGGACCGGCTCGACGCCTCGTCCTACTGGGCGGGGGCAGGGCTCCTCGGCGCGGTGGTGCTGCTGGCGTTCGACCGGTGGGTGCCGCGCAGCGACGCCCACGGGACGTTGCGCCGGATCGTCTCCTACCGTCCGGTGGCAGTGGCGTTGGCGACGACGGCCCTGTGGGCTGGTGCGATCGCGGTCGCCCCCGGCGACCTGGGTGACGTCAGCTCCTCGGCCCTGGCGTTGGTGCTGGGCCTGCTGAGCCTGGGCCTGGTCGCTCTCGGCGTCCGTCTCGACGGGTCGCCGCGGCTCTTCTCGGTGTCGTCGGCGGTGCCGTGGCTGTCGGCCGGCTACGCCTTGCTGGTGCACCTCGGAGTCGCCCTCGACGTGGGCTTCAGCAATGCGTCGACCGGTGACCGGGTGCTCGCCACCGTGCTGCTCCTCGCTGGCCCGCTGGTCCTGCTCCTGGCCCAGACCCGCCCGTTCCTCGCCGATCAACCCGGTCTGAGGGTCGGGCTGCGGCTGGTCGGCCTGGCCGGTGTGGCGCTGGCCCTGGGCGTGCCGGTCTTCGCCACCCCCCGGCTCGGCGTGGCGCTCGTCGCCCTCGGCCTGGGCCTGCTCCTGGGGGGCCTCGCCCTGATCGGCCACGACGGTGCCACGGACCGTGGCTGGGCCGAGCTCACCTGGGGTGACCTGGCCACCTGGGTCCTACGGTTGGCGATCGCCGCGCTCTTCTTCCTGCTCTTCCTGCTGCTCGGTGGCGGCCACGCCTCGGGCGTGGACATGCAGGCCCTGCGCGGTGGCGCCGGCCCCGGGCAGTGGTGGCTGCCGCTGCTGCCCGCCGTCGCCCTGGTGGCGCCCTCGGCGGTCACTGTGGTGCGCCGCAGGTCGGTGTCGGTGGCGCTCCTGGCCCACACCGCGGCGTTGGTCGGTGTGCTGATGGCGCTGCGGGATGCCGAGACGATCACGTGGGCGGTGGTGGGGTTGGCCGGCGCCGTGCTCTGTGCCGCCCTCGCGGCAGCGGCACGGTGGTCTCACGACGGTGCCCATGGGCTGGGGCTCGAGGTCGCTGCCCTGGTCGCGGCCGCCGTCTACGCCGTGGTCACGGTCGCGGCTGGCTTCGGCGAGTCCGACTTCGTCCTCAGCGCGGTCCTGGTGGGACTCGGGGCGGTGCTCGTGGCGTACGCAGCCCTGCCCGGGCGGCTGGGGTTCGCCGAGGTCGGGGTCTTCGCGCTCGCCCTGGCGTGGTGGGTGCAGCTGGCCGACCGCGAGATCGAGGTCGTGGAGTGGTGGACCCTGCCCGTCGCGGCCATGCTCGCCGGCATCGGTGCGGTGCGCTGGCGACGCGACCGCGGGTCCCGGACCTGGGTGACCATGGCGCCCGGGTTGACGGTGGCCCTCTACCCGTCGCTGCTGGTGGCCCTGAGCGAGGACTCGCTGGTCAGGCTGGTGGCGGTCACGGCAGTGGCGGCGCTGGTGCTCGTGGTGGGGATCGCCAACAGGTGGCAGGCGCCGGTGCTGCTCGGCGCGCTGGCCCTCGCGTTCGTCGCCTGGACCCAGGGAGGACCGTTGATCGCCTACGTGCCCGGGTGGATCCTGCTCACCGGGTCCGGCCTGGTGCTCCTCGTCATCGGCATCATGTGGGAACGCTCGATCCAGACGGGCCGACGCACCGTTGCCTGGCTGGGCGCCATGCAGTGACCCTGGATGCGGCCGCCAAATGACTGGAGCCCCGTCCGAGGACGGGGCTCCAGGTGGCGGTGACGGAGGGATTTGAACCCTCGGTGGACTCGCGCCCACAAACGCTTTCGAGGCGTTCTCCTTAGGCCGCTCGGACACGTCACCGCGACACACGTTAG
Source organism: Nocardioides malaquae (assembly GCF_015070385.1). Classification (GTDB taxonomy): domain Bacteria; phylum Actinomycetota; class Actinomycetes; order Propionibacteriales; family Nocardioidaceae; genus Nocardioides; species Nocardioides malaquae. The sequence goes on along the minus strand of NZ_JADCSA010000004.1, from coordinate 138,549 downwards.
CGGACCTCGATCCCGCGCCCGAAATCGGATCCCCCGCCCGGCTCCTAGACTCGCCTCATGGGGATCGTGCTGCTCGTCCTGGTGCTCACCGTGCTGGTCGCCCTCGTCTACCTGGTGATGTCGGGGCAGGCCGGTGAGTCACGGCGTCTGGAGCTGGCCCGGGGGCGAGTCCGGGCAGCCACCGACCTGGCGTGGTCGCACGACGAGATCTCCCCGAAGCTGGCGGGAGCGATCATCGAGCGCACCCGCGGCCTGCGCGACGACCAGTCGGTGCACACCCTCGAGCGGGCGGTCGACGACATCTTGGCCATCGCCCGGGAGCACCGCGAGGAGGAGCCCGACCTCTCGGTCATCGTGATCGACGAGCTGCGCCGCCCCGAGGGGCCTCGCCAGCTCGGCTGACCCGCGCGCGGGGTCAGCGGCGCTGCGTGGCGAAGAAGTCGTCCAGGCGCCGGGTCGACTCGACTGCGAGCACCCCGGAGACCACCTCGGGGCGGTGGTTGAGCCGCCGGTCGCGCACCACGTCCCACAGCGACCCCACGGCGCCCGCCTTCTCGTCGAAGGCGCCGAAGACCAGCCGCTCCACCCGCGACAGCACGACGGCGCCCGCGCACATCGTGCAGGGCTCCAGTGTCACCACGAGGGTGCATCCCTCCAGTCGCCACTCCCCGCGCGCCCGGGCAGCCTCGCGCAGCGCCACCACCTCGGCGTGCCCGGTGGGGTCGTGCTCGGCCTCGCGCACGTTGCGTCCGCGCCCCAGCACCGATCCGTCGGCGTCGAGCACGACCGCCCCGATCGGTACGTCCCGGGTCGCCGCAGCGGCGTCGGCCTCGGCGAGGGCGAGCCGCATCGCGCCCTCCCAGCGTGAGGTGGGCACGCCTCAGGGGGCGTCGAGGCCGGTCGCCTCGTCGAAGTCGGCGCCGAACCCGAGCCGGGCGGCGATGTCGGAGATCATCTCGTCAGGGTAGAGCTCGACGTCGTCGACCAGCACGGCCATGTCCACCGCGTGCATCCCCAGGTCGGCCACGATGGCCAGGTCGCCGGCCGGACCGACGTCGTCGTCGTCGACCGGGTCGGGCAGGCCCAGGAAGTCGACGGCCGACTCGGCCAGCTCCCACTCCTCGGCGGCGGTCACGTCGGAGAGCAGCACCCGCGTGGTGTGGCCCTCGACCCGCACGATGACGAAGAAGTCCTCGTCGACGCCCACGAGTCCCAACGCGCCCTCGCCGGAGTCGAAACGACGCACGGCGCCGGCGAGCGTCTCCACCGACTCCAGGGCCGTCTCGGCCAGGTCGTCGAGGTGCCACCGGCCGTCACGGCGGTAGGCAGCGAGCGCGAAGTCGACGTCGTCGTCGAGCAGTCTGACCGATCCAGTGCCAGGCATCGCCGCACGCTCCCAGTCCCGCCCGCGGCCGTCGCCGCGAGAACCCGTCCAGAGTGACAGACAAGCCGGTCGCCGCCAACCCCTGCCGCGGTGCCGCGACCCGGGGGAGTCCGCGGGGCTCGACTAGGGTGAGCCCATGCGCACCCACGTCGTGGACCACCCGCTCGTCGCCCACAAGCTCACCACGCTGCGCGACGTACGCACCGACTCGCCGACCTTCCGTCGACTCACCGACGAGCTGGTCACGCTGCTGGCCTACGAGGCCACCCGGGGCATCCGCGTCGAGACCGTCGACATCACCACGCCGGTCTCCCCGACGCAGGGCGTCAAGCTCTCCACACCCACCCCGCTGGTCGTGCCGATCCTGCGCGCCGGCCTGGGCATGCTCGACGGCATGATGCGGCTGCTGCCCACCGCGGAGGTCGGCTTCCTGGGCATGGCGCGCAACGAGAAGACCCTCGAGGTGCACACCTACGCCGAGCGGCTGCCCGAGGACCTGTCCGGGCGCCAGGTCTACGTGCTCGACCCGATGCTCGCCACCGGCGGCACCCTGGCCGCCGCGATCGAGTTCCTGGTGAAGCGCGGTGCCGACGACATCACCGCCATCTGCCTGCTCTCGGCCCCCGAGGGCTGCGCCCGCCTGGAGGAGGAGATCGCCGACCTCACGGTGCCGGTCACGGTCGTGACGGCCGCGATCGACGAGAAGCTCAACGACAAGAGCTACATCGTGCCCGGGCTGGGCGACGCCGGCGACCGGCTCTACGGCCTGGCGCACTGACGCCTGCACGGGGCGCAGCGTACGCACCCCCGTGTGCGTCGGAGGTCACACACAAAGCGTGAGACCCTCCGGGCGAGCCGGCGCCGTGCGGGTTACCTTGACGCCCGGCCCCACCGTGCCCTTCGACCTCCTGGAGGGACGCGACGGTGAGGCGAGCCCTACAGGAGGTAAGCGTGCGCATCGGGATCCCCCGGGAAGCGTGGCCAGGCGAGAATCTCGTCGCTGCGACGGCCAAGACGGCTGAGCAGCTGGCCAAGCTCGGATATGACGTCGTGGTCGAGAGCGGCGCCGGAGAGGCTGCGGACCAGCCTGACCAGGCGTACGCGGAGGCCGGCGTCACCGTCGTCGACCGTGAGACCGCGTGGTCGAGCGACGTCGTCGTCAAGGTCAACGCCCCCACCGACGAGGAGATCGGCCTGCTGCGCCGCGGCTCCACGCTGGTGTCCATCATGGCTCCGGGCCGTAGCCCTGAGCTGGTGGAGAAGCTGCAGGCCGCGGGCGTCACCGCCCTCGCGATGGACGCCGTGCCGCGCATCTCGCGCGCGCAGTCGATGGACGTGCTGTCGTCGATGGCCAACGTCGCGGGCTACCGCGCCGTCATCGAGGCGGCCCACGAGTTCGGCCGGATGTTCACCGGCCAGGTCACCGCCGCCGGCAAGACCGCGCCCGCCAAGGTCTTCGTGGTCGGCGCCGGTGTCGCCGGCCTGGCCGCCATCGGCGCGGCGTCGTCGATGGGTGCGGTGGTGCGTGCCTTCGACGTGCGCCCCGAGGTGGCCGAGCAGGTCGAGTCGATGGGCGCGGAGTTCGTGCACGTCGACATGGAGCAGGAGGTCTCCTCCGACGGCTACGCGAAGGAGATGACCGCTGCCCAGGAGGCTGCCACCGCGCTGATGTATGACGAGGAGGCGCGCAACGCCGACATCGTCATCACCACCGCGCTGATCCCGGGCCGCCCCGCGCCCAAGCTCATCACCGCCGAGACGATCGCCGCCATGCGTGGCGGCAGCGTGATCGTCGACATGGCTGCCGCCAACGGCGGCAACGCGGCCGCCACGCAGACCGGGGAGCGGGTGGTCACCGACAACGGCGTCGTGGTCCTCGGCTACACCGACCTCGCGGGCCGCCTGGCTGCCCAGACCAGCCAGCTCTACGGCACCAACGTGGTCAACCTGTTCAAGCTGCTCACCCCGGCGAAGGACGGCCAGGTCACCCTGGACTTCGACGACGTCATCCAGCGCGGCATCACCGTCACGCTCGACGGCGAGTCGATGTGGCCGCCGCCGCCGGTCCAGGTCTCCGCCGCCCCCGCGGCTCCGGAGGCTGCCGTCGCGCAGCCGACGGAGAAGGAGGTCAAGAAGCCCCTCGACCCGAAGGTCAAGCTGTACGCAGCCGGCGCGGGCGCCGCGGCCTTCGCGGTGCTGTCGATGTTCATGGGTGGGCTGCTGCTGCAGCAGCTGACCGTGCTGATGCTGGCGATCTTCGTGGGCTACTACGTGATCTCCAACGTCGCGCACGCCCTGCACACGCCGCTGATGGCCGAGACCAACGCCATCTCCGGCATCATCCTGGTCGGCGGCATCCTCCAGGTCGGCAGCAGCAACTTGCTGGTGACGATCCTGGCGATGGTCGCGATCCTGGTGGCCAGCATCAACATCTTCGGCGGGTTCCTGGTGACGGTCCGCATGCTCGACATGTTCAGGAAGGACTGAGCCATGGACTTCCTGACCTCTGACAAGCTCTACGGCTTCATCCAGGGCGCCTACGTCGTCGCCGCCATCTGCTTCATCGCGGCGCTCGCCGGCCTCTCCAAGCACGAGACCGCGCGTCGCGGCAACCAGGCCGGCATCGCCGGCATGGCGCTCGCCCTGGTGGCGACCATCCTGCTGGCCCTGCAGAACGCCCAGATCGGGCAGGACGCCGAGGACTCCGCCGCCGCGCTGGGTCTCGACGTCGACGCCGGTCGCGGTGTGGGCCTGACCCTGCTGCTGATCCTGGTGCCGATCGCCATCGGTGCCGTGATCGGTGCCCGCAAGGCGAAGACGGTCGAGATGACCGGCATGCCCGAGCTGGTCGCGCTGCTCCACTCCTTCGTGGGTCTGGCGGCCGTGCTGGTCGGCTTCAACACCTACTTCGCCCACCCGGAGGAGTCCGGTGGCGCCCACGGCGTCGAGATCTTCCTCGGTGTCTTCATCGGTGCGGTGACCTTCACCGGCTCGATCGTGGCCAACCTCAAGCTGAGCGCCAAGATGAAGTCGGCGCCGGTCGTGCTGCCGGCCCGCCACTGGCTCAACCTGGCCGTCATCGTGGTGTCGCTGGGCCTCATGGTCTGGTTCATGAACATCGACGGTGCGACCAACGAGACCCTCGGCACCCTGCCGCTGCTCGTGATGACCGCGCTGGCGCTCTTCCTCGGCTTCCACCTCGTGGCGGCCATCGGTGGCGGCGACATGCCGGTCGTGGTGTCGATGCTCAACTCCTACTCGGGGTGGGCAGCGGCCGCGGCGGGCTTCATGCTCGGCAACAACCTGCTGATCATCACCGGTGCGCTGGTCGGTTCGTCCGGTGCGATCCTCAGCTACATCATGTGCAAGGCGATGAACCGCTCGTTCATCTCCGTGATCGCCGGTGGCTTCGGCTCCGACGGCGGCACCCCGGGCGAGGCCCGCGACTACGGCGAGCACCGCGAGATCCTCGCGGACGAGGCCGCCGACGTGCTGGTCAACGCCCGCAGCGTCGTCATCACCCCGGGCTACGGCATGGCGGTCGCCCAGGCGCAGTACCCGGTCGCCGAGATGACCCGCAAGCTGCAGGCGAAGGGCGTCGAGGTCCGCTTCGGCATCCACCCCGTCGCGGGTCGCCTGCCGGGCCACATGAACGTCCTGCTGGCCGAGGCGAAGGTGCCCTACGACATCGTCCTCGAGATGGACGAGATCAACGACGACCTTCCCGAGACCGACGTCGTGCTCGTCATCGGCGCCAACGACACCGTCAACCCGGCGGCGATCGAGGAGCCCAACTCCCCGATCGCCGGCATGCCGGTGCTCGAGGTCTGGAACGCCAAGGAGGTCATCGTCTTCAAGCGCTCGATGGCCACCGGCTACGCGGGTGTACAGAACCCGCTCTTCTTCAAGGAGAACAGCCGGATGCTCTTCGGCGACGCCAAGGACCAGGTCGAGGCCATCGTGAAGGCCCTCGGCTGACCCGAGTCGCTCTCTGACGGCGGACGTCATCACCCGCGGTTGCCCCGGCAGCCAACGGCGATGACGTCCGCCGTCGCCGTTCCGGCTGCCGACGCGGCAGGGTCAGGGGGCGAGGCGGTCGGCGAGCTCCGCGGCCCCCGGGCCGGAGAAGGCGGACGGCGCCACCGGGCGTCCCGAGACCGCCAGGAGCAGGTCGATCGCCCGGCCGGCCACGCGCGGGCCCGACCCCATCGAGACCAGCGTGTCGCTGGGCGTGAGGGTGAGCCCCTGGGCGACCTCGCGGCCGCCGCCGAAGGCGACGGTGGTGCGCACCTGGTGGTCCAGGGCCGCCAGCACCGGGGGCGTCGGATAGGCACGCGGCAGCCCCAGCGGTCGGCGTACGTCCTCGGAGTGCACGTAGACCTCCACCAGCCGAGACGCCAACGGCGCCGGAGGGGTGTGGGTCAGGTCGATCGCGTCGGCGAGGGCCGCGAGCGTGACCCGCGGGTCGGCCGCCCGCCACCGGCGTACGCCCGTCGCGTTGTCGCGGTGGAAGTCGCCGCGGGCGAGGACCATGCGCCGCACGAAGGCCCACCGTGTCGTGTGGGCGCTGTCGACGAGGTGGGCGATGACGTCGTGCACGTCCCAGCCCTCACACAGCGAGGGGGTCGCCCAGCGCTGCGGCGCCAAGGGGTGCAGGTCGTCGACCAGCGCTCGGCGCTCCGCTGCCACGGCCGCCCACACGTCGTTGCGCGAGACCTCCACGCGGGATGCCGAGGCGTCGCGGGGTGGCCGGGTCATGGGGCCATCCAAGCGCATCGGCGCCGTGCGGTGGGCGGTTCGCGTCATGCGGTGCGTGCCCCGGGTGGCACCCTCCGCATGACGTCCCCGGGCCGGGGGAGCCGGAGGGGAGAGGGTTCGCTCGGGCGTCAGCGGGTACTAGGTGGTCCATGGACGACGTGGTGAAGTTCGTGGGTCCTTGGGACGGACCCGTCGTGGCGACCTCGGTGCACGCAGGTCATGACGTGCGCCCGGAGATCGCCGAGGTGATGGTGCTCGACGAGGAGACCCGGCTGCGGGAGGAGGACCCCCACACCGACCGCATCGCCGAGGCCGTGGAGAGCCGGATGCTGACCAGCCGCTCCCGCTTCGAGGTCGACCTCAACCGGCCCCGCGAGGAGGCCGTCTACCGTGAGCCCGACGACTGCTGGGGCCTCGAGGTCTGGAGCGACCCGCCGCTCTCCGAGGAGCTGACCGAGGGCAGCCTCGCGGTCTACGACGAGGTGTACGCCGACCTCGCCCGCCGCCTCGACGTGCTGGCCGAGCGGGGGCCCTTCGTGCTGCTCGACGTGCACTCCTACAACCACCGCCGCGACGGCGCCGCCGCCCAGCCCGCGCCCGACGAGGACAACCCCGAGGTCAACGTCGGCACCGGCAGCGTCGACCACGAGCGCTTCGGCGACCTGGTCCGCGCCTTCTGCGACCACCTCGGCGCGCAGGAGGTCCGCGGCCACACGTTGGACGTACGCGAGAACGTGGCCTTCAAGGGCCGCGCGGTGGCGATGTTCGTGCACGAGCGCTATCCCGGGCTTGGCTGCGTGCTGGCCCTGGAGTTCAAGAAGACCTGGATGGACGAGTGGACCGGCGAGGTCGACGAGACCCACCTCGCCGAGTTGCGTCAGGCGCTGGCCACGACGGTGCCGGTGCTGGAGAAGTCGCTCGCCGACCTGGCCTGAGGTGCGCCGTGAACTCCCCCCTCCGTGACCTCGACCCCGACCCCGACCCCGACTCCGACGCCCGGACCTTCTCCGCCGCCGACCTCGCGGTCGACCGCCAGCTCGCCCAGGTGTCGGAGAGCTTCAGCTTCCTGCTGCACATCACCCCGGTCGACGGTGACGACGTGAAGCAGGCGTTCCTGGCCGGCGATGTCACCGAGCCGACCTTCACCTACCGCGAGCTCGCCGACGAGCCCGAGGTGCTGAAGGAGCAGCTCGCCGCGATCGACGTGACGACTGTCGAGGACCGGACGCTTGCCCACCTGCTGCGGGCCAAGCACCGTGAGCTCCAGCTCCAGCTGGAGATGCTCTGCGCCCGTGACTCCGACGACTTCCTGCCGTTGAGCCTGGAGCTCTACGGCGGCGTCGCCCCCTCGCTGCGGGAGCACGCCGAACGGGTGCTCGCCGGGGTCGGGTCCCCCGAGCCGACCGCGGAGCCGCTCGACGCGGAGGCCTTCTGCGCCCTGGCGACCGAGGAGATCGCGCACTACCGCGAGCAGTCGCCCGGCATCGAGATGCACGTCCAGATCCGGCCCGACGTCAACGGCGTCATGGTTTCCGGCGACACCCTGCTGATCGGCCCCGAGAGCGTCGTGCAGAGCAACCGCGCCGCCGCCCTGCTGCACCACGAGGTGGGCACCCACCTCGTCACCCACGTCAACGGTCAGGCCCAGCCGATCAAGGTGCTCGGCACCGGGCTGGCCGGCTACGACGAGACCCAGGAGGGCCTGGCGGTGCTCGGCGAGGTGGCCTGCGGCGGCCTCACGCCCTTCCGGTTGCGCCAGCTCGCCGACCGCGTGCTCACCGTGCACCGCATGGTCGACGGCGCGTCGTTCGCGGAGGCGTACGCAGCGCTCGTCGACGCCGGCGTGCCGGAGAGCAGCGCCTTCACGACGGTGATGCGCGTCTACCGCGCCGGCGGCACCACCAAGGACGCGATCTACCTGCGCGGCGTGGTCGACCTGCTCGAGCACCTCGCCGACGACGGCGACCTCGACCTGCTGTGGCTGGGCAAGTTCTCGTTGCAGGACCTGCCGCTCATCGCGGAGCTCGCCGAGGACGGCGCGCTCGCGCCGCCCCGCCTGCTGCCGCGCTACCTGGATGACCCGAAGTCGACCGAGCGACTCGGATGGGCCTCAGGCGTGCACGACCTGAGCCAACTAGTGGAAGGACGCACATGAAGATCGGATTCGTGGTCAACGCGATCGAGACCGAGCAGGACTACTACACGACGAACCGGTTGGCGCTGACCGCACGGCAGATGGGTCACGAGGCGTGGTTCATGGGCATCGGCGACTTCTCCTACCAGCCCGACGGCACGCTCACCGCGAAGGCCAGCGCGGGCGACGCCAAGAGCTACCGCTCGCTCAAGCGGCACATGGAGGACGTCAAGCGTCCCGAGATGGAGAAGCTCATCGCCCTCGAGGAGTTCGACGTCGTGATGCTCCGCAACGACCCGGCTGACGACGCCGACTCGAACCCGTGGGCCAACAACGCCGGTGTCGCCTTCGGGCAGCTGATCGCCAGCCTGGGGGTCCTGGTGGTCAACGACCCCACCAGCTTGGCCAACGCGCTGTCGAAGGCCTACTTCCAGCACTTCCCCGAGGTGGTGCGCCCGCGCACCCTGATCTCGCGCGACGAGGAGCAGATCTCAGCGTTCGTCGACGAGCTGGGTGGCAAGGCGGTGCTCAAGCCGCTGCAGGGCTCGGGCGGCGCCGGGGTCTTCCTCATCGACCGCAAGGAGTCGCCGAACCTCAACCAGATCATCGAGGCGATCGCGCGTGACGGCTACGTCGTCGCCCAGGAGTTCCTGCCCGACGCGGTCAACGGCGACGTACGCCTCTTCGTGATGAACGGACGCCCGCTGGAGGTCAACGGCTCCTACGCCGCCTTCCGCCGCACCAGCGCCGGCAGCGACATCCGTTCCAACATGTCGGCCGGCGGCAAGGCCGTGAAGGTGGCGGTCACCGACGAGATGCTGGAGATGGTGGAGGTCGTGCGGCCCAAGCTGGTCGCCGACGGCATGTTCCTCGTCGGCCTCGACATCGTGGGCGACAAGCTCATGGAGATCAACGTCTTCAGCCCCGGCGGCCTGGGCAGCGCCCAGGAGCTCAACGACGTCGACTTCGCGCCTCGCATCATCGAGGAGCTGGAGCGCAAGGTCGCGATGCGCCGCCACTACCCGGAGATCGACAACCGCAGCCTGGCCACGGGCTGAGGGAGCGGGCGGCCCCCCGGCCCCCGCGGTGTCAGTCGAGGGGGAGGGTGGCGACCACCTCGTGGCGAGGGCGCCCGCGCGGCCCCTCGCCGAGGTGGGACTCCACCAGCGCGAAGGAGTCGATCGTCCACTCCGGTCCGCGGTAGGCGTCGAGCAGGCGGATCCACGGCGTGACCTCCGTGGGGCGCACGCAACGGGCCACCGTCAGGTGAGGCCGGAAGCGCTGCCCGTCGACCCGGGCCCCGGCCCGGCTGGCCGCCGCCCGCGCGCCCTCGGCCATCCGGCGCAGCTCCAGCGCGTCGCCGTCGTCGAGGTCGAGCCCGGCCCACAGCACCTTGGCCCCCGCGGCGTGCGGGAAGGCGCCGCCGCCGGCGATGGCCGTACGCACGGCGCGCCGCCGCGCCGCCGCGCGCTCGAGACGCTCCACGAGGTCGTCGAGCCGCCGCTCCGTCAGGTCGCCGACGAAGGCCAGCGTCAGGTGCACCTGGTCGGGCGCGGTCCAGCGGAAGGGGGCCGCGGCACGCCGTGGCTCCAGGAAGGCGTCGAGGTGGTCGCGCGCCCGCTCGGGCGGGAGGGCGGCGACGAAGCAGCGCATCAGCCCAGGGTGACGCCGAACAGCATGCCCACCCCGTAGGTGACTCCCATGGCCACCAGGCCGCCGAGCACGTTGCGGGCCATCGCACGCCCCTTCGGGCTGTAGCCGAGGTGAGCGCTGACCGCGCCGGTCGCGAGCAGGGCGAAGGCCACGACGACCACGGTCAGCGCGACGCGCACGCTGGCTGGCAGCATCGAGATCATCAGCAGGGGCACGAGGGCGCCGAGGGTGAAGGCGATCATCGACGCCCACGCGGCGTGCCACGGGTTGGTCAGCTCGTCGGGGTCGATGCCGAACTCGATCTCGGCGTGGGCGGCCAGGGCGTCGTGGGCGGTCAGCTCAGCGGCCACCTGCTCGGCGGTGCTCGGGCTCAGGCCCTTCTCCTCCCACATGCGCGCCAGCTCGGACTGCTCGGTCTCGGGCATCCGCTCGAGCTCGAGCTGCTCCATCGCCAGGATCGACTTCTCCGAGTCGCGCTGGGTGGAGACCGAGACGTACTCGCCGACCGCCATCGACAGTGCCCCCGCGGTCAGCGCGGCCACGCCCGCCAGCAGGATTGCGCCCTCGTCGCTGGTCGCGCCCGCGACACCCATGACGACACCCGCGGTGGAGATGATGCCGTCGTTGGCGCCCAGCACCCCGGCGCGCAACCAGTTGAGGCGACCGGCCATCCGGCCGGTCATCGAGTCGTGGAAGTGCTGCGGATCCTCGTCCGTACCGATCGTGAAGGCCATGACTCGATGGTGGCCCGCAGTCAGGGCCGGCGCAACGAAGGTGAGGCTCGGCTCAGCGCCCCGCAGGAGTGGCGTCCTCGGAGGTGGAGGCGGGGGACGGGGAGCCCGACTCCCCGGGAGAGGCCGACTCGTCCGGTGCCTCGGACTCCTCGGGCTCGGGCGCCTCGACCGGCTCGCTGACCACCTGGCGCCAGTGGTTGCCCTCCAGCAGGGGCTTCAGGCCCTGGACCTCCGGGTCGACCGGGGTGCGCATCTCCGGACCCAACAGGTCGAGCACCTCCCAGCGGTCGTCACGACGCACCACGTCGATGCGCAGGGTGGTGAGGAACGAGTCGCCCAGAGCGGGGTCGGCGACCACGCCGGCCACCTCGACCCGGACCTCGCGCGGGCGCGGGGTCGGACCGACGATGCATGAACGCAACCACACCTGGGCGTCCACCGTGAAGCGGCGCGGCTCCTCGAGCGAGGCGTTGTCCTCGTAGGCGTCGAGGAAGCGGTCACGGGCCTCATCACCCAGGCGCGGAGAGGCCACCGCGTCGATCACCGATGCCTGGAGTCGCGGGTCGCGGGCGTCGATGAACAGGTGGGCCACCGAGAGGGCGAAGTTCTCCGCGGCCAGCCTGTCGGGCTCGCCCCCCGAGAGACGACCCAGCTCGACGACGGAGGGTCGGTCGGGCATCGGACCGGGGCGGCCCTTCCCCTCGGACTCACACCCCACGTCGGTCGTCGACGTCGACGGTTCCTCCGAGGGCGACCCCGAGGGGGATTCAGTCGGTGACTCCGACGGGCTCACCGACTCGGACGCAGACGACTCCGGCGACTCGAGGTCACCCGGCACGGCCAGGTCCTCACTGCTGCATCCGGCGAGGACGATGGCGGCCACCACGCCGCACGCCCAACGGCTGGCGGACGACAGGCGGGTGCTGCTCCGAGACATCGCACTTCCTCCGTGGGGTGGGTGGGCCGAGCCCAGACAAACACGAGCCACCGACAGCCTCCGGCACGTCTCGGCACCCGGGCGTGATGGAGACGACAGGACCCCCGTACGCCAGGCGTACGGGGGTCCTGCTCGGAGACCGTCCTGAAGGGGGCTCTTCGCCTCCGCTCGGTCGGGCACTCCCGCTCGTTCCTCGCGGGGCGCCCTCCCTCACTCCGTGCTCAGAGACCCAGGTCCCGGGCGATGAGCATCTTCATGATCTCGTTGGAGCCGGCCCAGATCTTCGTCACGCGGGCGTCGCGCCAGGCGCGGGCCACGCGGTACTCGTTCATGTAGCCGTAGCCGCCGTGGATCTGCAGGCAGTGGTCGAGGACCTCCGACTGCACCTGGGTGGCCCACCACTTCGCCTTGGCGGCGTCGATCGCGGTGAGGCGCTTCTCGTTGTGCTTCATCACGCACTGGTCGACGAAGGCCTCGGTCACGTCGATGCGGGTCTGCAGGTCGGCGAGGAGGAACTGGGTGTTCTGGAACTTGCCGATCGGCTGGCCGAAGGCGACGCGGTCCTTCGCGTACTGGATCGTCTCCTCGAGGATCTGCTTGGCGTGCGCGACGCCGGTGATCGCGGTGCCGAGGCGCTCCTGCGGCAGGAACTGCATCATCGAGATGAAGCCGGTGTCGAGCGGGCCGACCAGGTCGTCGTCGGAGACCCGCACGTTGTCGAAGGCGAGCTCGGCGGTGTCGGAGTCGTCCTGGCCGACCTTGTCGAGCACGCGGCCGACGGAGAAGCCCTCCGACTTCGTGTCGACGGCGAAGAGCGAGATGCCCTTTGCCTTCTTCTCGGGAGCGGTGCGGGCCGCCACGACGACGATGTCGGCCGAACCGCCGTTGGTGATGAAGGTCTTGGAGCCGTTGAGGATCCAGCCGTCGCCGTCCTTGACCGCGGTGGTCTTCAGGTTGGCGAGGTCGGAGCCGCCGCCGGGCTCGGTCATGCCGATGGCGAGCAGGATCTCGCCGCTGGCCACGCCCGGCAGCCAGCGCTTGCGCTGCTCCTCGTTGGTCAGGTGCACCAGGTAGGGGGCGGTGATGTCGGCGTGGATGCCCACGCACGACGGGAGGGTCATGTTGACCTTGGCGAGCTCCTCGGTGAGCACGGCGTTGAAGCGGTAGTCACCGGCCTCGGAGCCGCCGAACTCCTCGGGGATCTCCAGGCCCAGCAGACCCGCGCGCCCGGCAGCCAGCCAGAACTCACGGTTGAGACCGTGGTTGTCCAGGTAGGTGTCGAGGTGCGGAACGACCTCTCGGTCCAGGAACTCCTTGACGGAGGCCCGGAAGGCCTCGTGGTCCTCGTTGTAGATCTCGCGCGTCATGTACTCAAGGGTAACGACTTTTTGCCCACGGAACGAAGCCTCGACCCACTGTCGGACTCCCGCCCGAGGGTGAAGACTGGCAGAGTGAGCCTGATGGGGGAGCACACGGAACGGCAGAGGGTCACGCCGGTGCCGCAGCCGAGGGACGGCACGCGGTGGGGCACGGACGCCGACCGCGACGCCGTCAGCGAGTTCGCGCGCGACATCGCCGACCGCGCCGGTTTCGCGTTCTGCGCCGTCCACGTGCTGCGGGCCGACCAGGTGCTGGAGCTGGTGGCCGTGCACGGGTCAGCGCAGGTGCCTGACCGGCGCCTCGGCATCACTTTCTCCCTCGACTCGATCCAGCCGATACTGGCGTGCGGTTCGCAGCACGAGAACCTGATCTTCGTGACTGCCGAGCAGCTCACCGCCGACGCCACCCAGGTGCTCGAGCGCTTCGGCTACCGCAAGGAAGGGGTGCCGCCGCAGCGCAACACCTGGCGCAGTCAGGACCTCTTGGTCGTACGCCTCTGCGACGGTCAGGGGGAGCTGCGCGGGCTCCTGCACCTCGACCGGCCGGTCAACGGGCGCCGTCCGAGCGAGACCGAGCTGACCGCCTTGGCCGACGAGCTCCGTGTCACCTCACGTGCGGTCCTGACGGCCATCGAGCGCGAGGAGTTCGCCCAGAGCGCACGGTTGGCCGCAGCGGCCCGCCAAGTGATCCGGCAGGCCGGGTCGGAGGTCACCATCCACGAGTTGCTGCAGCTGGCCAGCGAGCAGCTCCGCGAGGGGTTCCGCGCGACCGACGTGCAGGTCCACCTCCAGCCGCAGCGGGGCCTCGCCCCGCGGAACACCTCTCGGCCGTCGGGCGAGGTCGTCACCGCGGTGGCGTCCGCCGTGGACCACGCGTGGCGCAGGCAGTCGGTCGTCATCGTGGAGCCCGACCACGCCTGGGGCGACGGCGGCCACCTCGCCCCGGTGCAGGAGGAGCTCGCCGCGACCATGCAGCAGCGGGGGGCGGGCATGTCGGTCCTCGTGCCCGTCGGCACCCTCGACGCCTACTTCGGCATGCTGGTCATCCAACGCCCGCCCGGCCACCAGCTGTGGAGCGAGAGCGACAGCCGGGCTGCTGTCGAGGTCGGGCACGACCTGGCCCACGCCGTGATGAACGCCCGTGACCACGAGCGGGAGCAGGCCTGGGTCGACGAGCTGCGCCGACTCGATCGCTACCGCAACCAGATGGTCTCCACCGTCACGCACGAGCTGCGCAACCCGCTCGGCGTCATCATGGGGCACCTGGAGCTCCTCGAGGAGCAGGAGGACGTCCCGGACCCCTGGCTGCGATCGCTGCTCGCGATGCGGCGCGCGGCCAACCGGCTGGACGTGCTCTCGGAGGACCTGCTGACCCTGAACCGGCTCGACGCCTCCGACACGCCCCGCACCACCGGGCCCGTCGACCTCGCGGAGGTCGTCACCGAGGCGGTGGAGCTGGCCGAGCTGGACGCCAGCCGCCGCGAGATCCCCGTCCGGGTGCAGGTCGATGGCGGTCCCTACGTCGTCGAGGGCGACCGGACCGAGCTGTCCCGGGTGGTCACCAACCTGCTCTCCAACGCCATCAAGTACTCCGACCCCGGTGAGTGGGTGACCGTCGCGCTGACGGGTGACGCGGGCGCCGTCGTCCTCTCCGTGCGCGACGAGGGCATCGGCGTCTCCGACGCCGACCAGACCGTGCTCTTCGAGGAGTTCTTCCGCTCCACCAACACCAACGCGCTGGAGCGACCCGGCACCGGACTCGGTCTGCCCATCGTGCGGCGCATCGTGCAACGCCACGGCGGCCGGATCAGCTTCACCTCCACGCTCGGCGAGGGCACCACCTTCACCGTCATCCTGCCGCGACCCGGCCTGCGGGTCGAGGCCAGTCACAACGGGGTCAGCGGCTCCTGAGAAGCTCGTCCACCCACCGCGGCACCAGCTCGCCGGCGGGCCCCTGCCGTGACTCGTCGAAGTCGTCGCTGGAGAGGGTGGAGGCCAGGTTGATCTCCATCGTGCGGGCTCCCTGCTCCGCGGCCCAGTGCACGAACGCGGCGGCGGGCTGCACCTGCGCCGAGGTGCCGACGGCGACGAAGAGGTCGGCCTGTTGCAGGGCGTACAACGCCTCGTCCATGCGGTAGGGCATCTCGCCGAACCAGACCACGTCGGGCCGCAGGCTCGCCGACGTGCAGCCGGGGCAGGGCGGGGCGTGGGCCAGGTCGCGCTCCCACGGGAACCTCTCGCCACAGGCGAGGCAGAGTGCGGAGCGGAGCTCGCCGTGCATGTGCAGGACGTTGCGGGAACCGGCGCGCTCGTGCAGGTCGTCGACGTTCTGGGTGATCACCAGCAGGTCGTCACCCAGGCTCCGCTCGAGTCGGGCCAGCGCCTGGTGGGCGGCGTTGGGCCGCACCTTCGCCAGGTGGGCGCGGCGCAGGTCGTAGAACCGTTGCACCAGCGACGGGTTGTGGCGGAAGCCCTCGGGGCTGGCAACCTCCATGACGTCGTGGCCCTCCCACAACCCATCGCTGTCGCGGAAGGTCGGGACCCCCGACTCCGCGGAGATGCCGGCACCGGTCAGCACGACGACGTTCATGCACTCCCCTTCGGATGGTCCTCCCATTCTGTACTCCCTCTGGCTGCCCCGGGGGCGATCGGTCGCCACCATGTCGGAGACTCGCGCCGGATTGCCGCGCCGGAGGGGAGATGTCGCCGAGTCTCCGACGTGGTGGTGACTCAGAGGGCACGCAGCCGGGCGCGGACCTCGGGCGCCAGGTGCTCGGTGGCGTAGGAGAGCGCCGTGCGCCCCATCTCTGCGGCGTGCGCCTCGAGGAAGTCGAGCAGTACCTGTCGGTCGACCCGCTTGCCGACCTCGCGCAGCATCCACCCTGCCGCCTTCTGCACGAGGTCGCGCCGGTCGTCGAGCACGGCGGCGGCCGCAGTCAGCGCCGGTGCCGGATCGCCGGCCTTCGTCCAGGCGAAGGTCGCCATGATCCCCACCCGCCGCCGCCACAGGTCGGTCTCCGCGGTCAGCCGCTCGACGAGCGCGGTGTCCCGCGAGGTCGTACGCAGGTGCTCGCCGACGAGCCACTCCGCCGAGCAGTCGACGAGGTCCCAGTTGTCCACCCGACCCGCGAGCACCGCCTCCAGGTAGGTCGCGTGCAGCGCCTGGCGCAGTTCGGGGTCAGCGGTGCGGACCCTCCCGGCGCGCCTGAAGGCGGTGACCGCGATGAGCAGCGCCACCATCCGGTGCTCGTGCCAAGGGTCGTCGAGCAGCTCACGGATGTCCGCGGGCGGCAGGTCCACGTAGGCCTTCGCGACAGCCCGCAGCGCCGGCACCCGCACCCCGAGGAAGGCATCGCCCTCGCCGTAGCCGCCGGGGTGGGTCTGGAAGAAGCGGGCGAGGTTCTCGGCGTCCACCGGGTCGGCGTGCGCGGCGACGGCGCGACGCACGTCGTCGGGCGTCGGGGCGGGCGTCGCGGTCGGGGGCACGTCACCATCCTGCCGGGGGCCGGCGTCCGGCGTCCGGCGTACGCCCTCGCGTGCTGTCCGCGCGCGACTAGGCTGTTGGCGTGGGGGCAAGCACGAAGCGGGCGCGGGACGCCGACCGCGACCTGGCGGTGGAGTTCATCCAGGAAGCGTGGGTCGACGGCCAGCTGACCCGCGAGGAGCACGACGAGCGCGTGGGACGCGTGCTGCGCGCGGCCACCGTGGCCGACATCGAGCGCGAGGTCACCGACCTCCAGGGGCCGGGAGGATTCGCATGGCGTCCGACGGTGCCGCCGCTCGTTGCGCCCGCCCCGGATCCGCTCCCGGAGCGACGCCCTCTTTTCCCAGCCGCCACGGCCGACGAGGTGGGCCCCACCAAGGCGTTGGCCCGGCTCGGCTCGATCGGGCTGGTCGCCGTGATCGGGGTCGTCGGCCTGAGCAGCCTCAGCTCTGGGGGCGGTGAGGCCTGGGACGAGGGCGAGTGGACACCGGGGCCGACCTCCATGGTCAACCTCGCCGAGCTGTCCGCGGCCACGAACCTCGCGTTCGACACCACGAAGGTCCACTCCGTGCGGTTGCGCGACAACGGCCGCGCACGCGTGGTGGTGTCGAGCGAGGAGTCGTCGACGGGCGCCTTCGAGGTCGTCTACGACGCAGAGCTGGGCAGCTGGTTGCGCCGCAAGGAGGTCACCGCCGACGGCGCGCTGGTCGACCTTGACCGCCTGCAGTCCGTGGGGCCCGAGGAGCTGGTCGACGACGACGAGATGTGGTTGTCGACCTGGGTCGAGCCCGGCACGGTCGACGGCACCCCGACGTGCGTGCGGACCGTAGCCGTCAAGGACGACGGCGTCGAGGTCACCCGCCACCTCGACTGCGACGGCGAGCGCATCGACTGAGTCGTGCCGGGTCTTCGGGATTCGTCACCGGGTGGGTCCGGGGGTCGCGCTCGTCGCGAGCTGCACGGCCAGCACGTGCTTGCAGGGCCCGCGGCTGCCGCCATGCCTGGCCCACCACGGGCAGGTGCACCGGTCGCCCTCGACCGTGCGGCTCACGACGTGGTCGCTGCCGCCGCTGTGCACGAGGGCCCGGTCCCCGTCGAGACGGACCGCACCGTCTGCCACCAGACCGGCAGCGTCGCGCAGTCGCGGGTGCTGGGCCACCAGGCGGTCGGCGTCGTAGGGCAGCTCCCGGTGGAAGTACGCCCCCTCGGCCACGTCGTGCCCCACCCTCCCGGCGGCGGCGAGCCAGCCCAGCGCGCGGCGTACGCGGTCGGGGGAGATCGCGGCGTCGACCGCCAGTCGGTCGACGTCGATCCGCGGCTCGAAGGCGAGCAGCGCGGAGACGAGGTCGGCGTCCCGGGCCGCCCCCTCGCTCGCGAGGTCCCACAGCACTCGGCCCTC
This sequence comes from Nocardioides malaquae, assembly GCF_015070385.1. Classification (GTDB taxonomy): domain Bacteria; phylum Actinomycetota; class Actinomycetes; order Propionibacteriales; family Nocardioidaceae; genus Nocardioides; species Nocardioides malaquae. The sequence goes on along the minus strand of NZ_JADCSA010000004.1, from coordinate 120,687 downwards.
CCCGGAGAACCCGCGGTTCGGCGCGGGGCTCAGGGTGAGCACCAGGCGCGCGTCCTCGAGCTCCAGCTCCCAGACGCTGGCGGCGCCTCTCGGGTCGTGCCCACCGGTGTGGGCGCGCAGCGTCCGGGCGAAACGCAACAGCGGCCCCAGCGGTGCGAGCCGGTGCGCTCCGCCGAGCGGCACCCCCTCGGGCGTGGGTCGGGTCGTCAGACGTAACCCACCGCCGGCCGGGACCACCCAGACCGGAGCGCGGCCGCTCGAGGTCGGCAGGTCACGGAACAACCGGCGGGCCTGTGTCGCGGCCACCTCGAACGCGGGTTCCGTGGCAGCCGAGGCGAGTTGCACCTCCGCGAAGCCGCGCAGCCACCGCTCGGGCAGCGGCACCTTCTCCTCCACGACCTCGGCCTCGGACGTCCGCACCACGACGTCCTCGCCGACCTGCAGGTGGAGCTGCTGCCCGCCACCGACCCGCGCCAGGGCGTCGCGCATCGGCGCGTTGAAGTCGACGTTGGTGGTGCCCGTGCCCAGCATCCTGCCGTCGAGGCTGCCGGGCAGGGCGTCGAACCGGGCGTGGACCCCGCAGCACGCCGAGAAGCTCTCGAACCGCAGCCGGTCGCCGTTGCTGGTGACCACCGGATCGGCGGCCCGCAGGATCGCGGCGAGCATCCCCGGGGGCGTCCAGAAACGGGTGCGGGCCACCCGGGCGACGGCCAGCAGGGCAGCGGCCGCCTGCTCCGGGTGGCGCAGGAGGCCGTCGAAGAAGACCGGGTGCGCCACCGGTGCGGCCGACGACCGTCCGCCGCTGGTGGAGAGCACCAGGTCAGCCGCGCCGTCGACGACCCGCACCGCGGAGGGGCGCAGGTAGGTGTAGCCCTGCTCGAGCACGGCGGCCGTCACGGTCGGACACCTTCCCGCAGCTGGCGGGCGCTCCGGGCCGCGGCCGAGCTCCCGGAGAAGGTCGCCAGCCACTTCGTCAGCTCCGGGTCGTCCACCTGCCGACCACTGCGGAGCAGCAGACTCCGCAGCAGGTCGAGCAGGGCTCCGACCCCTCGGTGGTCCGCGGGCAGGCGGGGCAGCAGGAGGGTGAGCAGGTCCACCACCGCGCCGGCGCCGCCCGGAGCTTCGGCGACATCACCCAACGACTGAGCCCAGCGGGTCGCGGGCCACGCCGGAGCGTGCCGCGCCATCACGTCTGCCACCTCCGGCAGACCGATGCGCCCGGAGGGGGCCAGGTCGACGAAGGCGTCACTGGCGTGCAGCCGGTGCTGCCGGATCCCCGCCGAGAGCCCGGCAGCCAAGGCGGCTGCCGCCAGCGGACCCAGACGACCCGGGTGCTGCGCCAACGCGTCGAGGGTGCGGGGCACGTCGTGGTCCACCTGGCCGTCCGGAGCCTGCAGCACCGGCAAGCAGGTGAGCGTCAGGAAGTGCTCCGCGTCCTGGGGCCAGAGCGCCGCCAGCGTGGGGATCCAGTCGCCGGTGCACCCGCCGACCCGGGTCGCGAACCCGTGCTCGGGGACAGGGAGCGCCACCGTCGTCGGGTCATCGTCGGCTGCGCCGTCGGCCCGCGCGGCGAGCGCGGGAGCCGTCGCGACCGTGAACCGGGCGTACCAACCCCGGCGTTGCTGCCCACCCTCCTCCCAGGTGAAGGAGCGCACCTGCGAGTCCAGGGTCGGCAGCTCGTCGGGGGCGTACGCCGCCCGCGAGCGCTCGGCGGCCCGCCACCAGGCCGCCGGCCCCGGACGCTGGTCGCAGGAGTTGCCCGGCGGGTCGCCGAGGGCGAACCGGACAGCCGGGGGGAGGTCGCTGCCGGCAGCGAGCGCCTCCGCGCGGCCCTCCGGCGCGAGTCGCAGCAGAGCCGCGACCAGGTCGTGGTGGCGGGGGTGCGGTTGGTTGGCCAGTCGTCGGGCCAGCGTCTCCGGGCTGACCCAGCCTCCGGGCAGGTCGGGGGTCGCCAGCAGCGGCGCGGTCAGGGAGGAGTGGAGGGCGGACACCTCCAGCAACCGTTGGACGACGAAGCGCTGCGGCGCGGTGTCGGGGGTGGCGGGCTCCACCGGCTCGCCCAGGAGGTCGAGCACGAGGCGGGCGACCTGCCCGGGCAGCCAGGCCGCGCCGTGCGGGGTGCGAGACCCTCGGCCCGCCACCGTGCGGGCCCGTTTGCGCAGCGGCGCGAGGGCCTCGGCGGCGTCCGGGGAGACGAGTGCGGCGAGCACGGCTTCGACCTCCCGGGCGTCAGAGGCGTCCTCGAGGAGGCCGGCGGTCCGGTCGGCGAGGTCGGCGGCCCTGACCGGGTCGGCCGGTGGCAGCAACCGCTGGACCCGTGGCGCATCGGGTGTGGCGACCACCTCGACGCCGAGGCCCAGGTCGGCGCGGGCGCGGGGGTCGAGGTCGTCGGCGGCTGCAGTGACGGTGTCGCTCTCGCCGCACGCCGTGAGCAGGAGGGCGGCCGCGCGCTGCACGTCGGCGTCGGGGTGGCCCAAGGCTGTTCGGGCGACCAGAGTTGTCCGCGTGCCCATCTCCGGGTGGTCGGTCAGCAGCCGCTGGGCCAACCGCAGTGCGGCCAGGGCCGTGCCCTTGGTCTTCACCAGCGTGGCCGGCGGCAGGGCGTCCAGCGTCTCCTCGGCGGCCAGGTCCCCCGTTTTCCGGATCCGCGACAGGAGTTTCACCGCGAACGCGACCGTGGCCGGAACTTCCGCGCCGAGCAGGCGACGCAGCGTCCCCTGCGCGCGGGTGAGCTCGTCGTCGGTCGGGACGAGCGCGAGATGGGTCCGGGAGAACCACCCCGCCCGGTAGGCCGAGAAGTCGCGGGTGAGCACGCTCAGGCACGCGTCGAGCACCCGCGCCCGGTCGAGCGTGCCGTCAGCGCACAGCTGGAGGAAGGTGCGACGCCACTGGTCGCCGCCGAACTTGTCGACGTTGGCCAGGCTGACCTCGCCGCCCCCTTCGACCTCGAAGACCCGCCACAGGGCCCGCTCGACGAGCTCGGGGTCCTCTCGCAGCACTTCGGCGGCGTCCGGACCGAGGCCGCTGACCATCGCCAACACGTAGGTGTCGTCCGGCGTGAGGGTGACCAGGCCGAGGCGCTCCAGGAGCCGCACCCGTCGGAACCGCTCTGTCGCCCAGAAGTGGGTCGACAGCGTGGCGAGCTCCCGGGCGACGATTCCGTCGAGCCACCGGGGTCGAGCCGTCGAGGTCGGTGCTGACCCGTCCCCGGTTGGATCGGCCAGGGCTGCTGCCTCGGCCAGGGCGGCATCGACCGCGTCGAGCAGGGCCCGGTCCCGGGGCCATCCGGGGTCCTGGTGCTCGGCCAGCGCCGTCGCTGCATGCGCGGTGAGGAGGGCATGCAGGGTATCGGCCGGCACGCCGGCCAGGGCTGCGTACGAGATGTCGTCGGTCATGGTCAGTGGTCCCCTCAGGACCACAGTGGCGGAAGTTCGCCCGAGATGGGGCCGGAATCGGTCTCCTGGGCCCGAACTTCCGCCGTAGTGGCCCGTCTTCGGCTGTGCACGGATCAGGCGGGGGTGCAGACCCTGTGGCAGCCTTGACGTCGTGCGAGGGGTGACGATCAGCGATGCGGCGCTCTTCGCTGCGTTCGACCCCGGCAGCGTCATGCGAGGGCGGGCGTACGCCGCGGCTCGCCGCGTGCTGACCCTCCAGGTCGACGACTCCGAGGAGGGCACGCTCCAGGCCGTCGGCCTTGTCTCGGGCGCCCGGCAGCTGCCCTACCGCGTCGAGGTGCGGGTCGACGAGCGCGGCATCACCGGACGGTGCGACTGCCCCGTTGCCACCAACTGCAAGCACGCGGTCGCGGTGCTGCAGGAGGTGCGCTCACGTCGGTCGCTGCGCCCGGTCGTGGCGATCCCGGAGTGGCGACGCAGCCTCGACGCCGTGCTGGAGCCGCTGGAGAAGGCGTCACCGCCGCCCGCGACCCGGCGCAGGTTGGCGTTGCAGTTCGAGATCCCCGTGCCGACCAGACGGCCCTACCGCTCGCACGTGGAGCCCGGTCAGCGGTTGTGGCTGCGCCCGATGCGGGAGGGGGCGCGCGACAACTGGATCAAGACGGGGATCACCTGGGCGAGTGCGGAGACGCCGCACCACGACGAGGCCCACGACCTCGAGCAGCTGGCGGTGCTGCACCGGATCGTGCGGGCGCTGCCCGGCTCGGCCCCGCGGGACGTCATCGACCTGACCACGATCGGACCTCAGTGGTGGAGCCTGCTGCTCGAGGCGCAGGAGGCCGGCATCGAGCTGCTCGGCGGGGAGCGCGTCTCCAGCGTCGAGCTCGGTGAGTCGGTGGAGGCCGTCGTCGACGTGGTGGACACGGCCGACGGCACCCGCCTGCGGGTCGGCGTCGAGCACGAAGGCCGGTTCGTCACCGGTGACGACCTGCTGCTCCTGGGGCGCCAGCCGCACTCCGCGGCAATCCTCTCCCCGACCCGGCCCCACTCGGGAGCGCGCTACCCGAAGCTGCGCCTGGTGCTGGCCCCGCTGCGTCGCCGGCTGCCGGAGTCGGTGGTGCGGCTGCGAGAGCGCAGGGGAGTCCTCGAGGTGCCGGCCGCGGACCGCGCCGCCTTCGAGTCCGACTACCTGCCGCGACTGCGCCAGCAGCTGCCCGTCACCTCCTCCGACGGCTCGGTGGAGCTGCCCGCGGAGGTGCCGCCGCGCCTGGAGGCGCTCGTGGCCTGGCAGGGCACGACGGTCGAGGTGGTGTGGCGGTGGCGCTACGACGAGACCGTCTTCGTGCTGGGCAGCGACGAGCGGGCCCCGGCCCTGCGCCGCCCGCACCTCGAGCGTGACCTGCTGGCGGCCGTGGCGGGATGGGCCGACCTGCAACCCGAGCGGACCTTCAGCGGAAGCCGGGCGCTCGAGTTCGTGACGGACGACCTGCCGTTGCTGGTCGCCGACGAGCACGTCGACGTCGTGGAGACGGGCGTACGCCCCGACTTCCGCGAGGCGGTCGCGGCGCCGACGATCGAGTTCGTCGCGCCCGAGGAGGAGCCGGAGGCGTCGACCGACTGGCTCGACCTGCGCGTGGTGATCGACGTCGAGGGCGAGCAGGTGCCCCTGACCGACCTGCTGGAGGCGTTGACGGTCGGTGAGCCGCGACTCGTGCTGTCCAGTGGGCTGCACCTGGCCACCGACCGTCCGGAGTTCCGGCGGTTGGCCGAGCTGGTGGCCGCCGCCTCGCAGATCCGCGACGGTCGGGGCGACGAGCTGCGGGTCGGGGAGCGGGACCTGGGCATGTGGGCCGAGCTGGCCGAGCTGGGGGTGGTCGACACGCAGGCGGCGCGGTGGGTGGAGGCGGCGCAGGCGCTGATCGGCCACGAGACGCTGCCCCACGTCGACCCGGTCGGGCTGGTCTCGACTCCGCGGCCCTACCAGCTCGACGGCATCCGGTGGCTGGTCCACCTCTGGCAGCTCGGGCTGGGCGGGATCCTTGCCGACGACATGGGGCTGGGCAAGACCCTGCAGACGCTGGCCACCATCAGCCACGCGCGGGCCCACGGGGCGGCGCCGTTCCTGGTGGTGGCGCCGACCAGCGTGGTCTCCGCGTGGGCGAGCGAGGCGGCGCGCCACACGCCCGGGCTCACGGTGCGGGTCGTGGAGGCCTCAGGCGCGCGGCGTACGCAACCACTCGCCGACGTCGTCAGGGGCGCCGACGTGGTGGTCACCTCCTACACCCTCTTCCGGCTCGACGCCGACGCCTATACCGACCTCGAGTGGGGTGGCCTGGTGCTCGACGAGGCGCAGGCGATCAAGAACCACCAGAGCAAGACCTACCAGGCGATCCGGCGGCTCGATGCGCCCTTCCGGCTGGCCGTGACGGGCACGCCGTTCGAGAACCGGCTGATGGAGATGTGGGCGCTGCTGTCGGTGGTTGCCCCCGGGCTCTACCCGTGGCCCACGGCCTTCCAGGAGCAGGTGGTGGCGCCGGTCGAGAAGCGCGGGGACACCGAGGCGCTGGAGCGTTTCCGGCGACGCGTACGCCCCTTCGTGCTGCGCCGCACCAAGGACCTCGTCGCCGCCGACCTGCCGCCGAAGCAGGAGCAGGTGCTGACCGTGCCGCTCGGGCCGGAGCACCAGCGGCTCTATGACACCTGGCTGCAGCGGGAGCGGCAGGCGATCCTCGGGCTGGTCGACGACTTCGACGGCAACCGGATGGCGATCTTCAGCGCCCTGACCCGCCTGCGGCAGCTCAGCCTCGACCCGGCGCTGATCGACGAGGAGCACGAGGCCGTCGGTTCGGCCAAGCTCGACGTGCTCGTCGACCACCTCGTCGAGCTCGCCGCCGAAGGACACCGGGCGCTGGTCTTCAGCCAGTTCACGAGCTTCCTGAAGCGGGCGCGGCGCCGGCTCGAGGCCGAGGGGCTGACCGTGCGCTACCTGGATGGTGCGACCCGGCGCCGCGGGGAGGAGATCGAGGCGTTCAAGTCGGGGGAGGGTGACGCCTTCCTGATCAGCCTCAAGGCCGGCGGCGTGGGCCTGACGCTCACCGAGGCAGACTACGTCTTCGTGCTCGACCCGTGGTGGAACCCGGCCGCCGAGAACCAGGCCGTCGACCGGGCGCACCGCATCGGCCAGGAGCGCCACGTGATGGTCTACCGGATGGTCTCCGCCGGCACGATCGAGGAGAAGGTGATGGCGCTGAAGCAGCGCAAGGCCGACCTCTTCGCCTCCGTCTTCAGCGGCGAGGGTGCGGTGGGCGGCGGCATCGACGCCGAGGACGTACGCGCGCTCTTCTCCTGAGGTCGCCCGCAGTCCGCGAGTTGCGGTGGACATGGGTCACCTGGTGACTCGGATCCACCGCGACCATCGGATGGCTGGCTTGCCTGGTGCCCTCCGGAGCTCTTTGCGCGGCTGGTTGGTGTCACCAGGTGACACCAACCAGCCGCACAAACGGGACGGTCAGTAGTACCAGGGGAAGCAATCTGGCGGCATCCGGCGGTTCGTGGTCGCCGTTGGATCTCGTCGACAGGTGCCGCTGACCTGCAGGAACGTCGCGACGGCAACGAACGGCTGCGTTGGTCGGGATCGAACGAAATCGAACGTCTTGCGGACTTCTTGCGGACTAAGGCTGGGGTTCGGCCTCGCCGGCTCCGTCGGGGATGACGTTCACCCGCTCGCCGAAGTTCGTAGACCCGAGGGGATCGTCGACGGAGTACTCCCACGTTACGAAGAGTGCGTCAATGCCCCAGTGGCTCGACGCTCCCTCGAACCGCCCAGTGCTGCGACTCGACCAGCCGATTAGATCGCCCATCCAGAGAGCACGAGTCTGGTCGCCATACTCGGCTGCGTCGTCGCGCTGCAATCGAACGAAGTCGCGCCGGATCTCCATGGCGAGTCGAAGGTTGGCCATCGGGCCTGTCCCGTTCATGAACTCGATCAAGGCGGGCAGAACCTGAATCTCGCGCTCCGCCAGGCGGCAGGCGATGTGCTTCACCCAATAGCGGACGACTTGATCCCTCCCGACTGCCCATGACTCAGGAAAGATCGTGCTCCAGTCGAGAACCGCGGAGTCGTAGAGGTCGTCGCCGTTATCGCGGATGAACGCCGCGAATTGGTCGTAGGCGCCGTCAGCTGGCTGACTCCGGACGGAGTTGCAGTGGCTGCACATGACTGGCTCAAATTTGAGGCTGCTCGACCGCGCGGCGTTCGGATAGCTTATGCGCTCTTCGCGTCCGCGTCCGCGTCCGTGCGCGACGCTCCGATTCACCCATGCGCCTTCACCAAAGGCCGCCGTCAGATCGCTGCGCTTGAACTTGTGTTCCCGCGAGTCGGCTGGTGCCCCGCACCACCAGCAGGCCCGTGCGATTCGCTCACCGCTCACCCTCTACCCCCGGGCCGTTCCACGGCAGGGACTTCGGGCTCCAGATAGCCCACCCGAGCGAGAACCCGCTCGTAGGGCGACCCGTCGATCGAGTGGGCGTGGTCAACGGCCTTCAACTCAAGTTGCCCATGGTGGCGCCGATCCGGATGGAAGGTTGACCAAGACCGGCAACGCGGGCATTGCAAGCGCATCAAGAACGGTCGGAGCAGGATCAGGTCACCCGAGAGGTCACGGACGTAGAGACTGTCCTTCTCAAGGTCCATCTGCTTGTGGGTGATCGTGTCCGGTGTCGGCACTGGGTGGTCGCCTCGGAGTACCTCCACCACAGCCTGACCGACGCCCTCAAACGAGTCCCATCGAATGGACCGGACTTGGTACACGGGGAGATCGGCCAAGAAGCCGGCGTTGCTCAGGATGAGTTCCAGATCGGTCCGCGCCTCCTCGACCGCACCCCGCAGGTCCAGTTCATCGACCTTGCGCTGGTGACTCTCGGAGTTGCGACGCTCGGAAAGTCGCTCCTGCGCTCGTGCCACCACTGAGCCCTCGGGAAGCAGTTCGCGGACAACCGCCAGCGGAGCATCAGGATTGAGCCGCTTGAACGGCTTGCTGGACGCCACGATCTTGAGGATGTTGACCCAATCTCCGACGCTCAAGCCACCGCCGTGTGTGAGCTTCTTGCGCACCTCCGCCATCGCACCGACCTCTAGGCGGTTGACGTGCGCACAGGCCAACGCGAGGGCAGCGCCGAAAACGACGGTCGCCTCGAAGCACTCGAGGATCGCGCCGTACGTCCGCGACGCGTCACCCGCACTCTCGGCAACTCGCACCAGGCGCCACTTGTGAGCGATCGGATACGGGTAGAAGTTCGCAATTCGATGGTCGAGACTTCCGATCTGCGCCGCGGCCTCGACTCGCAGTCGGAGTTCACGCCCAGTCTCGATCAGAGTCCGCCTAGCGTCACCTGCCGATCCTTCGAATGCGCGGCTTGTGAGACCGACACCTTCGTCCGTCCACTCCTTCAGCGCACCTTGTGCCCGACGGATCGAGCGCAAGGCATCGACCAGGTCTGCGTCCGGCACTGGCAGCGGGCATCTCCGGATCCCTACGAGCCGAACATGATCGCCCATTCGCGACGGCCTCATGACGACGCGGGAGCGCTCGGACGCCAAATAGAGACGGTAGAACTCGGAGACCTCGGGCTCGAGGAGCGCCTTTGGCCGGAGAACAATCAGATTCAGGCCGGCCGCCGCGGGTAGGTCCGCTTCCTCGATCTCGACGGGTTTGCCACGCCGGTCAGGCCGTTCGATCTCTCGCATCACGAAGTCACCCGGCTGAAGCTCCACGCCAATTCGAGGTGGGCGCCTAGCCTCGTCCACATCAACGTCGATGGGTAGGAGTTCGCCTGCGAGCGACAGATCACGGGCTCGGATGACGCGGACCGTCTCGTCGAGTTCTTCGATCTCAATTCCTGGCCTGCGCATGGGCGGGCGCGGGATCAGAACGTCGAAGATGTCGCCGACAGTTCCGCCCTCGCCGAAGTCGGAGAGATCGTCCTCCTCCGCCGCAACCCGAGGATCGTGATCCTCATATCTGAGCGACTCGCGGGAGAGGGACTCGCTGCGATGGACAAACCCGTTCTCGGTTCGGCCACCGGCGCGCGAGAGCAGATCGGACAACTCAGCGCACGCAGCCTCAATCCCGAGACCACTTGGCGCCCGGAAGAACCGGGTAACCAGCGCCCCTTCTGGCGGGCTGGGATCAACCACGACCAATGCCACAGCGAGCGGGCGTCGGAAACCTCCGGCGGCTGGCAGGGAGCCCTCTACAACGATCGTCGGCTCTCCGAGGTTGATGAGCCGCCCCGGCAAGCTCATCCTCAACTCCCCCGCTGGGACGATCAAGCCAAACGGCTTGGCCGGCGGATGCTCGACCTCCCAGCGCCGGTCGGGCCGCGATCCCCAGGGCGGGAGCACGAACGAGACCTCAGGAAAGGAATCAGACTCCTTCAGCGCGCGAATAAGAGTCGGCATGGCGGTTACGGGAAGCGAGCCCACGAGGTGACCCGCCAACTCTGCATCGTCCAAGATGCTGAGGACGCGGGCCCCGCCCAGGTGCGCTGCGACCGTGCCCAGCAACCGCGAGAAGAGTGCTGGCTCGAGATCTATCATCCGTGGTTCGACGCATCGCCGTGAGCCAACTGCGCAGCCACATGCGCAGCGAAGTCGGGGTCGGCATGAATCCGAGCCACGACATCGTCGGCGATCTTGTCCACATCGAGCGGCGCGCCCATATCGACGGCGACACCTTCGCGGAAGCCGACCTCAACCCGCGGCGGATCGTAAACACTCTCACCGTTGTCGCCGTACGACGTGAGGACATGATCGAAGACGAGCTGGACCTTCGTGTGGAAAATGTCCGGTGTATAGGGCGTCTCCGGAAGCCCCGCGTCGAGGACTCGGCGGATGGTGCTGTCGACATCGTTGGTGACGTCGACCTTGCGGCGCCAGTCTTGGACGAGCTTCTCGTGCAGGTGCTCCAGCAAGGTCTTGGCACTCGCCTTGACGACCTGGCGCTCCTCGTCGGTGAGCTCGGGCTCGGGTTGAGTGAGCAGGTCGAAGATCGCGAGCTCTTCCTCGGTCATGCCCTCCCGAACAGCGCGCTCCTCCTCGGCAGTCAGCGTTCCGGACAACGCGATCAGGCGGCGCAGGTACTCGTCGATGTTGACGCTGCCGTCGTTGTAGTCCGCGATCAACTTCTCGATGCGCTCGACCAGCTCGTAGCGCGTCGGGTTCCGCTGAGCTGCAGAGATCGCCTGCGCCTTCAGAAGCTGAGCAAGGCGGTCGGTTTCCGCCCTCTTGCGGCCGGCGAACTTCGCAGCCAGGCCGTCGAAGTCGATCAGCGACAGGTCGATCAACGGATCCGGCTGCGTGCCTTCCGCCGCGGCGCGGATCACGTACTCCTCTGCGCCGACCGAGCGATCGAGTAGCGCATCGACAGCATCGGCAACCGCGGCGATGTCCGGCTGGGGTGGCCGCGTCACCTCGAGGATCCGCTCGTGAAGGACGCGGATCGCGGCCACCGTCCGCTGCTGCGCGGCGGCCTGCGGGTTCGGGAGCAGGGCCTTGAACAGCTTGCGAACCTGCCGGGCCTTGACGGTGAAGTCGTTGCGAGTCTCTTCGTCGACCAGCAGCGCTTCGACCGCGGCATTGCGCTTGGCAATGTGGGCGAACCCTTCGGCGTCGCGAAAGTCGATCAAATCCACCCGGACGTCCGCACAGAAGGCGATCAGTTCCGCCACCGCGGTGTCGAGTTCGCCGACGAGGGCGTCGATGACCTCAATCGGCTGGGCACCAGAACTCGCGGCGCCATAGATGGCGAGAGCCTTCTCCAGGCTCCTGAAGACACCTACGTAGTCGACGATCAGGCCGTTGTCCTTCTCGGGGAAAACACGATTGGCGCGGGCGATCGTCTGCATCAGGGTGTGGTTCTTCATCGGGCGGTCGAGGTAGACGGTCGACACCGACGGCGCATCGAAGCCGGTCATCCACATCGCGCAGACGAAGACCAGCCGCAGCGGATCCTTGGGTTCCTTGAACTTCTCGGCCAAGTCCTCTCGGATCATCCGCTCCCGGTGCGGGCGGATGTCGAGTCCCTGGTCATCGAGCATCTTGAGCTCGTTCTGGCTTTGGGAGACGACGACTGCCATGTCGGTGGTCTCCATGAGCTCGATCCGCGACGCGACCCACGGGCGCTCCAGCTCGGGCAATGCGTCGTGCTGCGCCCGCAGCTCACTGAGGTGCTCGGCCCACGCCTCCTGCACGAGGTTGTACATCCGCACGGCAGCGGCCTTGTCGAGGCCGACGTACATCGCCTTGCCGGAGAAGCCGCGGCCGACGAAGTGAGCGACGAGGTCCTTCGCGATCGTCTTGAGGCGCTCTGGGCGGGTGAGGAGCGTGTACTGCGTGCCAAACTCTCGAGCCAGCGCTCCCTCGGCTTCCTCGTCGACCTCCGCGGCTTCGAGGAGTGCGTCGAGCTCGTCGGAGAAGTTCTCGTTGACGAGTTGCATCTCGGGGATGCGGTTCTCGTAGTAGAGAGGGACTGTCGCCCCGTCCTCGATCGCATCGCGGAAGTTGTAGATGCTGACGTACTCGCCGAACTGCTCCCGAGTCGCTTGTTCCTCCCCGGCGATGAGCGGCGTGCCGGTGAAGCCCATCATCGACGCGTTCGGCAGAGCGCGGCGCATGTTCAGCGCAAGAGTGTCGTACTGGCTGCGGTGCGCCTCGTCGGTGATCACAATGACGTCAGAACGGTCCGATAGAACCGGCATCTCTCGCTCGCCAGCGGCCTTGGACGGCTGGAACTTTTGGATCAGCGTGAAGACATAGCGGTGGTCGGCCGCGAGGAGCTCACGCAAGTGGGCGATCGACTCAGCATGCACTCGCGCTTCTTGCGGAATCGCGCCGGCATCCGCGAACTCACCATGAAGCTGAGTGTCGAGCTCGGTCCGGTCGGTCACCATCACGAACGTCCACTTGCCCGCGACCTGACGCAACACCTTCTGGGTGAACCACAGCATCGACAGCGACTTGCCCGAGCCTTGGGTGTGCCAGAAGACGCCGAGTCGCTTGTCCTGCTCCGCGCGGGTACGGTGCAGATTGTCGATCGCCGCGTTGACGCCTACGTACTGGTGCGACCGGGCCGCGACCTTGATGAGACCGCCAGGGCGCTCCATGTACGCGATGAAGTTCTCGAACAGATCCAGCAACATCGCGGGGTCGCAAGTCCCGCGCAATGCTGTCTCCAGGCCAACTGCACCACGCGTGCCGGAAGCGTCGATGACCTTCCAGTCACCGAAGAACTCCCACGGCGAGTACGTCGAGCCGACCTTCGCTTCGTCACCGTTGGAAAGCAGAACGAAGCAGTTGGGGATGAAGAGCTGCGGGATCGTGTCGCGGTAGTCGGTCAGGTTGTCGTCGTAGGCGGACTTGACCGCTACGCCCGGCTCCTTGAACTCCATCAGCACCAGCGGCACGCCGTTGACGAACAGAGCGATGTCGAGGCGACGGCTGTGCAGATCCCCTTTGACCCACATCTGCTGCACCGCAAGCAGGTCGTTGTTCGCGGGGTCCGTCAGGTCGAGGTAGCGCAGGGTGGCGATCTGCTTGTCGCCCTGATCATCAGTCCACTCGGCCTGGTAGCCGTCGCGCAGCAGGTCATAGACCTCGCGGTTCGCGCGAACCCGATCCACGATCGAGCGATCCTTGGTGAGCACCTCGATCGCCTCGTTGATCGACGCGTCCGGAACCTCGATGGGATTGATTTTCCGCATCGCGATGCGCAGGCGATACGTGAGTACGACGTCTCGCTGCGAGGCGCGGCCCAGCGTCCCTTGCGCCCCAAGGATCTCTTGGAACGCGTCCACACAGGTCCATCCGAGCTCGGCGAGCAGTTCCATACTCGGCTTCTCGACGAAGAGGTACTCGGGTCCGGCCGGGGCCATCACGCCACCTGTCCCTCGATCAGCGCGTTGAGATCGAGCTTCGAGACGTCGATCTGCCCAGTCACTAACTTCGGCAACAGAAGGTCGCGCAACGATGCAAGACCGCCGCTTTGCTTCGCGAGTGCCGACGCCTCTACACCGAGTGGATCGACCACAGCCTCGAAGGCGTCGAGTACGCCGGCCGGCGGGACGACGAAGGGACGCGCATAGGCGCCTTCACGACTCAGCCCCGGGACGGCCGCGTGGGTGTTGGCGAACTCCGTACGGCGCAACTGCTCGACTACGAATCGGAGCGGGAGCTCGGTCGCCACGTAGTACGCCGTGTCAATTGGCCAGAAGGGACCATCGACCCAGTGCACGCTCCCCACATTGCCCTTGCGGCCAACGACGATCCCAGGGCCGTCGACAAACGATTCGTCATGCCAACCGACCACCCCGGCGGAGCTGACGACGGCGACATCTCCACCACGCCTCGCATCGGCCTTGAGCGCCTTCCCGTACCTCAACTCGAGTGCGTCGCCGATCGTCCCGGCCGTCCAGCCCTCGGGGATCGGCCCGCAGGCGGAGTCAACGAGCGGGGCACCTTGGTGGCCGGGGTAGTGGAACTTCATGAACCACTCGTGATAGATCGCCCGCGCCATCTCCTCCAGCACCTCGACTCGCCGCCGGTTGTTCTCGATCAGGTCGTCGATGTTCTGAAGGACAGCGACGGCCAACTCCTGGTGGGCCCTGTCGAGGTCGGGCAAGGGGATCTGCCGAACGATGTCCTGATTGAGCGATGCCATCGTGGCGCCGTGCGAACAGAATGCCTGCATCCACGCTTGGTGCTGCTTCGTCCGGAGCGCAAAGGTGACGAACTCGGCAGGGATAGGCGAGTCGTCAGAAATCCGCAGTCTGATGCAGTCACTTCCCTGCATCGCCCCCTCGTACTTCTCAGTGATGTACGCGTGGCGCTCGACAGCACCCTTGCGACCAAAGACGATGTCCCGCGGACGCAGTAGATGCGACGAGAGGCGGCTGGCTGTCGCCTCATCCACGTACTCGAGATCCTTGGGTCGCACGTCGCCGAAGCCGACGTTTCGAACGTTCAGGACGGGACGGCCGCTCTCGACGTAATCCGAGGCTCGAAGTTGGGTCCCGAACGGCCCCGTCTTGATCTCGGCGAAGCCTTGGTCGACCAGATCTCCGACGATCATGCGCCCAGGATCCCCGTGATCGCAGCGTCGACCTTCGCCCGCAGGCCGTCAGCCTGGTCACTGAGTGTCGTGAATTCCTCGTACAGTTCCTCGATCTTGGCCGTGAAGTCCTCGTCGCTCTCGTCGACCGCCGCAGAGCCGGTGTAGCGCCCTGGGTTGAGGCTCCAGCCCTGAGCCGCAATCTCAGCACGGCTCGCGACCTTGCACAGCCCGGCGACGTCCACGTAGGTCCCATCGGGGAAGCTCTCCTTGAGCAACACGTCGCTGCCGTCGGTCGTCTCCACATCTTCGCCACGGTAGAGACGCACGATGTTGGCGAGGAACTCGACCTGCTCGGGCAGGAAGTCGCGGTGGGCGCGGTCGATCTGACGGTAGATGTGACGCGCGTCTATGAAGAGGACCCGGTCCTCGCGCGGCGTACCGACCTTGGCCTTGTCCAGGAACCAGAGCGTCACGGGCAGCGTGACGGTGTAGAAGAAGTTGGTGCCGACCGCGACCATCACGTCGACGCTGCCGGACTCGATGAGCTGTTTGCGGATCTCCTTCTCGGAGTGACCCGCGTCCCCGGCGGAGTTCGCCATGACGAACCCGGCGCGGCCCTTCGGTGAGAGCGCGGCATAGAACTGCTGGATCCAGAGGAAGTTGCCGTTGTCGGCCTTGGGGAGGCCGAACGGGAAGCGAGCCGGTGTGGCCAGCTTCTCCTTGTCGACCTTGTTGACGTTGAACGGAGGGTTGGCCATGACGTAGTCGAAGGCACCGACCGCACTGTGCGGGTCTTCGTAGTAGCTGTTGGCTTGGCGGATGTCGCCGGAGAGGCCATGGAGGGCGAGGTTCATCTTCGCCAGCGGCACCGTGTCCTCGGTCTTCTCCGCCCCGAAGACAGAGAGCTTGCGGCTCGCCGACTCGTGGTGGCGCTCGACGAACTTCGCGCACTGCACGAACATGCCGCCCGAACCGCACGCAGGGTCGAAGACGCGTCCCTGGAACGGCTCCAGGATCTCCACGATGAGGCGGACGATCGAGTAGGGCGTGAAGTACTCACCTCCGCCCTTGCCTTCCTGGGCGGCGAAGTTCGAAAGGAAATCCTCATAGATGAACCCGAAGGCGTCGCCTTCGAGCTGGGTCGGCAGCGGCGCGAAGAGCCGGAGCAGCTCGACGAGGGTGTCCTTCTCGAGCTTCTGGTAGCCCCGCGGGAGGATGTCCTTGAGCTCAGGATTGGCCGTCTCGATCGCCTTGATCGCCTCATCGACCGCCTTGCCAATGTCCTGGCCCTCGGGGAGACCGACAAGGTGCGAGAGCCGCGACTCTTCCGGGACGTAGAGGACCGACTTCGCCTTGTAGTCGGCGATGGTCGCGGGATTGCGGGCGGTGGCCTTCGCCTCGACGTCAGCGCGAACGCCCTCGAAGCGGTTCTCGGCGTAGGCAAGGAACACCAGTCCGAGCACCGGGTCGCGATACTGAACCGGAGTGAGCTTCGAGTTCGCGCGGAGCTGGTCCGCCGCCTCCCACAGAGTTGCCCGGACCTTCGCGAGATCTGTTGCCTTCACGCTGGAAGGGTATCTGCGCCGTGCCCGGATCGTGGCGACTTGGGAGAGGTCATCATGCGCGACTCGATCCGGCGCCCTGGCGCTCAACATCCGGCTCTCGCACGGCGCCGATCATGTCGAGGTAGCGACCCGGATGGTCGCCGTTCTGCCCATCCTCAAGGCCGTGGATCAGGTAGGCCACGCCGACCTCGAAGTCGGAGACCTTGAGCCCGTAGGACGGCAGCGGGATCACGCCTTGCACACCGTCGACGCGGCACATCTCGACGCGGTCGATCAGCGCACCGTTCCAGAAGAAGTCGGCCCAGAACGGGCGGACATCGCCGACGAACTTGTCTGCCCACTGGTACATCGGAGGCTCGGGTTGGGTCCAGCTGTCCAGGCCCCACGACATGGTGAGGCTGGGCTCCTCGCGGCACACGGCGTGGCTCTCATGCTCTCCCAGGATGTTGCTGAAGCCGCCATCTCCGTTCCACCCGTACGTCCAGCGATAGTTGAACGTCGGGCCTGCGATCCGGATGCGGTACCAGGCGTCGGCGGATCGGTCGGCGATGAGGTCGTTCTGGATCTTGAACAGGTTCATGACTTCGTCCTTCGATGAGGGTGGGTGATCCGCACCGTAGATCTCACCCCCGACGATTTCGTCAGCCACTCAAGGGCGGACCGGCGACGACCGTCAGGAGCAGGAGCAACCGAATCGGATCGGCACCGTGATCGACGAGCTCGTCGAAGGCCGAGCTGAGATCTCCGAGTAGTTCCTAGTTCCTCGCGGTCGCCATCCATCAGCCACGTCGCTGGGCCATCGGGGACGAGCTGATCGAACGCGATCAGGAGTCGCTCGTAGTGGCTCGACTCGTCGGTATCGGCCGCCCGGTCGGCCAGGGCGGCGAGACAGGAGCGGGCCTGACCCACCGCGCGCATGTAACCGAGCTTCGGCATCATCGGACCAGGTTGAGTCGTCGACAGGATGCCTCCAGGCGTCAATGGCCAGGCTGTGGACGGAACTCGCCGTACCCGCTCTCTGTACCTTCCTCGGTGTCCTCGTCTCGAACCTTCATCCCCTCATCGTTGGAAACCATTGACTCTCGTCACCTCCTAGGATCTCGCCGTCCTCAGTGCCCTTTCCCTGCCCCTCACCTCTCCTCCTTGAACGGCACGCATGCTACGAAGGACGTAGATGGGTCGCCCGGGATCGGGCGGCCCACGCGGCATTTCTAGGGGTCCGTTGGTTGTCGACGGACGCCGTGGAGGCGGTGGTCCGGATGCATGGCGGGGTGAAGTTCTACCGCGGCAGCGCAAAGCCTGCGCGCAACTACGTCGAGAAGGACTGCGCGCGCTACGACGACTACTACCTCGACGAGGGCGACGGGATCGCGATGCGCTTAGTCGCCGATGCCCCGCCAGATGGGGAGGTCGCTGTGGAGGAGAAGCAGGGCATGGACGGTGACGCCTACGAGAGCTGGGTTGCCGGGCTGGTCGTCGAGACCGGCCAGCCGAAGGGACCTGCGGAAACATGATCCGCGGGCAGGTATCCCCCTCCAGGTATCCCGAAATGTTGGATACCTGACCGCCCACGCTGGCCGGCACGGACAAACAGTCCGCGACCACAACCGGCGAGGAGCCGCGCCATGACCGCATCACCTATCAATCCCGACGAGAACCGTCGCCCGATCAAGAACCCTGGCGACGAGATGCTCACGCTCCCGGAAGCCTGTCGCTTCCTCCGCGTTCCCGAGGGCACGTTGCGCTACTGGCGCCACCTCGGCTGCGGGCCGCGCAGCTTCAAGATCGGCCGTCACGTGCGCTACTGGCGAGCCGATCTCGTGCTGTGGCTTTCAGAACAGATGCGCCGTCCACAGGACCCACAGTGACCCAGACGGCTACGCCGTCGTCGTGCTGACGATGGCCGTGCCCTGGGAAGGAGGGCCGTCATGGCCGGCAGCATCGCGAAGCGGCCCAACGGCCGTTGGCGTGCCCGCTACCGCGACGACACAGGACGGGAGCGGTCCCGCCACTTCACACGCAAGGTCGACGCGGCGGCGTGGCTCGACGAGGTCGCCTCAGCCTTGCACGCGGGGACCTACGTGAACCCGCGGGCGGGCCGTGTGACATTCCGGCAGTTCTACGACGACTGGGCGCCACGGCAGCTATGGGTGCCGTCGACGCGGGCCAATGCCGACCTGGCGGTCGACTCCGTCGCGTTCGGCGACCTGCCGATGAAAGCGATCCGGCGATCCCACATCGAGACATGGGTGAAGGCGATGTCGGCGAAGTGGGCGCCGACGACGATCAAGACGCGGTTCGTGATCGTCCGGTCGGTGTTCCGCGCCGCCGTCGCGGATCGTGTGATCGCGGCGGACCCGTCAGACGGCGTCGCACTACCACGGAGGCGCAAGGTCGAGGCCGCGATGCGGATCCCGACTGTCGAGCAGGTCGGCCGCCTGCTGGCGCACGCCGACAGCAGCCGGGTGTCGACCCGTCACGGCTTCCGTGCGTACGTCGCACTCTGCGCGTTCGCCGGGCTGCGGAAGGGCGAGGCCGCTGGCATCCAGGTCGGCGACATCGACTCCTCGCTCCGTCGGCTGACGGTGTCGCGGCAGCTCCAACGCGACGGGTCCACCTTCGTCGCCCGGCTGCCGAAGTACGGATCCGAGCGGCTTGTGCCCCTCCCTGACGACCTGGTCGAGATGCTGCGCCAGCACATCGAGACGTTCCTACCCGAGGAGCCGCCGCCAGACGCGTGGCTGTTCACCGTCGGCGATGGCCCGATGTACGACAACGACATCGACTGGCGGTGGCGCGCGACGCGGACGTCGGCCGGGCTGCCGCACGTGCGCCTCCACGACCTGCGGCACTTCTACGCGTCCGGACTCATCGCCGCGGGCTGCGACGTCGTCACCGTGCAACGGGCACTGGGGCACTCATCAGCGACCACGACACTGAACACCTACAGCCACCTATGGCCAACGGCGGAGGACCGCACGCGGGCTGCGGCTGCGGACCTGATGAACCAGGCACTCAATCCAGCGTCACGAGGTTGAGATCAACGCTCTCGGGGTCGTCCTCGCTGACAAATAGGTCGTCTTGATGCGTCAGGACGTCCAACGTGTAAGTGGGCCAACCCGCTGCGACGACCGCCGTTTGGATGTGGGCTCGTGCGTACGGATGCAGCGTCATCACACCAACCTTCACAGCGAAGGCTCGGACCGCGTCGTCGCTCAGCGTCTGCGGCTCCTCGATGTGCCATTGCCCATGTAGGACAACACTGCTGCGCCAACCTTCTGCAGGAAGGTCGCCTGCCGAATCGTCCGCATCCTCAGGGCGGCGCAGCGCGTCGACGTTGTAGGTCGTCTTCACGTCCACCGACTGGGAGCGCCGACCGACACTCACATCAATGCCTGCCGAGACAAGGATGCCCTGAAGCACTTCGTCGTCCGGTGTCGTCGACCAGAAACGGGATTCTTGGGTGCGAACCAACAACCCAGGGAGCAAGCGAGCCACGACTTGGCTCGCCAGCTCCGCGACTTCATCGCGTGAGGTCATGAAGCAGCTTCGTGCCGCACGAGATGAAGGCTGCTACCCGTACGGGTGTAACGGGCACCGGGTGCGATCCACCCTGTTCCACCTAGAACCTCAACATGCCGTTGCGGCCGATGCTGGGCGAGATCCTGCACATCGAAACGAAGGCGGTAGCCAAGTTCGTGAAGCATTGCTCCGAGGGTCCGCACCGTCAGGTTTCGCTTGCCGTTGAGTCGCTGCGTGACCTCTGACCGGCTTACATCGAGGCGGTCCGCAAGTGTGCTCTTCTTGATCTGTCGGTCCTCGAGACATGCCGCCACGAGTTCGCTCGCCTCAAGCAGCGCGGTCTCCTCCGCCACCAGGCGGAGAGACTCGGGCGTCTCCTTGAACCAAGTTCCCATCGCGGTCATGACCCAGTGCCTTCCTTGTAGATCGCCCGTGCCCTCGCAACTTCCTTGGCGACCTGATTCTTCTTCGGTTTGAGCGTGCCGTGCGTGACGAACAGTTGCCGATCGCCCGGAGAGAAATCGACCACGTACACCCGCAGGTTGAGGCTCACATGCTTGATCTCATCTACTCGCGGAACACCCTTGCGCGGGTCCGCTTCATCCAGCTTCTTGAACGCCTCCGGCGACCGGAGCCATCCCTGTTCGGCGAGCACCCGGAAGCGAGCCGCGATGCCCGCCTGCTGTCGCGTGTTCAGCCCCGTCAGCCACTCGACTGCCGGGCAAGCACCATCCGGCAGCCGGATCGCGAAGATCTGCAATTTCGTCGACGGCGTGCCAGCAAGATGCTCATGGCGTACATGTTTAGCCATATCTAAACAGGTTTCAAGTCCTCGGCCATAATTACAACGCTGTAGTTGCCCTCGTCACGGATCTAACATGGTCGCAGGCACACGCCTCAGGCGCCAGAGCACGCTCGCGACCAGAAGCCGGCCTTCGTGACTTCTTGCGGACTTTCTGCGGACCACACGCGGGCCCAGATCCATCAACCCCGGCCTGACCTGCGCAAACGCCCCAGATCAGTAGTACCAGGGGTAGGGGCTCCAGTCGGGCTCGCGCTTCTCCAGGAACTGGTCGCGGCCCTCCTGCGCCTCGTCGGTCATGTAGGCCAGACGCGTGGTCTCACCGGCGAAGAGCTGCTGGCCGACGAGGCCGTCGTCGAGCAGGTTGAAGGAGTACTTCAGCATCCGCTGGGCGGTGGGGGACTTGGCGTTGATCTTGGCGCCCCACTCGAGCGCGACCTTCTCGAGGTCGGCGTGCGGCACCACCCGGTTGACCGCACCCATGCGGTGCATCGTCTCCGCGTCGTACTCCTCGGCGAGGAAGAAGATCTCGCGGGCGAACTTCTGGCCGACCTGGCGGGCGAGGTACGCCGAGCCGTAGCCGCCGTCGAACGACCCGACGTCGGCGTCGGTCTGCTTGAACCGCGCGTGCTCCGCGCTGGCGAGGGTGAGGTCGGCGACCGCGTGCAGCGAGTGGCCGCCGCCGGCGGCCCAGCCGGGCACCACGCAGATGACGACCTTCGGCATGAAGCGGATCAGCCGCTGGCACTCGAGGATGTGCAGCCGCGCCAGCTTGGCCTTGTCGATGACGCTGGGCTCCTCGGCGCCGGTGTCGTCGGCGCTCGCCCCTCCATGACTGGTCTTGTCCTCGTACTGGTAGCCCGCCTTGCCGCGGATCCGCTGGTCGCCGCCGGAGCAGAAGGACCACTTGCCCGACTTCGGCGACGGGCCGTTGCCGGTGAGGATGACGCAGCCGACGTCGGCGGAGGTGCGCGCGTGCTCGAGTGTACGCAGCAGCTCGTCGACCGTGTGCGGCCGGAAGGCGTTGAGCACGTCGGGGCGGTCGAAGGCGATCCGGACCGTGCCGTGCTCCTTCGCGCGGTGGTAGGTCAGGTCGGTCAGACCCTCGAAGCCGGGCACCACGTCCCACGCGTCCTGGTCGAAGATCTCGCTCACGCCGTCGATCGCACTCATGGGCCGCAGGCTATCGCTGCGCCCGGAAAACCCGTGGCGGACCCTTGGCCCATCCACCTACGCTTGGCCTCATGCAGTACCTCTTCTTCCTGTGAGCCCCGCGCGCTCCGCCACCGCCGCCCGTCCGGCCCCGGTGGCGTCGAGCTCGCGTACCTGTCCCTGCGGTGCCGTGCCTCGGCACGCCCGCGGCTCACTCGAAGGAACCTGCCATGCAGTCCCTGCCTGCCCGCGACCGAGCCCAGCTCGTCGCCACTGACGTCTCCCTGACCCGCGGCCACAGCCGTGTCCTGCAGCACCTCGACCTCACCGTCACCCCCGGTGACCGCCTCGCCGTCGTCGGCGAGAACGGTCGCGGCAAGACCTCCCTGCTCCACCTGCTCGCCGGACGGCTCGTCCCGGACTCCGGCGAGGTGCGCCGCCTCGGCACCCTCGCGCTCGCCGAGCAGGAGATGGAGCCGGGCGAGGGCACCGTCGGCGACGCCGTCGCGACTGCGATCGCCCCGTCGCTCGAGGCGCTGGATCGCCTCGACGCCGCGGCCCACGGCCTCGCGGACGGCAGCGGACGTGCGGAGGAGGCGTACGCCCGTGCCCTCGCCGACGCGGAGGCGCTCGACGCCTGGGACGCCGAACGCCGCGTCGACCTCGCGCTCGAGGCTTTGGGCGCGGTGACCGACCGCAGTCGCCGTCTGGACTCGCTCTCGGTGGGCCAGCGCTACCGGGTGCGGCTGGCCTGCCTGCTCGGCGCGGACGACGACTTCCTGCTGCTCGACGAGCCGACCAACCACCTCGACCGCGCCGGCCTCGACTTCCTGACCGCCCGCCTGCGAGAACGCGCTGGGGCGGTGGTGCTCGTGAGTCACGACCGTGCACTGCTCGCCGATGTCGCCGACACCGTGCTCGACCTCGACCCCACCGCCGACGCTCGACCCCGGCTCGACGGTGGCGGGTGGCAGGCGCACCGCGAGGCCCGCCGGGCCGCCCGCGCGCGGTGGGAGCAGGCGTACGCCGACCAACAGGCGGAGCATGCCCGACTCGCCGCCGACTTGGCCGACGCGCAGGGACGGTTGGTCTCCGGGTGGCGTCCACCCAAGGGCACCGGCAAGCACGCCCGCGCCACCCGGGCGGCCGGCCTGGTGCAGAGCGTGCACCGACGGCAAGCCGACCTCGACGCGCTGGCCCTCGAGGTGCCCGAACCTCCCCAGGTGCTGCACATGCCGGAGCTGCCGAAGACAGGTGGTGTGGTGCTGCGCGCCGACGAGGTCACGCTGGCAGGACGGCTGGAGACGCCGGTCACGCTGGCGATCGAGGGCGGTGGGCGTCTGGTGCTCACCGGACCCAACGGCGCCGGCAAGTCGACGCTGCTCGCGTTGCTCGCCGGAGCCCTGAGGCCGACCTCCGGGCGGGTCCGGGGCGCCGGGGGGCTGCGGGTCGGCTGGCTGCGACAGGAGTCCGACCTGCTGATGGGGCGGACCGTGCGTGAGGTGTGGGCGGACGCCGACGCCCAGGTCTCGCTGGGCTCGCTCGGCCTGCTGCGACGTGAGCAGCTCGGCCTGCGCGTCGAGGAGCTGTCGGTCGGACAGCAGCGCCGCCTCGACCTCGCGCTCGTGCTGGCGCGTCGGCCGCACCTGCTGCTGCTCGATGAGCCGACCAACCACCTGTCGTCGACCTTGGTCGACGAGCTGACGGAGGCGCTGGAGGTGACTCGGGCCGCAGTGGTGATGTCGACGCACGACCGGCAGATGCTGCGCGACGTCGCGCACTGGCCGCGGGTCGACCTGACCGCCGCGAGCGGAATGATCAGGGTCACGGCCGGGTTGGCCTAGACATGGCCCTCGAAGGCACCTACGTCCCGTCCAACGCCCAGTGGGTCCGCGACCAGGTCGCGGAATACGAGGCATCCAACGGCACCCGCGCCACCACCCTGCCCGGCACCGACGACAAGGTCGTCGTCATCACCTCGCGTGGCGCGAAGTCGGGCAACCTCCGCAAGAACCCGGTGATGCGGGTGGAGCGCGACGGCAAGTATCTGGCGGTCGCCTCCTACGGCGGGGGCCCGAAGAACCCGTCGTGGTACGCCAACTTCGTCGCCCACCCGGAGGTCGACCTGCAGGACGGCCCCGAGAAGCACACCTACCGCGCTCGGCTGCTCTCCGGCGAGGAGCGAGCCGACTGGTGGGAGCACGCGGTCGCCACCTGGGCGACCTACGGCGACTACCAGCAGAAGACGGAGCGGGAGATCCCGCTCTTCCTGCTCGAGCGGGTCTGATCTATGCAGTAGATGTGGCTGAGACCGGCTCCAGCAGTCCGATGAGGGCGTCGGCCGCGGCAGCGGCCCCGCCCAGACCGGCCAGCTCGTCGGCCATGCGCCGGGCCCCGGCCCGCAGGTCGGCGTCGGTGAGCGCGGCGCTGATCGCCTCGCGCAGCTGCTCCGCGCGCACCCGCGCGAACTTCACCCGCACTCCCGCACCGGCCCGCACCACCTGGTCGGCGATCACGGGCTGGTCGTCGCGGATCGGCGCCACCACCAGCGGCAACCCTGCGGCCAGTGACTCGCAGACGGTGTTGTGGCCGCCGTGGGAGACGACCGCCGACGCGCGTTGCAGCACGGCCAGCTGCGGCACCCGCTCGCGCACCAGCACGTTGGGCGGCGCGTCGGGCACCATCGACTCCGGCGCGACGAAGAGCCCCTGCCACGGCTGACCGCGGAACGCCTCCGCCGCCACCTGCCAGAACCGCTCCCCGGCGTCGGCGTTGAGCGTCCCGAGGCTGACCAGCACCAACGGCAGGTCGGGGTCGACGAGGTCCCAGGCCATGTCGTCGTGCTCGGGGCGGCCCAACGTCGAGGGTCCGACGAACTCGACGCGGGTGTCACCGGTGACGTCGACGAGTCCGTCGCCCACCAACGCCTGCGAGGTGTAGGCCAGCACCAGGTGCTCCGAGAGACGCACGTCGCCCGCCTCCGCGACCTCGCGAGGGACCCCGAGTGCGACCTGCAGCTCGACGCGGGCGGAGTGGGTGTCCTCGGCGATGCGGGGCATCCCGGCCAACGGGTCGACGAGCTCCGCCGAGGTGGTCGCCGAGGTCGCCCACGTCATCCCTCGGCGCCGGCCGACGACGGCCCCGGCCCACGTCTGTTGGTCGGAGACGACGACGTCGGCACCGAAGGCGTCCACCGCGGCCTCGACCCCGGCGTCCATGAGCTGGCACATCGGGATCAGCACCTCCTCCTGGAGGAACTTGTAGGCGGCCGCGCCCCGCAGGTCCGGTCGGCGGTCGAAGCGCTCGTCGACGGCACCGCTCCACTCCTCCCCGCCGACCGAGAAGAAGCGGGCCCCCTCGGGGAGCAGCAGCTCCGTGCGGCCGGGCAGGCCTGTCCAGGCGACCTCGTGCCCGCGGCGTACGAGCTCGGCCGCGACGGGCAGCGTCGGGTTGACGTGGCCCGTCAGCGGCGGCACCACGAAGAGGAATCGACCCATGCTCAGGCTCCCGTCGACTGCCCCTCGAGGCGGTGGGCGTTGTCGGCCTTCAGCTGCTCGAGCGCCTCCATCGTCTCGATCGCGCCCATGGTGCCGAGGTTCTTGGCGACGACCTCCTCGATCTCGTAGTCGGTGCCGGCGTGGGTGTTGAGCCACGCGAACGCGCGAGCCTTGATCAGCGCCGAGTTCTCGATGAGCAGCGAGTGGCTGGCGTCCTGGACGACCTCGAGGGTGCAGTCGGGCACCTTGGCGTCGAGCTCGTGGGCGCGGTCGAGGATGTCGGACTGGCTGCCGTAGATCGCGAAGACCGGGCACTGGATCTCCTCGAGCCAGTCGATCGGCTTCTCGACCTTGAGGTCCTCGATGAGCGTCGAGCCGAAGAAGAGCTTCTCGGTGCGCTTGGCCAGCCGCGACGTCTTGCGGTCGGCCTCGGTGGCGAGGTATTCGCGGACCGCGACCTCGTCGAGGCCGAAGGCGGCCAGCGCCAGCGTGCCGGCCATGTGCTCGCCCCACCCGGGCACGGAGAAGTGGGCCTCGATCAGGAAGAGGCTGGCCACCTTCTCGGGGTGCTGCTTGGCCAGCGCCAGGCCGACGACGCAGCCGAACGAGTTGCCGAAGAAGTGGATCGGCTCGTCGTCGATGCCCCAGCCCTCCAGCAGGCCCAGCAGGTCGGCGACGTGGTCGGCGACGCTGTAGCCCGACTCGGCGATCTCGGTACGCCCGTGGCCGCGCATGTCGGCGAGGTGCACGTCGGCCTGCTGCGCCATCGGGTGCGCGAGCGTGTAGAACCAGCTCGACAGGTTGTCGATGACCAGCCCGTGCAGCATCACGACCTTGGGACGCTTCGTGCCCGCGGCGTCCTCGCCGCCGCCGAGCACCTGCACGTGGAAGCGCAGGCCGTTGGACTCGATGTAGGGCACGGCTCAGGCCTCCAGCGAGGTGACGACGAAGTCGACGACCTTGCCGGCGGTCAGGCCGACGACCTCGTCGAGGTCCATGCCCGACATCCACGAGACGAAGTCGACCTGCTCGCCGTAGGTGTTGAGCAGCTCCTCGGCGAGCGCCACGAACTCGATGGACTCGAGCTGCAGGTCGTCGCTGAAGGAGGTCTCCATGGTGAGGGGGCCGTCCATGAGCAGGTCGTCGCCGACCACCTCGAGCAGGATGCGCTCGAGGTCGGCCAGGACGGACTCCCGGGTGATCTGGGTGCTCCCGGCCGGGGCGTCAGCCATGGCGGGGCTCGAGGTCTGTCCAGGCAACGGTGTACTCCTCTGGTGCGGAGGCGTCGAACGACGCCTCGTTGGTGCTGACCGGCACGGGGATCTCCCCGAACGGTAGGACTGTGGTGGTGGCGATCCATCGGTCGCTGACGCGCAGGTCGACCTCCCCGGTGGCCGGGTCGACGTGGACCTCGGTGACCTCGTGGTCGCGGGGGCGCCCCTGCAGGCCTGTGCCCGTCGCCTTCGCGGCCGCCTCCTTGGCGGCCCACCAGCGGGTGAGCTCGCGGTCGCGGTCGCGGCCGGTGAGGTGCCCGTGGTGGGTGGCGAAGAGCGTACGCTCCCGCTCGCCCATGGCGACGTCGGCGAAGGTCTCGGTGCGTGCGGTGACCCGCTCGACGTCGATGCCGACGTCGACGCCCTCGGCGAGGAGGGCGACACCGACGCCGCCCGGCGAACCGCGGCCGCCGAGGGTGTGGGCGATGGAGAGCCGCAGGTCGCCCAGGTGGCCCAGCGTGCTCGAGGCGGACGCCGTGACGTGGGGGCGACCCTGCTCGTCGTTGTGCACCTCGACCTCGGCGGGGTAGACCTCCGGGTGCCCGGCGGTGAAGAGCTTGGCGCGCGCCGCGTCCTTGGCGGCGATGCGACCCAGCAGTCGGGTGCGCTGGGCGCGGGGGTTGAGCGCCATGTGCACCTCGCGCTCGGGCTGGCCCAGGAAACGCCGCATCACGACCTCGCGCGACGCCGAGTCGGGCCACCCCTCGGCGACCAGGAACCAGCCGCCGGGCTGGGGCAGGGCCAGCAGGTGGTCGCCCGGTTCGCGGAGCAGGGTGAAGAGGCGGTCGTCGCTCTGGAAGCGCCGGTCCTCCCAGCCGGTGATCCTGCACCAGACGCGTCCGTCGACGGTGAGCTCGAGGTCGGCGCGCACGTGGCTCTCGGCGAGCTCCGTGCAGTTGACGACGCAGTCGACCATCGCCCCCGCCGGCGGGTGCTCACCGAAGAACGCGAAGGAGTCGACCGAGGTCGGCAGGACCAGGCGGTCCCGGTCGGCGCGGGCCGCCACCCACAGCCCGAAGAGCTGGCCGGCGTTGTCGAGCAACGAGCCCGGGAAGGGCTTGGTCTCCAGGGTGCCGGCCACCCCGTCAGTGCCGAAGGCGCTGATCGCGGCGATGCCCTGGTAGGCGGGCCCGTGGAAGAGGTGACCCTCCGGGTAGATGGTCTCGACCTCCCAGATGCGGGAGATCTCCCCGTGCACCTGACCGGCGCGAGGGGCGGGAGGGGCCGGGTGGGCGGTGGCGAGGCGGACGAGCGCCCGGGCGTGGCCGTCGATCGAGGTACGCACCACGATCGTGCCCGAGCCGGCCGCGGCGGCGGTGGCCTCGGCGTCGACGGCGGCGCGGACGACGACCTGGGTGGCAGGCTCGACGGCCAGCCACTTGAAGGCGCGCACCTGCTCGACCGCGACGATCACCCCGTGGGGCACCAGCTTGCGTGCCTCGTCGCCCATGATCTCGATCAGGGCGGTCATCGGGACCAGCGGGAAGCGGTCCTCCAGCACCGGCCAGTCCTCGGGCTGCGGATAGAAGGCGTGGTCGCCCCACCACGGCTGGGCCACGACGGAGAGGTCGATCCGGCTCTCGCGTTCACTGGCCAGCGGGGTGGGCGCGACCGGCCGGGCCGCAACAGGCGTGGGCGCGACCGGGGCGGTCGCGGGCGTCGCTGCGGTCGCCGGGGCGGTGGTCGGCGACGGAGCGGTCGGCGACGCGGCCGGCGCCTCACGCCGCGGGGCAGAGGCTGCGGCCTGCGCCACCTCGGTCGCCGCGCGGGTCGCCTCGGCCACCAGCTGCTGGAACTCGGCCGCCAGGGGGGAGGCCGCGGCAGGGGCCGCAGCACCGAGGTCGAGCGGCGTCAGGTCGCGCACCAGCTGCGAACCCATGCGCAGTGACACCGCGCGTCCCAGGGGCACGGGCCGGGGGCCGAGGGAGTCCTCGGCGCCGGCGCCGGTCTCGGTGTGGGCCGCGGCGGGCGAGTGCTCCGGCTCGGCGGAGGAATCCAGGGGGTGGCCGAGCGGCGCCAGGTCGACGGCGTACCCGGCGCTCCACAGCGCGACCGCGACGCGACGCAGCTGACCGACCCCGGTCGGGGCGTTGCGGGTGCCGGGGGTGGGCAGGGCGGTCACCGCGAGCACGTCCTGGTCGCGCAGGGTGTCGTCGAGGAACCCGTTGAGGCTTCCCGAGCCGACCTGCACGAAGGCGCGTACGCCCTCGGCGTGCAGCCGCTCGGTCAGCTCGCGGAAGCGGACCTTCTCGACCAGGTGGCGGCGCGAGAGCTCGACGATCGCCTCGGGCTCGGAGGGGTAGGGCGCCAACGTCGTGGCCGACCACAGCGGGATGGTCGGGGTGGCGAAGTCGATCGAGCCGAAGTGCTCGTGGATGCCCCCGACGAAGGGTTCGAAGAGTGGGGAGTGGAAGCCGGAGCGGAACGGCAGCTCCTGGGCCATCACCTTGCGCTCGCGCGCGGCCTCCAGGATCGCGGGCACGGCGGCCAGGGGCGCGCAGATGATCGACTGGCGGGGACAGTTGTCGTGGCTGACGTGCGCGTCGGCCAGGGGCGCCGCGATCGCCTCGGCCACGTCCGCCCCGGCGCCGAGCGCCACGAACGCCACGTCAGGCACCTCGACAGAGCCCGGCTGCAGGCTGCGGCGCAGCTCGTCGGCCTGGTCGGCGGGGATCATGCCGCTGACGACCTGGCCGGTCCACTCGCCGAGGCTGTGCCCGGCGATCAGGTCGGGTCGCACCCCGAGCCGGTCGAGCGCAGCGGTCAGCAGGCGACCGACCATCAGGATCCCGGTGCCCTGTGCCTGCAGGTCGGCGTCGTAGCCGCCCTCCCACTCGAGGCCGAACCGCGCGGCGACGTCGTCGACCTGGGGATCGAACTCCGGCTCCACGCCGGGGAAGAGGAAGGCGACGGGCGCGTCGACCAGCAGCCCGGCGGGGTCGAACCAGACGTCGTTGCGGCCGCGGAAGGGGGTGCCGCGCACCAGCACCTTGCGGGCCAGGGTGAGTCGACGCTCGTCGGGGTTGATGAGGGCCAGCCGCGCCGGACCGCCGCTCGGCACCGTCTCCGTGGACGTACGCCCTTCGGCGAGCAGCGCGTCGAGCTGGACGAGGAGGTCGTCGGCGTCGCGCCCGGCCAGCAGCAGCACGGGCTCCTCGGCCGGGGCGTGCGGGCCGGTGCCGGCGGCAGGGGTCGAAAGGGTGACGGCGGAGTCGCCCTGCGCGCCGACGGGGGCCTCGGGCGAGGCCGCGGAGGTGGCGCCCGGCGCCTCGGAGAGCACCACGTGGGCGTTGATCCCGCCGAAGCCGAAGGCGTTGACGCCGGCCAGGCGCGGCCCGTCGGACTCCCACGGCTCGCTGCTGCCGAGCAGCCGGAAGCGGGTCGTCGCCACGTCGGGGTGCGGCTCCTCCACGTGCAGCGTCGGCGGCAGCACGCGGTGGTGCAACGCCAGCGACGCCTTGATCAGGCCAGCAGCACCGGCGGCGGGCATGGCGTGGCCGATCTGCGACTTCACCGACCCCAGCACCGGGCGTACGCCCCCGTCGGGCGCCCCGAAGACCTCACGCAACGTCTCGAGCTCGGTGCGGTCACCGAGGGGGGTGGCGGTGCCGTGGGCCTCGATGAGTCCGACGTCGGCGGGGTCGAGGCCGGCCGCCTGCCAGGCGGCAGCGACGGCGGCCACCTGACCCTGGGCGCGGGGGCTCATCGGGGAGGCGGCCCGGCCGTCGCTGGTGACGCCGGTGCCGCGGATGACGGCGTAGACCCGGTCACCGTCGCGCTCGGCGTCGGCGAGGCGGCGCAGGGCCACCAGGCCGGTGCCCTCGCCGATGAGGATGCCGTCTGCGGCGTCGCTGAAGGGGCGGATCCCGCCGGAGGGCGAGAGGGCCCGCAGCTGGGAGAAGACGCTCCACAGGGTCAGGTCGTGGGCGTGGTGCACACCGCCGGCCAGCACCAGGTCGGCGCGGCCGGACTTCAGCAGGTCGATGCCCTGCTCGACCGCGATCAACGACGAGGCGCAGGCGGCGTCGACGGTCCAGGCGGGGCCACGGAAGTCGAAGCGGTTGGCGATCCGGGAGGCGGCCAGGTTGGGCACCAGACCGATGGAGGCCTCGGGGCGCTCGGGACCCAGGGCGTCCTGGAACTGCTCCTTGACGCGGGCCAGCTGGGCCTCCGTCACGTGCGGCACGACCGCGCGCAGCACCTCGACGACCTGCTGGGCGGTGCGCACGCGCTGGTCGAGCCGAGCCACCCCGTCACCGAGGTAGCCACCGCGACCCAGCAGCACGGCCACCCGGCTCGGGTCGAGGTCCTCGTGCACGTCGGCGGCGTCGGCCAGGCAGGCGGCGGCCGCGCCCAGGGCCAGCAGCTGGTCGGGCTCGGTGGAGTCCATCGCCACGGGCATGATGCCGAAGGCCAGCGGGTCGAAGGTGGCGACCTCGTCGACGAACCCGCCGCGGCGGGTGTAGAACCGGTCAGCGCCCTTCGCGTCGGCGTCGAAGAAGACCGGGTCCCACCGGCTGGCCGGGGCGTCGGTGATTGCGTCGACCCCGTCGACGACGTTGCGCCAGAACGACGCGGCGTCACGGGCGCCAGGGAAGACCCCGGCCACCCCGACGACGGCGACGTCGTCGGGGCGCGGGCCGAGGTCGCTGGAGCGGGGACGCAGGCTCACTGGACGCGGGTCTCCTCGACGCTGCGTGCGGCGGCCTCCTTGGTGCGGGTGACGGGGGTGGCCGTCGACGCGAACGCCTCCGGGCCGCCCGCCATCACGACGACCTGGGCGCTGCCGGTGGCGACCGAGACCTCCTGCAGCAGGGCGCGGACGCCGTCGGCCGGGGGCAGCAGGCCGATGCCGCGACGCGCGTACTCCCGCTCGAGCTCGGGCGAGACCATGCCGCCGCCGGCCCAGGGACCCCAGTCGAGGGAGACGACCCGGCAGCCGTGACGGCCGTCGTGCGCCCGGGCGAGGGTGTCGAGGGCGTCGTTGGCGGCCGCGTAGTCGACCTGGCCCTTGTTGCCGAAGACGCCGCTGATCGACCCGAAGAGAGCGACGAACCGCAGACCGAGGTGCTGGCGGTCGAGGATGGCGCGGGCCGACTCGACCTTGGTGCCGAAGACCCGGTCGAAGCCCTCGGCGGACTTGTCGCGCACCAACCGGTCGTCGAGCACGCCGGCCCCGTGGATCACGCCGTCGAGGCGGCCGAACGTGGAGTGCAGGGCGTCGAGCAGGGCGCCGAAGCCGAGGGAGCGGACGTCCATGGCGACGTACTCTGCATCGGCACCGAGGCCGCGCAGGGTGGCGAGAGTCTCGGTGACCTCCCGGGAGGCCAGCACGCGGGAGCAGGCGGCCTCGACCTCGGCCGGGGTGCGCACCTCACCGATCTCGAGCAGGCGTCGGCGCAGCTCGGGCAGGGTGCGGGCGTCGGAGAGTCGCGGGTCCTCGGCCTCCGTCGGGTAGGGCGAGCGGCCGACCAGCACCAGGCGACACGGTGCCGTGCGGGCCAGGCCCTCGGCGATCTTCGCGGTGATGCCGCGGGCCCCACCGGTGAGCACGACGACGGACTCCGCGGTCAGCTCGAGGCCGGCCAGGGCGTCGCCCTCCTCCAGCCGCTGCACCCGGCCCGGCACCCGCGTCGTACGCAGGCCGCCGGCCCACGAGACCGAGGCGGGGGCGTCGAGGTCGAGCAGCTCGTCGACCACGGCCGCCGCCAGCGGGGTGAGGTCGCCGGCCAGGTCGGCGGTGTCGACCTCGACGGAGCGCAGCACCCGGTCGGGGTACTCCCGGGCGAGCGAGCGGAACATGCCCGGCAGGCCCGTCGGGACGCCGGTGGACCCGGCCACCTCGGCGTCGGGGGTGTGCAGGGCGACACCGACCGCGAGGACGCGGTGGGCATTGCCGAGCAGCGCCGGCTGCACGGCGGTGAAGACCGTACGCGCGTCGACGTGCGGCGAGCCGGCGGTCGCGCTGAGGTCGACGAGCACGTCGACCTCCTCCAACAGCGCACGGCGCTGGGCGACCTCATGGCGGGCGACGCGGGCGATCTGGGCGCCGCGGTCGGTGAGTGCGGACTCCACCGCGTCGGTGAGGCCCGGGTGACCCTCGACCAGCGCGGTCGTGGAGCCGGCCAGGTCGCCCAGGGCGACCGCCGGGCCGAGGGGCTCCACGACGACGTCGAAGAGCGAGGTCGGCAGGGTGAGCGACTCCTCGGAGTCGGCGGGGGTGCTCGTGGACCCGTTCTGGTGGGTCGCGCTCTGCTGGGCCGCGGACGTCATACGGAGGGTGTCAGCGGGGGCTTCGTTCGTATGACGCGACGCAGCGGCCTGGGGAGCGGGTTCACCGGCGGGGGCGGCGACTGCGTGGGCCGAGTTGGTGGCCGGGGTGGTGGCTCCGGTCTGGTCCTCGATCCAGGTGACGATGGCGCGCAGGGTCTTGTGGCGGGAGAGTTCTTCGACGACGTCGTCGGCGAGGGTGCCGCCGCCGAGTCCGACGCGGGTGGCGAGCTCGCCGACGATCTCGATGCGCTTGATGGAGTCGATGGAGAGGTCGGCCTCGAGGTCGAGGTCGGGCTCGAGCATGTCGACGGGGTAGCCGGTGCGCTCGGAGACGACCTCCTGCACGATCGCCATCAGGTCGTCGCTGGAGGGCAGGGCGGGGGTCTCCTCGGACGTCATACGGAGGGTGTCAGCGGGGGCTCCGTCCGTATGACGCGGTGCGGCGGTCGGGGAGTCGGGGGCGGCGACTGCGGGGGCCGGGGTGGTGGCTCCGGTCTGGCCCTCGATCCAGGTGACGATGGCGCGCAGGGTCTTGTGGCGGGAGAGCTCTTCGACGACGTCGTCGGCGAGGGTGCCGCCGCCGAGTCCGACGCGGGTGGCGAGCTCGCCGACGATCTCGATGCGCTTGATGGAGTCGATGGAGAGGTCGGCCTC
>NZ_JADCSA010000004.1:68645-87345 GCF_015070385.1 Nocardioides malaquae | reverse complement strand
CCGCCGAGTCCGACGCGGGTGGCGAGCTCGCCGACGATCTCGATGCGCTTGATGGAGTCGATGGAGAGGTCGGCCTCCAGGTCGAGGTCGGGCTCGAGCATGTCGACGGGGTAGCCGGTGCGCTCGGAGACGACCTCCTGCACGGCAGCCATCAGGTCGACGCTGGAAGGCGGGGTGGAGGACGGGGCGGCGGTCTCGCCGGACGTCATACGGACGGTGTCAGCGGGGGCTCCGTCCGTATGACGCGGCGCGGCAGCCTCGGCGGCGGATGCGGCGGGGGCGGCTTGGACGGGCTGCACTGCCGGGGCCGCCTGCGTGACCGGGGCCGCCTCGACGGCGCGTACGCCCTGGGCGGCGGTGGCCGCGTCGGTCGCCGGCTGCTGCACCGCCACGGAGGCGGTCGCCGTGGTGGCTGTGGGGGCCGTGACGGGCGCCCCCAGGTAGCGCAGGAGCACGTCGCGCTCGGCGGCCACGACCTGGCGCATGGAGCGCAGGTACTCGTGGACGACGGCGTCGGCGCCCTGTACGGCCGGGGCGGGGCCGGCGGGGGCGGGGGCGGGGGCGGAGGTGAACTCGGTCATCAGGGTTCCTTCTCCGTCGATGACGGTGGGCTGGAGCGGGCTGCCCACGGACGCCGCTGCAGGCGCGGTCGCGGGCTGCGGTGCGTCAAGGGGAGCGGCAACGGGAGCGACGGGGGCCGCGGCCCGCTGCAGGGCCGGCATGGTGCTGGCCGGCTGGAAGCTGTTGCGCAGCGCCTGGCCGTCGGGGCCACGCACGAAGGCGCCGTCGACGGTCCAGTTCGGCGCCCGGAGCGGCCAGGCGCGCAGGTCGGCGACCCGGGCGCGGCCCTCGAAGAGCGCACCCTCCTCGACGGGCACCCCGAGCAGGGCCAGCTGCGCGAGCGCCTCGAGGAAGCGGCGCAGGCCGGGCTCCCCGGGCACGTCGCAGGCGACCACGTGGTGGGGGCGATCGCCCAGGATCTTGGTGACCTGGCCGGTGAGCACGCGGCCCGGTCCGGCCTCGACGAAGGTGCGCACCCCGGCGGCGTACATCGACTCGACCTGGTCGACGAAGCGGACGCCCTCGGCGACCTGGTCGGCGAGCAGCGAGCGTACGGCGGCGGGGTCGTCGGTGGGGTAGGGCTCGGCGGTCGCGTTGGACCACACCGGGAAGGCGGGGGTGCCGACCTCGACCTCGGCGAGTCGCTCGGCGAGGAGCTCGGAGGCGTGGGCCACGAGCGGGGAGTGGAAGGCACACGCGACCGGGATCAGTGTGGCGCGCACACCGTCGGCCTCCCACGCCTCCACGGCTGCCCGCACCGACGTGGTGGGGCCGGAGACGACGACCTGACGCGGCGCGTTGTGGTTGGCGACCACGAGGTCGGGCCAGGCGGCGAGACGCTCGGTGACCTCTGGCAGGGTGAGGGAGACGGCGGCCATCGTGCCCGGGTCGCCGCCCGACTGCTCGACGGCGCCGAGCACCGCCGCGCCCCTGGCGGCGCTCAGGGCGAGCAGGGTGGCGTCGTCGAAGACACCCGCCGCGGCGAGGGCGGGCAGCTCGCCGTAGCTGTGGCCACCGGCGACGTCGGGGGTGACACCGACGCGGCGCAGCAGCCGGGTCATGGCGAGGGCTGCCAGTCCCAGAGTCGGCTGCGCCACGTCGGTGGCCGTGATGGCTGCCTTCTGGGCAGCGCGCTGCTCGGCGGTGAAGGCGGTGGAGGGGAACATCGCGTCCGTCCACCGCTCGCCGGCCCGCAGGAGGTCGTCGAGACCACCGAAGGTGACGAAGAGGTCGTTGAGCATGCCGGGACGCTGGCTGCCCTGGCCCGGGTAGAGGAAGGCGACCTGTCCACGCTCGTCGGCCTCGGCGGCGCCCAACCCGTCGCTCTCGACGGCGTCGAGGTGACGCAGCACCTCGGCCCACGAGGAGGCGACGAAGGCCGCCCGCACCGGACCACGGCCCTGGCGGGAGACCGCGTAGGCCAGGTCGCGCAGGCGGTGGCGCTGCTGTCCGGGGTCGCTGGTCTCCAGCGCCGAGACGGTGCTGCGCAGGCCGGTGAGGATCTTCGCGGCGTCGGCCTCGGTGGCGCCGCGCACCACGAAGAGCTCGGCGGGCCAGTCGGTCAGGCCGAAGGCCGGACGGTCGCCGGCGTCGTAGGAGGAGACGACGGCGTGGAAGTTGGTGCCGCCGAAGCCGAAGGCGCTCACGCCGGCGCGACGCGTCTCGGCCGCCCAGGGCCGGGGCTTGTCGTGGAAGCGGAAGGGCGAGGCCTCCGCGTCGTAGTACGGGTTGGGCTGCACCAGGTTGATCGTCGGCGGCAGCACCGCGTGGTGCACGGCCTTGGCGACCTTGATCAGGCCGGCCAGGCCCGCGGCGCACTTCGTGTGGCCGATCTGGGACTTCACCGAGCCGAGCACGACCGCGCCGGGCGCGACGTCGGCCTCGGCGAAGAGCTCGGTGAGGGTGGCCATCTCGGTGCGGTCACCGACGACGGTGCCGGTGCCGTGGGCCTCGACGAGCCCGACCTCGCGCAGGTCGACGCCGGAGGTCTCCAGCGCGCGGACCACCGCCCGCTGCTGGCCCTCCTTGCGCGGCGCGGTGAGGCCGAGGTGGCGCCCGTCGGAGGACCCGGCGACGGCGTCGATGATCGCGTAGATCCGGTCTCCGTCCCGTTCGGCGTCGACGCGGCGCTTGAGCACGACGGCGGCGATGCCCTCGCCCAGCGCGATGCCGTCGGCGGCGGCGTCGAACGTACGGCAGCGGCCTGTGGGCGAGAGCGCGTGCACCGAGGAGAACATCAGGTAGTCGTTGAGGCCGTTGTGCAGGTCCGCGCCGCCGGCGATGACGAGGTCGGAGGCGCCCGTACGCAGCTCCTTGCAGGCCGCGTCGAGGGCGGCGAGCGACGACCCGCAGGCCGCGTCGACGGTGTAGTTGACCCCACCGAGGTCGAGGCGGTTGGCGATGCGGCCGGCGATCACGTTGGCGAGCACGCCGGGGAAGGAGTCCTCGCTGAGCGTCGGCAGCCACTCCTGGAGCTCGTCGGGCACCTCACCGAAGAGCTGCGGCAGGAAGGCGCGCACGCCGTACATGCCGCCGAGCTCATTGCCCGACTCGGCGCCGAAGACCACCGAGGCACGCTCGCGGTCGAAGTCGCGGGTGGCGTAGCCGGCGTCGGCCAGCGCGCGGGACGCGACCTCGAGGCTGAGCAGCTGCACCGGCTCGATCGCGGCGAGCGAGGCCGGCGGGATGCCGTAGGCCAGCGGGTCGAAGCCGATGGCCTCGATGAAGCCGCCCCACTTCGAGGGCGTCTTGTGGCCCGCGGACCGGCCGGTGGCGGCGGCGTCGTAGTAGAGCTCGGCGTCCCACCGCTCGGAGGGCACCTCGGTGACGTGGTCGCCGCCGGCGACGACGTTGGCCCAGAACTGCTCCGCGCCCACGGCGCCGGGGAAGAAGGACTCCATGCCGACGATCGCGATGTCGAAGGGGTCGGGCTCGGTGACCTCGGCGCGGGGCGCCGCGTCGGTGGTGGCGGCGGCCAGGTCCTGGGTCCAGGCGGCGCTGCCGGCGCTGACCTCGGCGTGCAGCTCGGCCACGGTGGTGATCTCGTGGCGCAGCGTTGCGACCTCGCCGATCATGTACATGCCCTCGGCGCGCTGCTGCTCCTCGTCGACCCGCTCCAGGCCGTCGTCTCCTCGGGTCAGGCCCTTGGAGGCGATGCGCAGGCGGCCCAGGTTGAGCTGCTCGAGCTCGGCCCAACGCTGCTTGGCGTCGACACCGGCAGCGACGAGCTCGTCGCGGCGCGCGGCGAAGGCGCGCACGAAGTCGGTCTCCACGCACCGGGTGGCGTGGCCGGGCGCGGTCTCGAGCAGGACCGTGGTGTCGCAGTCGACCGCGACCTGCTGGAAGGCCGGCTGGATCGCTTCGGCCTCGACGGCCTCGGTCGTGAAGAGGTAGGCGGTGCCCATCAGCACGCCGACCTGGGCGCCCCGGGCAGCCAGCGGTGCGAGCGCGGCGCCGGCCATCGCGGCCGAGCGGGCGTCGTGGATGCCGCCCGCGAGCAGGACGCGGAGGTTCTCCGGGTCGTCGACGGACATCAGGCGCTCCACCTGGGCCTCCCACAGCGCGAAGCTGGAGCGGGGTCCGACGTGACCGCCGCACTCGCGGCCCTCGAAGACGAAGGAGCGGGCGCCGTCGGCCAGGAAGCGGTCGAGCAGACCGGGGGACGGCACGTGCAGGTACGCCCCGATGCCGGCTGCTTCGAGGGCTGCGGACTGCGAGGGGCGACCGCCCGCGACCAGCGCGAAGGGCGGCGCGACCTCGTGCACCACGGCGAGCTGCTCGGCGAGCAGCTCCGGCGGCGCGAAGCCGAGCAGGCCCACCCCCCAGGGCTTGTCGCCCAGCAGCGCGGCGGTCTCGGTCAGCAGGTCACGCACCTCGTGGCCGGGCAGCAACGCCAGCGCCAGGAAGGGCAGGCCGCCGCCGCTCGCCACGGCGTCGGCGAAGCCGGCGCGGTCGGAGACGCGGGTCATCGGGCCCTGGGCGATCGGGTAGGTGGTGCCGTGGGCTGCAGCCAGCCCGGCCCCGGGGGCGAGCGGGGGAGCGGCGGTGGCGGCGGCGAGGTGCTCCTCCACGGACGTACGCAGCCCCTGGACGGCACCGCCCACGGTCACGAAACGCTCGGCCCACCTGGCGGCAACGGCACTGTCCTGGCCGAAGGGCACCAGGTCGGTGAGCACGTCGTGGCCCAGCAGCCCGGCGACCTCGTCGCGGTCGGCCTCGTCGGTGACGCGGGCGGCCGGCAGGTCGGGCCGGGTGAAGAAGCGGTGGCCGGCCACGACGCGGGTCTCGCTGCCGTCCATCGCTCGCAGGGCACCGCGGGTGGTCTCGTCGAGCAGGGACTCGCGCAGCAGGCCGAGCTGGGTGTCGACCACGACGCCGGCACCGCCGCCGGCCACGACTGCGGCGGCGGTGTGCAGGCCGATGCCGCCACGCAGCCACACCGGCAGGCCGAGGTCGAGGGTCTGCTGGAGCAGCACGAACGCCTCGGTGGTGCCGACCCGGCCACCGGCCTCGCACCCTGAGGCCAGCAGGCCGTCGAAGCCGGCCGCGGCCGCGTCGCGGGCGCTGGAGCGGTCGGTGACCTGGGCGATCAGTCGCCGG
Source organism: Nocardioides malaquae (assembly GCF_015070385.1). GTDB lineage: Bacteria > Actinomycetota > Actinomycetes > Propionibacteriales > Nocardioidaceae > Nocardioides > Nocardioides malaquae. Next base: position 82,185 of record NZ_JADCSA010000004.1, on the reverse strand, counting down.
CCGGGGGCGGCCCAGCGAGCGACCAGGGCGGTGGGGTCGAGGTCACGGTCGTCGAGCGCCAGCACGACCACGTCGGCCTCGGCCTCGTCGGCCACGGCGTCGAGCGCGGGACCGGGCCGCAGCCAGGCGGCGGTGGCGCGGCGGCGTACGAGCTCGGCGTGCGCGGCGCGCAGGTCGGCGGGGTCGCTCACGTCCAGCAGTCCGGTGCCCCCGGCGCGCAGCGCGGCCGCGACCAGGCCTGGGTTGGGGCGGGCGGTCGGGTCGGCCGCCACCACCGTCTCAGCGGTCGTGGGCATGGTCGAACTGTGCATGTGGGCTCCCTCATCCCTTGAGTGACCGGGTCCGAGCCCTCCCTGGCTCGAGCAGGCAACGTCTCCCTCGTTACCCGCTGGTCACTTGTCGGTCCGGCGACTGTAATCCAGCCCACCGACATCTCCTCATCGAGTGTGAGCCACATCTCATTCGACGGTCAACTGGTCGGTCCCGACTGGTCCAGTCCTCGAAGCGAGACAGGTGACTCGCTCCCGGTTCCGTGCGACCATGACCCATCGCCGTGCGGCTTGAGGGAGCCCGAGGCGCTCGTGAGGAACGTCAGTCCGAGCCTGGAGGGGGCCGTCAGACGATGCACCGTCTCAGTGGTGAGGACGCCGGATTCCTGCTGATGGACCGGCCCGGCCAACCGATGAACTCGATGGCGATCGGGGTCCTGACCGGCGAGCACGCCACGCTGACGCTCGACGTCGTACGCGCCCACCTCGCTGCCCGACTCGACGAGCTGCCGTCGTGGCGGTGGCGGATCGTGCCGGTGCCCGGCCACCTGCACCACCCCGTCGCCGTGCGCGACGCCGACTTCGACCTCGACGCCCACGTCCGTGAGGTCGAGGTGGCGGGCGGGCAGCGTGAGCTGGAGGCGTGGTTCGCCGCGCTGGCCGAGGAGCACCTGCCCACCGATCGACCGTTGTGGCAGGTCTGGCTGGTCACGGGCCTCGACGACGGCGACCAGGCGCTGGTCGTGAAGTATCACCACGCCCTGGCCGACGGCGTCGCCGCGATCACCACGCTCTCCCGGGTCTTCTCCGATCTGCCGCTCGAACCCCCGGCCGCGGAGCCGGGGGCTGGTCCCGGTGCCTGGCGACCGGAGCGCTCGCCGCGCGGCCCGCGGCTCGTGCTGGCCGCCCTGTGGGCGTGGCTCGTGGCCCTGGTGGCCCTGCCGGCGTTGCTGGCCCGGACCGTCGGCGCGGTGCGTCGGGTGCGCGCCGAGAGGGAGCGGCAGGAGCAAGAGCTGGCGGAGCGCGGGGGTGCGCCACTGCCCGAGGGCTCCGGCGACGCCCCGCGGACCTCGCTCAACGTGGCGCCCTCCGCGCCGACGGCCGGACGCCGCGTCTACGCCCGTGCGGCGCTGGAGCTGGCTGACCTGAAGACCGTCAAGGAGGCCGCCGGGGTCACGCTCAACGACGCGGTCATGGGCGTCGTGGCCGGCGCGTGCGTCCGCCTCCTGGCGGGTCGGGGGGAGACACCGGACCGTCCGCTCCTCACCACCGTGCCGATGGCGGCGGAGCCGCCCGGCGCGCCGGTGCGACAGTTCGGCAACCGCTTCTGGGCCTACACCGCCCCCCTGGCCACCGACGTGGTCGACCCCTGGGAGCGCCTGCAGCGCATCGCGCAGGTCTCCGCTGCGGGCAAGCAGCGGTTGCAGGCGCTGGGCGTCGACCTGGTGCCGGCCTGGTTGGACGTCATCCCTCCGGGACTGGCCCGACGCGGGGTGGAGGGATCGCTGGAGCGGCTCAGCGACGTCGACGCGGACGTCGACGCCTCGATCCTCGTCTCCAACGTGCGGGGGCCCTCGCAGCCGTGGTCGATCGGGGGGCGGGTCTTCTCCGACCTCCACCTCGACGGCCCACCCAGCAACGGGGTGGGCTGCAACGTCATGGTGTGGAGCTATGGCGAGCGGATGCTTCTGGGCATCCTGGCGTACGCCGACGCCCTGCCCGACCCCGGCGAACTCGTCCGGGCGTTGGAGGAGTCGTGCGCCGAGCTCGTGGCGGCCGCCCGGGCCTCCTCAGGTGTGGGCGCCGTGGCGGATCGACGTCGAGAGTGACACCAGGTGGCCCATCCGGGCCACCTCGGAGTCCAGGAACTCGGGCCCACCGCGTCGCCCGAGCAGGAAGACCTCGGCCCCCAGCGGGATCGCGCAGATCACCTGGTTCTCGTCCCAGCTCTCGATGCGTCGCGCGCGGTCGACCTCGACCCAGTGCACCTCGTCGGGCGCCGCCTCGGTGCGGTCGATGATCTCGGCGGCACCGTCGCCGGTGTGGCGCACCCGCACGGCCCAGTCGACGCGGAACGTCGCCGGCATCAGCTGCAGCATCCGCGAGTAGGCCTCGGCGGGGTCGACGGTGAGCTGCTCGACGAGCTCGAGGTCCATCGTGAGGTTGCTGCCCGCGCCGTAGCGGCTGATCCACAGCACGCTGACGCCGTCGAGGGAGTTGCAGGCCGACAGCACCGAGTCGGGCATGGTGCCCTGCGGCAGCCGGAGCAGCACGTCGTCGACCGCGGTGCCGTGGTCGGTCTTCTCGACGACCATGATCGCCTCGATGTCGGCGCCCGACTCACCGATGGCGCTCGCCACGATGCCCAGCGAGCCGGGGACGTCGGGGAGCTCGAGCCGGAGCAGGTAGGTCATGGACTTCTCCTCGTCGAGGGACCTCGGATCGTGCGGGCGGCGGCGCGCAGCACCACCGAGGCGACCCTACTCGGACCCACGGACAGCGCGGTCGGTGCGCCGTGACACAACCGCGGAATGTCACACCCTCTTCACGTGGCCGTGACCTGCGTCGGCGTCGGCGCGCAGGCGCTCGGACAGGCCACTGGCTCGCTGTGCCGTCCGCGCCACGGCTGCCCGCACCTCCGCCTCGGAGCCGATGACCCGGACCTTCGCCCGGGCTCGGGTCACGGCCGTGTAGAAGAGCTCGCGGGTCAGCAGTCGCGAGTCCTCCGGCGGCAGGAGCACGGTGACCTCGCGGGCCTGGCTGCCCTGGGCCTTGTGGATCGTCATGGCGTGCATCGTCTCCACGTCGCTCATCCGCGAGGGTGCGAAGTCGCGGAGTCCCTCGCTGCTGTCGATGACCACGCGACGCTGCGCGCCGGACTGGACGACGACTCCGGAGTCACCGTTGTAGATGCCCAGGGAGTAGTCGTTGCTGGTCACGAGGAGGGGGCGTCCCACGTAGAAGGGGTCGAGCAGCGGGTCGCCGACGACCTCGCTGAGCCAACGTTCGATCCGCCTGTTCCAGTGGGTGACGCCGAAGGGGCCGTCGCGGTGGGCGCAGAGCAACCGGTGGGACCCGAGCTCGTCGATGGCGCGACGGCCGTCACCGGCGAGGGCGTGGTCGCGGGCCCGTTGGGCGGCGTCGACCGTGACCGTGCGGATCGTGCTCGCGGGGTCCTGGTCGCGGACCCACTCCACGTCGGGGTGACCGGCCTCCAGCACCGCCAGCACGGCCGCGGGGTCGTCGCTGCGCAGAGCAGCGGCCAGGAGGGTGATCCCGCCCTCGAATCGGTGCGAGGTCTGCAGGGCTGCGACGGGGGAGTCGCGACGGTCGCGGTATCCCTCCACGAGGTCGCCGAGCACCGCTCCCGCCTCGACCGAGGAGAGCTGGTCGGGGTCACCGACCAGCACCAGCCGGGCGTCGGGCCGCACAGCCTCCAGGAGTCGGGCCATCATCGTCAGCGACACCATCGAGGTCTCGTCCACGACAACCACGTCGTGGGGCAGTCGGTTGCCACGGTGGTGCCGGAAGCGGGTGCTGTTGCCCGGGTGACGGCCCAGCAACCGGTGCAGGGTGCTGGCGCGGATGCCCTCGAGGCGCGCGCGGTCGGCCGCGTCGAAGTCGGCGGTGGAGGTGCTCACGGCCTCCTGCAGGCGGGCGGCGGCCTTGCCGGTGGGGGCGGCCAGGGCGATCCGCACGCGGCGTCCTTCCCGGGCGTACTGCTCGTGCAGGGCGACCAGGAGGCCGGCGACCGCGGTCGTCTTGCCGGTGCCGGGGCCGCCGGTGATCACGGTGGTCCACTGGTGGGCGGCGCGCAGGCAGGCCTCCCGCTGCTCCTCGTAGCCGGCGGCGGGGAAGACCCGGGCCAACGACTCCTGCATCAGGGCGAGGTCGTGCTGCGGCTGGGTCGCTGCGCGGGCCACCAGGTCGTCGAGCACCTGGGTCTCCTGCTCGTGGTAGCGGTCCAGGTAGAGCAGCTGCCCCGACCACCGCAGGACGCCCGCAGCGACCAGCGGACTGCGGGTCACCGCGTCGGCCCAGGCCTCAGCCTCGGGCCAGGGCAGGGTGGTGGGCCCAGGGTCCGGACCGGCGCCCGGTTCGGTCTCCGGCGCCGGCACCGGGGGCTGCGGCTGGGCGGCGGCGATGGACTCGGCGACGCCGGCCAGGTCGAGGCAGACCGACCCGCTGCGCACCGCGCGACAGGTGAGGGCCACGGCCAGCAGCACGTCGGGGTCACGCTCGCCACCGACGGCCCCGAGGGTCCGGGCCACGTGCACGTCGCCGGCGGTGATGACTCCGGCCTGGTTGAAGACCGCCAGCGGCCCCTCCTCGGAGAGCACCAACCGCGGGTCGTGCGCCCCGCTGTGCACGAACAGGTCACTCATCGCCGGCTCCTGACGTCGGGACGCACACCGTCGAGCAGGTCGGAGAGCTCCTCGACCAGGCCGACGGGTGCCTGCCACGAGAAGACTCCGCAGGGGTGGCCGTCCACCACGGGGGTGTCGGCGCCGCACATGCCGCGCAGGTAGAGGTAGAGCACGCCCCCGAGGTGCGTCGCGGGGTCGTAGTCGGGCAGGCGCCAGCGCAGGTAGCGGTGCAGTACGACCGTGTAGAGCAGCGCCTGCAGCGGGTAGTCGGAGCCCGCCATCGCCTCGGCGAGCGCCGCGGGCCGGTAGGCGTGGGCCGTGAGCGCGGCGTCGACCGGCCCCAGCCAGTTGGTCTTGTAGTCCACCGTCAGGTAGCGCTCGACCCCGTCGACCTCGACGCGCAGCACCACGTCGATGCTGCCGGTGAGGTAGCCCCGCAACGACTGTGCGGCCAGCGTGGGGTCGTCCTCCAGCTGGGTGGCGTAGCCCAGCACCGGGTCGCCCTCGGGCAGGTGGTGGCGCAGCAGCGGCACCAGGTCGCCCAGGCGTACGTCCTGCGCGGGGTAGCCACGCACGTCACCGCCCGCCAGGGGCAGCTCGAACTCCATCTCGCGCAGCCGGTCGCGCATCCCGGTCTCGACGAGGGTGCGGTCGGCCGCGAGGGGACCCATCGGGGTCCGGGAGACCGCGACGAGCGCCGTCACGAGGGCGTCGACGTCCAGCCCCTCCACCGACCACCACTCGAGCTGTTCCTCGACGTGGCGACGCAGCTCGTCGGGCCACGCGGCCTCGCCGACGCCCGGGTCGGCGTGCTCCAGCACGGCGTGGACCAGGGAGCCGAAGGTGGCGCCCATCGGCAGGTCGGCCATCGGCGAGGGCACCGACAGCAGCTCGGGCAGCTCGGGCGTGGCGGAGAGGACCTCGAGGGGCACCGCGTCGGCCTGCTCGGGCACGTCGTCGGGCTCGACCTCGCTGAGCGACTCCCAGGCGCCGTCGCCGCGGGCCAGGGCGTGGGCGGAGACCGCGGACAGTGAGGAGTAGGACGTGCGGCGCCACTCGGTGTCGACGGTGCGGGTGAAGTCGCGCACCGCCAGTGGTGCCCCGTCGGCCCGGAGCGGGTCGTCGTCGGGGCTCGGGTGGGTGGCGCGTTCGGGGGTGAACGCCCCCGCGTCGCGCCAGGCGAGGAACCGCGCGATGAGGGTGTCGTCGTCGACCAGCGGGGTCTCGGCCGGCACGTGTGCCTCACCCGGCCCGCGACCGAGCAGCACGCGGTGCAGAGCGGAGGCGGGCGTGTTGCGGGTGGGTGCGTACCAGGACACCACCTGGGACTGGGCCCGGGTGAGGGCGACGTAGAGGAGGCGGAGGGACTCGCCGGCCTCCTCCTCGCTGCACCGGGTCACGTGCGCGGCGCGGTAGGGGCTGGCCCCGCCCACGTCGCGGCACCGGTGGCCGTCGTCGTCGTGGAAGAGAGGCACGTTGGGCTCGCGCCCGGTGTAGCGGTCCCACAGCGTCGGCAGGTAGACGACGGGGTACTGCAGCCCCTTGCTGCCGTGCACCGTCACCAGCTGCACCGCCTCGGCGTCGGAGTCGAGGCGGCGGGTCCGCTCGGAGGCGACCTCGACCTTCTCGTCGCTCACCTGGGTGCGCAGCCACCCCACCAGGCCGACGGCCCCCAGACGTTCGGAGACGGCCACCCGGTGCAGCAGCTCCCCGATGTGGCGCAGGTCGGTGAGGGTGCGTTCGCCGCCCACCACCGACAGCACGCGCTCGGTCATGCCGCCCAGCACCGCGCACTCCATGACCGCCGCGACCCCGCGGGTGTGCAGCACGGCTGCGAGCGTACGCATCTCCTCGGCGAGCTCGTCGGTGAGACCACCGCCGCGGCTGCCCACGTCGGCGTCGAGCTCGGCGGCGGTCACGGAAAAGAAGGAGGTGAGCGCGGCGGCCCGCACGCGGTCGCTGCGGTGGGGCTGCTCGAGGGCCTCGAGCAGCGCGAGCCACTCGGTGGCGGCGGGGGTGTGGAAGACGGACCCGTTGGCGTTGACCACGGAGGGCACGCCGATCTCCTGCAGGGCCTGCTGCACGGCCTGCAGGGTGGCGCGCTTGTGCGCCAGCACCGCGACCTGGCCGGGCTTGAGCGGGAGCGCGTCGAAGGTGGCACCGCTGGTCAGGAGCCGCTTCACGTCGCGGACGAGGTCGGCGACCACGTGGTCGCGCCAGACGTCGACCTTCGGCATGGTGCCTCGCGCCTCCGGTCCCAGGTCGGTGCGGCGCACGACCCGCATCCTGACCGGGTCGCCGGCGCCCTGGAGTCGCGATTGGTCGTGGTGGGCCTGCACCGGGTGGACCACGATGTCGGGCGAGCCGAGCTCCGCGCCGCGCAGCATCGTCTGGACCGCCTGCACCAGCCCGGCGTCGGAGCGGTGGTTGGTGTCGAGGGTCTGGCGGGTGGTGGCGCGGCCCGCGGCCTGCAGGTAGGTCACGACGTCGCCGCCGCGGAAGGCGTAGATGGCCTGCTTGGGGTCACCGATGAGGACCAGGGTCGAGACGCCGTCGAAGGCGCGCTCGAAGACCTGCCACTGGACGGGGTCGGTGTCCTGGAACTCGTCGATCAGGGCGATCTTCCAGCGGTGCTGCATGCGCTGCCGTGCCGGGGCGTCGGCAGCGTCCAGCGCGTCGGCGAGCTGACTGAGGAGGTCGTTGTAGCTGAGGATGCCCAAGCGCCTCTTGCGGCGCTCGAGCTCGGCCAGCACGTCTTCGGCGAACCGGACCCGGGCGGCGGCCACGGAGTCAGGCTGGTCGGTGAGCGCCTGGCGCGGCTCCACGCGGGTGCGGGGATCGTCGACGACGGCCCGCGCGATGGTCATCGCGGTCTCGTGGCTCCACGCCGGGGCGTCGGTGCCGACGAACCGGGCGAGGTAGAGGTCGTCGACGACCTCGCCGGTGAGCTCCTCGAGGTCTTCGACGAGCACGGCGTCCGGGTCGGTGTCACCGGCGATGCCGAGACTGCGCAGGACGAGCTGGCAGAACTGGTGGATGGTCGCGATGGTCGCGGCGTCGAAGGAGGAGAGGGCGTCGGTCAGGCGCACCCGGCGGCGCTGGACCTCGTCGGGGTCGGCATCGAGCAGCCACCCGTGCAGGGCGTTCGCGGCGTCGGCGGTGTCGGGGTCGGTGACCACCCGGGCAGCTTCGGCGAGCTGGGCGCGGACCCGGTCGCGCAACTCCTGGCTGGCGGCCCGCGTGAAGGTGACCACGAGCAGCTCGTCGAGGGTGGCCGTGCCGGCCGCGACGTAGCGGGTGACCAGGGCGGCGATGGTCCACGTCTTGCCGGTGCCGGCGCTCGCCTCGAGCAGGGTGGTGCCGGTGGGCAGCGGGCCGGTGATGTCGAAGGGTTGCACGTCAGATCCCCCTCACGAGCTCGCGGTCGCCGGTCAGCAGTGGCCCCCACACCCGCCACGCGTAGTGGCCGAGCCGGTGAGGCAGTGGGGGCATCTCGTCGGTGACCGCGGGGTGTGCGGCGTCCTCGGCTCGCAGGGGAGCGGTGAGGGCGTCGAACCCGGCGTGCAGCCCGAAGGCGCGCACGTGCCAGGCGTCGGAGTCCTCCTTCGGGAACCCGGAGTCGTTGAACCGTGGGGTGACCCATTCGCCGGCCGCGACCTGGTTGGGTTCGGCCTCGCGTCCGCGGAGCACGTGGCTGAACTCCTCCGCCCAGGCCAGCGAGGTCTTCAGCGGCAGCGGGAGGGGTTCGCACAGACCCTGCTGCCGGACCTCGACGAGGTCGCGCAGCCAGCGAGCGGCGTCGGGTGCGGGCAACGGCTTGACGAGGGAGAACTTGCCGGTCGACCGGTGCCGTCCGATCGTGTGGAGGGTCCAGTTCTCGTCGGGGGCGCCAGCGGCCAGCGCCAGGGCGTCGAGCCAGCCCGCGATGCGGTGCTTCGCGCCCAGGGAGGAGTAGCTCACCCGCACCACGTTGTTCTGGTGGATGTCGGCGATGGTGCCGGTGACCCGCAGGTCACCCAGGTCGATGTCGACGTCGACCGCGCGCGGCTCCCCCCGCCGCAGGGGCATGGCGTACTCCACGAGGGGTCGGACGCGGCCGACGATCGTGGTCAGCACGCCGGTGCCGAGGTGGCCGGGAGGCAGCAGGCCCCGCAGCTGCTCGGCGACCATCGCCGCCTGGGGGTCGGCCCCGGAAAGCACGTCGCGGATCAGACGGTCGCCCACGCCCCACTGCTGCAGCGCGTCGAGCGTGAGCGGCACCGCGTCGTCACCCTCCTCGCCCTCCGAGGGCGTGGTCACCTGCAGCCGGCGGCGCAGGAACGCCTTGGCGGGGTGACGGAAGAACTCGTGCAGGTCCTCCAGCGAGACCGTGGTCTCCTCCTCGCCGACCGCGGGGCCCGGCGGTGGAGGAAGAGGGGTCGGCACCAGCTCGCGGACGGCGAGGTGGGGCGTACGCGCCGCGCAGGCGCCGGCGAGCGACGTGCGGTCGAAGCTGAAGGGGCGCTCGCCCACCAGGCGACCCGGCACCAGGTTCGCCTCGTCGAACGGCTGGAGCGGGTGCTGGACGACGACGTGGTCGCGCACGGGCGACCCGTCGGGGCGAGTCGCCGTGGCGTCGAGCGCGTCGACGAGCTCGCCGACCGGCACGGCTGGCGGGTGCTCGGAGCCGTTGTGCTCGCCACGGCCGCTGTAGGTCAGGACCAAGGTCTCGGTCGCGGCTCCGAGTGCGTCGAGCAGCAGCTGGCGGTCCTCCGAACGCAGGTCTCGCTCGCCGGTCAGGGGGGCGCGGGCCAGGACGTCGTCGCCGTCGACGGTGGAGACCCGGGGGAAGGTGCCGTCGTCGAGACCGACCAGGGCGACGACGCGGTGGGGCACCGAGCGCATCGGCACCATCGTGCAGACGGTGAGCGTGCCGGTGCGGAAGTTGGAGCGGGTGGGTCGCCCGCGCAGGCTGCGGGCCAGCAGGGCCCGGACGTCGGCGTGGCGCAGGACGGTGGAGCTGGCGTGGGAGCTCGCCGATATGCGCTCCATCTCGCGCGTGAACTGGGCCTCCTGCCAGACGTCGTCGCGGTCGACCTGGGTGAGGGCAGCGACGCCATGGCGCAGGGCGGCGCTCCACTCGCCTGCGCTCTCGGCCCGCACGGCCGCCGTGGTGAAGGTGTGGAGCCGGTCGAGGAACTCCGCGAACCGGCCCAGCAGGTCGAGGTCTCCGTCGCCGACGTCGTCCAGCGGCAGCGTGCCGCCGACGTGGCGGTGCCCGGCGCCCGACATCGCGGCGCCCAGCAGGACCCGTCGCATGCCGGTGAGCCAGGTGTTGGCGTCGAGGCCGAGGCCGAAGCGGCTGCGGTGCTCGAGGTCCTGGCCCCAGCGCACGCCGGCGTCCCGCACCCAGCTGCTCACCCGTTCGAGGTCGTCGTCGCTGAAGCCGAAACGCGTACGCACCGGTGCGGTGGCCGCCAGGTCGAGCACCTCGGTGGCCGTCATCCGGCCACCGGCCAGCTCGACCAGGGTGGCGGCGAGGCCGAGCAGGGGGTTCGTCGCTCCCAGGGCCCGGTCGGCGAGGCGCACCCGGAGGCGGTGGGCCGGGTGGGCGCCCGCGGCGTTGCTGCCCTCGGCGACGTCGGCCAGCCCGAAGGCCGCCGAGATCAGGGGCGCGTAGCTCTCGATGTCAGGGCACATCACGAGGATGTCGCGGGGCTCCAGCGTCGGGTCGTCCTCGAGGAGACCGACCAGGACCTCGCGCAGCACGTCGACCTGGCGGGCCGCGCCGTGGCAGGAGTGCACCTGGACGCTGCGGTCATCGGGGCGCAGCAGGCGTCCGGCTCGTGTCGTCGCGTGGGGCGCGGAGTTGACCCGCAGGTCGTGCTGCAGCCACCCGAGCAGGGTGTCGGGCACCGGTGCCTCGCCGGGGCTCGTGAGGGTGGGCAGCTCGCCCAGGGTGCGGCGCAGCTCACGACTGTCGCGCCCGAGCGACGCCAGGAGGGGGTGGTGGACCTGTCGGGCGGAGGTGTCCTCGACCCGGCGAACCGGCCCTTCCGCGGCCGTGTCGCCCAGGTCGTGCCACAACGACGGCGAGGTCTGCGGGAGCCACAGGTGCACGTCGCGCTGGGTGGCCAACGCCCGGAGGAGGGCGACCTCGGAGGCCGGCAGTCGGGTGTGGCCGAAGAGGGAGAGGCGAGCCGGCAGGTCCAGGAGTGGGTCTCCCTGCTCGAGCCGGGCGACGGTCTCGGCCTGTCGCACGTCGGGGGGTGGTGCCGCCACCTCGGCCTCGAGACGGCGCCACAGCTCCGGTTGCCAGCCCAGGTCGGCGTCGAGCGGGCGTCCCGCGCCGTCGAGGTCGTCCCCTGCCCGCCAGTCGGTCAGGACCTGGGGGCGTTGCAGGGCGTAGGAGTGGAAGAGCCCCGCGAGACGTCGGGCGACCGCGAAGCGACGGGCGCTGCGGTCGTCGGCGGGGTCGCCGTGGCCGAGGTGGTCGGACAGGGTCGCGAAGAGCGGCTCCCCCAGGCTCGCGTCGATCACCCGCAGCAGTGGCCACACCACGTGGTCGGGAGCCCACGGGTCGTCGCGCTCGCGCCCGAGCAACAGGGAGACGAGCGAGTGCGGCGCGAGGAAACGTACGCCCGCGCAGACGCCGTCACCGCCGCGCTGGCCCGTGCCCATGCGGTGGGAGAGCCGCTGGGTCAGCCACCGCTCCACACCGCGGGCCGGCACCACGACGACCTCCTGGGCGAAGGGGTCGGCCAGCGGGGTCGCCAGCAACCCGGCCAGGTCGTCGGCCAGGAGGTCGGTGCGGGTGGCGTGGTGCAGGGTCAGGGGCACGACGGTGAATATGCCACGGGCCTCCGACAACTACAGGTGGCTCACGGAGCTCCGGGGCGTCCTTCCGCGCGTCCGTAGGCGATCCAGTGACTCATGCCGTGGCGGTAGTGGTTGGCGCCGTAGGCCTGCTGGAGGTCAGGGTTGGTGCCCATGTAGTAGGCCGGCCCGAAGTCAGCCGACCCCTGGCGTCCCTCGCTCATGCCGAAGACGGTGAAGTGCTTCATCGCGTCCTGGTTCGAGGCGCCGGCGATGTCGGCGTAGCGGGCCTTGTAGTGGGCGACGTCGAAGAAGATCGACCCCCGACGGCCCTCGTGCTGCCCGTGGGCCACGTAGTGCTCGATGGCGCCGAGGTAGTTGGTGGCGCCGTACGCGGCCGCGACGTCGGGGTGGATGCTCAGGTAGTAGGGCGGGTCGAAGGTGGCCGAGCCCATCCGTCCTTCCGTGATGCCGCGGTTGCGCCAGTGCCACTCGACGTGGTCGTAGAGCTTGCCGCCGTCGGTGCGCACCTTCTCCTGGGCCCAGGCCATCACATCGGGGTGGGCGCGGGCGTAGAACTTGCGGTCGAGCACGAACCGGCGCAGCCGCACGTCGCTGGGTCGGGTGTTCTCGTTGTAGACGTAGTCCTGGACGCCCAGCTGGGCCCGGAAGCACTCGTTCTCCGTGCACGGGGCCGGGCGCGGGTTGGTGCCGTCGCCGGCGGCGGCCGTCAGGCTGACCTTCGCCACGAGGCGCGAGTGGTGCTTCTTCTTCATCTGCGACGTCGTCATCTTGCCGGGGTGGCCGAGGCCGACGAAGTTGTTGGAGAAGAAGATGTAGTCGATCTTGCGGTCCTGCCCGCTCTTCTTCTTCCGCGGCACTGTCTTCGCGCCACCGCGCCCGTCGGTGCGGCCCTCGGTGCCGCCCAGCTGGGACCCCTCGGTGAACTGACCGCCCTTGGACATGCCGGCGGGAACGGCGTAGAGGCGACCCATCGGGTCGTACTCCGTGTCCTCGTGGACCAGGGGCCCGGGGGTGTGGTTGAAGTCCCCGCCCACGACGACGCGACGCTTCTTCCCCTTCTTGCCGCTGAGCAGGCCGGCGAAGTAGTCCCGCATCTGCGTGGCCTGCTTCACCCGGATGTCACGGGCTCCCTGTGGAGGCTTGTCTGCCAAGGGCTTGTCGAAGGCCACGAGGTGGGTCGAGCACGCGTCGTGCCAGACACCGTCGCTCTTGACGTGCACGCAGGCCATGGCGGGCGTGCGGTTGAGCTCTCCCTCGAGGGGCAACGAGTCGGCCGACCACTTCTTCTTGCTCTTGGTCCAGATCGCGACGACACCCTTGGGGAAGACCTTGGAGCCCGGCGCGGTCTCGGGGCAGTGGTTCGACGCGCCCGGCTGGGTGGTGGCATAGCTGACCCGCCAGCCCTCGGGGAGGTCAGCGAGCCAGGCCTGGCACACCTCCTGCATCAGCAGGACCTGCGCCTTGCCGTCCTTCGCCACCTTCACGGTGCTGTTGAAGCGGACCCGCCGCCCGTCGACGTTGCGCTGGACCACCTTGAGGTGGCTGGCCCCCGCCACCTGCTGGATCTCCGGAGCCACCAACGGACCCGGGTCGTTGCTCGGCATCTGGCTGGTCGTCACGAGCCCGGCGGCCACGAGAGCCCCCAGGATCCACGTCGTCATGCAGCGGCGCACCGCATCCCCCTCGGTCGTTCGGCGGGTCCGTTCGTCGGACCGGACCGCGGCTGGGGGACTGCTGCGAGTTCCCGAGGCACGCGGCCCGGCCAGACTAGGAAAGGTGGCTCCACGACGCACGGGCGGGTCCGCCCGACGAGACCGTGGGCCGCAGGCTCAGGGAGCCCCGGGGCGTCCCTCGGCCCGACCGCGGGCGATCCAGTGAGGTATGCCCCGGCGATAGTTGTTGGCGCCGTAGGCCTGCTGGAGGTCGGGGTTGGTGCCCATGTAGTAGGCCGGCCCGAACTCAGCCGACCCCTGGCGTCCCTCGTTCATGCCGAACTCGGTGAAGTGCTTCATCGCGTCCTGGTTCGAGGCGCCGGCGATGTCGGCGTAGCGGGCCTTGTAGTGGGCGACGTCGAAGAAGATCGAC
>NZ_JADCSA010000004.1:0-68545 GCF_015070385.1 Nocardioides malaquae | reverse complement strand
TCATCGCGTCCTGGTTCGAGGCGCCGGCGATGTCGGCGTAGCGGGCCTTGTAGTGGGCGACGTCGAAGAAGATCGACGACCGACGGCCCTCGTGCTGACCGTGGGCCACGTAGTGCTCGATCGCCCCCTGGAAGTTGGTGGCGCCGTACGCGGCTGCGACGTCCGGGTGGATGCTCAGGTAGTAGGCCGGGTCGAAGGTGGCCGAGCCCATCCGTCCCTCGGCGATGCCGTGGTTGAGCCAGTGGGACTCCACGTAGTCGTACTTGTTGCCGCCGTGGACGCGCGCGGCCTCCTGGGCCCAGGCGTCGACGTCGGGGTAGGACCGGGCGTAGAACTTGCGGTCGAGCACGAACCGGCGCAGTCGGACGTCGCTGCGCCTGCTGTTCTCGTTGTGCACGTAGTCCTGCACGCCGAGCTGGGCGCGGAAGCAGTCGTTGTCTGCGCAGGGTGCGGGGGCCGGCGCTGAACCGTCACCCGCGCTGTCGCCGCCCGGGATGGAGTCTGGGATCTGCACAGTGGCCAGCAAACGGGCATGTCCGCTCTTGACCCCGTTGGGTGTCTCGGCGTCGATGAACTTGAGAGGCGCGAGCTTGCCCGGGTGCTTGACCGAGGTGAAGTTGTCGGAGAAGAAGAGGTAGTCGATCTTCCTGCCCTCCGCGGTGTCCTGCCCCTTGCGTACCGGCTTGCCCTTGGACCCGAGCTGCTCCGCCTCGATGAATCGGCCCTGCTTCGAAGCGCCGGCGGGCTGTGCGTACAAGTAGTCCAGCGGTGTGTCCTTGGGGTTGGTGTTGAAGTCGCCGCCGATGATCACCCGGCGATCTCCCAGCCACCCCTTGACCTTGTTGCGGATCTTCCGTGCCTGCTGCTCGCGGATCTCATCCGCCGGCTGCATGCAGTCGGGGGTCGGGTTGTCCTTGTCCGGGCACAAGTTCTTGAAGGCGACCAGGTGGGTGCCGCAGATCGTGTACTTCGCACCGCTGGTGACGCCCAGGCAGACCAGCTTCGGCTTGCGGGTCCTGTCCTTGGGCTCCTTCTTGAGGGAAAAGGTCGGTGTGGTCACCGCCTCGGCTGGCCTGGTCCACGCCACCAGCACTCCCTTGTCGGTGTGTGGCCCGGGGCAGGCGTTGGCCGTGGTCTTGGTCTTGGTCGGGCTGTAGTTGTGCTGCCATCCCGTGGGAAGACCTTCCTTCACCCACGAGTTGCAGACCTCTTGCAGGATGACGGCGTGGGCGCCGGTGTCTGCCGCCTCCTGGAGCGCACTGTCATACCTGGTCCGGCTGCCGTCGGTGTTGTGCTGGATCACGACCAGCTTCGAAGGCGCCGCGACGGGCACGATCTCCGGAGCCACGATCGGGCCCGCGTCGGTGTCGGATGTCTGGCTCTGTGCTGTCGTGGCCAGCCCGGCGGCCAGGACGGCCCCCAGGATCCACGTCGTCATTCTGCGGCGCACCGCATCCCCCTTGGTCGTTCGGCGGATCCGTCGTCGGACCCGACCGCGGTGCGGGGGCAGTGCAGCGAGTCCCCCGAGCACGCGGCCCGCTCAGAGTAGGGATCGCATGAGTCGCGTCAGAACGTGGTCCGCACCACGGACGCAGCGGCATGATGGCGAGGGTGAGCACCCGGATGCCCCAGGCCCTGTACCCCGTGACGCGGCAGGCGCGCGTCACCTTGGCGCGCTCCTTGCACTGGGGAGTCTCCGACGGGCTGCCTCGCCTCGCGCTGCGCGCCGCCGCCCGACGAGGTGACCTGCAGGGCCGACTGGTGGCCGCCACCGCTGCGGCCGACCCGCAGGCCGTGTGGCGAGTGGTGGAGGAGATCCGTGCCCGGGGGCCGTTGTCGCCGACCGCGTTCGGCTTCGTCACCACCCACCACGCCGTGGTGAAGGAGGTGCTGTCGAGCTCCGCCTTCGGCGCCGGGCTCCCGGCGTCGCCGCAACCCTGGGTCGCGCGGCTGGTGGAGCGTACGACCCCGCCCACCGTGCACCCGTTGCGCCCGCCGTCGCTGTTGGCCACCGAGCCTCCGGACCACACCCGCTACCGCAGGCTGGTGACCCGCGTCTTCACTGCGCGAGCCGTCGAGAAGCTGCGTGGTCGCACCGAGGAGATCGCCCAGGGCCTGCTCGACCGGATGGCGCGGCAGACGGGTCCGGTCGACCTCGTCTCCAGCTATTGCGCGCCGCTGCCGGTGGCGGTGATCTGCGAGGTGCTGGGGGTGCCGGAGGCCGAGCACCAGCGGGTGCTCGAGATGGGCACGGCGGCTGCCGCCAGCCTCGACATGGGCCTCGACTGGACGGCCTACCGACGCGTCGACTCGGCGCTCGCGGCCTTCGACGCGTGGCTGACCGACCACCTGACGCGGCTGCGCGACAAGCCTGGTGACGACCTGATGAGTCAGCTGGTCCGCGCCCGTGAGGACGGCGTGGGGCTCGACGAGCAGGAGCTCAAGGCCACGGCGGGGCTGGTGCTGGCGGCGGGGTTCGAGACCACTGTCAACCTGCTCGGCAATGCCGTCGCGCTGCTCGCCGGCGAGGCGGGCGTACGCAGTCAGCTCGCCACCCTGCGCGACGACCCGTCGCTGTGGGCCAACGCGGTCGAGGAAGCGCTGCGCCTGGACCCGCCGGTGCTGATGACCGCGCGCACGTGCCGTGAGGAGACCGAGGTCGCCGGGCGCCGCATCCCCGCCGGGGCGCTGGTGGCGACCGTGCTGGGCGGGGCCAACCGCGACCCCGAGGTGTTCGACGACCCGGCACGTTTCGACGTCACTCGCGGCAACGCGCGCGAGCACCTGGCCTTCTCCGCCGGACGCCACCACTGCCTGGGGGCGTCGCTGGCCCGGATGGAGGGAGAGGTCGGCCTGCGGGCGCTCTTCGACCGCTTTCCCGACCTGGTCGTCGAGCCGGGTGCGCGGCGGCGACCCACTCGGATCCTGCGCGGCTTCGAGGCCCTTCCCGTACGCGTGGCCTGAGGCTTCAACGACGCTCGTCCGGTGGCCCACGGAGCACGCCCGAGAGCCCGGCCGATTGGGGGGAGGGGCTCGGCCGGGCTCGGGCCACCGAGTCATCTTGGGGATGCGGTGGGGAGACAGGAGGCGGCGCGAACGCCGGGCCCCCGTACGAGGAAAACCTAACGCGCGTTCGGGGTTCGGAGCATCGGTTTCGGCGTTTCTTTACCCTCGCCGCGCCACGTCCGACGAGGGCGTTGTCGGGGTGACCAAGAGGGACGGAGGCAGTTGTGCACGATGCACGGGGACTATCCCCCCCGGGGGTTCTGGGTTACGGTGGAGGCATCGTCACCTCATGAGAAAGGACGGCCCGTCATGGCGCACGAGTCGCACGACCACCAGTCCGCCACCTACGGCAAGCAGGTGCTGAAGGAGCTGTCGCCGCTGCACCGCCAGCTGCGTCAGGCGATCCCGGACGTCTACAAGGGCTTCAACGAGCTCTCGGGCGCCGCCTTCGCCGAGGGCGCGCTGCCCAAGAAGGTCAAGGAGCTCATGGCCCTGGCGATCGGTGTCGTGGAAGGGTGCGACGGCTGCGTCGCCTCCCATGCGCGCGCGGCAGTCCTGGCGGGGGCGACCCGCCAGGAGGCCGCGGAGGCCATCGGTGTCACCTTCCTGATGCACGGCGGCCCGGCCTCCATCCACGGCGCTCGCGCCTACGAGGCGTTCTGCGAGTTCGCCGACGAGGCGGAGGCCAGGGCCGCCAGCCAGGGCTGACTCCCGGCGTCAGTCGGCCAGCGCTCCGATGACGGCCAGGAGGTCGGAGCGTTCCCGGTCGGCCATCCACCCGGTCACCCACTGCACCGGGGCGGGTGGATGCAGGATGCGCCGACCCAACGCGGCCACCCTGGCGTCACGGTCGGCCACGAGACTCTCGAGGTCCGGGCCGGCCGTCGCCAGCCGCTCGGCAAACGCCCAGGCGCGCGCCCGGGCGTACTCGATGGACCAGCCGGACACCAGCTCGTCCATGCGCCCCGCCAGCCGGTCGGCCACCGCAGTCCACGGCGCCGTGTGTGACAACGCGTCCTGCATCCGGTCGATCATCATGGCCAGGACGTCGTTGAGTCGTTCGAAGTCGGCCTGCAGGTGCGCCACCTCGGCACCCTGCTGGACCCGAGCTGCTGCCACACCCAGGTCGAGGTTGATGTGGGCGTTCATGCCGGCCATCACGTGCTGCAGCGCCAACGCCGACGGCGGAGCCTCGAAGACCACCTGCCACGACTGCGAGATCGGCCGCCCGGCTGCGAACCCGGCGGCCGCGTCGAGGTAGAGCCGGGCGAACTCGACGTCGAACCGCTCCATGCGCTCGCAGTCGTCGAACTCGCCAGCACGGATCCCGTCGCGGACCCTGGCGGTCACGGACCGGTAGACGCAGGTGAAGTAGCCCCGCGGGTCGCCTTCGTCCAGGGCCCGGTCGAGGAGTGCGTCCATGGCGGCGATCGCCTCGTCGATGGTTTCCATCAGGGTTCATCCTGCCGTGCTCGAGCCGAGTTGGCCCAGCGAATGCGCTGTTGTCAGTGCGGGGTCACTGCCCGGCGCCGCCCGGCAGCACGACCTTCCCGTCGACATGGACGGCTGCGCGTTCCACGCCGTCACCGTAGGTGAACTCCACCAGGTAGACCTCCACGTAGGAGCTGAGGTCAGGGTCCATGCCGGCCTGCTTGAGGATGAACGCCGCACGCTGAGCCTGGGGATCGTTCGCCTTCTTCTCCGCCTTCTTCACGTCGGCGCATCCCGACGACAGGACGAGAAGGATCGATGCCAGGACGAGCGCGAGCCACTTGTTCATGACGGTCTCGCAAGGGGATGGAGGGGTCTGGCCAGTATGTCGCTGGCGCTCCTCGCGTGTCCCTGCAACGACAGAAGCGCAGGTCAACGGGGCGCGGACCTCACGGTCTCAGCGCGTCGCTGAGCAGGGTGAGGGTCTCCTCGACGATGCGGAAGTACGCCCAGCGTCCCCGCTGCTCGCGCATGACGAGTCCGGCCTCGACGAGCTGCTTCATGTGGTGGGAGACGGTCGGTTGCGCCAGGCCGACCGGTTCGGTGAGGTCGCAGATGCACGCCTCGCGGTCGGACTGGGCGGCGATCAGTGAGAGCAGGCGTACGCGCGTGGGGTCGCCGAGTGCCTTGAACACGCGCGCCAGGTCCTGTGCGGCGGCCGCGTCCAGCGCGCCGCCCGTGACCGTGGAGCAGCACTCCGCTCCTGTCAGGTCGACAGAGGGGGGTGAGGAGGGGGCGGGCATGCGAGCAGTCTGCCAGACGCATTGACATTCGTCGATTGATCGATGATCCTCGATGCGTCAGAGCTCCCCACGTCCGGAGGACCCGAGCATGAGCACTTCCGATCTCTCACCCGACCCCGACCTGCTGCGCGAGGAGGTCCGGCTCCGGTATGCCGAGGCGGCCTCCGCCGTCGGCCGGGGGGCGAGCAACGGCGAGGTGAACGACGCGCTCCAGCTCACCGTCGACCCGGAGGGGGAGGGCTCGTGCTGCTCGGGCACCGAGCTGGTCGCGGACGCGTCGTTCGGCGCTGCGCTCTACGGCGACGACCAGCAGGACCTGCCGGCCGAGGCCGTCGCCGCGAGCCTGGGGTGCGGCAACCCCACCGCGGTCGCCGACCTCCGCCCGGGGGAGCGAGTGCTCGACCTCGGGTCCGGTGGGGGGATCGACGTGCTCCTCTCCGCGCGACGGGTCGGGGAGACCGGCTTCGCCTACGGCGTGGACATGACCGATGAGATGCTCCAGCTCGCGCGCAGTAACGCCGAGAAGGCCGGCGCGCAGAACGTCGAGTTCCTCAGGGGAACGATCGAGGACGTGCCGCTTCCTGACGCGGCGGTCGACGTGGTCATCTCGAACTGCGTCATCAACCTCTCCGTCGACAAGCCGCGGGTGGTCGCGGAGATGTTTCGCGTGCTCGCTCCCGGGGGTCGCGTCGGGGTCTCCGACGTCGTCGCCGAGGACCACCTCACGCCCGCCGAACGCGCCGAGAGGGGCTCGTACGTCGGGTGCATCGCGGGTGCGTTGTCGCGCAGTGAATACCTGGGTCTCCTGCACGACGCCGGGTTCGTCGACGCCAGCGTCGAGTTCACCCACGAGGCCGCGCCCGGCATGCACGGCGCGATCGTGCGAGCGACCAAGCCGCGCGCATGACGAGGACTGCGCCGCCCACGGGCGAGGTGCCGGCCGGCTCGGCGCCCGTTGGTCAGGTCGCCGCCCGGATGTCGACGCTCGACCGTTTCCTGCCGGTGTGGATCGGTCTGGCGATGGTGGTCGGCCTGCTCGCCGGACGCTGGGTGCCTGGGATCGCAGACGCCCTGGACGCGATGGCCGTCGGTTCGATCTCGCTTCCGATCGCCATCGGTCTCCTGGTGATGATGTACCCGGTGCTGGCCAAGGTCCGCTACGGCGAGCTCGGCACGGTCGTCCGCGACCGGCGCACCATGGTGCTGTCGTTGGTGCTGAACTGGCTGGTCGGCCCGGCGTTGATGTTCACGCTGGCGTGGACCTTCCTGCCCGACCTTCCGGAGTACCGCACCGGCCTGATCATCGTCGGCCTCGCGCGATGCATCGCGATGGTGATCGTCTGGAACGACCTGGCGTGCGGTGACCGGGAGGCCGCCGCCGTGCTGGTGGCCCTCAACTCGGTCTTCCAGGTGGTGGCCTTCGCAGGGCTCGGCTGGTTCTACCTCGAGGTGCTCCCCGGCTGGCTGGGTCTGGGTGCCACGGGCCTCGACGTCTCGGTGTGGGAGATCGCCGTGAGCGTGCTGGTGTTCCTGGGCATCCCCCTCGCAGCGGGTTACCTCAGCCGTCGCATCGGTGAGGGCCGCCGCGGGCGCGAGTGGTACGAGGAGCGCTTCCTCCCGGTGGTCGGCCCCTGGGCCCTCTACGGCCTGCTGTTCACCATCGTCGTGCTGTTCGCGCTGCAGGGAGACACGATCACGAGTCGGCCGCTCGACGTCGCTCGCATCGCGCTCCCGCTGTTGCTCTACTTCGTCCTCATGTGGGCCGGCTCCATGGTCGTGGCCCACAGGATCGGGTTGGGCTACGCCCGCTCAACCAGCGTCGCGTTCACCGCGGCCGGGAACAACTTCGAGCTCGCCATCGCCGTGGCCATCGCGGTCTTCGGCGTCACCAGCGGCCAGGCCCTGGCCGGTGTCGTCGGTCCGCTGATCGAGGTGCCGGTCCTGGTCGGTCTGATCTACGTCAGCCTCTGGTCCCGCCGCTTCTTCACCGACACCCGAACAGGAGATCTCCCGTGACCCAGCCCCTCCTTCCGCCCGACGACCGCACGCCCCAGGTCGTGTACGCCTGCGTGCGCAACGGTGGCCGCTCCGTCATCGCCCGCGTGCTCACCGAGCACTACGCCCAAGGCCGGGTCGTGGCGCTCTCGGCCGGCACCCAGCCGGGTGAGCACATCCACCCCGAGGTCGCCGAGGCCCTGCAAGGCCTGGGGGTCGACACCAGCCAGGAGCGCCCCAAGCACCTGACCCGCGAGATGATCGCGGCCAGCACCTTGGCAATCACCTTGGGGTGTGGCGAGCAGTGCCCCTACGTCCCGGGCGTGACCTACCGTGACTGGCCGGTCGACGACCCGGGTGGGCAGGACCAGGCGACCGTGCGACGCATCATCGCCGACCTCGACCGCCGTGTCCGTGATCTTCTGCGCGAACTCGTTCCCGACCTGGAGCTCCCCGAGAGCATCGTCGTCGCGCAGCAGTGACGCGCGGCGGCCGGCGCGGTCGCGCGTCCGTCGGGTCGACCGGCCCACCAGTCGAGTTCGCGGACAACCGCTACCGGCGCGACCCGGCACCGACTACCGTCGGCGCGTTGATTCAGAGCCTCTACTGAACCCGGCACGCGACAGAAAGCAGGCTGAGTACTTCAAGTGACCAGGCGCTTCGGTCTTCAACCTGGCCGTACGCGGCCGTTCCTCCTGGGAGCGGCCGCGTGCGCCGTGATATTTGCCGGGGGATGCGGCTTGCCTCAGGGGCCCGACGGTCGGTCAGCACGCATGGTGCATGAGGAGGGTGAGGGTCCGCTCGCGATGCTCACGGGGGAGGGCGGAAAAGCCACCTACGCGCCTCCGCGGGCCAGCACGTGGTGGTTGACCTCCGGGTATGCACATCCCTGTGTGGAGGGTGTTGCGGAGGCCACCATCACTGCGGTGCGTTACGAAGCGGCGCCCCAGCCTCTCCGAATCAACACGCTGTTCATGTTCACGCCCCCTCTTCGCGACCGATCGAAAGACTGGGCGGGCGGGTTCGGCGAGTCGTATGGCGTGTATCCAGACTTCAATGGGATGCCAGGTGAGCCTGCGAACGGCGGACATGCATCCCGCGATCTTCCGGTGACCGTGGACGTGCCCTGTTCGGCGCACCCTGCACCAGAAGATGGATGGGTGGAGATGCTCACCGAGGTCCAGGTCGGTCGTCAAGGAACGCACATCGACGTCACGCACGTCGACTACGAGGCCGAGGGCAAGAAGTACACGTTGGAGTATCGGTGGCAGACCATCTTGTGTGGCGACGCTCCAGCGGTCACCGAGACTGGTCGCTGCTCCCGGAATGATTGAGGGGCCTAGGCGCCCCGGCTGGATGGTCGCCGAGCGCCCGATGAGGCCGCCGCGCAGCGGCACGCCGTGAGGCTGCTCCGCGGGGGTAGACCCGGACAGCTACTTTGAGGTGGCTCGCGCTGACGCGTTGAAACGAGCCCGTTCCCGAAGAGCCAGGGGTACGGTCGGTGGCCCTACGCTTGGATCCGATGGAACTGAAAGGCTGAGCATGCCCGGAAAGCCTCTTGCCGTTGCTGTTGCCGTTGGCGTTGGCGTCATGACGTTCCTGGTCGGCCTTGCTGCGGGATGGATCGGCTTCAGCGACCGTCCTGAGGAGTTCGACACCACCGTCGTCAAGATCAACGCGGACCGCACCAGCGTGTGCGTGGACCGCGCTGAGGACTCCTGCGGTGTCGCTGTCATCGAAGGCTCCGACGTGGACGCCATCAAGGAGGGAACGGCGGTGACGGTGCAGGAGTTCTGGCTCCAGGGCTCGCGAGGCCGCGTGCTGGCTTTCTACGTGCAGCCACAACTTCAGTAGTGGAACCACAGCAGCGCCTGGCATCCGTGAGGTGCCGGGCGCTGCTGCTGTCAGCACTGCGCCTGGCACCCGTTGCAGGTTCTGGTGTGCATCGTCCTGAAGGCGTCTTTCCGGGGGCGCGAGTCTCGATCAGGCCGCTAGGCCGTGCGGCGCGAGTCGAGCCCGAGGAGGTGCAGGGCGAGCCAGCGGGTGCCGTGGCCGTCGTAGAGCGCGTACGCACGACGCCGCTCAGCGGTCGCCTCGTGCAGGCGCTGACGGAAGTCGTCGACGTCGGTGAAGCCCTCGGGGAGCTCGAACGGGGCGAGGCTTTGGTCGGCCAGGACGGGCTTGAGGCCCCCTTGGCGCCGCGCGCCGCCGCCTCGCGCCGGTAGGCCTAGGACTGCTGCACGATTGGGTGACAGTTGGGGTCAGGCAGCCAGAGTGGCTGGCTGGGTCATGATGGTCTCGAGCGGAACGGGGGTCAACCGGACTAGGGCTTCCTGGTGACGTCGCCGGTGCCTAGACGTGAAGCTGGGCATGGCGGGCGAACTTCTGGGCACGAGCGGGGGGGAACCCATCGACCGTGTGGCCTACCAGTCGCGCAACCGCGGCAGCTACGTCGCCGCTCGCACTACGGCCGGCGGCCACCACTCCTGAAGGGTCCACCACGACGTATCCGTCCTCAAAGAGTGCGTCACACCCCAAGCGACAGGCCAGGAAGGACGCTGACGCGAAGTCAAGACGTTCCGCGTGGTTCAGGGCGTGGCGCGGAACGATGTGCGCAGCCACCAGTAGTGAAGGTGGCAGAGATTTTCCACAGAGGCCGCAGGGAGCTAGATCGCGGCTGCCCAGCAGCTGGCGGCGCAGGCGCGCCTGCTCGCGGCCGACCACCACGCTGCTGCGTCCATCGGTGACTGCCAGGACCGGGGCAGTGGCGTTTCCGTGTGGGTCGACGCCCTGGTCAGGAACTTCCTCGCGTTCACCGCGCGCCGAGTCACTACGCATTCCACATCGACAAGTACCTGGTGCCTGATCTGGGAACTCGGCAGCTGGGCAAGCTGACGGCTCGCGAAGTGCGGCTCTACCTGGACTCGCTGGGCCGAGCCGGGCGAGGAGTGCGCACGATCAGGTACGTCCACGCGACGCTCAGTGCAGCGCTCGAGGACGCTGTCCGCGAGGAACTCATCGAGAAGAACGTGGCCAATGAGCAGTACTCAGAGTGAGTCTGCTTTCGGACTCCGCCACATCAGGGGGCGTGCGTACGGGCCAACACAAGAAGGATTTCGCCGCACTTGCTGCCCTCGAAGGGCGCAACTGGGGGAACTTCATGCACTGGGCTATCAGCTGGGTTATAGGCGAGCCCTACTGGAGGACCGTCCAGAACGCAGATCGATACTGCTACCAAAAGAATTTCGATTTCCGGAATCCCAGTGGGAGTTCCTTCAAGCGACATGTGATTGTTATCCTTGGGCGGACGGGCGTTCGAATCATGAACTCGTTCCCGACGAGGAACGGGGACTACTGTAAGGGGACCCGCTTCTAAGCCCAGGAGGAGGGTGCGAAATGCAGAATCGAGATCAATTATGGGAATTGCTTAGGACGTTCATCGGCCAATGGGGGTCGGTTCGAGAAACCGAACTAGGCCTCCTTCTGACTTGGGGGGACGAGCAGTGGGAAACAGAAATAGAGATCAATCGCATCCAACTCCAATGCTACGTGGCCGACTTCGCGGCGGCTCGACGTGCAGCTGGACTTGATGATGGGCTTGCAAACGGGTTGCCGTTGCCACTCATGGATTCATTCGGGGCGTGCTTTGGAACTCAAGCGTCGCCCTACCAGCATCTAGCGTTGCAGGGGCTCGAATTTGACGTAGTAACGACGGCAGGCTAGTCGGGACTCACGGAAGAGTGGTGGTGTCCGTGGCTCGTTAAGGTCGTACGAGGCGCAGGGCTTGGGGCGACACGTGAAGATCGTGTCGCCCCAGGTTTCATGCGTACGGATTCACCTGTCGGGCACTGGTAGTTGTCGGGACAAACTGGCAAGCGCTACTTCCTTGTACCCAGCACATGCGGACTCGAACGCGCTCGTCTTCACGACGCCCATCGGCACCCCGATCGATCCCGACAACTGCTCGAAGTTCGTGCAGGCGTCCCTGAAGGCAGCTGGCGTCCGCAAAGTGCGGATGCACGACTTCCGTCACGGCTGCGTCTCGCTGCTGCTCGCACTCGGCGTGCCCCCAAGGATCGTGATGGAAATCGCCGGCCACTCCGCCTTGGAGATGACGATGAACGTCTACGCGCACGTCTCCTTGGACGACAAGCGCGGAGCCCTCAACCGGCTTGGGGACCTCTTCGGTGAGGGTGACGAAGAGGGCCTCTTGTGACCTCGTTGGTGTCACTTTGGGTGTCAACCCGCGAACTGACGAGCGAGACCGAACGCGCGGCTCAGGTCCCAGGAACGACAAAACCGCAGGTCACCTGGGGGGTGACCTGCGGTTCTGGTCTTGCGCGCCTGTAGGGATTCGAACCCCAAACCTTCTGATCCGTAGTCAGATGCTCTATCCGTTGAGCTACAGGCGCCCGCCACCACGCGGACGCGGCGACTCGGTAGAGGTTAGCGGACGTGCTCGCGGATGCGAAATCTGGGGGCGGTGCGCGGGGGCGTACGCCGTGACGTCGCGCCGGCGGGGAGTGGCGAGGACCACGGTGGACACCGGCGTCGTGGGGGCGCCGCCGGGCGTACCCTGACTGCAGGCACCTCGGCCCGCACGTCCGTTCGGCACACCTCCCGACAGGACGCGCCCGCCAGGTCCGCCCGGCAGGCCGCGACGGGGGTTGCGACAGGCCTCGGCTGCTCACCAGCAGCCCCTGGGCGTACGCCTCCGCGTGTCACGCGACGACCGGTCAGAGCCGTTTTGACATTTCGTGCTCTCCTGCCACCATGCGGGGACCACCCCGGCGTCGGCGTGGGTTTCGCGCGGGCTACCGTGGGTGCGCATCTCTACGGCCTCTCGAGGCCATGGGATCACCGCCCACACCCAGGCACACCCACGAAGTGATGGTCGGCTGGTCCTCCGGAATCACCGGCACTTTCCATGAATTGGAGCAAGGTTCGATGGCAGACGTTGAAGCAGTCCTCGACGCGGCGGGTCTCACCAACCCCCACGTGCGTGAGTACGTCAAGCAGTACGCGGAGCTCACCGGCGCCGAGCGCGTCGAGGTGGTCTCGTCGTCTGACGACGCACGCCTGATCCAGGAGGCACTGGAGGCGGGCGAGCTGCTGCCGGCCGGCAAGGGGCGCTACTACTCGCGCAGCTACCACAAGGACACCGCCCGCTCCGAGGAGCGGACCGTCGTGGCCACCAACGACCCCAAGGACAAGGGCGTCTACAACAACTGGAAGCCGGCTTCGGAGATGAAGCCCCTCCTTCACGACAAGATGAAGGGCGCTTCCGCCGGCAAGACCATGTACGTGATCCCCTACCTGATGGCGCCGGCGGGCAACGCCCTCGCGCCGTGGGGCGTGGGCGTCGAGCTGACCGACAACCGTCCGGTCGTGCTCCACATGATCCGCATGGCCCGCGTCGGCATCGAGTACGTCAACGACCTCGAGAACCCCGAGATGTTCGTGAAGGCCGTCCACGTGACCGGCGACCTGCCCAACCTGGGCCAGGGCACCGACGACGACCAGCGCTGGTTCGTCACCGTCGCCGACGAGCGCACGATCCTGCACTACGGCTCCTCCTACGGCGGCAACGCGCTGCTGGGCAAGATCGCCCACGGCCTGCGCCAGGGTGCCTACGACGGCTGGGTCTCCAAGAAGTTCCTCGGCGAGCAGTACATGCTCATCGGCATCAAGGACAAGGAGACCGGCAAGACCTACCACGTCACCGGTGGCTTCCCGTCCGCGTCGGGCAAGACCAACCTCGCCATGATGCTCCCGCCGGACGCCCTGGGTGACCGCTACGAGGTCTACTTCTACGGCGACGACATCGCCTGGCTGTGGGTCGACGAGAAGACCGGCAAGCTCATGGCGATGAACCCGGAGAACGGTGTCTTCGGTGTCGCCAAGGACACCAACGAGACCACCAACCCCACCGCGCTGGGCTCGATCGACTCCAACTCCGAGGCGATCTTCACCAACGTCGCCTACAACCCCACCACCCAGGAGGTCTGGTGGGAGGGTCGTACGCCCAACCCGCCGGAGGACGTCACCGGCTGGGAGGACTGGCGCGGCAACCTCATCTCCGAGCGCACCGAGGCCCAGAAGAACGACCCGTGGGCGCACCCGAACAGCCGCTTCACCACCACGCTGTCGAAGGTGCCCAACATCGCCCCCGACTGGGACGAGGCCGCCGGCGTGCCGGTCGACGCCATCATCTTCGGTGGTCGTACCCGTGACCGCGAGCCGCTGATCCGCGCGATCACCGACGTGGCCGAGGGTGTCTACGACGGCCTCACCCTGGGCGCGGAGGCCACCTTCGCCGCCGAGGGCACCGAGGGCGTCCTGCGCTACGACCCGATGTCGAACCGGCCGTTCATGGCCTACGGCGAGGGCCCCTACGCCCAGCACTACCTCGACATCATCAACGCCGCCAGCGAGAAGCCGCTCTTCGCGCACGTCAACTGGTTCCAGCGTGGCGAGGACGGCCGCTTCCTGTGGCCCGGATACCGCGACAACCTGCGTCCGCTCCTGTGGCTCATGCAGCTCAAGAACGGCGAGGTCGAGGGCGTCAAGACCCCCGTCGGCATCCTCCCGAAGAAGGAGGAGCTCAACCTCGAGGGCCTCGAGATCGACCCCGAGGACCTCGACGCGGTCCTGCGCATCGACAACGCCCGCTGGCAGCAGGAGATCGGTCACCGCACCGAGCACCTGGAGCAGTTCCCCGACATGCCCAAGGAGATCTGGGAGGCCCACAACCGTGTGAAGGCCGACCTCGAGGCCGACGCCAAGTGACCTCACGCTCCTGAGCAACACCGCCGCAGGGCCCCGGACCACGTGTCCGGGGCCCTGTGCGTTGCGCAGCCCCACGCAGCCCCGCGCAACCCGGGTGGCCGGCACGCTGGTCTGTGCATTTCTCTGCGAAATCGTCCGCGGCGCCGTTCTACTGGTGTTGCGCGGCGATTGTGCAACCATGTGCACACCGTCCAGTCTGAAGGGAATCGACCGGTGACGCACTACGGCCCTGAGGAGCGCGAGCTCTTCGAGCAGGTCGCGACGCCGCTGTACGAGTCGGTCGTCGCCGCGGGCCACCTCTCCGTCGCGGACGCGCGCTGGGACGACCCGCGTACGCGAGCAGCGTTCGACCTGCTGGTCACCTTGGGCCTCCTCGTCGAGGACGACGGCCGCTACACCCCCGTCGACCCGAGCACCGTCTCGTCGATGGTGGTGACCCCCCTCGGGCAGCAGGGCGCCCACCTGATCAGTGAGTCCGCGCAGTGGTCGCAGGCCTTCACCGGCCTCGGGCATGCCTGGCGCAAGGCGCCCGCGCCCGCCAGCGGCGCCTTCACGGAGGTGCGGGGTGAGGCGATCAGTCCGTTCATCGCCGCGCTGGTGGCCGACGCCGAGTCCGAGCTGCTCACCGCCCAGCCGCAGACCGGCCGCAACGCCGCGACCCTGGCGGCGGCGACCGCCCGCGACATCGCCGCCCTCGAGCGCGGCGTGAAGATGCGTACGCTCTACCAGCACTCGGCGCGCCGCAGCCGCGTCACCTACAAGTACGTGGCCGCGGTGCGGGCACGCGGAGCCGAGGTGCGCACCCTCGACGAGTTCTTCAACCGCCTGATCGTGGTCGACCGGCGGGTGGCCGTCATCCCCGGCCACGACAGCCTGGCGGTGGCGCTGGCCGTGCGGGAACCGTCGATCGTGGCCTACCTGGTTGACATGTTCGAGCGCACCTGGGAACGGGGCCGCCCGCTCGAGACGCGGGAGAACACCCGCAGCCGCGAGATCGCGGCCGAGCAGCGCGCCATGACGATCCGCATGCTCATCGCGGGCCACGCCGACCCGGCGAGCGCGAAGAGGTTGGGCGTCAGCCCGCGCACGTACGCTGCCTACGTCGCGGACCTCAAGTCAGAGTTCGACGCCGAGACCAGGTTCCAGCTCGGTTATGAGATGGGCCGCCTCGGCGTCTCGGGTGAGGAGGTCGACGGGGACGAGGAGGGCTGAGGTCCTCGCGCCCGGCGACCGCTCACCGCTGGGGGTGTCGGAGCGCGGTCAGCGCTTGCCGCTCACGTAGCCCCAGCTGGTGTCGAGCTTGGCCTGGGCGGGTGCGACCGCTGCGGTGAGGCTGAGGATGCCGGCCAGAGCGGCCACGGTGACGATGCGAACGATCTTCATGGGATTCCACCTTCTCGGGGTAGGGGGAGTGGTTGTCCATCCACATTGTTGGTGGGGGAACCGGGTGCGTCACCAAGAACAGGTCTGCATGTTCATGCAGTGCAGGAAGATGAAGTCACGCGCCTGGGCCTGACTGCGACCGAATCTCGTCCAGGGGTCCGTCCCCCAGAACTGTGTGGACCCCGCCCGAGCGGGGCTCGGACGGGGTCTCGACTGGCGGAGGCGGCGGGATTTGAACCCGCGAGAGGTGTGACCCTCAACCCGCTTAGCAGGCGGGCGCCATAGACCGGACTAGGCGACGCCTCCAGACAGCGCTCACAGGCTACAAGGCGGTCGACCCGCCCGGCCAATCAGCCCCCCAGCGGCCGGATTCCGTGGCCGCGGGTGAGGTGCTCGCCCACGGTGCGCGCGAACTGCTCACGGTCGGCGTGCAGGGAGTCGACGGGGATGGTGGTGGTCCGACCGTCGCGCAGGCGCAGCACCACGCACCGCGACCCCAGGACCTCGGTGGTCACCGCGTCCTCGACGTCCTTCCAGCGGGCTGCGGTGACGCCCGCGCCACGGATCCGGCGCACGCGGTAGCCGTCCTCGGTCAGGCGCACGACCCAACCGTTGGACCAGGCCATCAGGCCCACCACGACGACGATGACGACCAGCGCCGGCACGAGCAGCACCGCGCCGTGCCAGTTGGCGACGGCCACCCCGAGGGTCGCCGCGGCGACGAGGGCGGCCATGAAGAGCATGGTCACGCCCAGCAGGCGGGCGGTCACGGCGGGAGAGAAGCGATAGTCGGTCACCACGACCCGATTGAACACAACCGCCGTACGGACCACCAAACCCGCTCCGACCTCAGGGGACGTCAACTCCTTGTCAGGCAGCCCCTTCAGGCGCACACTGAGGAGCCGGGCTGAGACCCGGGTCCCCCCGCGGAGGCGCCATGAGCACCAGCTCGACGACCGGTGGGACTGCACCCGAGCAGCCCCACGACGGGCATCGGCGCCCGGACGCGGTCGACGACCTGGTCGCCGGCCTCGAGGGTCTCTCCGGACGCCCGCCGAAGGTGTGGCGCCGCGAGCTGCTCGACCGCCTCGACCGCACGCGTACGCTCCTGGTGGAGGAGTCGCAGGGCCCCGACGACTGGTTGCAGGCCCGCCGCTCCAGCCTCCTGCGCGAGCGCAACAGCCTGCTCGACCGGATCACCCTCACCCGTCACCGGGTGATCGGCACCGACGACGTCGACCGGGTCGCCTACGACGTACGCCGTCTGGCCGCCTGCCTGCGTCGGCACCTGCAGCGCGTCAACGACGTGGCCTGGGACGAGGTGGAGCTCGAGGTGGGCGGGTCGGAGTGATCCGCCCGCGTCCCCACCCCGTCCCGAGCCCTGACCCGCGCACCTGCGGCGCCGAGTGTGCCTAAGATGCTCCGGTGCGCCGTGCGCACACGGAGGGGTGCCGGAGTGGCCTATCGGAACCGCCTTGAAAGCGGTCGTAGGGAGACCTACCGCGGGTTCGAATCCCGCCCCCTCTGCCAGCGTCCGGGATGAGCCGGACGACGACGCCCCCGCAGGTCGGTGACCTACGGGGGCGTCGTGGTGCAGGACGATCAGTCCTCGTCGTCGTCCTCGGCGCCGCCCTCCTCGATGGCCTCCTCGAGGTAGTCGGCAGCCGCGCGCAGCAGCTGTACCGCCACCTCGGGGTCGACGCCACCGAGCAGGATCTTGAGGCCGAGGTCGGCGGGCAGGTCGAAGTCCCAGTCGTCCTCGTCGTCGGCGGGCAGCCCGTTGCTCAGGTCGATGAGCTCGAGGTGCAGGCCCGGCGAGCCGTGGGAGACGGTGGCGACGTGCGCGGCCGTCTCGTCGGCGATCATCTGGGCGGCGATGCTCAGGACCGCCTCGTCGTGGTCGTGCTCTTCTTGGCTCATGGTGCTCCTTCGTCGCTGGTGTCGCGAGCCTAGCCCGGCGGCGTGACCCACCTCTCCCGGGTGTGGTGCCCGCGTGGGCCGTCGGCGCCCTAGATTGGGGGCATGCGGACGGACTGGTTCACCTCCCCCGACGACGCCTCCTCCGCCCTGCGGGAGAGCGGCTACTTGGCCGACTCCGCCACTGCGACCACCGCCTTCCTGGCCGGTGCGCTGGAGAAGCCCCTGCTGCTGGAGGGGCCGGCCGGTGTCGGCAAGACCGAGCTCGCCAAGGCGGTGGCCCGGGCACGGGGAGCCGAGCTCGTACGCCTGCAGTGCTACGAGGGCCTCGACGAGGCGCGCGCGCTCTACGAGTGGAACTACAAGAAGCAGCTCCTGCGCATCCAGGCCGCCGGCGGCTCGCAGGACTGGTCCAGCACCCACGACGACATCTTCACCGACGAGTTCCTGCTCACCCGACCCCTGCTCAGCGCGATCCGGCGCGACGCGCCCACGGTGCTGCTCATCGACGAGGTCGACAAGACCGACGTCGAGGTCGAGGGGCTCCTGCTGGAGGTGCTCAGCGACTTCCAGGTCACCATCCCCGAGCTCGGCACGATCGCCGCGACCCGGCGTCCCTACGTGGTGCTCACCTCCAACGCCAGCCGCGAGCTCTCCGAGGCACTGAAGCGTCGCTGCCTCTACCTGCACCTCGACCACCCCGACCTGGAGCGGGAGCGCGCCATCGTGGTGGGGCAGGTGCCCGAGATCGACGAGGCGGTCGCCCGCCAGGTCGTGGAGGTCGTCGCCCAGCTGCGCGAGCTCGACCTCAAGAAGACTCCGTCGATCGCCGAGTCGATCGACTGGGCGCGGACCCTCGTCGCCCTGGAGATCGACGACCTCGACGAGGAGGTCGCCGTGGCCACGCTCGGGGTGGTCCTCAAACACGTGTCCGACCAGAAGAAGGCCGCGCACGAACTCATCTCACGCAGGAGGAAATGATGACTGTGCAGACCGTGGCCGTCGCCGTCGACGGTTCCGAGGCCAACCGCGGCGCGCTCGACTGGGCCGTCGACCACGCCGCCACCACCGGCGCCGACCTCGTGGTCACCACCGTCGCCGAGCCCTACCAGGTGATCGGGGGCTACGTGCCCGAGACGCCGCCGAGCGACTACCTCAAGCCGGTCGCCAAGGAGGCTGCCGACCACGCCCGCGCGACCCTCCCGGCCGAGCGCGTGCGCGCCGTGATCGAGACCGGCCACCCCGTCGCCGTGCTGCAGGAGG
The DNA here is from genome assembly GCF_015070385.1 of Nocardioides malaquae. GTDB lineage: Bacteria > Actinomycetota > Actinomycetes > Propionibacteriales > Nocardioidaceae > Nocardioides > Nocardioides malaquae. Next base: position 49,958 of record NZ_JADCSA010000004.1, on the reverse strand, counting down.
TCGCGGAGGAGCGCGACCTGCTTGTCGTCGGCAAGCGTGGCCGTGGCGCCATCGGTCGCCTGGTGATGGGCTCCACCTCCATCGCCGTGGCGGGCCGTGCCCACACGCCCGTGGTGGTCGTGCCGGTGGGCTGGGACGCCTCCGCCCACGCCGACGCGCCGGTGGTCGTCGGCGTCGACGTCGACAAGGACCACGCCGCCGGCCTGCGCTTCGCCTTCGAGGCCGCCCGCACCCGGGGCGTACCGCTCAGGGCCGTGCAGGTCTGGGAGCCGCACCCGGCGCTGGTCGCCGAGACGGCCGTCTTCGTGCAGGCCTTCGACGACTGGCGTGGCGAGGTGGCCACCGAGTTCAAGAAGCGGCTCGACGGGTTGGCCGAGGAGTTCCCCGGTGTCGACGTCGAGCTGGTGCAGATCGTCGGACAGCCGGTGCACCACCTGCTCGAGGAGGCCGAGTCGGCCCAGCTGCTCGTGCTCGGGCGCGACGCCAAGGACCGGCTGAGCGGCTTCACCCTGGGGTCGGTGGCGCGCGGCGTGCTGCACCACTCCGAGGTGCCCGTCGCGGTCGTGCCCGCCTCCTGAGCCGACACCGACCCACCCATGTCCCTCCTGGAGCGTCACCTCGGCTTCGTCGAGGCCCTGCGTGAGGCGGGGTTGCCCGTCTCGCTGGCCGAGGGCCTCGACGCGGTCGAGGCGCTCGGGGCGTTGGGGTGGTCGGAGCGCGAGACGGTCCGTACGGCCTACGCGGCCACCCTGGTCAAGCGGACCGGGCAGCGGGTGACCTTCGACGCCGTCTTCGACCTGTGGTTCCCGCGCATGGTCGGCGAGGGCGTCGCGGCGCGGGCGCTCGACGACGAGTCGGGCGTACGAGACTCCGCGCCGCAGCTGCAGGACTTCCGCGAGCGGCTGGCCGAGGAGATGGCGGCCGAGCCGCCCCAGGAGCACCCCGAGCTCGCCGCCGAGGCCGTCGCCCGGTTCGGACGCATGCCCGGACGCGCGCCCGGGCAGACCGGCTGGTCGCCCTACACCACCCTGCGTCGCGTGGATCCCGACGAGCTGGTCGCCCGCCTCGTCGAGGCGTTGACCCGTCAGGGCATGGAGCCCGAGGAGGCCCGGGGGGAGGCGGAACGGCGCGTGGCGACCTTCCGGGCCCAGGTGGAGGCCGATGCGCTGCGCCGCCTGGCCGCCGAGCGCGACCTCGTCGAGCTGGCCCGCACCACCGTGCGCCCGAGCATCGACCAGCTCGAGTTCACCTCGGCGCGCCGCGAGGACCTCGACCGCCTGCGCCGCGAGCTGCTGCCGCTGGCGCGCAAGCTCGCGACCCGGCTCACCAAGGAGCAGCACGCGCGCCGACGCGGGGCGCTCGACTTCCGGCGTACGGTGCGCGCCTCCCTCGCGACCGGCGGCGTGCCGCTGGAGACCCACCACCGACCCAGGCGCCCGCACCGCAACGAGCTCGTCGTGCTCTGTGACGTCTCCGGCTCGGTGGCCAACTTCGCGCAGTTCACGCTGATGCTCGTCTTCGCGCTGCGCGAGCAGTTCACGAAGGTACGGGCCTTCGCCTTCGTCGACGACGTGCACGAGGTCACCGACGTCTTCGACCCCGGCGCCGACCCGGCCGCCGTCTTCGCCGAGCTGGCCCGCCGCAGCGCGCACGCCGCCCGCTTCGGACGCACCAACTACGGCGAGGCGTTCGGGCGTTTCGAGCAGCAGTACGCCGACGCGTTGGGCCCCAAGTCGACGCTGATGGTGCTGGGGGACGCGCGCTCCAACTACCGCAACCTCAACGAGGAGGCGCTCGCCGCGATGGTGGAGCGCTCGCGGCGCGCCGTCTGGCTGAACCCCGAGCACCGGCGCCACTGGGGCACCGGCGACTCCGCGGCGCCCGTCTACGGACAGGTGGTGCCGATGACCGAGTGCCGCAACCTCTCCCAGCTCTCGGAGTTCGTGCACGACCTGGTCTGAGGCCCGGCGACCTGACGCACTGGCGCCCGGCCCGAGGTCAGTCGGTGAGGTCGGTGGAACCGGGCGGGCTGCAGATCGTCGCGGGCGTGGTCGAGACGTAGGACGTGGGCGACTTCTTCGGACGCTTCATCGCGACGTTGCCGTCGCCGACGACGACCACGACGCCGGGGCCGAGCGCCGGACCGGCGGTGACCTTCGCCCGGCGGAACTGGGAGCGGACCAGGGCGACCGCGGGGTTCTTCGCGTTCTGCGACCAGATCTGGACGCCGCGCACCCGCGTGTCGGGGGCGTTGCCGGTGCGGGCCGAGACGAAGCCCCGGCTGGTGAGGCCGTTCATGGTGCGCGAGGCCAGGCCGTTGCGCCGGCTGGCGTTGAAGACGCTCACCGTCACCTGGTCGGGGAAGACCTCCTGCCCCTTCGCGATCGAGGTGTCCACGCAGGGCGGGAGGTCCTCGGCGACGGGGAAGGGTGCGGTCATGGCCTGCCACCCGACCACGGCGGCGACGACCAGCAGCGCCACGAGGGAGGCCAGGGTCAGGCGCGACTTCGACTTCTGGTCCATCAGGAGCCGACCGCCCCGTCGTCGACCGTGTGGATGCGCGCGTGCAGCACGTTGCGCTGCTGCAGAGCCGCACGCAACGCCCGGTGCAGGCCGTCCTCGAGGTAGAGCTCGCCGCGCCACTGCACGACGTGGGCGAAGAGGTCGCCGTAGAAGGTGGAGTCCTCGTCGAGCAGCGCCACCAGCTGGAGCGTGTCCTTCGTGGTCACCAGCTGGTCGAGTCGCACCTGGCTCGGAGGGATCGCCGCCCACGCGCGCGACGTCAGCCCGTGCCCGGGATAGGGCCGGCCGTCGCCCACGCGCTTGAAGATCACCCGGGTGACTATAACGACGGCACGTGTCCCTGCCGTGACGATCCCGGCGCTGGCTAGGGTGCGGTCATGAGCCACGCAGCCGCTGAGGAGCATCCCGTCGTCGACGCCGTGAGGCGCGGGTACGTCTTCGAGGGCCCCGCGCTGGAGATCGGCGGGCTGGTGGTCGACGCCGACACCGTCACGCACGAAGGGGTGCGGATCCCGCTCGCGATGGTCAACCGGCACGGTCTCGTGGCCGGGGCCACCGGCACCGGCAAGACCGTCACGCTGCAGCTGCTGGCCGAGCAGCTCTCCGCCCACGGGGTGCCGGTGGTGGCCGCCGACGTCAAGGGCGACCTCTCCGGTATCAGCGTGGAGGCCGAGGCCAGCGAGAAGCTGCTGGCCCGCACCGCGGGGATCGGGCAGCAGTGGAGCCCGACCGCCAGCCCCGTGGAGTACTACGCGCTCGGTGGTGAGGGCACCGGCATCCCGCTGCGGGTCACGATGAGCGCCTTCGGTCCGATGCTGCTCTCGAAGGTGCTCGACCTCAACGCCACCCAGGAGTCCAGCCTCGGTCTGGTCTTCCACTACGCCGACCTCCACGGCCTGCCCCTGCTCGACCTGGCCGACCTGCGCGCCGTCGTGGCCCACCTCGTCAGTGACGAGGGCAAGGCCGACCTCAAGTCCCTCGGCGGGCTCTCGAGCGCGACCGCCGGGGTGATCCTGCGCGAGCTCATCGCCTTCGAGGCGGCCGGGGCCGACGTCTTCTTCGGCGAGCCCGAGTTCGAGGCGGCCGACCTCCTGCAGGTGCTTCCCGACGGGCGGGGCCTGGTGAGCCTGGTGGAGCTGCCCACCCTGGCCAGCCGACCCCAGCTCTTCTCGACCTTCCTCATGTGGCTGCTGGCCGACCTCTTCCACGACCTGCCCGAGGTGGGCGACCTCGACAAGCCCAAGCTGGTCTTCTTCTTCGACGAGGCCCACCTGCTCTTCAAGGACGCCTCCAAGGGGTTCCTGGAGCAGATCGCCCAGACGGTGCGGCTGATCCGCTCGAAGGGCGTCGGGGTCTTCTTCGTCACCCAGAGCCCCACCGACGTGCCCGACGAGGTCCTGGGCCAGCTCGGCAGCCGCATCCAGCACCAGTTGCGCGCCCACACACCCAACGACGCCAAGGCGCTGAAGGCGACGGTCAACACCTACCCGCACTCCGACTACGACGACCTGGGCCGGGTGATCACCGGCCTGGGCATCGGGGAGGCGGTCGTGACGGTGATGAGCGAGCGCGGTGCCCCCACCCCGGTGGCCTGGACCCGCCTGCGGGCGCCCGGGTCGCGGATGGGACCCGCCGACCCCGCTGCGATGCAGGCGACCGTCGAGTCGAGCCCACGGCACGCCAAGTACGCCACGGCGATCGACCGCGAGTCGGCCCACGAGATGCTGTCGGCGAAGCTGGAGGAGGGCGCCCGCAAGGCGGCGGATGACGCCGGCCCGGCCTCGACGGATGCTGGCGCGGAGAAGGCCGCGAAGCCGCCCCGGGGCAAGAAACCGACCTCCCGGGAGAGGACGACGAAGAAGTCCGAAGGTCTCGTCGACCAGGTCGTGGGCTCCCCGGTCTTCAAGGACTTCATGCGCACCGCCGCCCGCGAGATCGCCCGAGGCATGTTCAGGTCAGGTCGCCGCTGAGCGTCGGCGCGCAACCGACGGCGCCTCGGCGCGGGCCACCTGCAGCCTGACCGGTGGCAGGCCGCGCCGCGTCAGCACGCCCCGACCCACCGGGGCGCCCGTACGGCGTTGGGCGGACCTGCCGCCGCCCGACCCGGGTGCCCCGGCCGAGGCGCCCTCCCCGAGCTCCAGGACGGGCACCTCGAGGTCGACGAGGGCCTGCATGAGGGGGTCGCTGGCGCGACCTCCGAAGCCGGTCGCGCTGCGCTGGGCGACGACGACGTGGAGGCCCACCTCGTCGGCGCGTGGCAGGAGTGGGGCCAACTGGTGGAGCCCGCACTCCTGCCATCCGCCCGCCACCGCCACGTCGTGGTCGTCGACGACCACGACGACCTCCGCGCCCTGCCACCAGGTGCGACTCCTGAGCTCGTCAGCGGTGACTTCGGGGCCCGGCAGTCGGCCGCGCAGGTAGGACGCGAGCTCCTCCAACCGGGCCTGCATCTGGGAGCGGCTGACGAGGTGGTGCAGCAGCTGGTCCTCGGCGACCTCGCCGTGCAGCCCGCCGCGTGGGTCTACGAGGACGACCTGCAGTGCGGCAGCGGGGTGCAGCCGCTGCAGCTCCTGCAGGTGGGAGCGCAGCACCGTGGTCCGTCCCGAGCCCGGGGCGCCCCGGACCACCAGGTGGCTGGGGCTGTCGAGAGCCACGCACCCCCGGCCGTCGTGACCGAGCAGGAGCTCGGGGGGAGTGCCGGTGTCGCGGCGCAGCTGGGCCAGGTCCACCTGCTCGGGCAGATGGGCCAGGGGCGCGGGACGTGGGCCGTGCCACCCACGGTCGACGGCGGCGACCAGGTCGGCGACCGAGTCGGGTGGTGGCGCACTGTCGGAGGTCGGAGCCAGGGCCGGCAGCGCGGTCAGCAGGGCGTGGCCACCGGGGGCCAGGCCGTGGCCGGCGCGACGGGGCACCGCTGCGGCACGGCGTCGGTCGTGGGTCGACTCCAGTGGGTCGCCGAGCCGCAGCTCCACCGACGAGCCAAACTGGTCCCGCAGCGAGGGCCGCAGGTCGCTCCACCGCTGGGTGGCGACCACCAGGTGCACCCCCAGCGGCAGGGCGCGTTCGGCCAGCTGGTGGAGGACGGCCTCGGTCTCGTGGTCACTGCTGCGCAGCCCACCCCAGCCGTCGACGACCAGGTACACCTCCCCGTAGCCGTCGTCGACGGCACCGGTCCGACGTCGGGTCGCGTAGGCCTCGAAGGAGTCGATGCCGTGCTCTCGGAAGAGTGCCTCCCTGCGGTCGACGAGGCTGACGACCTCCTCCACCACGTGGCCGAAGAGCGGTTCGCCACGCGTGGCGCTCGCGACGACGTGGGGCAGGACGGCCAGGGGTGCCAGCCCGCCCCCGCCGTGGTCGAGCAGGAGGAGTTGCGCCTCGACGGGGGTGGCGGTCAGCGCGAGCGCGGCCACCAACGTCTGCAGCGTGGTGGTCCGCCCGCTGTGCGGACCTCCCACGACGGCGCAGTGGCCGGTCGCGCCGGAGAGGTCGACGGTGAACAGCTCGCGGCGTGCTTCTCGGGGCAGGTCCACCAGCCCGAGGGGGAGCAACCGGCCGGACCGAGCGCGCCAGCTGGGGGAGTGCAGGCCCAGGTCGGGCGTGTGGGTGACGTCGGCGAGCAGGGCGCCCACCGTCGCTGGCCGCTCCAGGGGTGGCAGCCACACCGAGCGAGTGCGGGACGCGTGGCGGCTCCGGGCGACGACGAGGTCGGCGGTGCTGGTCTCGCCGGCGACCTCCTCGTGGCGCGCCTGCGCGGGACGCGGCGAGGGCCGGTCGGGCAGTGGCAGCAGGGTCCAGGGCAGCGGACGGGGCGCGACGGCGGTGTCTCGGGCGTGGTGGGGCGGCGGGCCCGAGACGTACGCGGCGGTGAACCGCACGAGCGGCTGGCCGGACGTGGCCAGGTAGCCCGCTCCCGGCACGGGCGGCAGCAGGTGCGCATCGGGCTGACCGATCGCTGCCCGGGACTCCGCGGCGGAGAAGGTCCGGAGCCCGATCCGGTAGGACAAGTGCGTCTCGAGCCCCCTCAGCCGTCCTTCCTCGAGCCGTTGGGAGGCCAGCAGGAGGTGGACACCGAGGGAGCGTCCGACCCGGCCGATGGCGACGAAGACGTCGATGAACTCCGGGCGGGCCGTCAGCAGCTCGGAGAACTCGTCGATGCACACGAAGAGCGAGGGCAGGGGCTCCAGGTCGGCGCCGGCCCGTCGGGCGTTGCGGTGCTCGTTCAGCGACGCGTGACCGCTGCGCCGCAACAGCTCCTGGCGGCGTACGAGCTCGCCGGTGAGGGTGTCGGCCATCCGGTCGACGAGGGCCAGGTCGTCGCCCAGGTTGGTGACCACGGCCGCGACGTGAGGCAGCTCGCCCAGCCCGGCGAACGTCGCACCGCCCTTGAAGTCCACCAGCACCATGCCGAGCTCCTCGGGCGGGTGCTGGAGGGCGAGGGAGACGACCAAGGTGCGCAGCAGCTCGGACTTGCCCGACCCGGTGGCACCGACGACTAGCCCGTGCGGTCCGTCGCCGCCCTGCGCCGACTCCTTGAGGTCGAGGTGCAGCACCTCGCCGCTCTCGTCGGTGCCGATCGGCACCCGTAGCGCGTCGGTCGGCTCCCGGGTCGACCACCAGGTCTCCGCCTGCCAGGCGTCCAGGTCGCCGATCCCGGCCATGGCGGGCAGGTCGTCCAGCGCAACCCCGGTCGGGCAGGTGGCGACGTCGGCCCGGCCCTCCAGGCGGCGGGCGACCACCTCGGCCAGCGTCGGCGAGCAGGTGTCGAAGGTGCAGGGCAGGGCGCCGGCCACGGTGCGCAGGCTGGGGACCCCGGTGCCGAGCTCCAGGACGGCGCGCCGTGGGTTGGGGCTGGCGGCCTGCTCGCCCTCCCACAGGCGCACCACCGTGGTGCCAGCACGCGCGAGCAGCGCCCTCGGCACGGCGACGGACCCGTCGAGCACCAGCAGGGTGGAGCGGGTGTCGTCGAGGTCGGGCGGCCACGGGGCGTCGCTCACCAGCAGGCGACGGCCCGCACCGACGTCGCGCTCGGTGAGGCTGCGGTGGTGCGGCAGCCACTTGAGCCACTCCCAGTGGCGCAGCCGTGCGGGCTCGCAGGCCAGGACGACGCGAGCGGTGGCAGGAGAGTGGGAGACGGCGACCTGGGTGACCAGCAGCCGGGCCAGCCCTCGGGCCGCTTCCGCCGATGTCTCGGTCGTCGCGGCGGTCGTGACGACGAGCTCGTCCCACGCGGTCAGGTCGAGCACCAAGGGGGTGTCGTCGGCCAGGGCTCCCCGGGACGCCAGGGCTCGCACCGCCCGCAGGGCGAAGGGATCGGCGCGCTCCGGGTCCGCTGGCGCAGGGCAGACGAGCGAGTGGCCGGTGGGCAGGGTGGCCACGCCCACGCGGACCCGGTGGTCATCGGGTCCATCACCCCGTGCCCCCGCGGCTAGCCAGGTCTCGAGGGTGGGACGCGTCTTCTGCAACCGCGCGCGGTGCTCGGTCGCTGCCGTCTCGACCTGGTCGCGCACGGCAGCGAGCTCGCGCAGAAAGGCCGCGCGGGTCTCGTCGACCCGGCGGCGGTGCTGGCGCCGCTGACGCGCCACCTGCGTGCCCACCACCATCGCCGTGGAGAGCAGGAAGAAGCCGCCGGCCACCAGGGTGCGGCCCTGGCCGACCCCGCTCATCCCCGCCATCATCACCATCGAGCCGAGTCCCGCGAGCATCGGCAGCGTGCTGGTGAGCACCGCGCTGCCCTGGTCGGCGGCCGGGAGCTCCGGGGGCGCAGGCAGCGTGATGGTGCGCTGCGGGTCCCCGGCGGCAGTGCCGGCGTCGGGGGCGAGCGGGGCGGGGGACGCGAGGGACACAGGTCCTCCTGACGGACGGTGCGACTGGTGGGCGACGTTAGGGCGGCGGCGCGGGCCGGGCGGGTGCTCGCTGCCGTGGGGTGGGGAGTGCGGCCCTCGTGGGGTGCCTGTGGACGTCTGGTGGCGGGCCTGCGGGGGCGTTCTCCACAGATCTGACGTGATGCGCCGGGCGGGGTGGCGACCGCGGCGCGGCCCCACCACGGTGGACGTGGTCGGGGCAGCGGGTCCCGGCGCAACAGCGAGACAATGGAGGTGCACGATGAACCAGATGGCCCCGGCAGGAGGACTGGTCGCGGAGGAGGGGGTGCTGGCAGCGGCGTCGGAGACGGTGCTGCGCGCCCGGGTGGACGTGCTCTCCCTGAGCAGCAAGCTGGAGACGGAGATCACCGAGCTCGGTGCCTCGTGGTCGGGCGAGGGAGCCCGAGCATTCGCCCAGCTCCACCGCACGTGGCAGGACAAGCAGCGGCGCGTCGTCGGCGCCCTGGACAACCTGGCCGCTGCCCTGGACGAGACGGGGCGCGACACCAGCGCCACCGACGCCGCCCAGGCCGACGTCTCCCGGCTGCTCGTCAGCCGACTCGGCTGAGGGGGCGCGATGTTCACGGGTGTTCGGGTCGATCACGCCCTCCTCGAGCGGGGGAGCCAGGATCTGGTGGCCGCCGCCGTCCGGATCGAGGGCCGTCTCGACCAGCTCGAGGGTGAGCTGGCGCCGCTGCGGTCCGGCTGGGGCGGCACGGCCCAGGAGAGCTACGTGGTCGCCCAGCGGCAGTGGGACGCGGCGATGGCCGAGATGGTGATGCTCCTGCGTGAGTTCGCCGTGGTCGTCGACGAGGCCAACCAGGCCTACCGGTCCGCCGACCAGCGCGGCGCACGCCGGTTCAGTTGAGCGGCGGGCCGTCGCTGCTCCGGGTCCAGGTGGTGGGCCACGGCCGACGTCTCGACGTCTGCCTGCCCGCCCAGAGCCCGGTGTGGGAGTTCTTGCCCGAGGTGGCGCGAGGACTCGGCGGGGAGGAGACGGGCCAGGTCCCGTGCCTGGTGACGGCGGCGGGTGTCCGGCTGGACCGTGACGGCGACCTGCGGCGGCAGGGCGTCCGCCACGGCGACGTGCTCACGCTCGCCACCCAGGCCGAGCACAGCCCACCTCAGGTGCACGACGACCTGGTCCTGGCGGCCCACGCCCGGGCCAGGGTCGTCGTGCCGGGGTGGGGGACCGAGGCCGCCGGGCACGCGGCCCGCGCCGTCGGAGGTGGTGCCGTGGTGCTCGCGCTGGCCCTCGTGGCGGCGGCGCCGCGCCCCGGACTCGGTGGGGCGCTCGTCGCCGTGGGGCTCCCGATCCTCCTCGCCGTCGCCTCGACGAGCGGGCGCCAGCACCACCCACGGTGGTGGCACGTGGCGCTGGCCTGGTTGGCTGCGGCCGGCGCGGCAACCGCCGCCTCCGTCCTGGTCGCACCGACTCTCTGGAGTGCGTACGTCCCGCTGGGCGCTGCGGCGGTGGTCTCCGCCGTGCTGGCGGTCAGGGCGGGCCCCGAAGGGGTGGTCCACGCAACCCCGCTGCTGGTCGCGACGGTCTGGGCGGCCGGGACCCTGCTCGCAGGCCGTCTGGGTGTACCACCGTGGCAGGTGGTGCTCGTGGCGGTCGTGGTCGCCGTCCTGGTGGCCGGGGCGCTCCCGGGAGCCGTGGTCGAGCTGACCGTCGCCCGGGGGCAGTCCGACAGCGCGCCGGTCGACGTCGACCGGCTGGACGGAGACCTCGCCCTGGCGCACCGCATGGTGCTCGCGAGCTCGCTCGTCGGCACCTCCACGCTGCTCTGCGTGGTGCCGTACGCGGTCGAGGCGGGCGCCGCTCACGCGGTGACGGTGCTGCTGGTGGTGCTGCTGCGGTGGCTGCGTGGGCGCCACCACCGTTCCTGGGCTTTGACGTCGGCCTCGATCGCGGGGGGAGGCGCGTGCCTGCTCACACTGGCGCTCTGCGCCGGGGTCCTGCGGCCCGACTGGACGCCCGCGGCGCTGGTCGCCGTCGGCTGCGTGGCCGTCGGCGCCGTCGTGGGGCCCGTGCTCGGGCAGTCGCCATGGGCACGGTGGGCGCTGGACGGCCTCGAGGTGCTCATGGTGGTCTGCCTCCCGCTCGCCGTCGTCGCGGCGTTGTGGTGGCCGGACGGTCCGCCCGGGTGGCCGACGTGGTGACGGGCGCCGAGGAGGTGTCGGCGCAGCGGTGGGTCGCTCGCCACCTGGGGGCCGCGGTCTTCGGCACCGGCCCTGCCTACGCGTGGGCCCGCCGGCCCAGCGCAGTGGGCCAGGTGCTGGCCGGACTCGCGCTGACCGGACTGGTCTGGGCGGTCCCGCCGGTCGTGGACGTGGTCCGCGGGCAGGCGACCGACAGGTCGACCCCGGTCGAGGGAACGGCTCCAGACGCAGAACGCCGGCCCGAGTGACTCGGGCCGGCGTTCACGGGGTCGAGACCCGTGGCGGAGGTAGGGGGATTCGAACCCCCGAGGGCGTTAACCCAACCCGCTTTCCAAGCGAGCGCCATAGGCCACTAGGCGATACCTCCGCCGGAGAGGTTACCCGTAGCTGCCCGGAGGCAGGTAATCGCCTCCGCACAGGGCGGCGTGCGGCCCCGCACGTCTCGGCGTCGACCTCACTTTGTGACGCCGACCCCCGCTGGCCTAGACTCACCGGCAACCCCCCGTGCGGCGGCATCTCACTCAATCCCCCAGGGCCGGAAGGCAGCAAGGGCAGGTGGGCTCTGTCGGGTGCACGGGGGGCCTTTGCGTCTCCGTGCGCCGTGCGCCGCGGTGTCCATCCGCCGCTGCCCTGGATGATGCTGCTCTGGGTGATCGTCGGCGTGGGTGGTTAGGGTTCACACGTGGACTCCCCGCTCGCTCTCTACCGCCGCTACCGGCCCGAGACGTTCTCCCAGGTCATCGGCCAGGACCACGTCACCCAGCCGCTGCGCAACGCCCTGGCGAACGACCGGGTCAACCACGCCTACCTCTTCTCCGGGCCACGCGGCTGCGGCAAGACGACGTCGGCGCGCATCCTCGCGCGTACGCTCAACTGCGTGCAGGCGCCGACCGCCGAGCCCTGCGGTGCGTGCGACTCCTGCCGCGACCTCGCCACGGGTGGTGGCGGCTCCATCGACGTGATCGAGATCGACGCCGCCTCCCACGGTGGCGTCGACGACGCCCGTGACCTGCGGGAGAAGGCGTTCTTCGCGCCGGTGCGCGACCGCTACAAGATCTACATCATCGACGAGGCCCACATGGTCTCCAACCAGGGCTTCAACGCCCTGCTCAAGCTCGTCGAGGAACCCCCGCCGCACCTGCGCTTCATCTTCGCCACCACGGAGCCGGAGAAGGTCATCGCGACCATCCGCTCGCGCACGCACCACTACCCCTTCCGCCTCATCCCGCCGCGGATGCTGTCGGAGCACGTGACCGATCTCTGCGCCCGCGAGGGCATCGCGATCGAGGCGGCGGCCGTGCCGCTCGTCGTGCGCGCCGGCGCCGGCTCCGCGCGCGACACCCTCAGCGTGCTCGACCAGCTGATCGGTGGCGCCGGGCCCGAGGGCGTGACCCACCAGCTGGCCGTCGCCCTGCTGGGCTTCACGCCCGACACGCTGCTCGACGACATCGTCGACGCCTTCGCCGCCTCCGACGGCCAGTCCGTCTTCGGGGTGGTCGACCGGGTGATCGAGTCCGGTCAGGACCCGCGACGTTTCGCCGAGGACCTGCTGCGCCGCCTGCGCGACCTGGTCATCGTCGCCGCCGTGCCCGACGCGCCCGCCACCGGTCTCATCGACGTCTCCCAGGACCAGGGCGAGCGGCTGGTCGCCCAGGCAGCGCGCTTCGGGGGCGCCGACCTCTCCCGCGCGGCGGACCTCGTGGCTGCCGGGCTGATGGACATGAAGGGCGCCATCTCGCCCCGGTTGCTCCTCGAGCTGATCTGCGCCCGGGTCCTGCTGCCGGGTGCCGACCACGCCACCGAGGGTGTCCAGGCACGCCTCGACCGCATGGAGAAGCGCTTCGAGATCGGCGCCGTGCCCTCGGCGGCACCCACGGCACCGACGGCACCCGCGTCTCGTCCCACGGCAGCTCCGCCGGCGGCCCACATGGCGCCCCCGGCGTCCTCCGCTGCACCCCAGACCGCGCCGGCCCAGGCTCCATCGCCTCAAGCCTCAGCGACCCAGGGCCAGGCGGCCCCAGCCGGCCGGTCGCACGCCCAGACGCCGGCCCAGCCTGCCGCGGACCAGCCGCAGCCCCAGGCCGAGCGACCCCAGCCCCAGGCCGAGCGGCCCCAGGCCCCCGCCCAGGAGCACGCCCCGACCCCGTCGGCGACGCCGCAGACCGGACACGGGGACCAGCCGCCCGCCGGGCAGAACCCCGGGCAGGCACCGGTGGATCCCCCGGGCGCGCCGGCCGGCGGATTGACCTTGGCCGACGTGCGCCGCCTGTGGCCCGACGTGGTCGACGCGGTGCGCAGCCGCCGCCGCCTGGCCTGGATGCTGCTGACCCAGAACGCCCAGGTGACGGGGGTCGACGCGACCACCCTCACCCTGGGCTTCAACAACCCCGGGGCCCGGGAGTCGTTCGTCAAGGGCGGCAGCGACCTGGTGGTCCGCGAGGCAGCCATCGACGTGATCGGGGTGGCCTGGAACGTCGAGGCCGTCGTCGACCCCGGCATCAAGCCCGGGGGCAGCGGACCGGCGCACACCGTCGTCACGCCTGCGGTGAAGCCGGCAGCGCCGGCGCCGGAGGCGTACGACCCGCCCCCGCCGCCCGACTTCGACCGCGAGCCCCCGCCACCCCCGGACGAGGGCCCTTCCGGTCAGCGCCCCCCGGTGCCCGCGGACCCGACGCCTCCAGCGGCTCCCGTCGACCCGCAGGCGGTCGCGGCGGCGCGGCAGGCGATCCAGCAGACCCGCACGGGCGAGCGTCCGCCCGCAGGTGAGGACGTACGCGCCCTCGCCGACGCCGCGGTGAGCCGCGACGACCCGGACGCCGAGGTGCAGGAGATGGACAGCGCCGAGCTGCTCAAGCGCACCCTCGGGGCGCGCGTCATCGAGGAGATCGAGCACTGACCCCGCCGCGGCGCGTCCGCACCGCCACCAGCCAGCACTACCCGACCCACCCAGCAGAGGACAGACCATGAGCCAGAACCCCTTCGAAGGCCTCGGCGGCGCCGGCGGCTTCGACATGAACGCGCTGCTCGCCCAGGCTCAGCAGCTGCAGAGCCAGATGGAGGAGGCCCAGGCCCGACTCCAGTCGCAGAAGTTCACCGGCGCGTCCGGCGGTGTGAGCGTCGAGGTCACCGGGTCCGGCGACCTCGCCGGCGTGACGATCACCCCCGGCACCTTCGACGGCTCCTCGTCGGAGGACCTCGAGGACCTCGGCGACCTCCTCGTCGCGGCCTACCGCGACGCCAAGGCCAAGGCCGACGCAGAGGCCCAGGCCGTGCTCGGCCCGATCGCCGGCGGTGCCGCCGGTGGCGGCTTCCCGGGTCTGGGCTGAGCCCCTTTGTACGAAGGTGTCGTCCAGGACCTGATCGACGAGCTCGGCAGGTTGCCCGGAGTCGGACCCAAGAGCGCGCAACGCATCGCCTTCCACCTGCTCCAGGCCGACCCGGTCGACGTGAAGCGGTTGGCCGACGTGCTGACCGAGGTCAAGGAGAAGGTGAAGTTCTGCTCGACCTGCTTCAACGTCTCCGAGGACGCCCAGTGCCGCATCTGCCGCGACCCGCGGCGTGACCCCACGGTGCTGTGCTGCGTGGAGGAGTACAAGGACGTCGTCGCCATCGAGCGAACGCGTGAGTTCAAGGGCCGCTACCACGTGCTCGGCGGCGCGATCTCTCCGATCGACGGCATCGGGCCCGAGCAGCTGCACGTGCGCGAGCTGATGATGCGGCTGGCTGACGGGACGGTCGAGGAGGTCATCCTGGCCACCGACCCCAACCTCGAGGGCGAGGCCACGGCGACCTACCTGACCCGCATGCTGAAGCCCCTGGGGTTGCGCGTCACGCGACTTGCGAGTGGACTGCCCGTAGGCGGTGACCTGGAGTATGCGGACGAGGTCACCTTGGGCAGAGCATTCGCAGGAAGGCGGTCGGCCGATGACGGTGGATCCTGAGGTGGGCGCCGGCGCGCGACCGGAGCCGACGGTCCTCGACCCCGACCTCGCGGAGTTCGCGGCCCAGATCGCCGACCACGTCGAGTCGTTCCTGGTGGCCGTCAACGCCGTGGCGCGCGAGGGCGACACCGGGCGGGCGATCCCGATCCTGCTGCTGGAGATGGCCCAGATCTCGCTCACCGGGGCCCGCCTGGGCGCGCAGATCGACTTCCGCCCGAAGGCCGACCACCAGCCGGACGTCGGCATGGAGAGCGACGTCGACGACCTGCGTCGCGCCCTCGCCGAGGCGCTCGGCCCGGTCAACGCCTACTCCTACGTGCTCGACCCCTACGACCCCGAGGTCGCCACCAGCCTGCTCTCAGACGACGTGGCCTCCATCGCCACCGACCTCGAGAACGGCCTGCGCCACTGGCGCCGCGGAGACGTGGTCGAGGCGTTGTGGTGGTGGCAGTTCTCGTACGTCTCCTCGTGGGGCAACCTCGCCGGTGCGGCGCTCAACGCCCTGTGGTCGGTGGTGCACCACGCCCGCCTCGACGTCGACGACCCGGTGGACGCCGCCGCGGTGGCCGCGGCCGATGAGATCCTCGTCCAGCCCGCTGAGGCCGCCGACTAGACTCTCACCGGTCGACGCGCCGCGTCGGCCTTCCAGCTACAGGCAAGGTGGTAACTCCGGTGGGCATTGTCGTGCAGAAGTACGGGGGCTCCTCCGTCGCGGACGCCGACGGGATCAAACGGGTCGCCCAGCGCATCGTCAACACCCGCAAGCAGGGTCACGACGTCGTGGTCGTCGTCTCCGCGATGGGTGACACCACCGACGAGCTGCGTGACCTGGCCGAGCAGGTCAGCCCGCTGCCGCCGCCGCGCGAGCTCGACATGCTCCTGACCGCCGGCGAGCGCATCTCCATGGCGCTGGTCGCGATGGCCATCGCCCAGCTGGGGCACAAGGCGCAGTCGTTCACCGGCTCCCAGGCCGGCGTGATCACCACCGGCGAGCACGGCAAGGCCAAGATCCAGAAGATCACCCCCGGCCGCATCGAGAACGCCATCGCCGACGGGGCGATCGCCATCGTCGCCGGCTTCCAGGGCGTCTCCGAGGACACCAAGGACGTCACCACGCTGGGTCGCGGTGCCTCCGACACCACCGCCGTGGCGCTCGCCGCCGCGCTCGGTGCGGAGGTCTGCGAGATCTACTCCGACGTCGACGGCGTCTTCACCGCCGACCCCCGCATCGTCCCCACTGCCCGCAAGCTCGACCGCATCTCCCACGAGGAGATGCTGGAGATGGCCGCCTCCGGCGCCAAGATCCTCCACCTGCGCTGCGTCGAGTACGCCCGGCGCTACAACATGCCCATCCACGTGCGCTCCTCCTTCTCCACCAAGGAGGGCACGTGGGTCCTGCCCGCCCCCAGCGAGAACGAGGAAGCCATGGAACAGGCCATCATCTCCGGCGTCGCCCACGACCGCAGCGAAGCCAAGATCACCGTCGTCGGCGTGCCCGACAAGATCGGTGAGGCCGCCCGCATCTTCCAGACGCTCGCCGACGCCGGCGTCAACATCGACATGGTGGTGCAGAACGTCTCGGCCGCCGCCACGGCGCGCACGGACATCTCCTTCACCCTGCCCCGCGAGGACGGCCAGTCCGCGATGGCTGCCCTGGCCAAGGTCGAGTCCGAGGTGGGCTACGAGCGCCTGCTCTTCGACGACCAGATCGGCAAGGTCTCCCTCATCGGTGCGGGCATGCGCTCCCACCCGGGCATCACCTCGAAGTTCTTCGCCGCCCTGGCCGGCGCGGGCGTCAACATCGAGATGATCTCCACCTCGGAGATCCGCATCTCCGTCATCGTCGACTCCGCCGACGTCGACACCGCCGTGCAGGCCGCCCACACCGCATTCGGCCTGGACGCCGACGAGGTCGAGGCCGTGGTCTACGGAGGCACCGGCCGATGACCGCTCTCGGCATCGTCGGCGCCACCGGCCAGGTGGGCGTCGCCATGCGTCAGATCCTCGAGGAGCGCAACTTCCCCGCGAGCGAGGTCCGCTTCTTCGCCTCGGCGCGCTCGGCCGGCAAGGTGCTGCAGTTCCAGGGCAAGGACGTCGTCGTCGAGGACGTCGCCACCGCCGACCCCACCGGGCTCGACATCGCGCTCTTCTCCGCCGGCGCCACCACGTCGCGCGCCCAAGCGCAGCGGTTCGTCGACGCCGGCGTGATCGTCGTCGACAACTCCTCGGCCTTCCGCAAGGACCCCGAGATCCCGTTGGTCGTCTCCGAGGTCAACCCCGAGGCGTTCGCCGCCGTGGTCGAGGCAGGCCGCGGCATCATCGCCAACCCCAACTGCACCACGATGGCCGCGATGCCGGTGCTCAAGGTGCTGCACGACGCCGCCGGTCTCCAGCGGCTCGTGGTCTCGACCTACCAGGCGGTCTCCGGCTCCGGCGTCGCCGGCGTGGCGGCGCTCGCCGACGGCGTCTCCAGCATCGAGGACCCCACGCCCCTCGCGTACGACGGTGACGCGGTGCCGTTCGGCGACTCCGGGCCCTACGTGGAGACCATCGCCTACAACGTGCTGCCGATGGCCGGCTCGATCGTCGACGACGGGCTCAACGAGACCGACGAGGAGCAGAAGCTCCGCAACGAGTCGCGCAAGATCCTCGGCATCCCCGACCTCAAGGTCTCCGGCATCTGCGTGCGCGTCCCGGTCTTCACCGGTCACTCCTTGGCCGTCAACGCCGAGTTCGCCGGCGAGATGACGCCCGAGAAAGCGCGCGAGCTCCTGGCCGACGCTCCCGGCGTCGCGCTCGAGGAGGTCCCGACGCCGCGCAAGGCCGCCGGCAACGACCCGTCCTACGTGGGTCGCCTCCGCCAGGACGAGGGCGTCGACGGCAACCGGGGGCTGGCGCTCTTCATCAGCAACGACAACCTGCGCAAGGGCGCTGCCCTCAACACCGTGCAGATCGCGGAGCTGGTCGCCAAGTCCTGACCCTCACCCCCACTGACACCTCAACGCGGTGGGTTCGAGTCATCCAGTGACTCGAACCCACCGCGTTGTCGTGTCAGGAGGCGGGGATGGCCGGGGCCGGGGCCGTGCCGGGGCCGTGCCGGGGGCCGGGGTGACGGCCACCCCTGGACGCAGAAACTCCCCGGGGCCAGTGGCACCGGGGAGCTCGGGAACTTCTGTCGATTTGTCGGGCTGACAGGATTTGAACCTGCGGCCTCCTCGTCCCGAACGAGGCGCGCTACCAAACTGCGCCACAGCCCGAACACCCACGAGCACCGAGGCGCTCACGGACGAAGCGAGCATAGCGGAGCCGTCCGAGGCCGACGAAATCGGGTCAGTGGGAATCCGCTCGGGGTGCGACCGCGGGTGGAGTCACTGATGGAGTCACGAGGTGGGCACGAAGGTCATCAGCGTGGCCTCGGGCCGGCAGGCCACCCGGAACCGGACGTACGGGTTCGTGCCCAACCCCGCCGAGACGTGCAGCCAGCTGGAGCGCGGGTCGCCCGGCGCCGAGTCCGCGGGGTGCCGGTGCAGCCCCTTGGCGCGCTCCGGCTCCAGGTCGCAGTTGGTGGTCAGCGCCCGCCCGCGCCCGTCGAGCGTCGGCAGGCAGACCTGCCCCCCGTGCGTGTGACCGGCAATGATCGCGTCGTAGCCGTCGGCCGCGAACTGGTCGAGCACCCGCAGGTAGGGCGCGTGCACCACCGCCAGGCGTACGTCTGCCGAGGCGTCCGCGGGTCCGGCGACGCGGTCGAGCTCGTCGTAGCCCAGGTGGGGGTCGTCGACACCGGCGAAGGCGATGTGGCTGCCCTTCACCGTCAGCTCGCCGAAGCCGTTGGTGAGGTCGAGCCAGCCACCGCTGTCGAAGGCGGCCTTGAGGTCCGGCCACGGCAGCTGCGGGGTGCTCACGTGGCGAGTGCCGTCGTCGGGCAGCAGGTAGGCCAGCGGGTTGCGCCAGCCGGGCGCGAAGTAGTCGTTGGAGCCCAGGACGTACGCCCCCGGGCGCCGCAGCAGGGCGGCCAACGGCTCCACGACGCAGGGCACGGCGTTGCGGTGGGCCAGGTTGTCGCCGGTGTTGATGACGAGGTCGGGCTCGAGGTCGGCGAGGCTCTCCAGCCACTCCTGCTTGGCACGCTGGTCGGGGGCCATGTGGATGTCGGAGAGGTGGAGCACCCGCAACGGATCATGACCGGCGGGCAGCAGCGGCACGGTGACCTCACGCAGCGTGTACTGCCGGGCCTCCCACGCGGCGTAGGTCGCCAGGCCGACGCCGCTGAGCACGCCGAGGCCGAGGGTGCTGGAGAGAATCCGTTTCATCGCCACCCCCACAGGCTGACACACTGGGCGCATGAGTGCTCTCAAGGACCGTCTCCGTGCTGACCTGACCGCTGCCATCAAGGCGCGGGACGAGGTGCGTTCCTCGACCCTGCGCATGGTGCTGACTGCCGTGACCACGGCCGAGGTGGCGGGCAAGGAGGCGCGCGAGCTCTCCGACGACGACGTGATGACCGTGCTGACGAGCGAGGCCAAGAAGCGCCGCGAGGCTGCGACCGCCTTCGCCGACGCGGGGCGCACCGAGATGGCCGAGAAGGAGAAGGCGGAGGCCGCCGTCATCGCCGACTACCTGCCGACCCCGCTGACCGAGGAGGAGATCTCCGCCCTCGTCACCGCTGCGATCGAGAAGACCGGCGCGGCAGCTGACGGGATGAAGGCGATGGGCAAGGTCATGGGTGTGGTCACGCCCCAGGTCAAGGGCCGCGCCGACGGCGGTGCCGTGGCTGCCGAGGTTCGCCGACAGCTCGGGTGACGTCGCGCGGGAGTGGAGGGGGAGGCGGGTCAGCCCCGGCCCCGGCCCCCTCCGCGTCCGCGGTTCTTGCCCTTCTTCTTCTTGGGCGGCTTGGGCACGTAGCCCGACGAGGGGTAGATCGTCACGGTGTCGCCGCTGCTCAGGGACTCGCCACCGCCGGGGGACGACCAGGCCACGAGGCCCTGGGAGACGTTGGAGTTGACCGTGCCGCCGACGCTCACCGAGAAGCCGGCGTCCTCGAGCACCTCGGTGGCCCGCTCGATCGACATGCCGCTGACCGTGGGCACCGACACCAGCGCGCCGAGGATCTGCGTGCCGGAGGGCCGCTGGAACTCGGCGTCCGGCAGCTTGGTCGCGGCGAACTTCATCGCGTCACCCCACATCGGTCCGGCGGTGCCGGACCCGGAGGCTGACGAGATGTAGACGCCACCGACCAGCTTGCCGTTGAGGGTGTCGGGGGTGCCCTCGATGTTGGCGCCGGCGATCATCGACGCGGCGGCGAGGTTGGGCGTGTAGCCGGCGAACCAGACGGCCTTGTTGTCCTGGGACGTACCGGTCTTGCCCGCCGACTGCTGGGGCAGCGCCAGGCCGCGGCTGTAGCCGAAGCCGCCGGGCTCCTGCACGCCGCGCAGGACGTCGTTGACCGCGTCGGCCACCGCGCCGGGCAGCACCTGCGTGCAGTCCTTCGGATACTCCTTCAGCACGTTGCCGGCGGCATCCTCGATGGCGGTGACCGGTCGGGAAGCGCAGTGCAGGCCGCGTCCGCCGAAGGTCGCGTACGCCTCGGCGACCTCCAGCGGGCTGGTGTCGGCGATGCCGAGCACGAAGGTGGGGACCCGCTCGGGCATGCCGCCGCCGGGCTCCTTGCCCTCCGGGTTGGTGAGCTCGATGCCCATCTTCTGTGCGAGCTCGTAGGGCTCGCACAGCCCGGTCGACTGCGTGAGCTGGAGGAAGTAGGTGTTCACCGAGTCCCGGGTGCCGGTGTACATGTTCATGGCGCCCGAGGTCGTGGAGTTGTTCATCTGGAACGACCCGTAGCCGTAGGGGTCCCCGTCGCAGTCCTCGTAGTCGCGCTCCTGCAACGTCATGGACTTGGGGGAGTTGATGGACTGGGTCATCGAGACCTTGCCCTGGTTGAGCGCGGTCGCCAGCACGAAGACCTTGAAGGTCGAGCCGCCCTGGAAACCGTTGGAGTCGCCGAGGCTCTTGGGCACCACGTAGTTGAGGAAGGTCTGACCGGCCTTCTTGTTGGGGCCCATCGGACGCGACTGCGCCAGCGCCTTCACGTCACCGGTGCGGGGCTCGACCATGGCCAGCCCGCCGATGGCCTCGTCGGTGGGGAAGACCCGACGGCGCACCGACTCGTCGGCGGCCTTCTGGAAGTCGAGGTCGATCGTGGTCCGGATCGTCAGCCCGCCGGAGCGGAGCAGGTCGCGACGCTCCTCCTTGGTCTTGCCCAGCGCCTTGTCCTCGACCAGGTAGCGGTAGACGTAGTCACAGAAGAAGGGGGCGGGGGAGTTGACGCACCCGTTGGCAGCCGGCTGGCGGTCGAGCCCGAGCTTGCGGTTGCTCAGCTTGTCGGCGCGCTTCTGCGGGATGATGTCGAGCTGCGCCATCCGCTGCAGCACGACGTTGCGCCGCGAGCGGGCGCGGTCGGGGAAGTTGGTGGGGTCGTAGCCCACGGGGTTCTTCACCAGGCCGGCGAGGAGGGCGGCCTCCTTGACGTTGAGCTTGGAGGCGTTCTTGTTGAAGTAGCGCCGGGCGGCGGCCTGGACGCCGTAGGCGCCGTCACCGAAGTAGGCGATGTTGAGGTAGCGCTCGAGGATCCAGTCCTTGGAGTACTTCTGCTCGAAGGCGATCGCGTAGCGCAGCTCGCGCAGCTTGCGGGCGTACGTGTCGTCGGTCGCCGCGTTCTTGGCCTCCTGGTCGTCCTTCGCCTGGTCGACCAGGGTCAGCTTGACCATCTGCTGGGTGATCGAGGAACCACCCTGCACGACGCCGTCGGCGGCCTGGTTGCTGATCAGGGCGCGCAGCGTGCCCTTCAGGTCGAGCGCGCCGTGCTGGTAGAAGCGGTAGTCCTCGATCGCGAGGATCGCCTGCACCATCGGCTTGGCGATCTGGTCGAGCCCGACCGTCACCCGGTTCTCGTCGTAGAACGACGCGATCAGGTCTCCGTTGGCGGCCAGCACGTTGGTCTTCTGGGCCAGCGGCGTGGCCTCGAGGTCGGCGGGCAGCTCCTCCATCGACTCGGCGACGTCGGTCGCCGTGGCGCCCACGACGGCGGCGAAGGGGAGCGCGAGGCCGGCCACCAGCACGCCGAGCGCGGCGGAGACGGCGACCATGATGCCGAGGTGGCGAACAATGCTCGCCCTGCGGGTCGGCTCGCCGGGCGTGGAGGCAGGAGTGGACATGGCTTCCAGCGTACGGGAATGGGGCCACACCACCGATCCCGCGAACGCACACGGAACGAGGACGGGTGCGGGACCCCTCGTTGGGGACGCCGAACGGGTGACCTGGCCCACAGTCCGGGTCGAGCGACCCGCTTCTAGTCACATAAGACTAGTCATACCGGACTATGCGAAGTGGGCTAAAGGTGTCTGTCCCTGACGCGCGCTGGTCCATACCTTTGTTCATGCACCACCAAGGTGAGTGGAAGTCATTGGGGATGTCCACCACCATTTTGATGATCTTTGGGGAGACAGACATGTGGGTTGAGGACTGGTCGTCGAAGGCCGCTTGCAAGGACGCATCACCGGACCAGCTGTTCGTCCGGGGTGCGGAGCAGAACAAGGCCAAGCAGCTCTGCAACGGTTGCGTGGTTCGCACCGAGTGCCTGGCCGAGGCGCTCGACAACCAGATCGAGTGGGGCGTCTGGGGCGGCATGACCGAGCGTGAGCGTCGCGCGCTGCTCCGTCGCCGTCCGGGCGCCAGCTGGCGCACCGTCCTGGAGTCCGCCCGCGAGGAGCACACCCGCGGCGCGCACGTCACCCTCTGACGTACGTCTGCCGCAGCGGCGGTCAGCACGCCGCGCACGGCTTCCCCTGTCAGCACTCGAACGCTCCCGGCCAACCCGAGAAGGCCGGGGGCGTTCGTGCGTCCGGAGGCGAGTGCCCGCCCGGTGCGCCGGCGGCGGGTCAGCGACCCAGCAGCTCGCCGACCCGGCGCAGGCCGTCGAGGTCGTGCACGTCGGTGGGCAGCGCCGGCACCACGACGGTCGGCACGGTGGGGTGGGCCGCGGCGAACCGCCGCCGCAACCGGCCCTCGCGCTCGAGCAGCCGGAGTCGGCGGGCGTGCAGACGCAGCAGCCCGGCGGTCAGCGCCGCCGCGGGCGAGGTCGTACGCCCGAGCCTGTCCGCCGCAGCACCCGCCTCGTCGGCGGTGAGGTCGGTGGTGTCCTCCGGGGCCGCGCGGTTGACCACCAGTCCGGCCAGCGGCATCCGGTCCTCCTCCAGACGCTCCACGAAGTAGGCGGCCTCGCGCAGGGCGTCCTCCTCGGGCGCGGCGATCACCAGGAACGCCGTGCCGTCGGCCTGGAGCAACGAGTAGGTCTTCTCGGCCCGGGCGCGGAAGCCCCCGAAGAGGGTGTCGAAGGCCGCGATGAAGATCTGCATGTCACGCAGCACCTGCGTGCCGAGCACCTTGTTGAGCGCGGCCGTGACCATGCCCAGGCCCGCCGACATCAGTCGCGCCGGCCCCTTGGCCGGGGCGAGCAGGATCCGGATGAAGCGCCCGTCGAGGAAGCTCGAGAGCCGCTCCGGGGCGTCGAGGAAGTCGAGCGCCGAGCGCGACGGTGGGGTGTCCACGACGATCAGGTCATAGCTGTCGTCCTTGCGGGCCTGGCGGTGGATCTGGCCCAGCTTCTCCATCGCCATGTATTCCTGCGTGCCGGCGAAGGAGCTCGACAGCGCCACGTAGAAGGGGTTGGAGAGGATCTGGGCAGCCTTCTCCGGCGACGCCTGGGAGAGCACCACCTCGTCGAAGGTGCGCTTCATGTCCAGCATCATCGCGTCGAGCGAACCCTCGCCCTGCACGCCGGGCACCGGCCGCGGGGTGTTGTCGAGCTGCTCGATGCCCATCGACTGGGCCAGCCGCCGGGCCGGGTCGATCGTCAGCACCACGACGCGGCGCCCACGCTCGGCGGCGCGCAGCGCGAGGCTGGCGGCGGTCGTGGTCTTGCCGACGCCGCCGGAGCCACAGCAGACGACGATGCCGACCGAACGGTCGTCGACGAGGGCGTCCATGTCGAGGTGCGGTGCGGTGTGCGGTGTGGTGGCCAGCGGGCCCACGCGCGTGCGGCTCATCGGGCCAACCCCTGTTCCTTGAGTGCAGCGGCGAGCTCGTAGAGCCCGCCCAGGTCGACGCCGTCGACGAGCTGCGGCAGGTCGACGTTCGGCACGCCGGTCGCAGCGACCACCTCGCGCTGCCGTTCTTGCAGGGCGAGGCGTTCGGCGTGGTCGCGGCCCTGGCTCACCAGCGCGTCGACCAGCACGTCGTGGGGCTCCAGGCCGGCGGCCTCCAGCCCGGCGGCGACGTGCGTACGCCCCTGCTCGCTCGCGACGTCGGCGAGCAGGTCGGCGTCGACCTCCTGGGGCCGGACGAGGTTGGAGACGATCGCGCCCACGCGCAGGTCGGCGGCGCGCAGCTCGGCGATGCCGTCGACGGTCTCGGTCACCGGCATCTCCTCGAGCAGCGTCACCAGGTGCACGACGGTGCGCGGCGAGCGGAAGAGCGTCATCACGGTGTCTGCCTGGGAGCGGACCGGACCCACCTTCGCCAGCCCGGCCAGCTCGCCGTTGACGTTGAGGAACTGGGTGATCCGACCCGTCGGGGGCGCGTCGAGCACGACCGCGTCGTAGACCTGCGCTCCCTTGTGGCGCGAGTTGCGCTCGACGGCCTCGTAGACCTTGCCGGTCAGCAGGACGTCGCGCACGCCCGGCGCGATCGTGGTGGCGAACTCGACCACGCCGAACTTCTCCAGCGCGCGCCCGGCGCGGCCGAGGCGGTAGTACATCGCCAGGTACTCCAGCAGCGCCGACTCGGGGTCGATGTGCAGCGCGTGCACCTCGCCGGCACGACCGGACTCGTCGGCCAGGCCACGGGCGATCCGGGTCTCGGCGTAGGGCAGCGGGTCGACGTCGAACATCCGCGCGATCCCCTGGCGGCCCTCGACCTCGCAGAGCAGCACGGTGCGCCCGGTTGAGGCCAGCGCGAGCGCGAGCGAGGCGGCGACCGTCGACTTGCCGGTGCCGCCCTTGCCCGTGACCACGTGCAGCCGCGCGCGGGAGAAATCAGGCATCTGGTCCATGGAGCCACCCTAGGGGCGCGCGACGACCTTCCGTAGGTGTGAAGGTTCACGATTGCCGGGGGCGCGACCCGGGTATCCCTCCCGGCCGAGCGCCGTGGTGAGGGCGTGGGCCTCCCGCAGCAGCAGCTCGCCCAGCTCCTTCTGCCGGGCGGGCGCGAAGCGGTGCTCGATGCCGGTCAGGCTCAGCGCCCACGCGGGTGCGCCCTGGCTGTCGAAGACGGCGGCACCCATGCCCCAGGAGCCCTCGACGATCAGGCCGGGGTTGAGGGCCCACCCGTCGGAGCGGGCGACGGCGACCCGCTCGCGGACGGCCTCGTGGCTGTGCGCGGGGCCGTGGCTGGCGGCGAGGTCCGCCCGGGTCAGGTAGGCCTCGACCTCGGGGTCGGGCAGGAAGGCGAGGATCGCCAGCCCCGCCGACGCGACGCCGAGGGGGAAGCGGATGCCTTCGTGCAGCACGTGCGAGCGGATCGGGAAGGGGCCGTCCTCGCGCAGCAGGCAGATCGTCTCGTCGCCGCGGCGGGCCGACAGGAAGGCGCTCTCGCCGGTCGCCTGGGCCAGGCGGCGCACCACGGGCTGGGCGAGGGCGGTGACGTCGTAGCGGGCCCGGGCTGCGCTGCCCATGAACCAGAGCTCGGGGCCCAACTGCCAGCGGCCGTCGGCCGGGTCGCGGTCGACGAGGCCGGCGTCGGCCAGCGACGAGAGCAGGCGGTGCGCCGTGGGGCGCGCGAGTCCGACGGCGCGCGCGAGGTCGGACGTACGCCCTCCCGACGGCTCGTGGGCGGCGACGGCGCGCAGCAGGGCAGCGACGCGACCCACGACGTCGCCGGGGGCCTCGGAGGCGGGCGGAGGTGCGTCCATTGAATGAACGCTACTCCGTTCATGAGGTCATGTGGCGAGAGATCCGCGTCAACTGGGTGGCCGCCCGTTGACGGCGGCTGCGGGAGCGACTGCAATCGGGGGCACGGAGCCGGCCGGCTCCCTCGGAGGAAGGAACCCGCATGGACAAGGTGGTGGCCAGCGCCGCCGAGGCGGTCGCCGACATCCCGAGCGGTGCGACCCTGGCGGTCGGCGGCTTCGGGCTCTGCGGCATCCCGTCGGTGCTCATCGACGCGCTCCTCGAGGCCGGTGTCGGCGACATCGAGGCGGTCTCCAACAACTGCGGCGTCGACGACTGGGGCCTCGGCAAGCTGCTCATGGAGAAGCGGATCCGGCGGATGGTGTCGTCCTACGTCGGGGAGAACAAGGAGTTCGCCCGCCAGTACCTCTCCGGCGAGCTCGAGGTCGAGCTGACCCCGCAGGGCACCCTGGCCGAGCGGATGCGCGCCGGCGGCTCCGGCATCCCCGCCTTCTTCACCGCCACCGGTGGCGGCACGCAGATCGCCGAGGGTGGCCTGCCGTGGAAGTACGACGCCGACGGCAACGTCGCGGTCGCCTCGCCGCCGAAGGAGACCCGCGTCTTCGACGGCCGCGAGTACGTGCTCGAGGAGGCGATCGTCGCCGACTTCGGCCTGGTGCGCGCCTGGAAGGGTGACCGCCACGGCAACCTCGTCTTCCGCGACTCCGCCCGCAACTTCAACCCGCTCGCCGCGATGTGCGGGCGGCTCACGATCGCCGAGGTCGAGCACCTCGTCGAGCCCGGCGAGCTCGACCCCAACGAGGTCCACACCCCCGGGGTGTACGTCCAGCGCGTCGTCGCGCTGACGCCCGAGCAGGCCGTCGAGAAGCGGATCGAGAAGCGCACCGTCACCCCGCGCTCCACCGGGGAGGAGAACTGACATGGCCTGGACCCGTGAGGAGATGGCGGCCCGCGCCGCCGCCGAGCTGAGCGACGGTCAGTACGTCAACCTCGGCATCGGCCTGCCGACCCTGGTGCCCAACTACGTGCCCGACGACGTCGAGCTCGTGCTGCAGTCGGAGAACGGCATCCTCGGCGTGGGGGCGTACCCGCTCGACGGCGAGGAGGACCCTGACCTCATCAACGCCGGCAAGGAGACCGTGACCGTGCGTCGTGGCGCCTCCTTCTTCGACTCCGCCACCAGTTTCGGGATGATCCGCGGCGGCAAGATCGACGCCGCCATCCTCGGCGCCATGCAGGTGTCGAAGCACGGTGACATCGCCAACTGGATGATCCCCGGCAAGATGGTCAAGGGCATGGGCGGCGCGATGGACCTGGTGCACGGCGCCAAGCGCGTCATCGTGCTGATGGAGCATGTCGCCCGCGACGGCTCCTACAAGATCGTCGAGGAGTGCTCGCTGCCCTACACCGGCAAGCGCGTGATCGAGCGGATCATCACCGACCTCGCTGTCATCGACGTGACCCCCGAGGGGTTGGTGCTCGTCGAGCTGGCGCCCGGCGTGACCGAGGAGGAGGTCCGGGAGAAGACCGAGCCGGAACTCATCTCCGCGCTCTGAGGCTCGTCGTCGACGGACATGCACATGCTAATGTATGTGCATGTCCGTCATGGAGCGTCGCCTGCAGTTGCTCCTCGATCAGCAGCGGTATGCGCTCATCGAGCGGGAGGCCCGCGCCTCGGGACGCAGCGTTGCTGCCGTCATCCGTGAGGCCATCGACGTGCGGTTCGCCGACGACGTCACGCTGCGTCAGGCAGCGGCCCGGCGCCTGCTCGATGCCCACACCGCGCCCGAAGGCGTTGAGCCCGACTGGTCGGAGGTCAAGGCCGACTACGAGGCCGAGCAGGCCGCACGCTTCGAGTCGATCCCGTGACGCACCGTCTCTTCGTCGACACCGCCCCGCTCCTGTACGCCGTCGGTGGGGCGCACCCGCTGCGGGCGCCGTGCCGAGCGTTGCTCACCGCCTCCGCGGAGGGCCGCGTGGAGTTGCACGCCAGCGTCGAGGTCGTGCAGGAGTTCCTGTTCCATCGGCTGCGTCGCGACGACCGGCCTCGCGCGGTGGCGGCGGCGCGCGCGGTGCGCGAGGCCCTGGTGCTCCATCCGTTCGACGCGTCCGTGGTCAGCGCGATGGTCGACCTGGTCGAGAGTTCGGGGATCGGCGGGCGCGATGCCGTCCACGCGGCTACCGCGTTGGCAGCGGGGTTCGGAGAGATCGTCTCGACCGACTCGGACCTCGACGTGGTGCGGGGTCTGCGTCGGCTGTCACCGGACGCGCTGCAGTGGTGAGTGGCGTCAGGTGCGAGGACGCGACCGCGCCCGGGCTCGTTCCTTGATCTCCGCGATGACCTGGTCCTTGGCGTCCGCGTAGGCCTGCATGTGGGTCCACTCCCGCTCCAGCAGCTCGCGCTTGGTCGACTCGTAGAGCTCGCGCTCCTGGGGATGACTGCGCAGCCGGTCGCGGAAGAGGAGGAGGTCGGTCGTGTCCGGTGCGTCTGGCTGGTGCATGTGCAGGTGCACGTCGCGTGCGGGCGTGCGCAGCATCCGGTGGCCGGGCTCGCGGACCCGCAGCGCGTAGCCGGCGTCCACGAGCGGTGCGAGGTAGTCCTCCTCCGCGGTGATGTCGGGGACGACCAGGAGGATGTCGATGATCGGCTTCGCGGCAAGGCCGGCAACCGAGGTCGACCCCACGTGATGGACGGCGATCGCGGTCGAGCCGATCGCGTGACGGATGCGGCGCTCGTGCGTGGCGAAGCCCAGCGCCCACTCCGGGTCGGGCTCCGCGAGGTACAGCTTGTCGGTCTCGAGGTCGCCGAAGACCTCCAGCTCGTTCACGTCGGGGCGTCTCGGGAAGGCCGTCACCGCACCAGCGTAGGAGCGGCTGGCTTGTCGGACAGTCCACACATCACCGTCCGCACATCCGTGATGCGATGTCCCTCGGAATACCCGGCGGGCCGCGGGGGGTTGAGGCAGCGTGACCTCCCCCAGCGCTGCCGCCATGCCCGCTCTCTCCGTCCTGGACCTCATCCCGGTCCGCTCCGGCCAGACCACCGGCGAGGCCCTGCGCGCCTCCACCGCGTTGGTGAAGACGGCTGACGAGCTGGGCTACCGCCGCTTCTGGGTCGCTGAGCACCACAACACCACCTCGGTCGCCTCGACCAACCCCCCGGTGCTCATCGCGATGCTGGCCTCCGCCACCGAGCGGATCAGCGTCGGCTCCGGCGGCGTGATGCTGCCCAACCACGCCCCGCTGGTGGTCGCCGAGCAGTTCGCCCTGCTGGAGGCGGCCTTCCCCGGCCGGATCGACCTCGGCATCGGCCGTGCACCCGGCACCGACCCGCTGACTCGTTACGTCCTGCGTGGCCAGTCGGCGGAGTCGGCCGACGAGGCGGTCGCCCGGTTCGCCGAGTACGTCGACGACATCGGCATGCTCATGCGTCCTGAGGGTGTCGAGATGTCCTACGGGCCCCGCGTCCAGCCGCTGCGCGCCACCCCGCACGCGACCAGCGTCGCCCGGATGTGGCTGCTCGGCTCGTCGGACTACTCCGCCCGGCTGGCGGCCCAGAAGGGCCTGCCCTACGTCTTCGCCCACCACTTCTTCGGCCAAGGCACCGCGGAGGCGATCAAGCTCTACCGCGACACCTACCAGCCGTCGGAGGCCCACCCCGAGCCGCGGACCTTCCTGACCGTCAACGCCTCGGTCGCGGAGACGAAGGAGCAGGCCTACCGGCTGGCCATCCCGCACATGCAGGCGATGATCGCCCTGCGTGTCGGGGGCGCGTTGGAGGCCCAGCGCAGCGTCGAGGAGGCCGAGGAGATCGGCTTCCCCGAGGGTCAGGACCGCATGGCCGACGCGATGGCGTCACGGTGGATCGTCGACGAGCCCGAGTCGGCCCGGCGCCGTATCGCGGAGTTCGCCGCGGAGCACGGTGTCGACGAGGTGATGGTGCAGCCGATCGGCGGCGCGCTGGCCGCCCACCCGGTCGACCGTTACCCGTCCCGGGAGAGGACCCTGCGGCTGTTGGCTGGTTGAGCCAGGGTGTGATCCGTGATCTCGGACGAGAGGCCGTAGCGCCTCAGAGCTTGTTCAGGGGAAATCCCGCCAACGGTCGATCCGGCGACCATCCCAGCTCCGTGGCGCGTTCTCGTGTCCGCTGCCACGCCGCCGCGGCCTCAGCGATGTCGTCCGCATGGGTGCGGGCAAACTCGTCCGAGATCTTGATCAACTGCTCCATGGCCTGGTCGAACGTGTCTTCGTGGCACTCCCAGACGGCAATGAGCAGAGCTGCCTCCGCTGCGGTGTAGTCGGCCCACGCGTCGCTGGGCTCCTCCCCCTCGACGAGCGGAATGTCGTCTGGATCCGGGCGCAGCTGGTCGACAGTCGTGAACCACGTGTCCAGACTGGGGCCAGCCGGAAGGTTAAGCGGCGCTGGGAGTTCCTTCTTCGAGGCGCACGCGGTGATCGAGTCTTCGGTGTCGGCGACCGAGACTCCGTCCTTTACGGCGTCTTCCCAGGCTTTGGTCAGGCGCGTGGCAGCCGCCGGGGCGGTGAACTGTCGCAGCTCGCTCTCCGAGCCGACGTCGCCTTCTTCCGAGCAGGCGTCAATGGCCCTCCGGTACTCCTTGGGCGGGACGCGGCGCTGCAGGTCGTCAAGGCGGTCGGACGGTGCATTGAGTCGCGGCTCGTGGGACAGGAGTGGCACGGGCGGGAGCACGGCAGCGTCGGTGTACCAGAGCGGGACTGTGACGGGACCGATGGCCACCTCCCAGCCTGGCCATGCTTCGAAGGGGAGGCTCGCCTGATCCAGGCACTCGTCCTGCGGGCCGTTGAGCCAGTGAGCCTGGACCACCGCAGCTGCTTGGTGCGTGGTGGGGTCACCGGCCCAACGGTCGAAGTCGCGCTGGACCTTGGCCATGGCCGTGGCGGCGTCGTCACTCACGGCGGCCAAGAGGTGACGTTTGTCGTCATCGGCTGCGTCCGGAGTGGTCACACCCCCACAGGCACTGAGGACGAGGAGTGAACTCAGCAACCCCAGCCTGACGATGCCTGGTCTGCTATTCACCTGCACAGTCCTCATGGGCGGCGACTTCAGACGCCCTCGGGCGTGCCGTGCGCGGCCGTCCGTGCGGCGGACACGACACTGACCACGGCAATGACGCTGGCGAAGGTGTAGACCGCGGTGAAGGGATCGCCGCCGGCTTTCTCGACCGTCGAGAAGACCAGACCGGCCAGGGCGAGGGAGAGCGCGCCGCCCATCGAGTCCGCCGCGTTGAGCGCCGCGGAGTTGAAGCCACGGTCGCGGTCACTCGAGGCCTGGAGCATCGCCACCCCGGTGCGCGGATAGCCGAACCCCATCCCCGCGCCGGCGACCACGTAGACGGCTCCCGCGATCCACGGGTTGAGCTCCCACCAGATGCAGGCGGTGAGCAGCGAGAGTCCGAGCACGATCAACCCCGACCCCGTCGTCATCGCCCGGGTGTGGGCCAGCCGTCGCGCCCGCGCCTGAGTCCAGCTCGCCAGCGCCCAGACGACACCGACGGCCGACAGCGCGAGACCGGCGACGGTGGGCGTGAGGCCCCACCTCTCCTCGAGCGTCAGCACCACGTAGCCCTCGGCCATGAAGAACGACCCGGCGAGGAACCCACGCGTTGCGATCACCGACGGCAACCCCTCGGCCAGCCGCAGCGACCCCTTCGGGACCAGGTGGGTGAGGGCGTACAACACCACGACCGCGCAGACCAGCGCCAGCACGAGGCGGTCGCCCACGAGACGGACTCCCAGCACCGCAGCAGCGGCCACGACCGCCCAGACGAGCGGTCCGTACGCGGCGCGTTCCGGCTGCTCGGTCGGTCGCGGCAGACCGAGGGCGCGGCGGGTCAGGGCCAGGCTCACCACGGCGACCAGCGCCACGGTGCCGAGGAAGACCCACCGCCAGCCGACCGCCTCCGCGATGACCGCGGCCACCGCCGGGCCGAAGAGGGAGGGCAGCACCCACGCTGCCGCCAACGAGGCGAAGACTGAGGCCTGCAGGCGAGAGGGGTAGATGAGGCCGATCACCACGTAGAGCACCACCGTGGCCGCCCCGCCGCCGAGCCCCTGCAGCACCCGGCCGGCCACGAAGACCTCCATGGAGGGGGCGACGCCGGCGAGCAGGAGTCCCGCCGCGAAGACACTCAGCGCGACGAGCAGGGGCATCCCCGGTCCGCGTCGGTCACTCACCATGCCGGCGGCGACCATGCCGACGACCCCGGACGCCAGCGGCGCGGCGAAGCCGAGGGCGTACAGGTGGCGACCGTCGAGCTCAGCGGTGAGCGTCGGCATGATCGTGGTGACCGCGAGGTTCTCGAAGGCGACCAGCACAATCACCGCGAAGGTGCCCAGGGTGGTGGCCAGGTAGGCGGGGGAGAGGACGCTCTCGCGCTCCTGGGCCGGGGGTGTCACCGGGAGATCTCCGCCCACGTGGCGTCGAGGAGTGCCGCGAGGTCGGTGGGGGCGAGCTCGACGTCCAGGCCACGACGTCCGGCGGAGACGAGGACGGTCGCGTGGTCGCGGGCCGAGACGTCGATGACGGTGGGCAGCGGGGTGCGTTGGCCGAGTGGAGAGATGCCCCCGACCACGTAGCCGCTGGAGCGCGACGCGACGGCCGGGTCGGCCATCACCGCTCGCTTGGCGCCGAGCGCCGCGGCGACCGCCTTGAGGTCGAGCTGGCGCGAGACCGGCACGACACCGACGGCCAGTGCCGGACGTCCGCCCGTGGCGGTGTCGACGACGAGGGTCTTGAAGACTCGAGCGGGCGCCACACCCAGGGCCTCGGCCGCCTCCAGCCCGTAGGAGACGGCCCGCGGGTCGTGGGTGTAGGGGCGCAGGGTGTGCGCGACTCCTGCAGCCGTCAGGACCTCGATCGCCGGGGTGCCGGACCCCTGCGTCCTGGCCTGCTTCTTCGCCACCGGACCACGATAGGTCCCTGGCGCGCGACGGGGGTCGCGGGGATAGGGTCGCCCCATGACTCAGCCGAAGACGAAGTGGCAGTACCAGGTCGCGCCGATCCCGTTGCACAACGAGGCGCTCATGCTCAACAACTTCGGGGCCGACGGGTGGGAGCTCGTCGCGATCCACACCAACGCCCAGGGTGGCCTGGTCGCCTTCCTGAAGCGTCCCGAGGACGCCTGATGCACCCCGAGGAGCGTCTGGCCGAGCTCGGTCTGGCGATCCCCGAGGTCGCCAAGCCGGTTGCGGCCTACGTGCCGGCCGTGCGCACCGGCAACCTCGTGCTCACCTCCGGCCAGATCCCGGTGCGCGAGGGCACGCCGATCGCCACCGGCAAGGTCGGCGGCTCGGTCACCCCCGAGGTCGGCGTCGAGTGCGCGCAGCAGTGCACCCTCAACGCCCTGGCCGCTATCAAGGCCGAGGTCGGCGACCTCGCCGCGGTGAAGCGCGTGGTCAAGGTCGTCGTCTTCGTGGCCTCCACGCCCGACTTCACCGGTCAGCCGCAGGTCGCCAACGGCGCCTCCGAGCTGCTCGGCCAGGTCTTCGGCGACGCGGGCATCCACGCCCGCTCCGCGGTGGGCGTGCCGGTGCTGCCGCTCGACGTGCCCGTCGAGGTCGAGATCATGGTCGAGGTCTGAGTGGAGCGCTTCGCTCTGCCGCCCCACCTGGTCGAGCAGAGCCGCGCCTTCGACTCCGGCGAGGCCACCCCGGCGGAGCCGCGCAACGCGGCGAGCGTCGTGCTGCTGCGCGATGCACCTGCTGATGCCACCGGCCTGGGGCCTGACGTCTACCTGATGCGTCGCCAGCAGTCGATGGCGTTCGCCGGCGGCATGTGGGTCTTCCCCGGCGGCGGGGTCGACCCCGACGACGCCGACCCGGCGGTGGCGTGGGCCGGACCGACGCCGGCGGAGTGGGCCGAGCGCCTCGGCACCGACGAGGCCTTGGCGCGGGCGTTGGTCTGCGCGGCCGTGCGCGAGACCTTCGAGGAGTCCGGTGTGCTCCTGGCCGGCCCCGACGCGCACTCGCTGGTTGCCGACACCACCGGCGACGACTGGGAGGTCGACCGGGTCGCGCTGGAGGCCCGCGAGCTCAGCTTCCACGACTTCCTGCTCCGTCGCGGCCTGGTGCTGCGCAGCGACCTGCTCGGGGCGTACAGCGCTTGGCTGACGCCGGTCTTCGAGCCGCGCCGCTACCGCACGTGGTTCTTCGTGGCCGCGCTGCCGGAAGGACAGGTCACCCGCGACATCTCGAGCGAGTCCTCAGCGGTCGAGTGGCGCCCCGCCCGGTCAGCAGCCGACATGGCGTTGGCCGGCGACGTCATCATGTTGCCGCCGACCTTCCAGAACCTGCTCGACGTCGCCCAGTTCGACACCCCCGACGACGTGCTCGCCGAGGCGGCCGGGCGGCGCGTGGAGATGTTCATGCCCGAGGTCGTCGAGGCCGAGGACGGCGAGTTCACCCTCAGTGACCACCCCGACTGGCGCACGTTGCTGTCTCGCCACGGGTTGTGACGGCGAGAAGCGAGCGGGAGGCGACATGACGGCGTACGTCGACTGGCAGGGCGGCACCTTCGGCGAGCGGGCGCGCTGCATCCTGGCGCCCAACCCCAACATCATGACGCTCGACGGCACCAACACGTGGGTGCTGCGAGAGCCGGGTGCGCGACGCAGCGTCGTCGTCGACCCCGGGCCGTCGATCCTCAGCCACCTCGACACTGTGGCCGAGGTGGCCGGTGAGGTCGGTGTCGTGCTGCTGACGCACCACCACCTCGACCACTCCGAGGCGGCCAAGGAGTTCGCCGAACGCGTGGGCTGCGGCGTGCGGGCGCTCGACCCCGCCCACCAGCTCGGGTCGGAAGGCCTCGGCGATGGTGACGTCGTCGAGGTCGACGGGCTGGAGGTGCACGTCGTCGGTACGCCCGGCCACACCGCCGACTCCCTCTCCTTCCTGCTGCCCGGCGACGGTGTGGTGCTGACCGGCGACACGGTGCTCGGGCGCGGTACGACCGTGGTCGCCCACCCCGACGGACAGCTCGGCGCCTACCTCGACTCCCTCGACCGGCTCCACGCACTCGCCGAGCGGCAGGAGGCCACCCGCATCCTGCCCGGCCACGGACCCGTCATCGACGACGCGCTGGGAGCGCTCGACTTCTACATCGCGCACCGCCGCGAACGGCTCGCGCAGGTCGAGCAGGCGGTGCTCGACCTGGCGGAGCGGACGAGCCTGGCCGAGGCGCTGACCGAGCTGGACCTCGCGCCCGGCAGCGGCGCCACCGTCACGCCACGCACTGTCGTCGAGCGGGTCTACGCCGACGTCGACCCCGTGCTGTGGGGGGCAGCTGAGTTGTCGGTGCGGGCGCAGTTGGCGCACCTGGCCGGGCACGGCTGACGCGCGGCAAGTTTCCGCAGACTCCCTCGGGTGGGATGATCACGTGGTGAACGAGCGCATTGCCTGTCCCACGATGTTGTCCAAGGTCGTCGACGCCGACCAGGCGGCGACCCTGATCCGCCCCGGTGACCGGGTCGGGATGAGTGGGTTCACCGGCGCCGGCTACCCGAAGGCGCTGCCGGCCGCCCTGGCCCACCGGGTCCGGGAGGCGAAAGCGCGCGGTGAGGACTTCCGCATCGACCTGTGGACCGGGGCCTCCACCGCGCCGGACGCCGACGGCGTGCTCGCCGAGGCCGGCGCCATCGCCCGCCGACTGCCGTACAACTCCGACCCCACCCTGCGCCGGGAGATCAACGCTGGAGAGGTCGAGTACCTCGACGTCCACCTCAGTCACTCCGCCCAGCACATGTGGTTCGGCTTCTACGGCAACCTCGACGTGGCTGTGGTGGAGGTGACGGCGATCCTGCCTGACGGGTTGCTGGTGCCCAGCTCCTCGGTCGGCAACAACAAGACGTGGCTCGACCAGGCCGACAAGGTGATCCTCGAGGTCAACCACTGGCAGCCGCGCGACTTCGAGGGGTTCCACGACGTCTACTACGGAACGGCGCTGCCGCCCTACCGCCAGCCGATCCAGCTGACGGACCCCACGCAGCGCATCGGCGAGCAGTACCTGCGTGTCGACCCCCGCAAGGTGGTCGCGGTCGTAGAGACCCACGCGCCGGACCGCAACGCGGACTTCAGCGCCCCCGACGAGGCCTCGGTCAGGATCGCCGAGCACCTGGTCGACTTCCTGCACGCCGAGGTCGCCGCCGAGCGGATGCCGAAGAACCTGCTGCCCATCCAGTCGGGCGTCGGCAACGTCGCCAACGCGGTGCTGGCGGGGCTGAGCCAGAGTCCGTTCAAGGGGCTCGCCTCCTTCACCGAGGTGCTGCAGGACGGCATGCTCGACCTTCTCGACGACGGCACGTTGGAGTTTGCTTCGGCCACGTCGTTTGGGCTGTCCGACGCCGGGGTGCGGCGATTCATGGACAACATCGACTCCTACAAGGGCAAGATCCTCCTGCGCAGCGAGGAGATTTCCAACCACCCCGAGCTGATCCGCCGTCTCGGACTGATCTGCATGAACGGGATGATCGAGGCCGACCTCTACGGCAACGTGAACTCCACCCACGTCATGGGCTCCAGCATCATGAACGGCATCGGCGGCTCCGGCGACTTCGCTCGCAACGCCTACCTCAACTTCTTCGTCTCCCCGTCGACCGCCAAGGGCGGGGCGATCTCCTCGATCGTGCCGATGGTCAGCCACGTCGACCACACCGAGCACGACGTCATGGTCGTCGTCACCGAGCAGGGACTGGCCGACCTGCGGGGTCTGTCGCCGCGCAAGCGGGCCCGCGCCATCATCGACAACGCCGCCCACCCCGACTACCGCGACGCCCTGCGCGACTACGTCGAGCGCGCCGAGGCCGCCCGGCCCGGCGCGCTGCACACGCCGCACCTGCTCGACGAGGCGCTGAGCTGGCACCAGCGTTATCTGGAGACCGGCCACATGTAACGCGGTGTTGGTGCCCCCAGAGGACCCTCAGGAGGATGGTTTCGGGGCAGCAACACCGCGTTACGAGGGCGGGGTCGCGGGGGCGTACGGGCGGACGTGCGGCGTCCACTCGACGCCGTTGTGCCACCGTTCGGAGGCGCCGTCGGCGGTGCGGTACCACCCCGGCGCGATCTCGTCGGGGGCGACGACGGGTGCCTCGGAGTAGGGGACCGGTGCCTCGTCGAGGTCCCCGGTGTCAGAGCCGCCAGTGTCAGAGCCGCCAGTGTCGCGCAGCGTGGCGATCTCCGCGGTGAACTGCTCGGTCACCTGCTTCACGAGGAGTTCGTCGGCGGACGACGCCGGCTGGAGGGCGCCCTCCCGCCGACCGTCGCGCACCATCGCGTGACCCACCGCGACGGCGACCGCGGCGATGACGAGCCCGGCCAGGGATGGCAGGAAGATCAGGGCGCCGACGGCCGGGAAGAGGTAGACCATCCAGATGACCCACCCCGGATCGACTTCGGCGTCCTGCGGGTCGGTCGAGTCATAGCGCACCTCCACGGTGGCGCCCACGCCCTTGGAGCAGAAGCTTGAGGAGCTGAACCCGGATCCGGTCTGGTAGGTCTGACCATCGACGACGTAGTCCGTGGTCACCGAGCAGGTCTCCCCGTCGTCTCCGACATGTCGATGCACCTCGAGGACGGTGCCGGTCGTGGTGGCGTCGCCGTCCGGGGTGAAGATCAGGACGAAAGGCGTGCTGAAACCGATGAAGACCAGCCCGAAGAGCATCGTCGGGACTTGGCTCCACAGGCCCGGCCGGGCCCCGCTGACGAGCAGTTGACCGACCGCTTCGCGGACCAGCCCAGAGGCGTGTGGGCTCTGCGCGTCGTGCTCCGCGACGATCTCGCGGGCACGCCGCAGGATCTTGCGCTCGGGTCCCACGAACTTGGCCACGTGGTGATCGTGCCACGCGGCAGGCCGGGCGCGGGTGCGATCCGCGATCCGCTCAGGCGGCGCGACGCCGCCGGCGGGTCCACGCCGTCCGGGCGAGGGCGACGAGCTGGGCCACGAAGGCGACGCCCACGACCGCCAGGAGCACCTTGCGTCCGTCACCGATTCCTGGCCGGGGCGCGGCGAACTCGACCGGCTCCCGGTCCGCCAGGTCGGTGGCGACGGCGATCTGGAGGTCGTCCGTGTCCGCTCCCGTGATCCGGGTGAGCGGCCGGCTGCCCTGCCCGTCGAGCACCCGGACCACGGTGTCGGGAGGTGAGTTCTGCCAGAAGTCGTTGCTGCCGTGCACGATCACGGGCAACCCGGAGGGGGAGTGGCCGAGCACGTCGACCCGGTCACCCGGTGCGGCCTCGTCCCAGGGGTGCAGGGCGACGCGTGACTCGGGGTCGGTGAGGTCGAGCGTACGCAGCCCCGTGACGTCGGGCTGCACCTCCTGGCCGCCGTTGACGCCCACCACCAATGAGGTGTTGTCGGGCGAGACGACCGCGCTGCTCCAGCGCCGGGCCCGGTCGGAGACCGTCCGCACCGTCGGCTCGCGGTCGGGCGTGGGGAGGCCGTAGGTCCACATGCGGCGCCCGGACAGCAGGCGCGCGACCCCCGCTTCGTCCACGGCGACGGCCACCGACCAGGGCGAGGGCAGGTCCTCGAAGCGCCAGGCCGCGCTGGCCAGGCCGTCGAGCCGGGTGACGCCGGCGGTGCGGGTCTTGCCCGCCCAGGTCGCGCCGTTCTCGTTCCAGCGGGCTGCCTCGTCGCCGTACCACGCCAGGTGGCTGGCGTCGGGCGACCAGCTGAGCCGCTCCACGTGCACCGGCTTGCCGTTCCGGCCGGTGAGGGGCACCTTCGTCAGGTCGCCGGTCTCCAGGTCGAGAAGGGCGATGCCGCTCCAGGCGTCGTCGTCGAAGGCGCCGGAGTCGTCGACCGGGTCGTCGGTTCGTGCCCAGGCCAGACGGGTGCCCGTCGGGTCGAGCACCGGCGTGGCGTCCGCCTGGCGAGGACCGCTGTCCAGGCCGGGCAGCGTCAGACGATGGTGGGTGCCGTCGTGCGGGTCGACGAAGACGGCCGGGTTGCCCCACTCCGAGAGCAGCGCCACCGAGGCTGATCCGGGCGGGTCGGCCAGGGCCCGTGGCCACTCCTCCTCGGACTCGTCGTAGCCGTCGGAGACGGGCAGGTGGGCCTGGTGCGGCAGCACCGCCTCCTCGCTGGTCGGTGTGGGCCGGGGCCACAGCGGCGCCGTGGCTGCTGCGAGGACGACGGTCAGCACCACGGCCCGCAGCAGCCCAGCGCGGGTCTGGTCGACGCCGTCGCGGGGCGACAGGGCGAGGCCGAGCACCACCGCGCCGCCCAGCACCCAACCGACGGGCACGTCGGTCAGGACCCCGGAGGCCACGGCGGCGACCCCGGCCGCGGTGAGGGCCAGGGCGACCGCCCACCTCCGCAGCTCTCGACGGTCCGGCCGCGTGGGGCGCAGCCGGCGCCGAAGGAGCCAGGCTGCCACCAGGGCGGCCGCGGCCAGCAGTCCGACGACGAGCCAGGGCGATCGGCCCGGGGCCCAGGCGGGCGGGGCGAAGTCGACCGGGTCGGCGTCGCCGAGGGCCGCCGCCACGGAGTGGGCGCGCAACTGGCCGTCGAGGTGGATCCGGGTGAGGACGGTCGATGAGTCGAGCTCGGTGCCCGAACGCAGGATCGACGCCTCTTCGATCGTCGGCAGGACGAGGACGGCACCGTCGCGGGTCCAGCCCAGCGTGCGGACGGCGCCCACCTGATCCTCGTCCCACCTCCACGAACGCACCCGCGGTGCGGCGTCTGGGTCGTCGAGGGCGACCTCGGCGGTCAACGCCTCCGCGGCGCGGCCCCGCATCGAGGCCGTCGTCAACAAGGTCGATCCGTCGGGAGAGACGGGGGAGTTCCACTGCTCCGAGTTGTCGACCACGTCCGACAAGGGTGTGGCCGAGGCCAGGTCGAGCACCCCGGTCGCTTCGTCACTCGCGAGACGCCACAGCGCTCCGTCGTCGGCGACGAGCAGCTCACCCTCGTCGGTGGCTCCGAGCACGCCGGGCCACCACTTGCGCGGCATCTCCCACATCCGGGCCGAGCCACTCGTGACTCCGAGGATCCCCACCAGCGGGTGGCGCGAGGTGTCGCCCTCGTCGGGCACGAACTCCGAGCCCGACCAGGCCAGCCAGCGGCCGTTGAACGACCACTGCAGCGCCTCGACCCGGACCGGCAGCTCGGAGTCGGAGACCAGCGGGGTCGTCGTCCAGCCCCCGTTGACGAGGTCGGCCACGGCCACCCCTGCCTGGGTGGTGTCACGGGAGCCCTCGTCGCGGGCGTAGATCCAGGCCAGCTGGGTGCCGTCGGGGGAGAGGGCGAGCGGAGAGCTCCACGAGGAGAGCGGCGAGAGGTCGGGCAGGGTGCGGAGCTGGTGCTCGCCGTCGACCGCGTCGACGAGCAGCACGGTGTCGTCGCTCAGCAGGCCGGCGAAGGACGCCCTGCCCACCGTGCCGAGGTCGGGTGGGTCGACTCCGTCCATCGGGCCCGGCACCCACACCTCGGTGGGCAGGGCCCCGTCGCCGGGTGCCTCGGCCGGACGCAGCAGCAGGTCCGGACGCTGCAGGACCACCACGGAGGCCAGCAGCGCGACCAGCACCACGGCGGCAGCGACGGTGAGGGTGTCCCAGGCGCGTCGACGGGGCGTACGCCCTCGCTCCCACAGGTCGTGAGGCAGCGGCGGGGGCACGTGGTCGTCGGCAAGTCCGTGGAGGGCGGCGCGCAGCTCGCGCTCGAGCATGTCGTGGTCGGTCACGGGGTCCTCCCGATCAGCTCGGCCAGGTGGGGCGCGTGCTCGCGCAGCCGCCGCAACGCCTGGCTGTGGGTGGACTTCACGGTGCCGACGGAGACGCCGAGCGCCTGCGCCGTCTGCACCTCGGTGAGGTCCTCGTAGTAGCGCAGCACCACGACGGCGCGCTGCTTGGAGGTCAGCTGCTCCAGCGCCTGCAGCAGCGTCATGCGCGTGTCGGGGTCGTGCCCGGCCACGTCGGCCCGGTCGGAGGTCAGCTCGTGCTCGACGAACTTCTGACGGCGCCACCGCGAGACGTTGGCGGTGTAGATCGAGCGCCGCACGTAGGCCTCCGGGGAGGTGTGGATCTTCTCCCACCGGCGGGCGGCCTCGAGCAGCGCCTGCTGCACGAGGTCCTGGGCGGTGTGGTGGTCGCCGCTCAGCAGGAAGGCGGCGCGTTGGAACGCCGGGCCCCGCGCGGCCACGAACTCGTTGAAGCCCGCCTCGTCAGCTGTGAGCACCTCCCACCTCCTTCACCCCGCAGAGACGCTCGTCGTCGTGGAGAAGGTTGGCACCGCCCGCCCACCATCTGGCGCCGCGTCCCGAAATGCGTGAAGGGCGAGGATCTCTCCTCGCCCTTCACGGATGCCGGTGGGTCAGCGCGCGCGCTTGCCCAGGCGCTCGATGTCCATGATCACGACCGAGCGGGGCTCGAGGCGGATCCAGCCGCGCGAGGCGAAGTCGGCCAGCGCCTTGTTGACCGTCTCGCGGGAGGCGCCGACCAGCTGGGCCAGCTCCTCCTGGGTGAGGTCGTGGTGCACGTGCACCCCGTCGTCGGCAGAGCGGCCGAAGCGGTCGGCGAGGTCGAGCAGCGCCTTGGCGACGCGGCCGGGCACGTCGGAGAAGACCAGGTCGGCAACGACGTCGTTCGACTTGCGCAGGCGGGAGGCGAGCTGGGTCAGCAGGCTCCGGGCCACGGTCGGGCGACCGTCGAGCCAGCGCAGCAGGTCTTCGTGGGAGAGGGAGGCGAAGGTCGCGTCGGTGACCGCGGTGACGGTGGCCGAGCGCGGGCCGGGGTCGAAGAGCGACAGCTCGCCGAACATCTGGCCGGGGCCCATCACGGCGAGCAGGTTCTCGCGGCCGTCGGCGGCGGAGCGGCCGAGCTTCACCTTGCCGTCCAGCACGATGTACAGACGGTCACCGGAGTCGCCCTCATGGAAGAGGACGTCGCCGCGGCGCAGCTTCGTCTCAGCCATCGAGTTGCTCAGGGCGGTGGCGGCTTCGTCGTCCAGCGCGCTGAACAGCGGTGCCTGTCGAAGCACGTCGTTGTCCACGGATCCTCCAGTCGTTGCGGCGTCCCGGTCCCGGGGCCGTGCCAATCCTAACCAGTGGTATACCTCACACGGCGACATTGGGGTGAAATGCGCGGCCGCAGAGGTGGCGCAACGGCCCTGTCGGACCCCTCTCGTAGGCTGGCGCCGTGCCTGCACCGTCCTCCGTAGCTCCGCCCGACACGTCGCTCGTGCGCCGGGCGCGCAAGGTCAACCGGGTGCTGGCCGAGACCTACCCCGAGGCCCACTGCGAGCTGGACTTCGACGACCCCTTCCAGCTGCTGGTCGTCACGGTGCTGTCGGCGCAGACCACCGACCGCCGCGTCAATGCCGCTCGCCCGGCCCTCTTCGCCGCCTACCCGGACGCCCGCGCGATGGCCGCCGCGCCGCGCGAGCACCTCGAGCAGCTGGTCGGCCCGCTCGGCTTCTTCCGACAGAAGACCACGTCGTTGCTCAAGCTGAGTGCCGCGATCGTCGAGAAGTTCGACGGCGAGGTGCCCGGCCGGCTCGACGACCTGGTGACCCTGCCCGGTGTGGGCCGCAAGACCGCCAACGTGGTGCTCGGCAACGCCTTCGACGTGCCCGGCATCACCGTCGACACCCACTTCGGCCGACTGGTGCGCCGCTTCGGGTGGACCGAGGAGACCGATCCGGTCAAGGTGGAGCACGCCGTCGGTGCGCTCTTCCCCAAGAAGGACTGGACGATGCTGTCGCACCACGTCATCTGGCACGGCCGCCGCCGCTGCCACGCCAAGAAGCCCGCCTGCGGCGCCTGCCCGGTGGCGCGCTGGTGCCCCTCCTACGGCGCGGGGCCGACCGACCCGGTCGAGGCGGAGAAGCTCGTGCGCACCCAGGGTCCGGCGTGAGCGCCCGCGTGAGGGCGGGGGCGCGCACGCGAGGGCGTACGTCCGTCGCGGCGCTGCTCGTCGGCGCGCTGCTGGCGCTGGTCGGGTGCACCGGCGACGAGGGCGGCGGGACGCCGGCGCGGACCTTGCCGGTCGACCTTCCCGACCTGACCCTCGCGAGCTTCGACGGTGGACCTGAGCTCGAGCTGGCCGAGCTGGAGGGGCCCGCGGTCATCAACCTGTGGGCCTCC
Organism: Nocardioides malaquae; assembly: GCF_015070385.1. Taxonomy (GTDB): domain Bacteria; phylum Actinomycetota; class Actinomycetes; order Propionibacteriales; family Nocardioidaceae; genus Nocardioides; species Nocardioides malaquae. Next base: position 7,389 of record NZ_JADCSA010000004.1, on the reverse strand, counting down.
TGGTGCACCCCGTGCCGCAAGGAGATGCCGCTGCTGGAGGAGTTCCACCAGGAGCACGGCAGCGAGGTCCAGATGATCGGCGTCGACTTCCAGGACAACCAGGTCGACGGGCCCAAGGGGGCCAAGGCGCTCGCCGAGGAGACCGGCGTGACCTATCCCCTCCACACCGACTTCGAGGGGCAGATCGCGGAGGCGCCGATGCCTCGGGTGCCGTCGTTGCCGTTCCTGCTCTTCGTGGACGCGGAGGGCCAGGTCGTCGCCTGGGAGTTCAAGGTCGTCGAGTCCGTCGACGACCTGGAGCAGCTGGTCGCCGAGCACCTCGACGTGGAGGTCACGTGAGCGACGATCGTCAGGCGCTCGCCGAGCGCGACTTCGGCGACCTGCCCGCGTGGCTCCAGCCCGTCATCGAGGGCGCCCGCACCATCACCGCCGACGAGCTGACCCGGTTCGTGCCCCCGCCCGGCAGCGAGCCACGACGGGGCGCCGTGCTGATGCTCTTCGCGGAGTCCGAGACCGGCGAGCCCGAGGTGCTGCTGACCGAGCGCGCCCACCACATGCGTACGCAGCCCGGGCAGGTCTCCTTCCCCGGCGGCGGCATCGACCCCGGTGAGACCCCGGTGGAGGCCGCGCTGCGGGAGGCGTGGGAGGAGATCGGGCTGCGCAGCGACGAGATCGAGGTCTTCGGCCAGCTGCCGGAGCTGTGGCTGCCGCCGGCCAACTACGCAGTCACCCCGGTGCTGGGTTACTGGCGCGACCGCGGCATGGTCCACGTCGCGAGCCCCGACGAGGTGCACGAGATCCACCACGAACGCATCAGTGAGCTGCTCGACCCGCAGCACCGCTTCAACGTGCGTCACCCGTCGGGCTGGGTGGGCCCCGGGTTCAGCATCGGCTCCGACAAGGGAGTGATCCTGTGGGGCTTCACCGCCGGGATCATCGCCCGTCTCTTCGACCACATCGGGTGGACGACGGCGTGGGACAAGTCCAAGGTCCGCGACCTGCCGCCGATCATGTTGCAGGGTAATGCTCCCGGGCAGGCCGACCTCGCCCCCAACACCAACTTCCGGGAGCAGAGTCAGTGAACGTCCTCGACTGGGTGCTGGTCGTCGTGGCCTGCATCTACGCCCTCTCGGGCTACTGGCAGGGCTTCGTCACCGGCGCCTTCGCGACCGCCGGCCTGCTGGTCGGCGGATTCTTCGGCGTCTGGCTCGCCCCGGTCGCGCTGGGCAACGCCCAACCCTCTCTCGGCGTCTCGCTGGGCGCGCTGCTCATCGTCATCCTCACGGCCTCGATCGGCCAGGCGCTGCTGCAGTGGCTCGGGGCCCGCATCCGTGATCGGATCACCTGGCAGCCGGTGCGTGCGGTCGACGCGGTGGGTGGCGCCGCACTCAGCGCCGCTGCCGTGCTGGTGGTCGCCTGGGTGCTGGGCGTGGCGATCTCCGGGTCCCGCCTCTCGACGGTGACCCCGGTCGTACGCTCCTCCGCCGTGCTCGCGCAGGTCGACCGGGTCCTGCCCGACCGCGCGACCGAGGCCCTGCACGCCTTCAACACCGTCGTCGGCACGACGTTCTTCCCCCGCTACCTGGAGCCGTTCGCCCCTGAGCGCATCGTCGCGGTGCCCGAGGGCGACCCGAAGGTGCGTGAGGACGCCGACGTGCAGGCCGCCCAGCAGAGTGTCGTCAAGATCGTCGGGGCCAACGACTGTGGTCGCGGGGTCGAGGGCACCGGGTTCCTCTACGGCACGGGCCGCGTCATGACCAACGCCCACGTGGTCGCGGGCGTCGACTCCCCGGAGGTCGAGGTGGACGGGCAGCGCGTGCGAGGGCGGGTCGTGCACTACGACCCCGACCTGGACGTGGCGGTGCTGGCGGTCGAGGCGCGGGGTGTGCCCACCCTCGACTTCGTGCGTGAGGAGGTGCCGCCCCGCGCTGCGGTGGCGGTCCTCGGCTTCCCGCAGGACGGGCCCTACGACGTGCAGTCGGGCCGGGTGCGTCAGCAGCAGCGGCTCCGCTCGCCCGACATCTACGGTGAGGGCACGGTGATCCGCGAGGTGCTCTCGCTGCGCGCCCTGGTGCGACCGGGCAACTCAGGTGGCCCCGTGGTCAACACCGACGGAGAGGTCGTCGGCGTGGTCTTCGCCGCGTCCGTCACCGACGACCAGACGGGCTACGCGCTCACCGCGGCGCAGGTGGCGGAGACGGCCGCCATCGGCACCACCGCCACCGCGGCGGTCGACACGGGGACCTGCGCGGGCTGAACCCGCGGTCAGGGGGTCAGCGCTTGAGGAGCGCGGAGGTCTCCTGCGCCTGGTGGATGGCGCGCTCGGGCGCCTTCACCTTCTTGACCTTCTTGTAGCCGACGAGGCCGAGCACCCCGGCGACGAGCAGGTAGAAGACGGTGACGATCAGGTAGGCCCAGTGCAGGGCCAGCCCGCTGCCGCCCCAGTGGATGAAGTGGGCGATGGTCACCGAGAGCAGGATCAGGAACATCAGGGCCATGAAGGCTGCACCGGCGAAGAGCCCGAGCCCGGTGCCACCCGCCTTGACGGAGACCTTGAGCTCCGACTTGGCGAGCGCGATCTCCTTGTTGATCAGGGTGGAGATGCCACGGCTGGCGTCGCTGACCAGACGCCCGATGGTGGGTTCGGTGTCCTTGACCTGCGCGGTCGCCCGCTCCGTTGCCCGTTCGTTTGCCATGGTCGCACCCTACAGAACCCCGGTGAGCGGCTGCACGGGCTGTTGGTAGCGTGGTCGGTGGTGCGCCGGGAAGTCTGGTCGGCTCGCGACCCATGACGAGGTGTCGCGGTGACGACTGCCCCTTCCCCGAGGAGACTTCCCCCGTGAGCCCTGCAGGCCCTGACGCCCCGCGTGACCCCCGTGCCACCGACGAGATCTGGACCCAGGGTCCGGTCTGGAGCCGCAGCGAGCGTCCGCTGGCACGACTCGTCGCGAAGCCGGTGCAGGACTTCCTGCGCATCGAGAGCGCGGGCTCCATCATGCTGCTCGTCGCCACCGTCATCGCCCTGGCCTGGGTCAACTCGCCCTGGGGCGAGAGCTACGGCGAGTTCTGGCACACCTACTTCTCGATCAGCCTGGGTCCGTGGGAGATCCGCGAGACCCTCGGCCACTGGGTCAACGACGCCCTGATGGCGATCTTCTTCTTCGTCGTCGGCATGGAGATCAAGCACGAGCTGGTGCACGGTGACCTGAAAGACCCGAAGGCCGCCGCCCTGCCGATGATCGCCGCCTTCGGTGGCGTCCTCGTGCCAGCCGGGATCTACGCCCTGCTCAACGCCGGCGGCGACGGCGCCGCCGGGTGGGGCATCCCGATGGCCACCGACATCGCCTTTGCCGTCGGCGTCCTGGGCGTGCTCGGGCGTCGCATCCCCTCGGGGGCACGACTCTTCCTGTTGACCCTGGCTGTGGTCGACGACATCGTCGCGATCCTCGTCATCGCCGTCTTCTACACCGCTCGGCTCGACCTGGTGGCGCTCACCGTGGCGCTCGTGGGGGTCGCCCTGGTCTTCGCCCTGCGCCGCATCCGGGTCTGGTCGCGGTGGGTCTACGTCGGGCTCGGGCTCGTCGTCTGGACGGCACTGCTCGCCTCGGGGGTGCACGCCACGCTCGCCGGGGTGGCCCTCGGCCTCCTGACGCCTGCGGTGCCGTTGGTGCGTGAGCGCGTCGCCCGGGCGTACGCCCAGGAGGCACTGGCCGACCGGCGCCTGGACCCCGAGGAGATCAGCCGACTGCGGTTCCTGCTCAGCGAGTCGGTGCCGATGGTCGAGTGGTTGCAGGCCCGACTGCACCCGTTGTCGTCCTTCGTCGTGCTGCCGCTCTTCGCGCTGGCCAACGCGGGGGTGCCGCTCACGCGTGACGCCGTCACCGAGGCGGTCACCGCGCCGGTGGGGCTCGGCATCATCGTCGGTCTGGTCGTCGGCAAGCCGCTCGGCATCGTGCTCTTCACCTGGGCGGCCGTCAGGACGGGCGCCGGACGCCTGCCCGAGGGCACGACGTGGCCGATGCTGGTCGGCCTCGGCTCCGTGGCCGGCATCGGGTTCACCGTGTCGATCTTCATCGCCGGACTCTCCTTCCCGGGAGCCGCGGCGCTGACCGACGCCGCCAAGGTCGGCATCATCGGGGCGTCGCTCGTCTCGGCGGTCATCGGAGTGCTGCTGCTGCTCGCCGCGACGCGGGGGCGGACGCCGAGCGACGTGGAGCAAAATGCGTCCTGACCTCGCACGATGCGTCACTCGAGGATGGTTCCTCTCACCGAACGTGCGTTAGACTCGTGACACATCCGGGTGCTGGCATCACTCGTCGGAGTGAAAGGGCACAGGAGTGGACAAGAAGAATCGAAGAGCAGCGGGCGGCGTGGCCGCCGTCGTGCTCCTCGTCCTCGTGGTGATGGACGTGCTCACCCCGGGTGCCGTGATCGCCCTGTCCCCGCTGTACGCCCTGGGCCCCGTCGCCGCCTGCGTCGCCCTTGGCCCCCGGCAGACCGGACTCGTGGCCGCGGTGGCGGTGGCGTTGGCCGTCGTCTCCGGCTTGTGGAACGGCGACGCCAGCACCGCCCAGCACCTCGTCCGGGTGCTCGACGTCGCGCTGATCAGTGGGGCGAGCGTCGTGGTCGCGTCCGTCCGCACCCGGCAGGAGCTGCGGCTGACCCGCCTCACGGTGCTGGCCGACGTGGCCCAGCGGGCCGTGCTGCCGGTCGTGCCGCGGCACGTGCGCAGCACCGATGTCGCGGTCCGCTACCAGTCCGCGGCGGTCGACACCGTCATGGGCGGCGACCTCTACGACTGCTACAACTCAGCCACCCACACCCGCTTCCTCCTCGGTGACGTCAGGGGCAAGGGCATCCAGGCCGTCGAGCAAGCCGCCCGGGTGATCCGGGCCTTCCGGCAGGCGGCGGCGCTCCAGCCGAACCTCGTGGACGTGGCTGAGGAGATGAACGCCTACCTCGCCTCCTTCTTCGACGAGGAGGAGTTCGTGACGGCGGTGCTGATCGACAGCACCGAGACGGGTCGACCGCGCATGATCAACGCCGGCCACCCGCCGCCGCTGCTCATCCACCCGGACGGCACGAGCGAGTTCATCGAGACCGACGCCGACCTCCCACTCGGGCTCGGTTGGCGCTACAGCCAGCACGAGTTCACCTGGGAGCCCGGCGACCGCCTGCTCGTCTACACCGACGGCGTGAGCGAGGCGCGTGACCGCGACGGCGAGTTCCTCGACCTGCGCATCCTCGGGCCGCAGGTGGTGGGCCGGTCGGTCGACGCCGCTCTCGACCTCATCCTGCAGCGCGTGCGGGCCCACAGCCTGCGTGGCGAGCTGACCGACGACATCGCCGTGATGATGCTGGAGCACACCGGCGACGAGGTGGAGGCCGAGTCCGCCCCGGCCGGTCGCCACACCCTCGCCCAGCCCCTGCTCTGAGGCCGCGGGCCTGAGTCAGGGTCCCGGGTTCACCCGACAGGGGTCACTCGACCGGTGTCACTCGACGACGTGGCCCTCGCGGTGCAGGTCGCGGTGCGCCTCGTAGATCTCTGCGTTGCGGTGCAGCCGGGCGACCTCCTCGTCGGTGAGCTCGCGCCGCACCTTCGCGGGGACGCCGGCCACCAACGTACGCGGCGGCACCTCCATGCCCTCGGTGACCAGGGCGCCCGCGGCGATCAGCACCTCGTCGCCGATGACGGCCTCGTTCATGATCGTGGCGCTCATCCCGACCAGCACGTGGTTGCCGACCGTGGCGCCGTGGATGACGGCACCGTGGCCGACCGAGACGCCCTCACCGAGGGTGAGCGGCTTGCCCCGGTCGACGTGGAAGACGCAGTTGTCCTGCACGTTGGAGCGCGGCCCGACGGTGATCGGCTCGTTGTCGGCGCGCAGCACCGCGCCGTAGAAGACCGAGGACCCCTCGGCGAGGTGGACCTGCCCGACGAGGGTGGCGTTGGGCGCGACCCAGGCGGTCTCGTGGACGGTGGGGGCGTGGTCTCCGAGTGCGATCTGCATGGGGGTGAGGCTAGCGCGGACCCGGGAGTCGTCGGGAGCGTCGGGAGGTGCTCGCGGCTGTGAGGATCGCGTGAAAGTAGGGCCGGACCCTGCCGGCCGGCTCTACTCTCGCCTCATGGCCCCCGACATCGTCGTGCTCGTCGTCTTCTTCTGCCTGCTCTGCGGCGTGCTCGGGTGGATCTGGGGACAGCACGTGGGCCACCGGGGTGCCCAGGCCGACCTGGAGGAGCAGCTGGCTGACCGCGTCGCGCGGTGGGCCCCGCCCGCCACCCACAGCGCCGGTGAGCCCGGCACGATGCTGCGGCTGGTCTCCGACTACGAGGACGCGGTCTTCCGGGAGTCGTGCCATGCCGCCTACGCCCAGTACGCCCTGGGCATCGACGAGGCGCAGCACGTTGAGGTCGGCACCACCCTGCGCGCCGAGGTGCGGCGCCTGCGCAGCGAGGTGCTGGCCCTGCTGCAGGAGAAGTCCGCCGAGTGATCGACGCCGCCCCGGAGGTTGGGTCCAGCCGTCCCGGTGTACGCCCCGACGCCCTCGCCACGGCCGGGGCGGTGGTCGCGACGCTGGTTGCCGTGGGCGCCGGCTTCCTTGCGGGCCTGGTGTCGACTGCGCTCGGGATCGTCTTCGCGATGCCGCCCATGCAGTTCGGGCAGCAGGTCGACCACCCGACCACCGTGCGCGACGTGGTCGTCTCCTGCCTGATCTGCGCGGTGCCGTTGGGTGTTGCGCTGGTGCTGGGTCGCTCGGTGCAGCGGGTGAGGGTCGCGGCCGCGGGGATCCTGATCGGTGCGGGCACCGTCGGCCTGGGATGCCTGGCCGTCTTCGGGGGAGCGGCCCTGGGGTGAGCCGCCGGAGCCGCGGTCGGGGCTCTGCTGGGGTGGCAGCTGAGGTGGATCCCGGGGGAGGGTCAGGGACGGCCCCGATGGTCCGCGACCCACGCACCCGGCAGGCTGGAAGGACAACCGATTCACCGGAGGAACCATGTCTGACGTCCGCTCCAGCTTCGCCCACCGAGGCCTCTCCCGGCCCCGCCAGGACCGCGTCGTCGCCGGCGTCTGCGCCGGCCTCGGCCGCCGCTTCGGCCTCGGTCCGTGGATGGCCCGGCTGCTCTTCGTGCTGCTGCTCATGGTGCTGCCGGGCAGCCAGCTGCTCGTCTACCCCGTGCTCTGGATCCTGATGCCCAACGACGACTGAGGCTCGACTCTCGGGGGCCGTCACGCACCAACCGAAATGGTCGCCAGGTGGGGTGATTCAGGCTCTTCCCAGTTGAGCGTGGTTGAGGCGTCGGTCACCGACGGCGTGGCGAGGGCTGGATAGAGCACGAGGCCTTCAAGGATCAGGAGCGACCAAGCAACCTGACCTAATGAAGGCCTCGCG
>NZ_JADCSA010000048.1 GCF_015070385.1 Nocardioides malaquae | reverse complement strand
TACATGCTTGTAGATCTGTTATTTTTGGCCAAAGTTCTCATTTCTCAGAATAGGGATGCAAGGGTTCAAGTGGTTAATACTGTATGAAAAAAGGAGAAAAAAGGTTTCTATCACACAAAGATTTGGAGGACCCCTTGTAGTAACTCTGAGGACCCCTGTTAAAGACCCCTGGTTTAGAACTGTGTTTTGCGAAAATAGCAGATCAACAAGCTCACAGCGCGGCACCGAGTGCCGCGCTGCGAGCTTGTAGATCTGCTATTTTTGAAAAAAATCGGGAAAATGTGTTGCAAGTCTTTGAATGTTTTGACCCGATTCTATAAGTGTCTTCTAAATCCTTCTTCTAAATCGGTGGTTCTCAAACTTTTTCATGTCATGGTCCCCCAAAGTTACATGTGTTTGGCCGCGGACCCCCGTCTCAAAATATGTTGTTCCAGGGACCCCCCAGAAGCAGAGATTTGAGTTGCAAAAGTTTGCTTTGAAAAATATATATCAAATATTTGCAAAAATAAAACAAGATTTTTCAAAAATAGCAGCTCTGCAAGCTCGCAGCGCGGCACTCGGTAATCGGCTGTTTTCAAATGGCTGAAATGTATATAGTGGGTAATTTTGTTTTGTAATAAACTAAGGTTTTCAAATAATTG
>NZ_JADCSA010000461.1 GCF_015070385.1 Nocardioides malaquae | reverse complement strand
GGCAGACAAGGATAAGGCTATATCGTCTTCAAGGTTTTTAATTTTTGATATACGAATTCCTGCGTCGGGTACAATTTCATATAATGTCACTGTAGGTCCAATAGTGGCCTTTATATTTGAAATACCGATATTGTAATTTTTAAGCGTATCTACAATTCGGTTTTTATTCTCTTCTAATTCTTCTTGATTTATGGTGATACCTTCAGAATCGTATTTTTTGAGTAAATCTAGAGTAGGGAACTGATATTTAGCTAATTCTAATGTTGGG
>NZ_JADCSA010000460.1 GCF_015070385.1 Nocardioides malaquae | reverse complement strand
TGTTACAGTACATGTTTTGGTGGCTCCAAATCTAAGTTGAGAAGCTTGTAGGTTATATTAGCTATTTTCAGTTACTTTGTGTTTGAAGCGATCAAACTAGCAATAGAAAACATGTTCAGAAGCATCTGCCGTAAAATCCTGGAATTTAATTCCAATAAAGCAAAGGTCAAGCAACAATCTGGATTTTTTTTTCAACTGGCTAGTTGTATGTCGAACAGCAAGAACATAATTTAGAAGAATATTACCTTTTTTTGCTTTAATCCACCAG
>NZ_JADCSA010000459.1 GCF_015070385.1 Nocardioides malaquae | reverse complement strand
TGCAAAAAGCCTCAGTTTCTATGCAAATGGGGATTCAGGTGCGTAATAAGCTGGTGGCGGCGTATCAGGAAGTGATGAGCATGCAGGTGTAGGTTTTGTAACCTGTTGTTAATTACATCCGATCTCACCGCGTGGGGCATGGATGGGGCAAACTCACTCAATTTCTGGTTTAAAATGGATACCTGATCCTGAACGTTTTCTGCCATCCACGATCCGTATACGCGATAACCCCCCTGAACATCAGAGCGTCTCATTTGACACATCACCA
>NZ_JADCSA010000458.1 GCF_015070385.1 Nocardioides malaquae | reverse complement strand
ATCGGATGACGCGGGCCGGGCATAGTGACGCAACGCTTATTCTACAGGACGGCGTTTAGCTGAGCTCAGCTCCAGGCGAGGGTGCGTGTTGGTCCAACTGGAGTCAGCTGCCTGGCTGTAAGCTACAGTCTACAGCTGGCTGCATTCCAGAGCTCCATGCTGCCATGGAAAAAAAGGAAAGGGATCACGACAACACGTGACGTTTCTCTCTGATCCCTCATGGCGGGTGGGTCGGTGTGTAGAGGGAACGAGGAGAGAGAGAGGAGGA
>NZ_JADCSA010000457.1 GCF_015070385.1 Nocardioides malaquae | reverse complement strand
GATATATGGTTCATGTTTACAAGTAATTTTTACAAATAAAGCGGCAGACATGGAAAACAGAGAATGTTTTAATGTAGGAGGGATGACTGGACATTATGTTTTTGTGAAATGAGAATAAGAATAAATGTAAGATTTCATACTGGAATTAAAGCTCCATAGTCCATATGCTTTACAATAAGATAAAAACAAATGTGCAGCTGAGACCAAGTGTGAAGCTTGTTAAAGGCTGAAGTAAAAAGATAGATTTTAAACTTTCTCGAGTTGGATT
>NZ_JADCSA010000456.1 GCF_015070385.1 Nocardioides malaquae | reverse complement strand
GCTTCACCACGGTATATTGTTTCCGTAGAATACCCATAATTATAAGAGAGGTTGTTATGATTGAACGTGAACTGGGGAACTGGAAAGACTTTATCGAAGTTATGCTTCGTAAGTAATTCCTGAGACAAAGTACAAACAGCAAGAACCCGCTGAGCAGGTTCTTAATCGGAAAGTTGAAAAAGGCGACACATTGGCATGTCGCCTTTTTTATTGCTTATTCCGGGCGCGGCTTCAGCGGGAAGCGGCGGCGCACCAGCACAAAGAACAG
>NZ_JADCSA010000455.1 GCF_015070385.1 Nocardioides malaquae | reverse complement strand
CGACTGCTTGTCAAGTGGCTATTTTCTGCAAAAAGCTTTAACCACATTAATATAAGACAGAAATTACTCTAGTATGGGGTCCTGATACATATTATGCAAAGAAACTGGTAACTATTCTAAAGTCTTCAAATAACATTTGGTGGCGTAAAAGTGCAATATTTGGATCATCGAGGTGTAGTTAAGTAGAGGTAAAAGTATTAGAAATTAAAAATACGCAAGTAAAGTACAGATACCTTAAAATGTTACTTAAGTACATTATTTAAGTAAT
>NZ_JADCSA010000047.1 GCF_015070385.1 Nocardioides malaquae | reverse complement strand
GACTTGACCGCGACACAAATGTGGTGGTCCCCAGGTTGCTCTTAGTCAGATTGGTGGTCCCTGGGTCAAAATCAGTTGAAAACCCCTGATTTACAGTCATTTTCTGATTTCAATCTATGTGGTTGATGGCTGAAGGATTGTTTTTAAGATTTATTCGTGCGCTTAAAAGGCGTTTATGTCTTTATTGATAGGACAGTAGACAGACAGGAAAGGGGGAAAGAGATGGGGGGAGACGTGCGGCAAAGGTTGCCTAGCCCGGGAGTCGAATTGATGTAGAGTGCTCTCGGACCAGTTACCCAGCAGGCACCCCCCAAACCAACCCCTTATGCGGAGTGCCAAGCAAGGGAGGTATTGGGTCCCATTTTTAAAGTCTTTGGTATGACTCGGCCGGGGCGCGAACCCCGAACCTCCCGTACTCAAGGCGGACACTCTACCACAAGGCCATTGAGCCGATGGAAAATGTGCTTTCTGACCCGCGGTGACATTGGACTAAAGGCTGACATGACAGCACACAGCAGAGCTCAGGCAGCGCTCCGTCGCGTTGTGTTAAAAGTAGGAGCTAACGCTGTTAGCCACACCAGCTAACTGTGGCTGCAGCTCGCTGCTGTGCCTCAAAGCGGTGCGCCGGTTTATATTCACTGG
>NZ_JADCSA010000454.1 GCF_015070385.1 Nocardioides malaquae | reverse complement strand
GTGAAAGACCATGAAAATAAAAAAAAAAACATTGAAAACAAACAATTGTTGACATTAACTTTTAGGCTTCCAGATTAATCCATCAGACAACAGATCTCGTGCTTAATGTTTGAGCCCAGTTTTCACTGAGTCCATTAATTCTATTTGCTGTTATACTAATAATTATCTTTAATTTAGGAAATATGAGATCCATCTATTCTTACTTAAAAATCTCTATTTTTCAATGTTGGAAGTCGTTCACCCCCTTTCACTGCACTAAAGTCTCTCT
>NZ_JADCSA010000453.1 GCF_015070385.1 Nocardioides malaquae | reverse complement strand
TCCGAGGCTGTATCTCGTGTCGGCTCCTTTTGGAACTGAGGCCGCCGCGTCCGTTTGAGCAACAAACTCGCTCACAAATGTTGGGCCTCCAAATTTTTTAGATCAGACAATGTATATACACTGCAAAGTCTGGGGTGTTAATAATTTAAAAACAGCGACATGTTTAATGATTGGTACACAAACGTGGTCTTGGGGAATTAGTCTGTAATTATGCCTCAGCCTTTCCTTTCACTCCTCTCCCCCACCCTCCTCCACCGTCCTCCACCCC
>NZ_JADCSA010000452.1 GCF_015070385.1 Nocardioides malaquae | reverse complement strand
CCCTAAATTGCGTCACGCAAAAGTAGCGAGAAACCCCCGATCATCCGAAGTTCATACGTGTTCAGAGTCTTGCGGAGAGTCTTCATCTTTGCTATTGATTTTGTTTTTCTTTTCTTTTTTTTAATGATAATCACAATGTGAACGGTTCTGGACATTCCACCCGACGATAATATTTCATGACGGGTGGAAAGCTCATTTGTCAGAAAGAAAAAAGGGGGAAAAACAGAGAAACTGTGGTGTGAAAAGGTACTCATATGTTTTATTTAAG
>NZ_JADCSA010000451.1 GCF_015070385.1 Nocardioides malaquae | reverse complement strand
CTCACAGTAAATGGTCACCATAAATGGATCAGTGGGGCATCCGGACCCTTTACAATCATTTCAAGATGATAACGTTCCACCAACCATTCCATCTTGGTTGCAGGGATGCCACATAGTGATTCTATTTAAGCAAGCTTAAATTAGACCTGACTGTGACATACCGTAACAGCATAACTGTAGGCGACTCTGCTGAATTCAGCAGATGGAGTACAAGGAGACAGAGTCAGTCTCCACTCGGCCCCGTTAGAGCGCTAGAGTCGTACATCAG
>NZ_JADCSA010000450.1 GCF_015070385.1 Nocardioides malaquae | reverse complement strand
GCAGTTGTTCCTGAGTATTGTCTTCCTAAGGCCGCTTGGCCCTCCGACTTCCCGGAAAACACGCGCTGTGATTGGCCAGTAATCATTTGAGTGGCAGTGATCGGCAGCCATTAGCAGCAATACCTCCCTTTTTCGAGGAAGTAGGGCTTCCGGTCCCGTCGGACGCCGCTCTCAATAGAAAACACAGCCCAATAGTCTCTCTGTGGATCTCTATGAGCCACAGCACTGAGCAGCGCCCTCTGCCTGCAAACACGCAGCATGACACCAT
>NZ_JADCSA010000449.1 GCF_015070385.1 Nocardioides malaquae | reverse complement strand
CACGTGAAACCCTGTATGAATTCGTGGGGACCATCCCATAAGGCTAAATACTCCTGAGAGACCGATAGTGAACTAGTACCGTGAGGGAAAGGTGAAAAGAACCCTGAATAAGGGAGTGAAATAGAACCTGAAACCATACGCTTACAAGCGGTTGGAGCCGAGAGGTGACGGCGTGCCTTTTGCATAATGAGCCTACGAGTTACCGTTGCTAGCAAGGTTAAGTGATTAAGTCACGGATCCGTAGCGAAAGCGAGTCTGAATAGGGCGC
>NZ_JADCSA010000448.1 GCF_015070385.1 Nocardioides malaquae | reverse complement strand
CCAAGGCAATGCGCTTCCAATTAATGGAGACAGGATTTACTCTCGGGTGTTCTCCTCAGTCTCTGCCCCTCTCAGTTCTCCTCACCCCTTCTACTGGCAACACCCTCCCTCCTTGTTCCTCTCACCCTCCTTTCAGCTGCTCTCGCTTACCGGTTGCCCTACTACTAAGGAGGCAGGCCAGTCACTCGCCCGGGGTCTCGCAATGCCGGTCCCTTTAGCAGTAAGATCAAAGGGGAAGAGTTGCTCTTTAAGCGGAGATTATGGCAGAG
>NZ_JADCSA010000447.1 GCF_015070385.1 Nocardioides malaquae | reverse complement strand
AATGAAACACTGCTTATTTGAACAAACTGGACACATTTTTCAGTTCTCTCAAATATAAAAATGTTGTAATTGTGTGCAAGAAATAATAGCCTGTATCACAACTATTGAAATATACAAACACACATTCTCCATTAAGAAACTTTAAATCCCCCCTGCTTAAAATCCATCAGTAATAATACATAATTCATAATTGAATTCATAATTGAGTAAATCTCAAATTCCTCCTGTTGTCTCTATGCAAATATGCAATGCCATGATATGCAGTAAAC
>NZ_JADCSA010000046.1 GCF_015070385.1 Nocardioides malaquae | reverse complement strand
TCCCCTACCAGCTTGCCCCCAGAGAGTCAAACAACTCACTCCCTCAACGATCAGACAGCTCCACAGAAGGAGGGGTGTGGGAGTGGCAATTGAATGCTATTGGTTGGGACACACGCAATGGATGATGGGAAACCAGGAAGCGACTGGCCGTGTTTACCTGTTAGCTAACGCTAACCAGTGTCACTTCACAACACAACACCGCAGTCTATCTCCACTCCGAAACAAAATCAACCTTGCCAACGTCAACAAGCACACAAACCCAGCGGGCGACGGTCCCCGTCAGCGTTTTTAGCCGTTTTTAGCCGCGCTATTTATGTTCACAGCCCGCCGTTTTGCTAACATGCTAACGTGGCTAACCCTTCCGGTCCAAAGATATTCCCCGACAAGAAATGCAATCCTTGACGTCATCCTTTCGGGTGCATCATGGGATCCTGGAAATGAAATCGTGTTCATTATGGGGTCGTTTGTGAGCTTAACTACTCGGTTAAACTCGGTCGGTCGGAATGTTTGTGTGCTTGGGCTTGTTTTCTGTAAAGTCGCTTGTAAATATTCATAGCTGCAGGTTTCTTTTGTTTATGGCTTGTTTTCGGATAAGTTGCTTATTTAGGTCTTGCTTTCAAGATTATTTAAAAAAATCACACCCGTGTG
>NZ_JADCSA010000446.1 GCF_015070385.1 Nocardioides malaquae | reverse complement strand
CCATCAAAAACACTTATCTCCAAAAACATACTTTTTCAGGAGCCTCAAAAAACAGTTTTTCCTCTGAAACTAAATGGCGAAAAAGACCTAAAACACTGTTGTTAGACACCTTTAGTACCACAAATAAAAATCTCTCTGTAAGGGTTCTTCTGTAGGGTTTTTATGGACTTAAGTGTTTTTTGCGTGGATCAAAAACACTTATCTCCAAAAACATACTTTTGATGCTCCTGAAAAGTTATGTTTTTGGAGATAAGTGTTTTTGATTGGAC
>NZ_JADCSA010000445.1 GCF_015070385.1 Nocardioides malaquae | reverse complement strand
CAGACCATGCTCCGTAAAGTATTTTTCTGACTCAAATGTTGATATGAGATAGCACTCATATAAACAACATTGTACATCTGCCTTCCGGTCAACGTTTCTCTATCGACGTTGGGTTCGGCAGCGATGGGCCAACAAGCCCGCTTCCCCTTGATGAGCAGGGACTAGCCGTGCATAACCTTGGCCGTCAAGAAGTCCGGCTTATCCATGATAATATTCCGAAACAGAGAATCAAGGATAACAAGCTCTGGATATACCATTACTTGAATGCG
>NZ_JADCSA010000444.1 GCF_015070385.1 Nocardioides malaquae | reverse complement strand
TATTTTTTTTCATCAATTTAGTCGTTACGTCAATTAATTCCTCCCCACACAGTTCAATCACTGCTGTTGTATCCTTCCCACTGAATCACCTGCCAATTACGAGGAGCCCCCACTTGGACGAGGCCTTTGTCCCCTTTGGCCCCCAAAGCCCATTGGAGTACATGCAATGACCAATATCTCGCTCCCACCCGGCTTCCCCCATTTGCATATCCCCAATGTTTAACCACTTGAACCCTATATGGTTGAGCGGAGTCCCTCAGGGCTCTATA
>NZ_JADCSA010000443.1 GCF_015070385.1 Nocardioides malaquae | reverse complement strand
GGAAAAAAGACTACACTCGATCCTGAAGAGAAAGACGAAACTTCACAGACAAAATGCATCTACTCTGGACCTCTTGAAAAGCTTAAAAGAGTTACCCAGAAATGTGCCTTTTTCTGATGAAGTCCTCTCCATCCTGGGGGATGTCATCCTTCCAGGTTTAGAGCGAAAAGTGAAACAGTGGTTTGTGTGACATCATACCCACTCAATGGTAACTAACTCTATGTTCAACCTTGGAGGGAAGAAAAGATGAATCACTCCATTCTCCTCTC
>NZ_JADCSA010000442.1 GCF_015070385.1 Nocardioides malaquae | reverse complement strand
AGGGATTATCGGGCTTTACCTGCGCCATGCGCTGGAAGAGACTCCGGCGTTCCAGCAGCATGTCGATAAACTGGAACAGGGCGACCGTGAAGGTTTGCAGGATGGCCCGAAAGTCTCGTTTAAAGAGATTGCCACTAAATACTGGCGCAGCCTGTTGACATGTATTGGTCTGGTAATTGCCACCAACGTGACTTACTACATGTTGCTGACCTATATGCCGAGTTATTTGTCGCATAACCTGCATTACTCCGAAGACCACGGGGTGCTGA
>NZ_JADCSA010000441.1 GCF_015070385.1 Nocardioides malaquae | reverse complement strand
ATTTCATTTAAGGGCAAGTGGGTCGGCCTGTATGACGATGTCACCGACTGGAGATGGTCATTGGCAGACGGACGCTTCTACAGAGACGCAGAGGAACGCAGGTTCAGGAAATGGCAGGGTTTAAATGAACCAAGCTCTCGTGACCGACTGTGTGTAGCCATGAATAAAAATGGTGAATGGTTCCATAAATCCTGTCTTGGAGCCTTCCAGGCAATCTGCTTCGATAACACAGGTGAGATGTGTCCGTCTGTCCATCCGAGCAGTAGGCC
>NZ_JADCSA010000440.1 GCF_015070385.1 Nocardioides malaquae | reverse complement strand
TTTTCATCAATAGAAGATTCAGAGGCACATCCTGCAAGCAGCGAGAATAACACACATATGCAACAAAGCTTTTTTGAATTCATAATTGGACACTCCCTCGCCTGTCATAATGATTAGAATATTTAGCATTGATAACGGACTCTAATTATATACCTCACTTAAATAATAACAAACAAAATCAATTTGAAATATACATTCATTTAATCAATATAAATTTATTCTCTAGAAATATATTTAAGCTGAATGGTTCGATATCATTATTGAATTTT
>NZ_JADCSA010000439.1 GCF_015070385.1 Nocardioides malaquae | reverse complement strand
ATGAGCCAGGTGGACATTTGGCAGGTGGTAGCATTGGCGCGAGATTTCTGTGTTGATCCTCTGGATGGTCATGGGGTGGAAGTCTGTCCTCGGCAGGAGAGTTGACAGTGTTATCCTGCTGTCAGGGAAGGTGTGGGAGGCTTTTTGGGCCACCTTCTTAACTGATTCGGCCACTCTCTCTCGCTGTGCCCTCAAGTCATTGGTGCCAGTGTGTATAATAATATTACTGGGATCACCTAAGCTGGACTTAGTCAACAGCTGCATGGCAT
>NZ_JADCSA010000438.1 GCF_015070385.1 Nocardioides malaquae | reverse complement strand
CGAGATCTCAATGTCTTCGCCACACTCATGACTCTGTACAGGGGCATTATCCGCCCTTGTATGGAATATGCTTCTCATGTGTGGGGGGTTTCCACTCATACAGCTCTCCTAAACAGGGTGGAGTCAAAGGCTTTTCGTCTCATCAATTCCCCTCCTCTTACTAGCTGTCTTCAGTCTCTCAATGTTCGCAGAAATGTTGCTTCTCTTGCTATCTTCTATCGCTATCTTCATGGTTACTGCTATTCTCAACTTGCTAACTGCATGCCTCC
>NZ_JADCSA010000045.1 GCF_015070385.1 Nocardioides malaquae | reverse complement strand
AAGTGGCTAAACAGATTTAGATGCTTACCTCATTTGCTGGGGACCTCCTGGAACCAGATTTTCAAATAGCTGATAGGGTTTAAAGGACAACCCCGCCCTAAGTGAGTTATAGGCTGTGTTTCTTACTTGTTTTGATCCAAAATTACTGTCCATGGGGTCTATTAGGCATAAATGCCCCTGTTGTCTGATTTCTACAGCCGAAGCTAGCAGCCTTCAGAGCATAGAGTGGAGCCTATAAGCCTATTGCTTTTACACTGTTTTTTTCTTGTCAAAAGTAATTTTCTTTTTCATGAATGTGTTACTAGTTGTCATTACAAACACATACATGCCTTGTTTATCCTGCACAAGCCAGCACAGTCTCTTAAATCATGTTTTGGGGTGAGCATTCTGCACAACTGCCAATCAAAGTGACTGTACTGGCCAATCACAGCGCGTCTGTTCTGGGACTCACCGTATCTGTGCCTCTGATTGGCCTACCAACTTCCGTTTCTGTGACACACAAGGAAGCGATGCACGCAGAATCCCTCCTTCCGGCAACTTCACAAGGTATCTATAAAAAAAGGTATAGTCAGCCTAGTGGCCGGCAGACGCCATTGACGCTCATGGGAGCCAAAACTATAACCGGAAGTTCAGTAAAATACATTGGAGTCTATGGC
>NZ_JADCSA010000437.1 GCF_015070385.1 Nocardioides malaquae | reverse complement strand
GACACAACCACACTGACCCTGATGGAGAAGACACTCGACATGCTGAGGGGCTGATCCCCGATCAACTGGAATCAGTATCTGCCAATCCCGATATGACCGATCACACTATCAAATCCATACATTCTTCTATTGATTGTGTTAATGTAGCAGCAATTAATTAATGGTTCCTCAGTCTTGACACAACATTGATTTTTCGCATGGTGTTAGGTAAGGGTATAGGTTTTCAAAATAATTTACATTGCAAGCTAGTTAGGCTTATACCCTTGTCC
>NZ_JADCSA010000436.1 GCF_015070385.1 Nocardioides malaquae | reverse complement strand
AAAGGATATGAGGAATTTAATAAAACTCTTTTAAAATTACTTTTTCAACTCCCAGGGCCTATTTTAATATTCGTTGAAACTTATTGTTGTGATTCTTGCCACTGGGAAATACCAAACGCTGAAATGTATTACATGCAGTAAGGGTCGTAATGAAAAGAGACATAATAAAACGGAAGGGATTTTTAGAACTGCAGCAGAATGGAAAGTTGGAAACATTGAAAACGTTTTTCAGTGAGCTCTTATACTGCAGTTTACATGGTCCCATGGAG
>NZ_JADCSA010000435.1 GCF_015070385.1 Nocardioides malaquae | reverse complement strand
ATTTTTATTTTATCTTTTACTGGTGTGTCTTTCATTTTATATTTTTAGTTTGTTTTATTCTAAGACGAGTTTGTATGTCATGTTTTATTGCTTTTAAACTATTTCAATATTTACACGTTTTAATATGATTTTACTGTTTAATATCGCTTTTTTTTTCTTTTACGGTTTTGAGATACATTTTTTTTCTTTTTTTTTGTTATGTTTTAATCATGATTGTAACAACAAATTCTTAGAATCTAATTTGTAGAAATATGTATATATGTATGTCC
>NZ_JADCSA010000434.1 GCF_015070385.1 Nocardioides malaquae | reverse complement strand
GAGCATTCCTTTTACATGAATGCCATATGTTCTGCCCTCCAGAATATGAGACAAGTTAGCTAGTTATCTCAATATGGTGAAGGAAACCATGTTGTAGAAATAAAACCCAACCTCTCAACACTTAAACCTCCCTAGTGAGATGAGAAATGAGGGACTGGGAAGGAGGAAGAGTTGTGGGGAGGAGACAGAGGTAGTCCCTGGTAAGAACTGAAGGGTATGGGAGTATCTATGATAATAAGTACAGGGGAGAAAAGGAAGGCCAGGTGTTT
>NZ_JADCSA010000433.1 GCF_015070385.1 Nocardioides malaquae | reverse complement strand
CCATTTAGTTTCACTTTGTTTTCAGCCGAGTCAGAGTTCACGCCACTCAATTTGATTTCTCTGTTTGAGAAAGTTGTAAATTGTCTGAAGTGAAATGGGTCCAGTTCTTGTTTCACAGCTAAGTCAAAGAGTATCTGATCTGCCAAAATACCAGTTAGCGGTTACTTGGATGCTTTTCGTTCACTTGGGTATCAATTTAGTTTAGTGCTCTGCCCTGCATTTTAATTTGTATCTGCCTGGTGGTTGTTATTGGTCGCACAGGAGCAGAT
>NZ_JADCSA010000432.1 GCF_015070385.1 Nocardioides malaquae | reverse complement strand
GGTTGCCAACTCTCAGACTTTCAAATGAGGGACACCAAATTTGGGTGGTCGGACATAGAAAACTACGTTTTGGCAATGTTATACCTATAATACAAACATAACATGGTGTATGAAAGAAGTAGACTATGAATGTTTTGAACCTAGCTAAATGTACCCTTTGCTTGTTGTTTATGCGATATGACATTCACATGTTTTATAGCAGTTGTTGAATTGAGGCTGTAATGGTGACTTGTTCAACAAGTCGTACTGGGTAGTTGGGCACTAGGGAG
>NZ_JADCSA010000431.1 GCF_015070385.1 Nocardioides malaquae | reverse complement strand
AATAAAATCCATCATATTGGGGTCTCACGTTGCAAATCATTGGCAACAGCCGCGCGCGTTATGACCGCGGCTCAGACTGACTGACACATTTTTTGTCTATTACATAAAGGTACAGACAGGCTTCCGTATTGTCCCCAGAATGCAAGCCTAAACTACAGTAGGTTAATGGTGTGATGTGGATTTTGGGACAAATTCTCTCATGATCTCTTGTTTCGCATTTCATCAGTGAATGGAAACAAGTGAAATTCGCATCGCCTTTTTTCGAGTCC
>NZ_JADCSA010000430.1 GCF_015070385.1 Nocardioides malaquae | reverse complement strand
GTGAGCTCCCTTTTGAGCCTTTAGCGACTTCGAGCGACAAGGCCCTCAGTCTTAAGACAGTTCTTTTGGCCGCACTCGCCACGTCCAAACGTGTTAGTGACATCCAAGCTCTCTCGGTCGACGAGGACTGCATGCAGTTCTCGACTGATGGGAAATCTGTCAGACTTAAGCCCAATCTCAGGTTTGTAACCAAAAACCTCAGAGTGCCTGAGGTTCCGGTTCATCTGACGTCGTTCCACCCTCCTCCTTTCGCTACAGCTCAGGATGAG
>NZ_JADCSA010000429.1 GCF_015070385.1 Nocardioides malaquae | reverse complement strand
GATAGATACAAAATAACACATCTCCATGATATTTTGACACAATCCTCATGACTTTATTTAAACTGTGTATCTTTTGCAATCATCTCTTGGATTTTCGAATCTAACTACTAATGTCTAATGTTGCCTGTAAAATGTAATTGTATTTTTCATTTTCCCCTGTCCTAGTGACATTGTTACAAATATTAGTTATTAGAGAGCTTCATTTAACATTAGGATACATTGTTTCTACTGTATTTCGCCATTCATTTGTCAAATATTTCATATTAATG
>NZ_JADCSA010000044.1 GCF_015070385.1 Nocardioides malaquae | reverse complement strand
CATCTGAGTGATGATTGATGTTTTATTTTGAAAAATGACCGGATTCTCTCCGTCACATCCGTCTATCCCTCACTCTTGTCGCATGTCAATAACCCAACCAGCTAGGGGCACGGTGGCGCAGTCGGTAGCGCTGTCGCCTCACAGTTAGAAGGTCATGGGTTTGATTCCTGCTGGGGACACTGTGGGCGCTGGGGGTGTGTTCTCTCCTCCTCATCAGTACCCATACCCTGAGTGGGGTTGGCGAAAGGGCCTTTCTGTGTGGAGTTTGCATGTTCTCCCCGTGTCTCCTAGGGTAGGTACCCTCACAAAAAAACATGCAGTAATCCTGGTCTCTATACTGCCTCCCCCTGGCCAGCCGGGGCGCCTGATGGAGGAGGGGAAAAGGAACTGGTTGGAATAACGTGTTCCTTCCATGCGCTACGTCCAAGCGGGGACACTCCCTACTGTCAGGTGAAAAGAAAACCGCTTGGACTACTCAGGCATAGAAGGAAGCATGAGACCAGGCTGGCAGTGAGAGTGTAGCGCCCAGGATTACGTTAGACCAGGGCTAGTCAACTAAATTGTTCCGGGGGCCGCATTGTCAGAAACCCTAGGGGCCGGGGGAAGTCGGGTCGTAGCCATGTCGGTCTGTGAGCCAAGGAGTTGCATCCAGGGGTGGGCTTC
>NZ_JADCSA010000428.1 GCF_015070385.1 Nocardioides malaquae | reverse complement strand
GACGGACTGCTTCTATGATTGCCTGAGCCTCTTTCTCGACAGAAGGATGACTCTTTTCGGCTCCTTGAAAAGTTTTAGAAAAGAAAGCAACAGGCCTCTTTCCTTCGGTGAGGACCGCAGCGATAGCGGTATCAGAAGCGTCTGTCTCGACTGAAAATGGTAGAGTTTCATCAATAGCTTTCACGACTGAGTCTTCGATGTCTTGTTTCAGTCCGTGCAATGCTGATGTTGCTTCCTTTGATAAAGGAAACTCCTTCGTGTCGATCAGTC
>NZ_JADCSA010000427.1 GCF_015070385.1 Nocardioides malaquae | reverse complement strand
CTCACCACGTGGTGTGACAAAACTGCTGGACTGAACGTATGAAAACGTCCTTTGAGAAGCACAAACGTTAAGGGCACACAATTTGACAGGTGCGTTGCGATTGGTGCAGGGCAATTCATTATGATTAACTGCTACGAGCGAGCATGGGGGGTTATCTATCAAATACATGAAATGTATGTATTATTATGACAGCCATTCTAAGGCTAGGACTATGTCTGATCAACACAGTCTTGTGGTTCAATGCTTGTACCCACCTTCATTAGCCATCTT
>NZ_JADCSA010000426.1 GCF_015070385.1 Nocardioides malaquae | reverse complement strand
ACATGAAAATAATATTATTTCTCTCTAAACCAGATTGAAAATACTGTCTAATAATTTACCTGCTCAATGTAATGCCGGACCCAATAAAATACTCAAATACTTGACAAATGAATTAACCAGAACACAAATACAACACATGAGGCAAATGCTGGCATCAGTCATAGATGTGGACATTGCATAGAGTAGTACAAGTAGAATATAAAGCAAGATTATAGCTTTATGCTCACAAAACGTGGGCTCAAGATGAAGCAGACCTTCCTTCGTTACAAT
>NZ_JADCSA010000425.1 GCF_015070385.1 Nocardioides malaquae | reverse complement strand
CACAAAGGTTACAGTCCGGTCTGATGCGATGCCTGTGCTTCCACTTCAAAGAGACTTTGCTGTTTGAGCGTGGCAGGGCTATTGTCAAGGAGGAAGAAAGGTACCGCCGCGCATTGATGTCATAATTAATGGGGGGGAAGGGGCCGTGTGTCGTTAAATAAATCACCCACTCACAGAGTCCCTATAAGGTGAAGTGAGAACACGCAGCAATGTCTTGCGGACATATCTTTTGATTCGCCGAGCAATTTCTGTCTGCCCGAGCAAAGGGAC
>NZ_JADCSA010000424.1 GCF_015070385.1 Nocardioides malaquae | reverse complement strand
AGTCTGGAGGGTCCTCCATCTTCAGGCAGTCTGGACTGAAAAGAAGGGGTTTGCATTTGCTAGATCAGAAAGGCTTCCATCCCAGTGGTGGACTGAATCGACTGATGTCACACACATCAATAACATGCAACAAAACCAGGCGGTCTTGCTACTGATTCAAGCAAGCAGCTGAGCAGAAAGAAGGATTCACAGGTAGGCTGATGTTCCATTTAATTAAATAATGAATCGTCATCATTATAAGATAAATAAAACACATATTTACTTGCTGAC
>NZ_JADCSA010000423.1 GCF_015070385.1 Nocardioides malaquae | reverse complement strand
CGTCCACTGGACTCACCTTTACGCGCGCTCCGATGTGTGTTTTTTTGGGTACCTACGGTTTTACGCGCGGACTGTGATGATCACATATAAAAGTACAGTATTTGTATTTTTTATTTTTTTATTTATTCCATATCTATAAAAGTACTTCCTCTTCTACTCTTTGCCGGACTTTGAGAGGACAGCCAATCGTCGGGCGCCGGGATGATGACGCAAGGCCGCACCGTTGGCCAATGGGAGCGACGATGTGGGTTATTTGTTGGAGGGGTGGGC
>NZ_JADCSA010000422.1 GCF_015070385.1 Nocardioides malaquae | reverse complement strand
AATATGGCTATCTGCACCGATAGTGGTTGTACCACCACGAACTTCGACGCCATTGGCCGCGGCTCCAGTTACATCAACAGTGAGTGCATTCGCGCTAACCTGGCCAAAGCTCCAGAGGCCGTGAGCATTATCGCCATTGGTTTTAATGGTACTGTTTGTCCCGAGATCGACAACAGAGTTTTTCTGTACGTTTATCCCCATGGCGCTGTAGCCCTGAACATCGATTGTCAGGTCTGTAGCCGTAAAACGCGCAGCACCATTGGCGTTATT
>NZ_JADCSA010000421.1 GCF_015070385.1 Nocardioides malaquae | reverse complement strand
CCGTTTGTCCAAGTACAGAGGGGTTAAACTGAAGTGATATTGGACTTGCATCAGGGCACCGGCTTGGTGCCCTGATACACACTGTGATGTAAATAACAAGACAGAGGAGGGTAAAAAGGAAAGGAATTATATATAACCTTTAATGAGAGGATGAACCTTGATTTTATCTCCGACCAGGAGACAGCTGGTTTTCTATCCTTCCGTCACCTCTAGTGAAACAGGCTTTCATAGGCAATGCTCCCTCTCTCACAGGAGAAGAGCTAGTGTTCT
>NZ_JADCSA010000420.1 GCF_015070385.1 Nocardioides malaquae | reverse complement strand
TACCAATGACGTTTTTTGCTACCGCGTTCGGTTTGATGATGGAAAAAGTACGTTCAATAGCCATTTTTACCTCTGTAAATTGTTCTGTTGTTGTCTGTACCAGCGTACGAGATGGCGCGGATTATAATGAGCAACAGGGCCGTTGACTATTGATGAAGGTAACATTTTTTTAAAATAAAATGAGTTTTAGCAACAATCAGGGACAAAACAGACTATTGCATGACAAATTTCACTGTCGCGATTTGCCCCACGTCATCCATCACCAGCAAT
>NZ_JADCSA010000419.1 GCF_015070385.1 Nocardioides malaquae | reverse complement strand
AACATGGAAGATAGAAACTATTATTTGCATTTTAGAAATATAGTGTTGATTTTATCATGTTTTTCTTTTTGCTCCCTAGACATCCTGCACATAGTTGTGTGTAAAGAGGAGGAGGAACAGGAGAGGAGCCCCAGTCAGCTTCAGGAGGAACCAGAGCCTCCACACATCAAAGAGGAACACGAGGAGACACTTCAGCATCCAGAGGAGCCTGGTGGATCGACGTTGACATCACTAGCTGTGAAAAGTGAAACTGATGAAGACATCTCTTCC
>NZ_JADCSA010000418.1 GCF_015070385.1 Nocardioides malaquae | reverse complement strand
CCGCATCCCCTGGCTGCAGGCGATTAAGGCAGGGGTAACGGTTGGGATTGGTTTTGTCGGTATGGGACTGGTGATCGTCATGGCGATCGTCAGCCTCAGTCCCCCTATCAAAGTGATGATTGAGCGTTTCGGCCTAGCCCTGCATGTCTTTGACGTTGGCGCAGGCCCTGCCTCCGGCGTTGGTTATGCGACAGCCATTGGCGCCATGATTATCCCAGTTATTTTTCTTCTCAATGTCGCCATGCTGGTCACCCGTCTGACCAAAACGAT
>NZ_JADCSA010000417.1 GCF_015070385.1 Nocardioides malaquae | reverse complement strand
TTCACCATTGTAGACTTCAATACCTTTGATCATTTGCTGATGATCACCAATGGTATCGGCAATCGATAAGTTTTTCATGGTAATTTCACGCCGATCAACAAGTAAGGTCCACTTAATCGTGCCATTTTCTTTATCAATGGTGCCTTTTTTAGACATATTAGCTTCATTAGCAACCATATTGATCACTGATGTATCTTGACCGTCTTGGGTACCAAACACAACGTCTTGTTCCCCTAAGTCATCATAACGGTACTTCATTCCCAGGTTAAC
>NZ_JADCSA010000416.1 GCF_015070385.1 Nocardioides malaquae | reverse complement strand
CGGTACAGAAAATAAATACGGTAGTTCAGTGATTGAATAAACAGTTTAGTGATGCTGCATGTCCCATTTCCTATACTGTATGTGCCATTTAGCCCACAACCAACCAAAATGTGAGGGATCTTAGAGCTGTTTTTGACTTTGATTTACTATTGAGTTAAGCCCAGTAAATGAAAAGCATTTAAAATCTGAATTCAGATAACATGATGAACATTTAACGTACCATCTTTTGTACTTTATTACTATGTTTTACCATAATGTCAAGGTAAATTA
>NZ_JADCSA010000415.1 GCF_015070385.1 Nocardioides malaquae | reverse complement strand
GGTGAGTCTTATATGTCTTCTGTTGTTTTACAGAAAATAGGATCCCAACTACGTCCGGTGGCTTACTACAGCGCGCGCATGGACAACGTCGCGGGAGCCATGCCCATTTGCGTGCGTCACGTGGTAGCGGCGGCGATGGCAGTAAAAGCGTCATCCACACTCGTCCTGTACCATGACACTAAATTACTGGTAACGCATGCGGTTTCACTTCTTTTGCTCGAGCAAAAACTAAGTTTCATGTCACCTGCCCGTCATCTAGCTTGCATGGCC
>NZ_JADCSA010000414.1 GCF_015070385.1 Nocardioides malaquae | reverse complement strand
ACCCCATCTTTTTACACTCACTCTAATACTTACTACTGAGCACACAATGATAAACTTCCATGCAAACATGTCAACTTTTAATGGACTTGGTAGAGACACTTCTAATTGTTATTATTAATTTCTTTATTTTTTAACTTTCTGTCAGGTGTGTCCTGGGCAACACCACAATCCTGGCGGAGTTTGTGAGTGAAGAGGAAGTCGCTCGCTATTTTGCACATGCGCAGGCTGGAGGGGCAGAGGGGGCCAGCACAGGAGGGGTAGTGGCCAGTG
>NZ_JADCSA010000413.1 GCF_015070385.1 Nocardioides malaquae | reverse complement strand
TAGGCTTTGTAAACAAAACAATACACAGGATAGATGTGACAAATAACTTAAATATAAAGATTACTGATTAATAATTTGATACATTAAAAACATTCTGTTCCACAATTTTTTGGAAATTATATGATTATAATGACTGTGCAGCATAATTGCATCTATCTAAAATAATGTAATAAGTGTGACATCCGTGTATCTGATTAGACAAAAACAATTCTGGGGCAAACATTTCAGTATACCTATGTTGCACATCCACTGTTGGGTGTTGTTTTTGAC
>NZ_JADCSA010000412.1 GCF_015070385.1 Nocardioides malaquae | reverse complement strand
AAAGAGGTTCATTTGCGCAATAGCATTCACATCAACGCTTTGCCCCGGGCAATCTTGAGTTCCTACCAGAAAAAGATCTTCTTTCAGCAAAGCCTGACTGGATACACCAGCCACAGGGGAATGCTCATAAATCACCGCCATATCGAGTTGGTGATTTATCAATTTTTCGTTAAGCACTGCACCACTATTTTCATGAAGATAGATAACGATCTCCGGAAATTCAGCGCGAACCGCCTGTAATAAGGGCATGGTGATGGATGACGCAGCGGT
>NZ_JADCSA010000411.1 GCF_015070385.1 Nocardioides malaquae | reverse complement strand
CTTATACAAGACAAAAGAAAGGTTTACCTCTCGTATCTCCGTGAAGTAGGTGGTCACCTTTACAGGACAAGGGTTCCCAAACTTTTTAGGCGGTGACCCCAAAAATAATCACATCTGAAGTGGGGACCCCACTATATTTGTTTGAGTCGATTCCACAGATAAATTATGTGAAATTAGCTGATCTAAAAGCTCACAACGCCTCGCGGCTCTTTCTTGCTTAATATTTAAC
Organism: Nocardioides malaquae; assembly: GCF_015070385.1. GTDB lineage: Bacteria > Actinomycetota > Actinomycetes > Propionibacteriales > Nocardioidaceae > Nocardioides > Nocardioides malaquae. The sequence continues at coordinate 41 of NZ_JADCSA010000411.1, read as the reverse complement.
AATTTGACCTTTTTGAGCGATGCCAATCGCTCCTGTGAATG
>NZ_JADCSA010000043.1 GCF_015070385.1 Nocardioides malaquae | reverse complement strand
TTTAAAACATCCTAATCGCCCTCCACAACTAAAATGTAAAACTAATAACACCTGAAATATTTTATTTCTTTCATAAAAATGAATCTTTCACTCTATAGGAGCCACTCCTGTCGCAAGTTGATGATGTCATCTGGCCTAGTAGGTCTAGTCCTATGGGATTTATTCATGCATTATGCTAATGAAATTCTACCAAGGTTAATTTAAGCACCACTAATGTTTTAAATACAGTAGGTTTTATTAGCATATCATTCCATATGACATCATAAGGAGTGGCTCCTATAGAGTGAAAGATTCATTATTTCTGAAAGAAATAAAATATTTCAGGTGTTTTTAGTTTTATATTTTAGTTCTAGAGGGCAATTATGCTGTTTTAAAGCATACTTGTCTTATTAGCCAGGGTTCCTTTTAAAGTAAATTCATGAATGTCTCTGCACAGGTGCAATATATTATTGCTCCTATTGTTAATTAGCATTTGTTTATTGTGGTAAAATAATACTATCCACTGAAGGTATGGTAACATGAATGGAGTCCTCATGCATGAGGACTTAGATTTTTTTGTTTCTGTACTGGCGCCACTGATAGTGTTACGGTGACAAATCTTAGAGTTATGTGTTTTCATTATTCGGTAAATGGATAAGATTTAGTATCCATATTCCATATAGTATCAGTAG
>NZ_JADCSA010000410.1 GCF_015070385.1 Nocardioides malaquae | reverse complement strand
CTTCCTATTCTTTGACAGAATTGTTCATAAATAAATACATATTTAGCGTTCTTCTGTTGCTACATTCTTACGTGAATGTTCAGATAAATGCATTTCTTTGAAGCGATAGCTCTTTGGCCCTTTTCTGGGGATATTATATGGTTAAAGAAATTAAATGTTTTTTAAGAGAAATATATGCAGGTGCTCTGGCAACTAATAATTCACAAATTAAGCACCACCGACTGTACTTTACCAATATGCTATATTTCATGAAATGGCAGCAAATACGGAC
>NZ_JADCSA010000409.1 GCF_015070385.1 Nocardioides malaquae | reverse complement strand
AGCGTAAATGACCAACAATAGGATAGTTGTGGCTTATGGTGTGTTTTTTTTGAAGAAAAATATCGCGAATGGCAATAAGAATTAAAATAATTAAAATCCACATCCACCAACTGATGTTAGAAATAAAATCCATAAAGTAAGTTTAGTTGTTTAAAAAATCTATTGCAAAATTAGTCATCACCTTAACGCCAAGCAACATTCCGGCATCGTCAATTCTAAAATCAAGTGTGTGATGCGGAAATGCTTTTGAATTTCCAGGTGTCATACCTCC
>NZ_JADCSA010000408.1 GCF_015070385.1 Nocardioides malaquae | reverse complement strand
CACACACACACACACAGACTTGCGCCGCGCTCTGTCTGTCTGTCTCTGTCTCTCTGCCTCTCACCCACCCACCCACACTCACAAAAACCATGCCGACCGACACAATGTTGAGTTCTTCTTCTATGGTATCCGATATTAACTCGATAGCGCCACCTACTGGTCTGGTAGGTGTCTTGTCATAATATATACTGGATTTTTTGGTACCATTTTGTTCTTCTCTGGTTTTCAAACAGTTCCTGCTTGTAAGATCAGTCTTTTACGTATATGCCAT
>NZ_JADCSA010000407.1 GCF_015070385.1 Nocardioides malaquae | reverse complement strand
TGCCGCAGTTATTTTGCTCATGCCACCAGCCCGCTGACCGGATTTCTGGAGGCATCGGCATGAAAACCTTCAGCGATCGCTGGCGACAACTGGACTGGGACGACATCCGCCTGCGTATCAACGGCAAAACGGCTGCTGACGTAGAGCGGGCGCTAAATGCCTCGCAACTCACCCGCGACGACATGATGGCGCTGTTATCGCCTGCCGCCAGTGGCTATCTGGAACAACTGGCCCAACGGGCGCAGCGTCTGACCCGTCAGCGATTTGGCAA
>NZ_JADCSA010000406.1 GCF_015070385.1 Nocardioides malaquae | reverse complement strand
GCCAGCCTGACTGAAAGTATTGCTGTTGTATGTGGCAATCCTGGTGTGGGCAAAACCGAAGCGGCCCGTGAATATCGCCGCACCAATAACAATGTCTGGATGATCACCATTACGCCATCCTGTGCCAGCGTTCTGGAATGTCTTACTGAACTGGCGTTTGAGCTGGGAATGAATGACGCACCACGCCGTAAAGGGCCGCTCTCCCGCGCCCTGCGACGTCGCCTTGAAGGTACACAGGGGCTGGTTATCATCGACGAAGCTGATCATCTTG
>NZ_JADCSA010000405.1 GCF_015070385.1 Nocardioides malaquae | reverse complement strand
TCTGATAGGAAAAAGTCAATCTCTCCATCCACTCCTGATCTGAGAGAATTCACCTCACGTACAAAGCTTTACATTTTCAACATCTTGCTTGGTATAAATGACTTTGTTTCTGCGAGGAGTTCACTTCAGAGCGTCTTTTCCCCGTTCTCCAGGTGTGGATTCCGAGGCGGCTACATGGAGGTCATCAACATGGACCCTGAGGTGAAGGAACAGTTGACCAAGCTGGTGTCTGTCCGTCTTTGCCCCCCTGTTCCTGGACAGGCCCTCATGG
>NZ_JADCSA010000404.1 GCF_015070385.1 Nocardioides malaquae | reverse complement strand
GTATTCAATTCTTGTTTAAACTTGATGTCAGTAAAAAAAGAACCTCTCAAGTGTAAATCACTGGGAAAATCCCGTTTTTATTTTATTTTTCCAAAATTATGTTCTCGCGAAGTTTACTTTCCACCACAGGGTGGAACAAGGCAGAATGAGCCAGCTGGTTGGTCAGTGAGAGGACCACCCAAAAGGCAGACAAAATAAGCCCTTTACCATGAGAGGGAATACAACACTCCACCACCCTTGAATGGTGATTTGCTGTTCTACCACTTCTACC
>NZ_JADCSA010000403.1 GCF_015070385.1 Nocardioides malaquae | reverse complement strand
CTACCGGGTGGAAACATCATTATGTCCAAAACTGCAGAAATTTGGGGGAGAAAAATAAATGCCTTTGTATGATGCTCTATTATCATTATCCTATGCAAACACACACTCACATTGTCATGCATACAATTTACATATCGCCAACATCACAGATCATCCGCTATACAGCCATCCATACAGTGCACTGAGTAGGCCTACCCCCCATGTCCCATCTCCCCGCTTTCATGTAGAACATTCCCTGCGCCACTGATGCAGCGGTCTGCAATTACACCAG
>NZ_JADCSA010000402.1 GCF_015070385.1 Nocardioides malaquae | reverse complement strand
AAATACTGCCAGGTCAAGTTCTCAACCCTTTCTATATCTATAGGCTGTAATTGTAGTTTACGGCTATTATTCACATAGGACACCGCATCTCCTACAGCGGTCATGAACTGCTCAACCTGGCGATCTACCGTTTTACAAATCCCTTTGTCGTATTTTATAAAGGGATTTATATATTTTGCAGTGCTCATCCCCTTATTCATTGGCATGGTAAAAAACAGATAGGATTCATGTTTTAGATAATCCCGACCTTTAAAATGATTCGCCGTAGCCT
>NZ_JADCSA010000042.1 GCF_015070385.1 Nocardioides malaquae | reverse complement strand
TAGGAAATGGCCTTCAAAGCATCCAAAGGTATGGCACCCCCTTACCTTCAAAAACTGGTCAAGGACTACAAACCCTCCCGGGCACTCAGATCGGCTAATACAGGGATGCTTGATACACCTACATTAAAAGCCCCTGGTCAAAAATCCACTCGTCCAAGACAATTTGCCCTCCTGGCCCCCAAACTGTGGAACGACCTCCCTGTCACACTTAGAACAGCAGAATCCCTCCCTAGCTTCTGCCGTGGCCTGAAGACTCACCTCTTCAGACTCCACCATAGCCCTTAGCACCTGATTATTAGTCTGCACTCATTGTTTATCCTGTTTTAGATGTATATTCCTACACCTTTTATTGTTTTTTTTTTTATTACTAATGCATTTTCTGTGTAATCTTAGATTAGAATTGCTATATCATTGATGTACTATATGGACATTATGTATTATCCTGTCATTGTAAGTCGCTCTGGATTAAGAAGAGCTTCTGCTAAATGCCTAAATTGTAAATTGTAAATTGTATGGCCATAGGAAAATGATGCATTTATATAATACCTTTCTCTAAAGCACTTTACAATGTCAATTATATTCACCCAATCACACATACATTCTCACGATGACGCCAGAGGAAATCATGCAAGGCATGATGCACCAACGAGGCACCAACATGCTCATCGGGAGCAGTTACTGTAGGTGAAACGGTTT
>NZ_JADCSA010000401.1 GCF_015070385.1 Nocardioides malaquae | reverse complement strand
GTAGGGTTTAGGGCGGCAGATAATATAGGCCAATGTCCTTTTTTTTACATGGTGGTATAACTGTACTCACTGAAACAATAAACCCGAACAAATACATCATCCGATTACTTTCTTCTTATTTGCTATTATTTGACGCCTTGGTCGAATGCTTGACTCTGATTGGTCAAACGCTGAAATTAGCTGTGAGTTATTTCTTCATAATGACCGCTCCTCTCTACAACAGACTGATGCCTAATCACAGGCTAAGGCTGCACCGTGACTTTTGTGCCAT
>NZ_JADCSA010000400.1 GCF_015070385.1 Nocardioides malaquae | reverse complement strand
GAAGTATATTTTATAAAAGACCCAAGGGTGAGTAATACCTTGGTGCTTGGAGCAACGATAACATTAATTATTGCTGGTGCTATTGCGGGATATTTACCCGCAAAAAAGGCATCACAAATTAAACCTATTGTTGCGCTTAGAAACGATTAGTATGTTTAGATTTTTATTCGATAGAGATACCTGGCAGGAAGTACTGGACAGCTTAAATAAAAATAAGCTTAGGTCGGTATTAACCATGGTGGGTGTTTGGTGGGGTATACTTCTGCTTATT
>NZ_JADCSA010000399.1 GCF_015070385.1 Nocardioides malaquae | reverse complement strand
TGGCGTTTTTTCACTCTCTTACTGTAACTTCACTGCATCAAAATGATAACTAAACATTGATTATAGATCTAGTCATAAAAAATGACCGGTTCGATAGGTATTTGTGGGGTGAATCAAAGTTCTGTCTGTCTTGTGGACGTGTTTTATTTTCAGGCCAAAACGTCGAATCTAAAAGATGGGGATCTGAGAGGCTCCCCAAAGCAGAGAAAAGGCTTTCGATACCACAAAACCGCCTTTGTTCTAGTAAAGCTGGTAGCGAAACGATATTCTT
>NZ_JADCSA010000398.1 GCF_015070385.1 Nocardioides malaquae | reverse complement strand
GTATAGTTATATAGTTGCCTATTAAGGGAATTCGCAGCTGCTAAAGTGTATTTCAATATAAATTCGTCTTCCTCTATTTATAAAGTATTTATAATTTATTAGTACGAATGCGCTATAAACCTTCAATACTTCCTATATTTTAGATTTATACTTTATTATATAAAAATAATATTATATATATTCTAATTAATTAAAGATAGTTAAGGAAAAATATTTATCCTTATAGATTAGAATATATTACTATTTTATTAATAATAAGAAGGTTTCTTCT
>NZ_JADCSA010000397.1 GCF_015070385.1 Nocardioides malaquae | reverse complement strand
AGTTTCCCATCGAACTCCCATTCTCAATACAAGGACCCACAAAACCAATCAATCGTGTTTCTTGTCCCGCTATCACGAATCAAGTTGGCGCGAAGCAAAAAGTTAGCAATCCCTGGTTAAATAGAAAGTCCAGTCAGGTTCGTTTCCCGGCTTCCGCCTATGTGCTCGCGCCCCATCTACCGGAGCCAAAACTGAATATCCCCCACGGCCTAAAAACCTGAACCACACTTGGGAAGTGAGGACGCTGGCGTCGAATGTTCGCCGATCTACC
>NZ_JADCSA010000396.1 GCF_015070385.1 Nocardioides malaquae | reverse complement strand
CATTAGTCAAAACAGGTCGAGTTGCTCGATAATCTTTGAAGTACTATTTGAACTCAGAGAGTGTACAGATGGAACACAAGACCAGGACACCTGGTTCTGTCAGACCCGCAGTGACGTCACAGAAACGTCACAGAAAACTGAGCAAAGGGGAGGGAAAAGGGAGACCAACAGACCGACAGACCGACAAAGGTGTATGTAGGCCTACCCTTCGGGTCTGGCAAAAACATGATATATCCAGGCACTATACCGCACCTGAGATGTTCCTTTATAC
>NZ_JADCSA010000395.1 GCF_015070385.1 Nocardioides malaquae | reverse complement strand
CCTTTTCTACAACACCAGTTGTGGTGTAGGTCAGATTTTTATTGGGGACTCTGGGTTATATAGGCTATGCGCAGCGAAGTAGGGATGCACGATAACGATTTTAAGTGTACCTGTATATCAGATCAAATTCAGGTCAAAGACAACAAAGACTAAGCTTAGGTAGATTTAGCATAGCTTTGCCTTTTACCAAACACCTAAACAGATGCATCACGGTGACATATGAGAATTATTACTATGAACAAAATAAAGCTAAGAACAGTTTTGACTCTTCA
>NZ_JADCSA010000394.1 GCF_015070385.1 Nocardioides malaquae | reverse complement strand
GCCTTTAACATTGTGAATTCCCGTTCCGTTAGATGCCCAACTTTCGGCGCCTAGAAAATTAGGGTCTATATCTGCGGTAACACCACGGCCAAAATCGCCTTTCCCTTTCACGCTCCAAATGACGTTTCCGTTTTTCGGGTCTCTAAAATCGATAGCTGGAATCTTTGTCCCATTCGCTTCTTCATGACACATAAAATATTCCAGTCCTTCTCGGGTAGGATCAAAGTCGCCTAAATGTGCCGCATCTCCATGACCAAATTCGGTAGAATACA
>NZ_JADCSA010000393.1 GCF_015070385.1 Nocardioides malaquae | reverse complement strand
ATGAGAATTTGCATCTAACTTGTTTTTTAGTCCGTTCCTTTAGCTATTCTTCTCGCACGTTAATTGTTAGCAAGCGTCAAGTGGATTAAATCTGCAAATCTTATCACCTGAGAAGAAAGGGCACGTTTTGACAGCTTACCCAGATGAACTGTTATTAGCATTGTTTCACGGCCGAATCTTGAATTAAGCAACGACGACTGTTTTATATAAATTGCTTTTCTTGCTGATTCGTCAATTGGTCTTTTTGTTGATTGGAAATCAAGGTAAGCAGG
>NZ_JADCSA010000392.1 GCF_015070385.1 Nocardioides malaquae | reverse complement strand
GGTACTCAGACAGTATATGTCTGAGTCACTGTATATGTGCAAGCCATTGTATATGTGCAATGGCTGGTTCTATCAACTAAGGACAGATAATTCAACCCTGATGAGCAGGTTTATAAAGTTGTTCTAGTGTTGTTATTGTACTTCCAATTATTAGTTATTTCTAGTGTGTGTCCTGATACTTTGTTGCTCACAGACTTTGGTGAGTGTCCTGAGAAAGTTGTCGAGGGTCCCCAGGCGGTCGGGAGCCGTCTCATGGGAGCAAGCTGATCTGA
>NZ_JADCSA010000041.1 GCF_015070385.1 Nocardioides malaquae | reverse complement strand
ATATAGCCGTTGAAATAACATCTAATCAACGTCTAGTCTAAACTTAGACCTCTAAAAATTGTTCATAATTAACAGGATAACTCACTCCAAAACAAACTCACTCCAAATCGAGGAAGTCACTCCGGACATCTCACTCCACAGCTGAGGAAAACTCATTCCACAAATTTGGAAAACTCACTCTAACTCTAACTCACACTAACTTAAGTACTGTACTTACTTACAATATTGAGGAATTTGTTACTTTTACTTCTACTCCACTTGATCTCAGAGGCAAATGTTGTTCTTCCGATTACACTACAATTGTTTACCTTGTAGATTTTGATTATTATTACAAAACAAACTAACCACTTCAGAGTTCAGACCTATATATATTTCGGCCATTGGAAGCCGATCTGCAAGCTCACAATGCTTCACAAGAGATTTAGTGTATGGGGAAAAAAGAGCGGAGCAAGTGCAAAGCCGACTTTTTCCCCAGTAAGTATTAGTAAACTACCTAAATAAGTATAGAGGGTTAGAGCAGGGGTCTTCAACAGGGGGTCCTCCAAGTCTTTGCGTGAACTTTTTTCTCCTTTTTTATATTAACAACACAGTAAGTGCCAGCTATTAATTAATTATTTATGGTAGCTGTGCCAGCGATTTATAGTGTTTTTACCGTATTTCAGAGTGCTCTTGAACGCAGCATCAGTTAAAATGTAATCCGAGTATGTAATCCGAGTATGTAATCCGAGTATTTC
>NZ_JADCSA010000391.1 GCF_015070385.1 Nocardioides malaquae | reverse complement strand
AGCCGTCTTTACGCCGCGACTTTACCGATATCATCGCCGCTGTGCGGGAAAACGACGCTATCCGCCAGATTGCGGTCACAACCAATGGTTACCGTCTGGAACGCGATGTGGCGAGCTGGCGCGATGCGGGACTTACTGGCATTAACGTCAGTGTCGACAGTCTGGACGCCCGCCAGTTTCACGCTATTACCGGGCAGGATAAATTCAACCAGGTCATGGCAGGGATTGATGCTGCATTTGAGGCCGGTTTTGAGAAGGTCAAAGTCAATACC
>NZ_JADCSA010000390.1 GCF_015070385.1 Nocardioides malaquae | reverse complement strand
GAAATCGGTACGCGAATGAATACCTTCTAATTCTTTAAATCCGAATGGAAATTTAAACTCGATATCGGCAGCAGCATCGGCATAATGTGCTAATTTTTCATGGTCGTGGGAACGGTAATTATCTTCACCCATTCCTAAACTTAAGTGCCACTTTAAACGGGTTTCTTTCCAGTGCTCGTACCATTCTTGTTGCGTTCCTGGCTTTATGAAAAATTGCATCTCCATTTGCTCGAATTCACGCATTCTAAAAATAAATTGTCTGGCTACAATCT
>NZ_JADCSA010000389.1 GCF_015070385.1 Nocardioides malaquae | reverse complement strand
CGCACTCTAACTGCGTGCCATTACGAATATCGATACCTGTAGGGCAAACATTTACACATTGTAAACAATCTATACAATCGCCATGACCTAAAGCGTTTCTGTTTTCATTTTTTCTGAATTTTTTCCTACCATTTTTGCCTTCGCCTCTTTTATGGTCGTAGGCTACTACAATAGATTTATTGTCTAAAAGTACACTTTGAAGCCTTCCGTAAGGGCAAGCAATTATGCATACTTGTTCTCTAAACCAAGCAAACACAAAATAGAATACGCCG
>NZ_JADCSA010000388.1 GCF_015070385.1 Nocardioides malaquae | reverse complement strand
GGCATTTTTCTCTTTTGCAGATGTACGACCGGCAATATGTTGTACAACTCTCACTTTGCCTGCGAGCTGCGCGCTATTCCAGGCTTTATAGCTAAACTTATCATTGTCGAGAATCAATTCTCCCCGGTCAGCAATGCCGACTGGCGGGACACGTTGTCCTTTTTCAATGTTGTGAGCGCAAGCCCACAGGGGCAGCAGCAGACAAGCTGCTGCAAGGATGTTACGTAGGGTCATGGCGTTTCCTTATTGTTTGCAGGTGATCCGACCACTTG
>NZ_JADCSA010000387.1 GCF_015070385.1 Nocardioides malaquae | reverse complement strand
GGTGTGTAGGCCAAGGTGAATCGCCTCTGCAGGCAGATGCTGCGGTTCATCAGCAGCTTCCTGAAGAGCAAAGGGGAGTTTCGGGGTGAAGCGCGCGGGGAATCCCTAGGTGATATGATCTTGGGGGAGCCGCATGGGGACCCCCCTCTGGACCTGGGCATGAGCTGGATAATGGGCAGTCTGTTTGCCTTTGCATCCTCCATGTGCTCTTCCTCAGAGCTCTCAGAGCACGGCTCACTCATGATCTAAGGGGCTGCTAGTGGATCCCTCTG
>NZ_JADCSA010000386.1 GCF_015070385.1 Nocardioides malaquae | reverse complement strand
ATTAGGTTCTGCTGGGTACCTGCCCATGTGCGCATGGAAGGAAATGAAGAAGCTGATAAAATAGACAAAAGTGCGCTAGAACTGACTGAAACAATTAAAATGACATATGGGAAAGGCGAAGTCAAGGCTATTCTGAAGAAAGAGCTCATGAATAAGTGGCAGGACAGATGGGACAAGGACAGCAGTGGAAGCACATACTACAACATACAGAAAAAGATCAGTGCAAATGGTGTTGTGAGAGGGAAAAGAAGAGAGGAAACCATAATAACTAG
>NZ_JADCSA010000385.1 GCF_015070385.1 Nocardioides malaquae | reverse complement strand
GGGGGGATGCTTCAACTTAACAATGGTCTCATGCGGCGGTTACAGCTGTATTCTTTGTGGGGATGCTGTGGTGCAGTAGTGCGAAGTAACTGAGTGCATTTACTAAAATACTCCGGTCGGTTGGTCGGATCGTGTGCTCCTTTTGTCCAGAATGGAAAATTGACAACTGGGGCCATCCGTGCAAGTGATGGTCAAAAAGGCTTTTTTGATCAAGCACATAATTTTGACTTATATTTCGAGATAATTCAATTTGAAAGATTTTTATAACATCAG
>NZ_JADCSA010000040.1 GCF_015070385.1 Nocardioides malaquae | reverse complement strand
CTTTTATACGAGGGTCTCAGGCATATATTTTAAAATGGGGGTCCACGGGCTAATAAGGGTCAATTTGGAGGTCTTCGACATGAAATAAAGAACCACTGCTGTATATCAAACCTGTCCAAGTTCGTGTATGACTGCAGAGACGTGGTAGGTACACTGTAGACCAAGGGTCCCCAAAGTTGGGGTCGGGACCCCAAGTGGGGTCCCCAAATTATTTTGTGGGGTCCCCAGATGATTAGCTTGATGTCCATTTTTTTCTCACTTTCTCACAAATAATCCAACATCCAGTATAAGTGTGTACAGGGTGTCTACTAGACATTTATAAAGTGACAATTTGAGGACTTTCAAGACCTTTTTAATACTAAACTGGCCAAACTGTCAAATATTAGAGGCAGAAATCGTGAAAATAGCAGATCTACATGCTCACAACCGAGAACATGTAGATCGGCTATTTTCAAATGGCCGAAATGTATATAGGGCTGAAGTGATTAATGTAGGTTTCGCAATAATAAACACAATCTACAATGTAACTAGTAACTCAAGTTTTCACATAATTGTAGTGGAGTAAAAGTACAATATTTGGAGGCGTGATGTAGGGGAGTAGAAGTAAAAATATTGGAAATGGAAATAGTCAACACTGGTGACTGTTTTTCTGTGTCTACCTCCTTCTCTCTTTCTTTCCTTAACCTCCCTCCCTCCCTCCACCTCTCCACCTCTCTCTCTCTCTCTCTCTCTCTCTCTCTCTCTC
>NZ_JADCSA010000384.1 GCF_015070385.1 Nocardioides malaquae | reverse complement strand
GTAGCAAAAGTTTCCCTACTGTCACCAAGGAGACTCCTTAATATAACAGATGGTTGCAATCGAGCAGAAACCTTTTATCTCCAAAATCATCTTTTTATGTTTTTCATAATTTAGCAAGCAGTTTTATGCTCGCAAAAGTCGTGAAAATAGCAGATCTGCAAGCTAACATCACATCATGGTACGACACGTTGTTGACTTTTATATCATCTATTTTCTGCAAAGAGATTTGTGTGTAGAGGGGGAAAAGGGGGCCAAGTACAAGTCGGATCGTAG
>NZ_JADCSA010000383.1 GCF_015070385.1 Nocardioides malaquae | reverse complement strand
TGCCCCTTATATCTGAAAGGAGCCCAACTGCTGCAGTACACCTCATTAGTACCTATCAATACTCTTGGGTGGTAAAAGAATCAATGTGGTGATGAGTAAAATGAAATTCTTCTACAGTATTATTGTGCATGATTCTAGCGGTTTGTTAGTACTATCTGGCAACTCTTGTATAATAATTCTATGGAGATATATAGAATGTGTGTGTGCTTGTTTGTATGCATGTTCATGTGCATGCCTGTGTATGTGTGTGCACGTGTGTCTAGTCATGAACAT
>NZ_JADCSA010000382.1 GCF_015070385.1 Nocardioides malaquae | reverse complement strand
GACGCCTGTTTTATGACTGATCATATATATGGTCAATTTTGGAGAAAGTACCATGAGTTGGTGAGAAGAATGTATATCCTTTTGCTTTAGGATAGAATGTTCTATAAATATCTTTTAAGTTCATTTGGTTCATGATTTCTCTTATTCTGTCTATGTCTCTGTTTAATTTGTGTTTCCATGATCTGTCCATTGATGAGGGTGGGGTGTTGAAATCTCCCACTATTATTGTGTGAGGTGCAATGTGTGTTTTGTGCTTTAGTAAGGTTTCTTTTA
>NZ_JADCSA010000381.1 GCF_015070385.1 Nocardioides malaquae | reverse complement strand
GATAATGGCAAAAGCGCCCCCGCCAAACAGATCGGTTACGCCGTAGCCAAGCGCTACGCCGTAACCAACTCTACGTTCAGTTGGTTTGACCATAATAATATCCAGTGTAGGGTAATGATTAACCTGTGTTTCAGGTCGTTTTTTTATTTACTGCTGGACGACACATTACGTTCTAATTATTGATATCTATCCATTTTCTTAATTGAGATGAGCGATAAAGGGCCTCCACAAGGGTGAGTGATTTCCCGGCAGCATGGATATCGGTGTAGTCCG
>NZ_JADCSA010000380.1 GCF_015070385.1 Nocardioides malaquae | reverse complement strand
AATCAGCAACGCGGGTTTACCCTGCTGGAGATGATGCTGGTGCTGGCGCTGGTCGCTATCACGGCAAGCGTGGTGCTCTTCACATATGGCCGGGAGGATGTCGCCAGCACTCGTGCGCGCGAAACAGCGGCGCGGTTTACCGCTGCACTTGAATTAGCCATCGACCGCGCCACGCTCAGTGGTCAGCCTGTCGGTATCCATTTCTCTGATTCAGCATGGCGCATTATGGTACCGGGCAAAACACCATCAGCCTGGCGCTGGGTTCCATTACAA
>NZ_JADCSA010000379.1 GCF_015070385.1 Nocardioides malaquae | reverse complement strand
TCCAAAGCTGATCACCTTCTGGATCGCGGCGAACGATATGCACGTTTTCAAGAATTTTTTCGGCCCCTGCTTTTTCCACGTATAGCATGCAAGGAATAGGCTGGCTTTCGTGGTGCTGCCGGATCGTTGCGTGCAACAGCACTCGACCCAAAAATTCGCTGACGTCATGGAGCGATTTGAAGACGGAATTCTTTAGTCGTTCTCGCTTTTCAATGAATGTCAGTTTATGAATATCAGACATTTCTTTTGGTCGGAGAAAAACCTCATCCAACC
>NZ_JADCSA010000378.1 GCF_015070385.1 Nocardioides malaquae | reverse complement strand
AGTGGTTCTCAACTTTCTTAATGCTGCACGACTCTTTGATACAGTTCATCATGTTGTGGTAACCCTGAATGTAAAATTATTTTCGTTGCTATTTTAAACTGTAATTTTGCCACTGTTAAAATTCGTAGATATGTGTGTTTTCAGGTGATCTTAGGTCACCCTTGTGAAAGGGTTGTTCAGTTCACAGGTTGAAAAACACTACTCTGAAGACTCCTATTTACTTTTGTTCTTCTTGATCTGAATTTTTTTATTGGACTCTTTAACTTTTGCTTG
>NZ_JADCSA010000377.1 GCF_015070385.1 Nocardioides malaquae | reverse complement strand
CTATTGAATGTGGTGACAGCAATGCCAGGGGGCGCGCAGCGCCCCCTGGCATGGCCCTCCCCACACACTGGGCCCAGACTGGAGTCTTGAGAGAAAAAAACAGTCATTAGCTAGCCGTCAGTACGTGGCAGCACTGAGCTCAAGTTCAACTGACGTCACTAGCTAGCTGACGTCACTAGTCACTAGCTAGCTAGCACCGCCAGAGGGGGCTCAAGTACCACCAGTGCTGCTCTGTTACCTGGATGTCATGTCACAGCCGGCCTCAAAACACAC
>NZ_JADCSA010000376.1 GCF_015070385.1 Nocardioides malaquae | reverse complement strand
ACTCGTACGGCGCTGAGTCATTTCAAATGGTTGAAATGTATTGTAGTGGCAACTTAACCCTACCTGAGCTGGCCTGGTACATACAGTGAAGAAGGAATAGACAGACAAAGTAACTATGTTATAGCATTTATTATAAAGGGTAGCATCAAGCACAGAGCATTTAGCGTAGATACAGATATGATCCCTGTCTCTCCCTAAAAGCTCCTGCCTCCCCGAACCCCAGTCCTGATATTATACACTCTTTTCATTTACGTCACTTATCAGGCGTGTCAC
>NZ_JADCSA010000375.1 GCF_015070385.1 Nocardioides malaquae | reverse complement strand
TACAGACGATGTTCCCTCCCAGACTGAAGCCTACAACTACCAGCATGCTCTGGGGCAAGCAGCGCTTGATGTAGGCCACCATGGCTGCATATTCCCACGTACAGCCTGGGAGAAGAGGACAATTTACATTTTTTTAGGAGACCTTCTTATACAGTGCGAGTACATGGCATGAACCCTAGTCAACAAACAACCATGTAAAACAAAAATCTAACTAAATAGACTGAAAAGAAAACAAATTTGTGCAAAAAAGTAACTAGGATACCGGGTAGGCTA
>NZ_JADCSA010000003.1 GCF_015070385.1 Nocardioides malaquae | reverse complement strand
GCCCTCGCGGGTGCGGGTGATGAGGACCCGGTCGGTGCGCGCCGGGTGAAGGCACTCGTGTCGCTGGCGCGCGAGGGTGCAGGCCAGCTGGCGTTCGGGTTCGCCGCCGAGGACGCAGCGACGGCGAAGACCGGTGGGGGCGCGGCCGGTGGGGGCCCGGCCGGAGGTGTGGCCCGGCCACCAGGCCTGGCGCTCAAGTTGTACGTCCACACCTCGCTCGCCGACCTGGTCACGCTCGCCGCGGGGACTGGTGAGGTGACGGTGGCGGAGGTCGAGCGCCTCGGGGCGATCACCTCGGAGCTGTTGAAGTCCTGGCTGGATCGGACCCGAGTGAGCGTGACTCCGGTCCTCGACCTGGCCGACGCGACGTGGTCCCCGAGGCACGACCCGCCGCCGCGGATGCGCGACCAGGTGGTGCTGCGGCACCGGGACTGTGTGTTCCCCTACTGCGGCCGCGACGCGAGGTCGGGCGACCTTGACCACGTCGACCCCTGGGAGCCCGACCGTCCCGGCGACCCAGACGATCCCCACGAGACCTCGGGCACCCGCCCGGACAACCTCGCCCCGCTCTGCCGGCGACACCACCGGGTCAAGACCCACGGAAGCTGGCGCTACGAAGCACTACCCGATCTGTTCGGCGACCCAGTGGGGGATCCGGCGAACCCGAGACCCACCCGGCCACCCGAACACCTCTGGATCGGTCCCCACGGCGAGAGCTTCCTCGTCAGTTCCGGCAGGACCGTCGCGCTGCGCGACCCCTGAAGCGGTTCGTCGTGGGCGTCAGGTCCAGGGCTGGTAGGTGACCACGAACCGACCGTCCAGCATTCGCTCCAACCGCGCCATCAGCGCCCGGGCGCGGGTGTCGAGGGCTGCGTACGCCGCGTCGGTCCGGTGCTCTGGTGCCGCCTGGTCGAGCTCGTCCATGTCGTGGCCCCATCGGGCGAGGTCGAGGATGAGCGCGTCGTCGAGCCCGAGGGCGTCCCGTAGCCACGCGGGGTCCTCGGGCAGCAGGCCGCTGTCGTCCCAGAGCGGCACCCGAACGCCGTAGTCCCACATGAACCGGATCGGTCCCTCCGGGACGTGCGGCACGTCCTTGACGTCGTGGTCGCCGGGCGGTGCGTCGGCTGACCAGTAGGCCCCGTGCGGGTGGTCGCCGAGGTGCCGCGGCAGCTCGTCGCCTCTGGTCATGGAGGCATCACACCACGGGACCTACGGTGGCTCCATGGCAAAGACGACCGAGGCGTACGTGCAGGCTGGTGACCGGGAGGTACGCGTCTCCTCGCCCGAGCGCGTCATCTACGAGGCGACCGACACGACGCCGGAGGTCACCAAGCTGATGGTGTCGCAGTACTTCGCCGACGTGGAGGAGGGCCTGATGCGCGCCCTGCGCGACCGGCCCACCGCGATGGAGCGCTGGCCGTCGGGTTGGAGGGAGGGCATGAAGCTGGCCACCGGTCCGCAGGACAAGGACGCCGACGGCTTCTACCAGAAGCGGGTGCCGCGCGGTGCCCCCGACTACCTCGAGACGGTCCGGATCACCTTCCCGTCGGGCCGCACCGCCGAGGAGATGTGCCCCACCGAGATCGCGGTCCCGGTCTGGGCCGCCCACATGGGCACGCTGACCTTCCACCCGTGGCCGGTGCGCCGCACCGATGTCGACCGGCCCGACGAGCTGCGCATCGACCTCGACCCGCAACCGGGCACCGACTTCCGTGACGCCGCCGAGGTCGCCCTCGTGGCCCGCGACCTCTTCGCCGACCTCGGCATGACGGCGTACGCCAAGACCAGCGGCAACCGAGGCGTCCACGTCTTCGTCCGCATCGAGCCGCGGTGGGAGTTCGTCGACGTCCGCCACGCCGCCATCGCCTTCGGCCGCGCGCTGGAGGAGCGTGACGACCGGGTGACCACGGCGTGGTGGAAGGAGGAGCGTGGCGAGCGGATCTTCGTCGACTTCAACCAGAACACCCGCGACCGCACGATGGCCTCGGCCTGGTCGCTGCGCCCGCTGCCCGGCGCCCCCGTCTCCATGCCGCTGACCTGGGAGGAGCTGGCTGACCTCGACTCGCCGCGCGCCTGGACGCTCTTCACCGCGCCCGACCGACTCGCCGAGGGCGACGCCTGGGCGACGATCGACGACACCGCCCACTCGTTGGAGCCGTTGCTGGAGCGGTGGGAGGCCTACCCGGTCGAGCTGAACTACCCGCCCGACCATCCCAAGATGCCCGGCGAGCCGCCGCGGGTGCAGCCCAGCAAGAAGGTGGCCGAGCACTGGGACGCCGAGGGCAACCGCATCGAGTAGGCGCGCCCGGTCACGTGACGTGCGCCGGCGCGGGGAGCATCGGGGCCAGCAGCCGAAGAATTTTCTCCACCGGAAACAGTTGCCAAGGCGGAAAGCATTGGTAAGGTTTCCATCATGGAAAACAAGCGACCCGCCTACGACCCGTCCGAGGCCGCCGCCGCGCTGGCCGACATCGACCGCGACCAGCGGGCTGTGCGCGACACCCCGTGGCCGATCTGGCTCTATCCCGTCAACGTGGTGCTGCTCGTCGCCCTCGGCCTCTCGTTCCTGGTGCCGGAGCCGGCAGGCATGCCGGTCACCCTGGTCGTCGCCGGCAGCGTGATCGCCGCGAACCTCCTCGCCGGTCGCGCCAACGGGGCTCCGTTCGCCCTGCCGACGAGCCGGGTCTTCCTGGGCCTGGTGGCCCTGAGCGCCCTCCTCCTGGTCGCCGCGATGATGGCCGCCCACGACCTCGACAACCCGGTCGGCAACGTGGCCTGCTCCGTGGCAGCGGGCCTCGTCTACGCGGTCGCCTGCGTGGTGCACCACCGCAGCACCCGTGGTGGCGCGGCATGAGCACGCCGCAGCTCGACCCCGTCATCCACCCGACCCACCGGCTGCGCATCTGCGCGATGCTCGCCGCCGGCGGCACCCTCGAGCTCTCGGTGGTCAAGGAGCGCCTCGACCTCAGTCCCTCGGCGCTCAGCAAGCAGGTGGCTGCCCTCGTCGAGGCGGGCTACGTACGCCAGGGGCGACCCCGCGACGACGGCCGGCGGGTCTGGCTCACGCTCACCACCGAGGGTTCGAGGGCCTACCGTTCCCACGTCGCCGCCCTGCGCGCGATCGTGGCCGACGGCGAGAGCGTCCCGGCCGACCGTTGACGCGGGTCAGCCCCTCGCGACCGCCCGGGCCGCCACGATCTGGACCATTTCCGCCTCAGGGAGAGCCGTTCCACGTACGGTGACGTTGTCCACATCACATTCTTCTCGGGACGAACGGAGGACGCATGGACCCCCACCAGACCCCGGTCGGGCACCGTCGCGCCACCCCGCTCCGCGCGGGACTCCTGGTGACGACGCTCGTGGCCGCGCTCACCCTCCAGGCCTGCGGCAGCGAGACCGAGGAGACCGCAGCACCCGAGGAGAACGCCGCGACCGTCACCGTGCACTGGGTCAACGCCGACGGCAAGCTGGAGCCCGTGGAGGTCGACGTGGCGGGTGCTGACCGGATGCGACCGCAGGGCCGGGCGATGGCGGCCCTCGAGAAGCTGATCCACACCACGCCCGAGAAGGACGACGACCTCATCAGCCACTGGGGTGGCCGGTGCGCTGTCGGCGCGAAGATCGACGAGCTCACCGCTGAGCGCGGTGTCGTCACCATGCGCGTACGCGGCGCGGCGGGCGTGATGTGCAAGCGCAACGGCGCCAAGCTGGAGCAGCAGCGCCAGCAGCTCGCCTGGACGGTCGTGGACAACCTCGAGGTCGACGCCTCGACACCGGTGCGCCTCTACGGCTCCAACGGCGCCCTGATGTGGGAGGACGTCGTCGCCGACGAGAAGGCGCTGGCCGGCTGACCGGAGCGCCACCGGGCTCGCGTCAGTCCCTCTCCCAGGGCGCGCGCACCGGCAGGTGACGCTGCATCTCCTCGGTGAGCAACGCGGTCACCTCGTCGTGGTCGAAGGCCGACTCGTGGTTGTCGGCGAGGCAGAAGAAGTCGAGGTCGCGGCGCCGCAACGCGCGCAGCTGTGCCGCGACGTGCGGGTGCCCGAGGTCGACGTAGGCGTGCTCCGCGCTCGCCGGGTGGGCGGCACCGGTCACCAACCCGTAGTGCTGCGCGAACGACGACACCAGCGCGAGGTCGGTCTCGGAGCGGAACGGGGAGTGGGTCGTCGCGCGCACCTCGTCGGGGAAGCGCTCCTCGATCTCCGCGAGCAGCGACCGCCGCAGCGCGTAGGGGCCGTGCACCAACGTGTGGGTCAGCTGCACCCCGAACGTCTCGGCGAGCAGCCGCTGGTTGTTCCACGCCGCCTCGAGGTAGGCGAGGTCGCTCGAGCCCGGCAGGCCGACGGGACGCAGCGCTTCGAAGACCCCGCAGCTGCCCGAGGGCAGGAAGAACTGCTCCTTGCGCACCGGGCGGCCCAGCACGAAGTCGTCGTTGACGTAGAGGAAGTGCTCGGCGAGGTCCGACACGTGGTGCAGCCGTGACTCGATCGCGTGGGAGTTGAAGGTGGGCAGCGCTTCGGCGGGGAAGATGTCGCGGTGGTCGACGACGGTGACCTTCGTGCCCTCGGGCGCCAACCACTCGGGCACCTGCCCGGCCGTCACCAGGTGGATGCGACGCACCCACGGGGCGAAGAGGTGGAGGCTGCGCATCGCCCACCGCAGCTCGTCGCGACTGCGGTAGCGCGAAGCGCCGCTCGAGGAGGCCGTCGCTGCGGTGCCGCTGCGACCGCTGAGCCGTTCGGCACGCTGCGCCTGCCACTGCGGGTCGTCACCGTCGACCCAGGTGAGCACCACGTCGACGTCGAAGCGCACGTCGTGCACGGTGGGGGCCAGCATCGCCGGCACCGCCCGCACCCCGACGCCCCAGACCTCGGCGTCGACCAGCTCGGTGCCCGCCGGCACGAGCGGGCCGTAGCGCGACGGCCCCGGGGCGACGAGCGCGCCGTCGGGCGCAGGCTGCCAGAACTCGATGCGTACGCCCTGGCCGGTGAGCAGGCCGTGGTGGCCGCCGCGGCCCGGCCACGGCTCCAGGTGCAGCGCCCCACCTCGGGCCCGACGCATCTCCTCGCGCATCGCCTGCACGGTGCCGCGCCGCTCGGGCCAGTCGTGCTCGGCCGGTTCGCGCAGGCAGAGCCACGGCGGGGTGGTGCCGTCGACCAAGGCGTCGAGGAAGGCGTCGCGCCGGTCGCCGGGCACCACGACCACGGCGGTCTCGTCGCGTCCGTGCGGCGGGATGACCCACCACTGCTCGCCGGCCGCGCGCCCCGCGGCGTGGGCGGCGGCCTGCAGGGCGCCGCGCCGGGCGTCGTCAGGGGTCAGGCCGACGGCGCTGTTGCCGGCGGCCGGCGATCCCAGCACCCCGGGCGTACGCCCGTGCAGGACCTTGCGGGGCGCCAGCAGGTCGCCGCGACGGGCGAGGGCGCGGTGGAAGATCTCGACCCACTGGAGTGCCAGCTCGTCCGGTGACCAGCGCTGGGCGGAGAGCCGCGCCGCGGCCCCCATGCGGGCCCGGAGGTCGTCGTCGACGCCGAGGCGGCGCAGTGCGTCGGCCAGGCCCACCCGCGACTCCGGCGGCACCAGGAAGCCGTCGACCCCGTCGGTCACGATCTCGCGCGGCCCGGCAGGCACGTCATAGCTGACCACCGGCACCCCGGCGGCCATCGCCTCCTGCAGCACCAGGGGGAACCCCTCGGCCTTCGAGGCCAGCACGGCGACACTGGCGCTGCCCCAGACGGCAGCCATGTCGTCGGTGGTGCCGGGCAGGTCGACGCGGCCGACGAGGTCGCGGCGACGCACCGCCGCCTCGAGGGAGTCACGCCGAGGGCCGTCGCCCCAGATCTGCAGCCGCCACCCCGGCAGCTCGTCGGCCACCGCCGCGAAGGCGTCGACGACCTGCTCCCACCGCTTCTCAGCGGTGAGGCGTCCGGCGGCGACCACCAGGCGCTGGTCGAGCGCAGACCGGGTCGCGCCGTCGACCGGCAACGGGTTGGGCACCACCACCATGTCGGGCGCGGCGCCGCGCAGCTGCGCGGCGAGCCAGTCGTTCATCGACCCGGTCAGCGAGGCGACCACGTCGGCGCGCGGCGCGAAGGTCAGCAGCGCGTCGAGGTCGTGCACCCGGGTCGAGGAGGCGCGGTGCTCCTGGTGCACGACGGCGGTCCTCGAGGGCACCAGCTGCACGACGGCGGCCAGCAGCTCGGGGATCGTGGTGACCACGACGTCGGCCTCGAGGGTTGGCAGGAACTCCTGCATCGCGACGTCGGTCAGAGCGTTGAAGGTGGCGTCCCAGCGACGGGGCACGATCGTCGCCTCGCGCTCGGCGAGCGTACGCGCCTGCTCGTCGGTGGCGACGCCACGGCGCAGCGCCCGCGGGGCGGAGGGGTCGCGGGCGTCGACGAGGTGGGTGACCCGGACGCGGGGGTCGACCGCGAAGTGCGGCCGGTCGGCGGTCTGCTCGACCGAGACCAGGTGCACCTGGTGGCCCTCGGGCAGCGCCGCGAGCGCGTTGGCCTGGGTGACGACGGAGCGTTCGGTGCCGGCAGCCCCGTCGAGGGTGTGCAGCACGAAGGCGATGCGCAGCCGCGCACGGCGACCCTCGCCCGGTCGCAGGGCCCCGGCGGCCTCCCGCAACCGGCCGGTGAGTGAGGTCATGCGCTCACACGAGGCCGCCGTCGTGGACCTCGTGCTCGACCAGGTGGAGCACCGGCACGTCGAGGCGGCGGCGGGCCCGCGACGTCCAGTCGACGTGGAAGAACTCGCTCACCAGGTGGGGGCTGGTCAGCACGATCGCCTCGCGGGCGTTGACCGAGGTCGTCTTCTTGTCGAGCATCTCCACCGGGTCGGTGTCGAAGACGATGCCGGTGGCGCTGGCGCCCGCCGAACGCAGGGCGTCGAGGCTGCGGGAGAGCTCACCCTCGGCGAGCTCCTCGCTCTCGGCGCGCAGCTGCTCGAGGTCGATGTCGTTGACGACCGCCGGGGCGGCCAGCATCTCACCGGCGCCGAGGGAGCCGAGGGCGGCCTCGATGCGCGCGGAGGCGTCCTCCAGCGGGATGAGCACGTGGTAGACGACCTCGTCGGCGATCTGGTCGTGCAGCCCGAAGATCTGGGTGGCGTCGGCGGGACTCACCTCGTGCTCGGCGAGGATCACCACGTCGTAGGTGCCGATCCCGTCGTCGATGGGGTCGTTGATGCTCTGCTCGCTCACGGCCTCGCTCCTCGTTGGTCGGTGCCGAGGATCCTAGCGAGGTCGTAGCGCACCGGTTCCTCCAACTGGCCGTAGCCGCACGACAGCGGCTCGCGGTCGGGGCGCCACCGCACGAAGTGGGCGGTGTGCCGGAAGCGCCGCCCCTCCATGTGGTCGTACTTCACCTCGAGCACCCGCTCGGGTCGCAGCGGCACGAAGCTGAGGTCCTTGCCAGCGCTCCAGCGGCTCTGCGCGCCGGGGATCCGGTCGGGGTTGGCGACGCTCCAGGCACCCCACGGGTGGTCCTCGGGGGCGCAGACCAGGTCGGCCAGCTCGGCGACGAGCTCGGCGCGCCGTTTGGCGGTGAAGCTGGCTGCCACCCCGACGTGCTGCAGACGAGGCTCGCCGTCCGTCTCGTCGTAGAGCCCCAGAAGCAGGCTGCCGAGCAGCGGGTTCTCCGGCGTGGAGGTCTTGTGCTCGCGGTAGCCGGCCAGCACCACGTCGGCGGTGCGGGTGTGCTTGACCTTCACCATCGTGCGCTGGTTGGGGGCGTACGCCGCGGCGAGCGGCTTGGCGACGACGCCGTCGAGCCCTGCGCCCTCGAAGGTCGTGAACCACTCCGTCGCCTCGTCGGGGTCGGTGGTGGTGCGGGTCAGGTGGCAACGCCCGCCCAGGGAACCGGGGTCGGCTGGGTTGCTCACGGGGGAGTCGAGGTGGCCCAGCGCCTGCTCCAGGGCTTCCCGCCGCTCCGCGAACGGTCGCTCGAGGTACGACTCCTCGCCCAGGGCGAGCAGGTCGAAGGCGACGAAGCCGGCCGGGGTCGACTCGGCCAGCATCCGCACCCGCGAGTCGGCGGGGTGGATCCGTTCGGAGAGCGCATCGAAGTCGAGCCGCTGAGTGCCGTCGTCGGAGGTCAGCGCCACGAAGAGCTCACCGTCGATCACGACCTGCTCGGGCAGGTCGCGCTTGACCGCCTCGACGACCTCGGGGAAGTAGCGGGTCAGCGGCTTGGTGTTGCGGCTGGTCAGCTCGACGTCGTCGCCGTCGCGGAAGACCAGGCAGCGGAACCCGTCCCACTTCGGCTCGAACGACCACCCCTCGTCGCGCGGCACCTTCGCGGCCGAGCGGGCGAGCATCGGGGCCAGCGGGGGCATCACGGGGAGGTCCACGTCACGACCCTAGCCAGTGGCCGGGTCGAGCGGCAGGGACCTCCACTAGAGTGCGGGTCGGCGGGATGCCCGCCGTTCCCCGGTTGGTCTGTCGGTAGGGCCCGCCTGACTTTGAATCAGGACTAGCGACGTAGGTTCGACTCCTACCCGGGGAGCCGATCGCGCTCTACCTTGGCCTGCAGCGACTCCGGCACCACGATCGCGTAGCCGGTCGACGCGTTGTCATCACCCATGCGGCGGAGCAGTTGCCCGAACCCTGTGTCCACATCGAGACCGGGGCGGTGGTGTGACCCTTCAGCTCCGCGACGAGGTGCGCGCCGGTCCCAGGGTGCCGTGCCTCCACGTCCGGAAAGTCTCGCAACCGCGGGCTCGAAAGTGTGCGCTGGATGCGGCTTCCAGGCCCCGTAACCGCATCCCGCGCACAGTTGCGCGTCGAGCGCGAGCGGCGTCAGACGCTCAACGTTCCCCGCTCGCGGTGGTGAAGACCGCCACCTGCCCCGGCAACCTGGGTGCACGTCGCGACCCGGAGCCCGGCGCTGACGACGGTCTCCAACCCGATCGGGGAGCTGGCGACCAGGGCCACCCGGCGGCTGCTCGACGCCCTGCGTGACGGAGGGCCCGCGACCCCGATGCGGCTGATCGTCACCCCCACCCTGGTGCGCCGCGACAGCGCCTGAGCGGCGGGGGCGGGCGGCCCTCAGGGCGGCTCACGTACGTTGAGGGCGTGCAGCGATGGATCCGCCGGTCCCTGTGGGACGTCGTCCCGCGCGACCAACGTGACACCGCGGCCGGACTGCGCCGTCGCCAGGTCGTCACCGTGATCTTCGTGCTCCTGGGGGCGGTGACCCTCGGTCTCTCGCTGCGCATCGAGCCGGGCAGCGTGTGGTTCTACCCGGCGACCTTCGCGCTCGCCGGCGTCTGGACCGTCGGCGCCTTCGCCTCCGGCCCCCTGCACCTGGGCCGCATCAGTGACTGGCGCGACCACGACCGGTTGAAGCGCCCGGTGCTGGCGCCGATCCTGCTGGGCCTGGGCCTCGCGGGGGTCTTCGTGGCCGGAGCGTTGGTGGTGCGCGAGGTCGACTGGCTGGCCGACCAGGTCAGCTCGGTGATGGACTTCGCCGACGAGGGCTCGCTGCCGCTGCTGGTCGCGGTGACCGCCGTCAACGGTGTCGCCGAGGAGCTCTTCTTCCGCGGGGCGGCGTACGCGGCCGTGCCCCGGCGCCCGGTCGTGTGGACGACCCTGGCCTACGTCGTCGCCACCCTCGCCACGGGCAACGTGATGCTGGCCTTCGCCGCCATCCTGCTCGGCGTCGTCGTCGGCCTGCAGCGGCGGGCCTCGGGAGGCATCCTGGCCCCGGTGCTGACTCACTGCACGTGGTCGCTGACGATGCTCCTGGCGCTGCCGCCGCTCTTCGCGTGACCCCTGCGGTGCGTCAGCTCCGACGCTCGGCGTCGCGCTCGGCCAGGGCCCGCTTGACCGCCTCGCGGTAGGTCAGCGGGTCGCCGGGCACGACCTCCTTGATCCGCTCGTCGCGCACCACCACCTCGGTGCTCATCGAGTCGATCAGGTTGCGGCCCGTGGTGGTGTCGACGTCGGTCACCAGCGAGAGCCAGTAGGAGGACAGCTTCGGCGTCAGCATCGGCACCGGCACCGTCGGGACGGGGCGCCCGGCGGCGAGCTCGGCCGCCACGTCCAGCATGCCGCGATAGCTGAGCACGTCCGGCCCGCCGATCTCGAAGATCTCGCCGATGGCCTGCTCGTTGTCGACCACCCCGGCCAGGTAGCGGATCACGTCGTCGACGGCGACGGGCTGGGTGCGGGTGGAGGCCCACTTCGGCACGACCATCGCCGGCAGGTTCTTCACCAGCTGGCGGGTGATCTCCCACGAGATCCCGCCGTGGCCCACGACGATCCCGGCCCGCAGCACCGTCACCGGCACGCCGCCGTCGCCGAGCAGCCCCTCCACCTCGCGGCGCGAGCGCAGGTGCGGCGACAGCTTGTCGCCCTCGGCGCCGAGCCCGCCGAGGTAGACGATCTGGCGTACGCCCGCGCGCCCCGCGGCGCGTCCGAACCGGCGGGCGGCCTGGGCGTCGATGCGCTCGAAGTCCTCCTGGTCGAGCGAGTGCACCAGGTAGACGGCGACGTCGACCCCCTCGAGCGCGCGGTCGAGGGACTCCTCGTCGGAGACGTCGGCGCCGACTGCCTCGCCGGGGCCGTCGTAGTCGTCGGGGCGCCGCGTCATGGCGAGCACCCGGTGGCCCTCGTCGACGAGCACCGGCACGAGTCGGCGGCCGATGAAGCCGGTGGCGCCGGTGACCAGGACAGTGCGAGTGGCTTCCATGCAGCGAGACTACGGGTCACGTCCTCGCCGGGGGAGGGGCTCGGGGTCCACGTCGCGACGCCGTGCTGCTCCCGGGCAAGGCCGCCCTTACCCTGAGAAGCATGGACAACCTCACCGTCATCGTCCTCGCCGCCGGGGGCGGCACCCGCATGAAGTCGAAGACCATGAAGGTGCTCCACCCCGTCGCCGGTCGCAGCATGATCGCCCACGTCCTGCGCGCCGTGCAGGCGGTCGAGCCCGAGCGCATCGTCGCGGTCGTCGGCCACCAGCGCGACCAGGTCGGGCCGCACATCACCTCGCTGGTGCCCGACGCGGTGCTGGCGGTGCAGGAGACCCAGGACGGCACCGGGCACGCGGTGCGCATCGCCATGGAGGCCGCCGCGACGCGCGGCGAGGTCACCGGAACCGTCATCGTCTCGGCGGGTGACACCCCGATGCTGCGCGGCGAGAGCCTGCGCGCCTTCGCCCGCGAGCACACCGACTCCGGTCGGGCGGTCTCCATCCTCACCGGCCGGGTCGCCGACCCGACGGGCTACGGGCGCATCGTCCGGGGCGCCGACGGCTCGGTGGTGGCCATCGTCGAGGAGAAGGACGCCACCGAGGCGCAGCGCGCCATCGACGAGATCAACTCCGGCATCCTCGCCTTCGACGCGGCGTTCCTGGCCCGGGCGTTGCCGCGGCTCAGCAACGCCAACGCCAACGGCGAGTACTACCTCACCGACACCGTCTCGATCGCCCGCGCCGACGGCCTGACGGTCGGCGCCCACCTCATCGACGACGTCTCCGAGACCGAGGGGGCCAACGACCGGGCACAGCTCGCCGAGCTCGGGCGGCAGCTCAACGCCCGCATCGTGAAGGCGTGGATGAAGGAGGGCGTGACGGTCATGGACCCCGCCACCACGTGGATCGAGGACGACGTGGTGCTCGAGCGTGACGTCACGATTCTGCCGAACACCCAGCTGCTGGGCGCCACCGTCGTGCGCGAGGACGCCGTGGTCGGGCCCGACACCACGCTCAAGGACTGTGAGGTCGGCGCCGGCGCTCGCGTGGTGCGTACGCACGGCGAGCTCGCCGTCGTCGGCGACGGGGCGACCGTGGGTCCCTTCTCCTACCTGCGTCCGGGCACCCAGCTCGGCGCGACCAGCAAGGTCGGCGCCTTTGTCGAGACGAAGAACGCGGTGCTCGGTGAGGGCGCGAAGGTGCCGCACCTGTCCTACGTCGGCGACGCCACCATCGGCGAGGCCACCAACATCGGGGCCGGCACGATCTTCGCCAACTACGACGGCGTCTCCAAGCACCGGACGGTGGTCGGCGCGCATGCCCGCACGGGCTCCAACAACACGTTCGTGGCGCCGGTGACGATCGGCGACGGCGCGGCCACCGGTGGCGGTGCGGTCGTGCGTCAGGACGTGCCGCCCGGCGCCCTCGTCGTGCCGGGTGCGACCCAACGCGTGATCGAGAACTGGGTCCTGAGACGACGCCCCGGCACCAAGCAGGCCGAGGCCGCGGAGGGGGCGACGGGCGCCCACGGCGAGAGCGTCGACCCGCAGCAGTGACCTGCCGCACGGGCCGTGCGCGCCGCGCGCGTGTGGTCTTCGCGACAGTCCCGTCCACACCGTGGTGCCCGGCTTGGGCCCTGGGGTGAGGGTGGTTCACAATCGTCCAGCGGGTCGCCTGCGGCCCCGACCTGCGTCCCCAGCCGAGGAGCCTCCCCCGTGAGCGGAATGAAGCGGACCCCCGAGAAGAACCTCATGGTCTTCAGCGGCCGGGCCCACCCGGACCTGGCCACCGAGATCGGCGACATGCTCGGCAGCGGGCTCGTGCCCCAGTCGGCGTACGCCTTCGCCAACGGTGAGCTCTACGTGCGCTTCGAGGAGTCGGTGCGCGGCTGCGACGCGTTCGTCATCCAGTCGCACACCGCGCCCATCAACGAGTGGTTGATGGAGCACCTGATCATGGTCGACGCCCTCAAGCGCGCATCGGCCAAGCGGATCACGGTCGTCATGCCGTTCTACGGCTACGGCCGCCAGGACAAGAAGCACCGCGGCCGCGAGCCGATCTCCGCGCGCCTGGTTGCCGACCTCTTCAAGACCGCCGGCGCCGACCGCCTCATCACGGTCGACCTGCACGCCGACCAGATCCAGGGCTTCTTCGACGGTCCGGTCGACCACCTGATGGCGTTGCCGATCCTGGCGGACTACGTCAAGGAGAAGTACGGCGCGAAGCAGCTCGCCGTCGTCTCGCCGGACGCGGGTCGGATCAAGGTCGCCGAGCGCTGGTCGGCCCGTCTCGGCGGCGTCCCGCTGGCCTTCATCCACAAGACGCGGCGCACGGACCGCCCCAACGAGGTCGCCGCCAACCGGGTCGTGGGTGACGTCGAGGGGCGCATCTGCGTGCTCACCGACGACATGATCGACACCGGCGGCACGATCGTGAAGGCCGCCGAGGCCTGCATGGACGCCGGCGCCGCGGGCGTCGTCATCGCCGCCACCCACGCGATCCTCTCCGACCCGGCCGTCGACCGGCTCAAGAACTCCCCGGCGGTCGAGGTCATCGTGACCAACACGCTGCCGATCGACGACGACAAGCAGTTCGACACGCTGACGACCCTGTCGATCGCCCCGCTGATCTCGCGGGCGATCCGCGAGGTCTTCGAGGACGGGTCGGTCACCTCGATGTTCGACGGCCACGCCTGAGGCGTTGCGCCTGACCCCGGTCAGGAGAGGCCGGCGGCCCACATCGCCTTGACGTGCGGCACGCTCGACCTCAGCACGGCGAGCGCCTCGTCGTCGTCGCGACGCGCGAGCCAGTTGAGGGTGACCCCGTCGATGATGACCGCGAGGTAGCGGGCCACGCACGCCACCGTCGCGTCGTCGGGCTCGCCCTCCAGGCTTCCGCGCAGGTGGATCGCGATCACGTTGGCGTAGAGGTCATACTGGCTGCGCGCCACGTCGTGCAGCTCGGGGA
The DNA here is from genome assembly GCF_015070385.1 of Nocardioides malaquae. Classification (GTDB taxonomy): domain Bacteria; phylum Actinomycetota; class Actinomycetes; order Propionibacteriales; family Nocardioidaceae; genus Nocardioides; species Nocardioides malaquae. Next base: position 261,102 of record NZ_JADCSA010000003.1, on the reverse strand, counting down.
TGCGCAGGCAGTGCTGGGTGACCTCGTAGGTGAGCAGGTGCTGCTCGGGGTTCGCCACCACGTGCTCCCAGTAGGCCAGGAGGCCGGCCATCAACGCGTCGTCGTCGGTGGCCACGCCGGTGAGCGCCTCCTTGGCCAGTCCTGCGCTGCGACCCACGATGGTGCGCACGACCTCCTCGAAGAGGGCCGCCTTGGAGTCGAAGCAGTAGTGGAAGACGCTCAGGGAAGCCCCGGCCTCGCCCACGATCGCTCGCGTCGTCGCCTTGCGCACCCCCTCGCGGGTCATGACCGTGATGGCGGCCTCCACGAGCTGGGCACGACGATCTTCCACTGACATCCGAGACACGCGGTCACCGTACATCGAAGAGCGGGGAGGTCCCGCTGATGGCGCGCACCGTCCCGAGAAGCGACCTGGCGTCGCCGAAGTAGCGGATGCGGTACTGCCCCGGCGCCGCGTCCTGCGGCACGTCCCACGTGACGGTCACGCGGGAGGCGCTGATGCCGGTGCGCTTCCAGTGCAGCTTGGTCGACCAGTCGCCGTCGTCGGCGACCCGCTCCCAGCCGCTGCCGACGCGTCGCTCCACGCTGAGGTAGGTGCCACCGTGCCGCAGCCGGTTGTTGAGGTGGGCGCCGGCGAAGGCGACCTCGACCTGCTCGCCACGGGCGTACGCGGCGCGCGGCGCAGTCAGCACGTCGCCGAACGACCGGAACGCCGGCGGGGTGTCGAGCACGACCCGGCCCTGCAGCGAGTGCAGCTGGCCCGACGAACGGTCACGCTCCTTGGCGCCCAGGGGCGGGGTGGTGCCTGCCTTCATGTGGGCAGCCAGGCCGTGGACGGTCTGCACGAAGGCGGGCAGCTCGTAGCGGCCGAAGAGCGTGCTGGCGCCCTCGTACTCACCGGCGTCGTACTCCTCCGGCGTGGTCACGTAGTGGGCGTAGGCGTTCGTGTAGCCCTGCACCAGGACGTTCTCCAGCGGCACCCCGACCACGTCGGCCACCGCGCGCCGCAGACGCAGGCCGGAGACGATGGTGACCTCGGCCGGCATGCCGACGACGTAGAGGTCGCCGATGCGCACGAGCTGCACCGGCAGCTTCTGCTGGACCAGGTCGAGCGCACCGACGGGGAGGAGGACCTCCTTGGGTGCCTGGCAGGCCTTGAGCGCGGGGGAGGCGGTGTAGAGGGCGTCCGCCACGACCTTGACCACGGGGTTGCCGCCGTCCTTGCCCTCCTTGAAGATCGGCAGGCCACCGCCACCGTCCTCGGTGCTGCCGGCGGCGAACGCGGCTCCGAAGGCGGCCGAGCAGGTGCGTTGGGGCTTGCCGTCGGGGGTGAACTGCCCGTCGACGAGGGTGTCGGCGAGGTTGACGTAGACGAGGGAGGAGTCGACTCCGCCACGCAGGGTGGTGCGGCGTCCGGAGACGCCGGCGCGCGCGGCGTCGAACATCCGGGTGCCGATGATGCGGGTGTTCTCGAACTGGTCGTCGGTCGGGCCGGTGCCGGGCTGCAGGTCGAGGTTGGGGGACATGTCCCCGGCGTTGGTCTGGGCGAAGGAGGCGACGAAGTCGGGGTCGTCGCTCTCGGTCAGGTGGTCGACGCCCTCCTGGTCGTGCTCCCAGTGCCAACCGGCGTAGCCCTTGTTGTCGGGGCTCACCAGCGTGTTGTCGGTGCTCATCGAGGTCGCGTGCACCGCGAACCAGTTGATGACGCCGTCGACCTCGCCGCCGCGACGCACCTGGAGGGTGGTGGAGGCGGTGTCGGTGCCGGTGGGGAAGTGGGCCCGGTCGGCGGCGGGGTTGCGGTTGAAGGCGAGCCGCGAACGGTTGGCGCTGGCGTCGGTGAGCTGGGTCGTCGCGACCTGGAGCTGGGCGGGCGCGAGGTCGCGCTCGGCCCGGATCGCAGCCTCGACGATGCCGTCGACGATCGCATCGAACGTCTTGCCGTGGTAGCCCAGCGTCGTGAGGTTGTACAGGTTGTGGTGGCTGAAACCACCGGGAGCCGCGTGGGTGTGGGTGGCGGTGAGCATCACGTTGGACTCGCCGTAGGTCTCCCCGAACCGCTCGGCCAGACGGGCCAGCACGGCGTCGCGCACGCTCTGGAACACCATGCCGATGTCCGCGTTGACGTGCAGCACCCGCTCGCCGCTCGCCCGGTCGGCGATGACGAAGGCGCGGGCCCGCTGCCGCATGTGCAGACCGGCGCCGGTCTGTCCCAGGTCGGCGTATCCCATCATCCCGACCTCGGCCGGCTCGCCGGTGACGTCGGCGATGCCCCGGCCCACCAGGTAGGGCTCGTTGCCGTCTGACGCGGCGCTCGTGGCGGCGGTCGTGGTGGTCCCGGAGGCCTGGGCGAGGGAGGCCCCGGTGCCCACGGTCGCGAGGGCGGTCGCGGCAGCGACGAGGGTGGCGTACGTCCGGACCCGGCGGGCGGGTCCTGGGCGGGTGTGGGTCATGGGGGCTCCCGGGTTCGGCGAAGAGGACTCCACCCTGAGGTGTGCGTCACATCTGGCGCAAGACCTGTGGGACAAATGACCCGGAATTCGGTACGCGCCCGCTCGGTGCTGGTCCTCGCGCGCCGTGGTCCGCAGGGGTGGGGTGGCGGCGCCGAGGCGCCCGATTTCCCTCGCGGTCACGATCGCCCTAGACTGCCTGAGTTGCCCCGGCGAGGGAGCTGTGACTCCGTGATCGACGTGGCAGGTTCGTTCGCCGCGCCTGACCATGTCTGCGCGGCGTTCTTCGTCTCTGCCGGTGCGTCCGTCGGGCCGCTCACGTGCGCGGCCTCTGCTGCCACACGTACTGCGACACACAGGAGACACCATGTCCGCCGAGAAGCTGACCGCCGAGAAGCGCACCGAGTTCGGCAAGGGTGCGGCCCGTCGCATCCGTGCCGCCAACAAGATCCCCGCCGTCATCTACGAGCACGGCAACGAGCCGACCCACCTCACCCTTCCGGGCCACGCCACCATGATGGCGCTGCGTCACGGTGGCGCCAACGCGCTCCTCGAGCTCGACATCGACGGTGACGTCCAGCTGGCGCTGGCCAAGGAGGTCCAGGTCGACCCCATCCGTCGGGTGATCCAGCACGTCGACCTCTTTGCCGTCAAGCGCGGCGAGAAGGTCCTGGTCGAGGTCCCGGTCCAGGTCGTCGGTCAGGCGGGCCCCGACACCCTCGTCGTGACCGAGCACCCGACCATCGCCCTCGAGGCCGAGGCGACCCACGTGCCTGAGGCCATCGAGGTCGACGTCACCGCCGCCGCCGCCGGCACCCAGTTCCTGGCCTCCGACCTCACGCTGCCGGAGGGCGTCTCGCTCACCGGTGACGCCGACGCCCTGGTCGTCAACGTCGTCGCCCAGGTGACCGCCGCTGCGCTGGAGGCCGACCTGGCCGACTCGCCGGCCGGCGCGGCCGAGGCCGAGGCTGCTGCGGAGTCCACCGACGCCGACGAGTGATCCACCGGCGTGACCGTCCAGGTCGCGCCACCCGCCACGGCGCCGCAGGAGAGCCTTCCTGTGGCGCCGTTGCCGTGTCCGGCCCCGCCCGCCGGGCCGGATCGCGGACCCCGTGGTCGATACTGGGCGCATGACTTCTCCTGTGTGGCTGGTCGTCGGCCTGGGCAACCCCGGAGCCGACTACGCGGGTCACCGCCACAACGTCGGCCACATGGTCAACGACGTGCTTGCCGAACGACTCGGCAGTGCGTTCCGTCGCCACAAGACCGGGCAGGCCGACGTGGTCGAGGGTCGCCTGGGATCGCCCGGCGCCCCGGGGCCGCGGGTGGTGCTGGTGCGCCCCCGCACCTACATGAACACCTCCGGTGGTCCGGTGAGCGCTGTGGCGAAGTTCTACGGGGTCGCGCCGGAGCACGTCGTCGCGATCCACGACGAGCTCGACATCCCCTTCGGCACCCTGCGCCTGAAGAAGGGTGGCGGCGACAACGGTCACAACGGGTTGCGCTCCATGCGGGCCTCACTGGGCACCGGCGACTTCCACCGCGTACGTGTGGGCATCGGGCGTCCGCCGGGCCGTCAGGACGTCGCTGACTTCGTGCTCTCCAACTACTCCGGGGTCGAGCGCAAGGAGCTTCCGATCCAGCTCGTCGAGGCCGCCGACGCCGTCGAGATGTTGGTGCTGGAGGGGCTGGAAAAGGCCCAGCAGCAGTTCAACTCGTGAGGGTTACCCGATATCGGTGACACCCTGGAAATGAGTCACCCAATATCGGGCATGAGTGCGAAGTGGGCCTCTCCTAGGGTCATCTCGGCAGGAATTACCACGCCGGATCTCAAGCCCGCGTGGATGCAACGACTCATGGGGGAACTTGTTGTGACGATGCGTGAGGCGACCGCCCCGCAGGAGGTGGCAGCACCCGCTGCGGACCTCCAGGTCGTCGGCCGCTCGGCAGGTGCCCCGCGCACCGCTGGGGCCTCACGTTGCCACCACATCTGGACCGAGATCGTGGTCGCTGTCGTCGCCATGGCAGTGGTGACCCACCTCGTGGGTGCCGGCCTGGCCGTCGCCCTGGTCGTGGTGGGCGTGTCGCTGGCCGAGCGTTACTGGGCCGGCTCCGCCTCGATCCGCCCCGGCCTGCCGCGCCTCGAGCAGGTGGTGCGCCACACCGTGACCCCGTTCTGCGTGGTGGCGGTGGGCGTCGCCGTCGGCGTCTGGGGGCGCGCAGACCTGGTGGCCGCCAGCGCCATCACCCTCGCGGGCGCGGCCGTGGCCCTCGCCGGAGCGTTGGCGCGCCGTCACTTCCCCACCCCGCAACGCGTCGTGGTCGTCGGGTCCGCTGTCAGCGTGGCCGAGGCAGCCGCCCGCTGGTCCGCCAGCCCGGAGATGACCATCGTCGGGGGAGTGGTCGTCGGCGAGCCCCCGCAGGTGCCGCAGCAGCGCACCGGTCTGAGCGAGACCTTCCTCGACCTGACGCAGGAGATCCACGCCGAGGAGCTCACGGCCGCCGACCCCGACCTGGTGCTGGTCGTGCCCGGTCCGGGCGTCGACGCGGAGTGCATCCGTCGGCTGGGTTGGGCGCTCGAGGGCAGTCGTACGGCTCTGGCCGTGCAGTCCGACCTGGACGGCATCGCGACCCACCGGCTCGAGCACGCGACCTACGGCGGAGCGACCCTGGTGCACGTGGCCTCCAGCCGCCCCGCCAGGTTGCCGAGGCTGGTCAAGGCCACCATGGACCGTGTCGTCGGCACGCTGCTCCTCGTGCTCTCCGCTCCGCTGCTCGGCGTCCTCGTGCTCGCCATCCGTGCGACCTCCTCGGGCCCGGGCATGTTCCGCCAGGTCCGGGTCGGGCAGGACGGCTCGCTGTTCACGATGTACAAGCTGCGCACGATGGTGACCACCGCGGAGGCAGAGAAGGCCTCGTTGCTGGACGCCAACGAAGCCAGCGGTGTGCTCTTCAAGATGACTGCCGACCCGCGCATCACCCCTCTGGGTCGCATCCTGCGCAAGTTCTCCCTCGACGAGCTGCCCCAGCTGCTCAACGTCGTGAAGGGCGAGATGTCGCTGGTCGGTCCACGCCCGGCGCTGCCGGAGGAGGTCGCCCAGTACACCTCCCTCGAACGGCGACGCCTGGCCGCGAAGCCGGGCCTCACCGGGCTCTGGCAGGTCTCGGGCCGTTCCGACCTCAGCTGGGAGAAGGCGATCGCCCTCGACAACCACTACACCGAGAACTGGCGTCTTGCTGACGACGTGGGCATCCTCGCCCGCACGGTGCACGCCGTCCTCGGCTCCCGCGGGGCCTACTGAGAGGCCCTCCCCGGTTCGATCTGGCTCCTTGGTCCGGCCCAGATCCGTGCGAACGGCCGGCGCCCCGCCCGAAGCGGGACGCCGGCCGTTCGGCTGTCCGGACCCCCGTCAGGTGCCTCAGACCCCGCGGCCGAACTTGTGCAGGGTGTCGAGGACGCGTGCCGGCGTGACGAGGCCGGAGGCCACCACGAGCGCCACGTAGGCCCGCCACTGCAGCGGGTCGCGCCCCAACGCGCGTCGGGCCCACTGCACGGCCGCGCGGCGGTCGGGGCGGCCGGCCTCGCCGAAGGCGATCTGCCCGTAGACGCGGCCCACGCCCTTGCGGTCCTGCTCGATCTCCGGGTGCCGGTCGAGCATCCAGTGCAGCGAGGAGATCTTGGTGTCCCACGTGCGGGTGAAGAAGGAGGCAGCGCCCCACATCACGACCACGAGTGGCTCGTCGACGTGCACGATGTCACCGAGCTTGGCGGCGCGCAGCAGGATGTCCCAGTCCTCGTTCTGGCTGCCGGGCACCTCCTCGTCGATGAGTCCCAACGGTCCCAGGAGCGACCGGCGGTCGAAGAGCAGCGAGGAGGAGTGCAGCATCGCCATCCGTGACCTCGTCAGGTGGGCCAGCGTCACCCGGTCGGTGCCGGCGAGGCGGGGCGTGCGCTCGCCGTCGTAGTCGACCTCCATGGCGGTCGTCACCAGGTGCGGGGTCCGGCCGGTCCGCGCGCGCTCGGCCTCCAGCGCCTCCACCTGGCGCCGCAGCTTCGAGGGCTTCCACCAGTCGTCGTCGTCGCAGAAGGCGACGAGGCTGCCGTGCGAGGCGAGGATGCCGGAGTTGCGGGCGCCGGCGAGCCCGGGCGTACGCGTGTTGCCCACGATCCGCACGGTGCGGCCGGGGGCCTCGCGCACGAGCGACCCGTCCGGGGGGCTCTGGTCGAAGACGACGACGACCTCGACGTCGCCGGCGTGGTCCTGCGCGAAAACCGACTCGATGGCGCGCCGCACCAGCTCGGGGCGGTCCCGGGTGGGGATCACCACGGAGACCAGGTCGGGCACCGGGGGGGCGTCGCTCATCGATCCTGCTCCAGGTAGCCGAAGGACTTCAGGACGGGGTAGGAGAGCGCGGTCACGAGCCGACGGTCCGCGTCCGACATCTCCGTGCGCCAGGCGTCGTCGCGCCGCAGCTGGGTGGGGCCGGTGCGGAAGCGCATCGGGTTGCCGGCCACCGAGTGCGTGGGGTGCAGCTCGACGGTGGTGGCGTCCAGCATCGGCACGTCGGCCCGACCCGGGAGGTCGAGCGCGAGCCAGGCCTGCTCGATCGATCCAGTGGGATCTGCCACCAGGTCCTCGTAGCGCAGGCGGGTGAGCGGCACACCCCGGTGCGTCAGGCCGGCCACCGCCAGGTTGCCCGCGAGCCACTGCACGGTCGACCGGGTGGGGGAGAACTGCGGCATTGGCTCGCCGCCCGCCTCGGGGCGCTCCACGACCTTGGACCAGGAGTGGGCCACCCCACGGCTGTCGCGCACGATGTGCAGGACCCGCAGGTCGAGGTCGTCGAGGTGGCTCAACGCCAGGGCGGTCGGAATCTCCTTGCTCGAGTCGATGACGACCCCGGCGCCGCTCACCGCGGCGGCGGCGCGGTAGACGGCGCGGAAGTGGCCGGCGTACTCCTCGACCTGGGCGCGGAACGCCGCCCCCGGGGCGCGTCGCGCCGAGTGGACCATGCGGCGCTGCCGGTCGACGGCGTCCTTGAGCGAGGCCATCCGGTCGGCGTCGACGCGGTCCCAGCCACCGAAGGCCGTGCGCCCGACCTCGGTCCAGAAGGGGCAGTCGTGGAAGGGTTGGCTGCAGGCGCAGAGCTCGTTGCGCACCAGCCCGCGGTCCCAGAGCCAGACGACCTCACCGAGCGCGACGGTCTGCTCGGCCTCCGCGAGCAGGCACTCCAGCAGCGTCGACCCGCTGCGACCCCACCCGCCGATGTAGAGCACCGTCGGGGTGGTCCCCGAGGGCTCCCGCTGCCCGTCCGCGCCGTTGACCTGCACCGTGCCCCCTCCGTCGCCTCCGCAGAGCGTTCAGCCTAGCGGTGCCGCGCCCTCGTCCGGCGGTCGCAGGGCCAGGGCGGCCGCCGTCATCATGATCGGCAACCCGTAGGGCAACGACCCGTAGTAGAGCAGTTCCATGGTCGCCACCAGCAGCACGGTGTGCGCCACCAGGCCGGTGAGGTCACGGCGTCGTCGTGACCGCACGAAGGCGATCAGGAACCAGCCCACGAAGCAGGCCAGGGCGCCCACGCCGTGGGAGACCAGGATCATCCAGAACTGTCCCTGCGTCCCGACCGGATCCAGGTTCGGGTTCGCCGGTTGCTGGGGCACCGCGTGACCGAGCACCGGTGACTCCGGGATGGTGTCCAAGGCCTGCGCGTAGAGCGACGCCCGGTCCTCGGTGCTGCTGGACTCCTCGACCCGGTGCTCCAGCCGGTCCTGGGCGGGCAGCAGGAAGAAGGCCCCGGTGCCGACGAGGGCCGCCACCGCGACCGAGGCCACGGCCTTGACGTTGCCCATGAGCAGCAGGCGGAAGGAGGCGTACGCGATCGCGACGCCCAGGCCCAGGAACATGCCGCGGTTGAGGGTGAGGAAGGCCGGCACGAACGAGATCGGCACCAGCGCGAGCACCGCCCAGAAGCGCCTGGTGCCGCGCACGTGGAAGAGGTAGGCCACGACGAAGGGCAGGAGCAGCGAGTACACGTTGCCCCAGTTGTTCGTGTAGAGGAACGGTGCGCTGGGCCGGGGGTCCAGCTGCACCCAGGCATCGGGGTTCCACTGCGTCATCCGCCGGATCACCATGTGGTTGACCAGCTCGTTGTCGAGCAGTGCCGAGGGCAGCACGTAGCTGAGCGGCGTACGCAGCACGGCGCCGGGGAACGCCAGCGCCAGGTAGCCGCCGGCGACGGTGGCCCCCCAGTAGCCGGTCAGGGCGCCGCAGACGACCCGCGCGGTGAGGCGGTGCCGGGCGTTGTAGGCGTAGACGAAGAGCACGGCCGCGGCGGCGTAGAGCGTGAACCGGTAGGTGAACCCGATGGCCTGGCCGGCCCGCTCCAGCTGGATGGCCGAGAAGGCCACCCAGGCGAGGAAGAGCAGGTAGACACCGAAGCCGCGCGGCACCTCGACGGCCCGGGCACGCAGCAGCAGCAGGCCCATGGGGGCTGCCATCGCGATCCAGATGAGGTCGGCCAGGCCGACCAGCCACCACACCGGGAAGAGGCTGAACATCGTGACCAGCGGCCAGGCGGGCAGCTCGCTGGCCGCGACCTTGTGACCGCCGGGTCCGAGACGACCCCGGAGGGGCGCTGGCACCTGCGTGGTCACGAATTTTTCTCCGTCGGGCGGGGGAAGGGGTCTGGCTGGCTATCCTAGGACTCTTGGGTGGCGGACACACCGGACTCGGTGGAGCTGTTCGTGCCCGGACGGGGAAGGGGGACATCAGTGGCGAAGCAGGGCTCCGATGCGTCATCAGTGGAGTTGTCGCACTACGTGACCGTGGTGCGACGCCGTTGGCGCTATGTCGCTGCCGGGGTCGCGGCCGGGATCGTCGTCGCCGCCTCCCTGGTGCTCTTCCTGCCCGCCACCGCCACGGCGGCGACGCTGGTCAACGTCAACCTGATCTCCTCCAACGCCTTCAACAGCCAGCGACCCGCCTCCGACCTCATCGACATGCAGACCGAGCAGGCCGCGGCTCGCTCCACCTCCGTGATGTCGGCGGTGGCCGAGGGGCTGGGCAGCGGCTGGACCGATGCCAGCGTCCGCGCGGCGACCTCCGCGACCCTGCTGCCCGACGGCACCGTGCTCCGCATCGAGTTCACCGCCCCGCAGGCCTCCGACGCCGCGCTGGGGTCGACCCTGGTCGCCGAGGAGTACCTCGCCTACCGCTCGGAGCTGGCCCAGGACCGGGTCGACGTCGCCGCGCAGCGACTCGTCGAACGTCGCAACGCCCTCAACCGACAGCTGGCGCGGGCCAACGCCCGGGTGTCGCAGGCTCCCCAGGGGGCGGAGCGGATCTCGGAGGAGATGGCTCGCCAGGGCATCGCCGACGAGCTGAGCGCCGTGACCACCCAGCTCAACGAGATACGGGCCGTCGACACGAGCGGCGGCACGATCTTCACCGAGGCCGACGCCAAGCAGGTGCAGGTCAGCCCCAACCGACCGTTGATCCTGGGCAGCGGCCTCTTCGGAGGCGCACTGCTGGGGCTCGTCCTGGCCTTCGTCGCCAACGTGCTCGATCGCAGGGTCCGCGACTCCTACGACGTGTACGGAGCCGGCGGTGGCATCTCGGTGGCCCGTCTCGGCGAGCCCTCACCGCGTCTGCCCGCTGAGGGCGAGGACGCCGAGTCGCTGCGGGCCGTCCGGGAGCGACTCCTGTCGGCGGTGCCGTCGCACCGCCCGGTCATCAGCGTCATCGACGTGGGCGAGGCCGGCGGCATGCCCTCAGACGTGGCCGCGAACCTGGCCGTCGCCCTCGCTGACTCGGGCATGAGCACCGACCTCGTGCTCGCCGGCCACCCCAACCAGGTGCTGCAGGAGATCCTCACCAGCCTTCAGGCCGTGGAGGTCGACGGGGTCGGCGCCGCGCGGCGCTTCCGCAGCGGCGCCGGATCGGCGTTGACCGTGCTGGTGCCCGAGCAGGGACACCAGCGACTCTCCACCGCCGACATCGTCAGCGACCTGCTGGCCGATGCCGTCCGCGACGCCGAGGCCACGGTGGTCGGCGTGGCCCAGACCGCCGGGCCGGCAGTGCGGCTCTCGGCCGGCCGGGCCTCCCACCAGGTGCTCCTGGTGGTCGAGGAGATGACGACGAGGATTGACGACCTGGCCCAGGTGGCCACCGACCTGGTCGCCGTGCAGGCCACCATCCACGGCACGGTCCTGGTGCCGCGCGGACGTCACTTCGACCCCGCCGCGCCCTCGGCTCCCGCGACCCTCGCCCGCGCCGCCCCGCGCGCTCCGAGCGTCCCGGCGCGCCCCGTCAGCGACACGGCCGCGCTGCTCGACGCTCCGGTCGGCCACGCCCTCGACCCCGACGAGATGCCCGAGGGCGTGGAGGTGCCCGGCTCCGGGACGCTGCCGCAGCGCACCCCGGGCGATGCCTCCGGGTGGCCGCACCTGCGTCAGTCGTTGGAGCGTGTCATCGATGACGCACCCGCCGCGGCCCCCGAGATGGGCCTCGAGGTGGACGACCTGGAGGCGGACGAGCTCGGTGCGGCCGACGGTGCCGCTGCGGTGGCCGCCGACGTCGATGATCCCGTCGAGGAGTCGGTCGCCGAGGAGCCCGAGTTCGTCGAGGAACCCGTCGTCGAGGAGCCCGAGCCCGTTGATGAGGCGGTGGCTGAGGAGGCCGAGCCCGTCGAGGAGCCGGTGACCGACGAGGACGAGCCCGTGGCTGAGGAGCCCGAGCCTGTCGAGGAGTCGGTGACCGACGAGGACGTGCCCGTGGCCGAGGAGGCCGAGCCTGTCGAGCAGCCGGTCGAGGAGGAGCCCGTCGTCGAGGCGACCGTGGCGGACGAGCCCGAGGCCGTTGACGAGGCGGTGGCTGAGGAGGCCGAGCCTGTCGAGGAGCCGGTCGCTGAGGAGACCGTGACGGACGAGCCCGAGCCTGTCGAGGAGCCGGTGGCCGATGAGGCCGGCCCCGTCGAAGCCGAGACCGCTGAGCCCGAGACCCCCGAGCCCGAGACCGCTGAGCCCGAGACCCGGGAGCCCGCGGCGCAGAACGGGCAGAGCACCGTGGCCCGTCGCTTCCCCTTCGACGTGGTCGACGTGGAGACGCCGATCGACGTGCCCGTGGTGGCCAACGAGAACAGCTGGGCCTTCAACCGCTGAGACGCCCAGCGGCCTGGACCGACGGCACTCAGCAGTCGGGCTGGGGCGCCAACCGCTGCTCGCTCACGGCCCAGCCTTCGCCCGCGCGCACCAGGGTCAGGACGTTGAGCGTGCGTGGCTTCGCGGGCAGGCTGCCCGGCACCGTCTGACCCTCGGAGTCGACGACCCGGACGTCGGAGTTGTCGATGCACGCGCGCACCACGACCGACTCGGGACCCTTGCGGTAGCGCACGACCCGGTGGCGCACCACCCGCGGCTCGCCCACGACGCGCCATCCCGACGCCTCGTACTCGGCGACCCGGTTGCGCAGCTCCTCGAGCGCCGCGCCGGTGACGGCCGCCAGGGTCAGCTCCTCCTCCGTGGAGGGCGACCCGAGCGCGTCGCCGACCTGGGAGACGTACTCGTCCACCCCCTCCTCGGCCTCGGTGACGACCTCCGGCGGCACAGTCCCCGGGATGCCCGGGCCCCGGTTGCGTTCGGTGGGGGAGGAGCCGCCCGGCGTGCGGGGGGCCGTCGCGCCGGGAGTGGGGGTGGGCGAGACCGACGAGGTGGCGCCGGTCGACGCACCGTCGGGGTCGGCGTCGGAACCGCGCTCGGCGTCGCGGGAGCAGCCCGAGGCGGCCAGCGCCACGACGCAGGTGAGGGCCAGCGCACGGCGGCCCCCCACAAAGATGGTCATCGCTGACACGCGAACCCCCCGGTTGCCTAGAATCGCGGCGCCGCTCGGCGTGCGCCCGGTGGTCAGCATCGTAGAGGCAGGGACGACACGTGAGCAGCCGGACGCCACAGGACTCCCCGCCGCCCCCCGCCCGCAGCGAGCTGGGGCGTGCCGCGCGCGGCGGAGCGATCACCTTCGTCGGCGCCGCCTCGAGCGCAGCGCTGGGCTTCACCTTCAGCCTGCTGCTCGCCCGCCTCTTCGGCCCCACCGACGCCGGTGTGGTGCTCCAGTCCGTGGCCCTCTTCACGATCGCGGTCAGCGTGGCCCGACTCGGCACCGACACGACGGCTGTCTGGCTGCTGCCCCGCCTCCGCACGCAGAGCCCCCACCTGGTGCCCGCCGCGATCACCCTGCTGCTCACCGCCACCGCGTCGGCCGGCGCGGTGCTGGCCCTGGTCTGGTACGTCGTCGGCGCGGTGCGGCCCTCCGACGACCCGGTGCGCGAGGTCGTCGACGCCATCGCCTGGCTCCTCCCGGTCGCCTCCGGGTTGGCGGTCGCCCTGGCCTGCACCAGGGCGTTCGGCGGCATCGTGGCCTTCAACCTCGTCGACAACGTGCTCGTGCCCGCGGTGCGTCCGCTCGCCCTCGTGGTCGCCCACCTGCTGGGTGCGGCGGCGCTGGGTGCCGCCCTGGGCTGGGCCCTGCCGGTCGTGCTGGGGGCCGGAGCCATCGGCGTCGTGCTGCACCGCCACCTCCGGCGCCTGCGGCGGAGCCTGCCCGCCAACGCCAGCCCCAGCGCCAGCACCGGTGGGCGAGAGGTCCCGCGCTGGCCCGACCGACAGATGCGGCGCACGGTCGCTGCGTACGCCGTGCCCCGCACGTTCGCGGCGGCCATGGAGCAGTCGATCGTCTGGATCGGCGTGCTGCTCGTGGGGATGCTGCTCGACGACGCCGCGGCCGGCGTCTACGGATCGGCCGCCCGGTTCGTCGCCGCCGGCGTCGTGGTGGCCACTGCCCTGCGCATCGTCGTGGCGCCGCGCTTCAGCGCCCTGCTCGGCCAGGGGCGTACGTCTGAGGTCGGCGAGCTCTACGTCGTCACCGCCCGCTGGATCCTGCTGTTCGGTGCCCCGGTCTACCTCACGCTCGCGTTCTTCGCCCCCACCGTCCTGGCCTGGCTGGGGGAGGGGTTCGGCTCGGGGGCGCGCGCCATGACGATCCTGTGCGCCGGCTCGGTCGTGGTGCTGGCTGCCGGCAACGTGCAGGCCCTGCTCCTGATGAGCGGTCGCAGCGGGTGGGGTGCGCTCAACAAGGCAGTCGTCCTGGCCGTCAACGTCGTCGGGATGGTGCTGTGGGTGCCGAGCGGCGGCATCGAGGCCGCCGCAGCGGTGTGGGCGCTGTCGATGCTGCTCGACACAGTGCTGGCCTCGGTGCAGGTGCGCCGGGCGACCGGCATCGCCCTCTCGTGGACGTCGGTGCTCCGCGTCGGCCTCGCGGTGACGGCCTGCGTCGCCCTGCCGGCGTGGGCCGTGACCGCGTCGTGGGGGCAGGGCACGGCGCCCCTGCTGGTCAGCATCGGCCTCGGCGCGACCCTGCTGGCGGGCTACGTGGCGTGGGACCGGCGCACCCTCCACCTGACCGAGTTGGTCCAGATGGTGCGTCGCTGAGCCGGGGCGCCCTCCACGACACCCTAGGGTTCCCCCATGGTTTCGTTCGCGCAGCTCAAGGACCGCTCGCCCCGCTGGGTCAAGGACGCCGCCAACGTCGCCACGCGTGCCGCCGCCCTGGCCACCGCGTCGCAGCGTCCGGCGCCCGACTTCCTGGTGATCGGCACGAAGCGCGGAGGCACGACCTCGCTGCACAACTACCTGCTGATGCATCCCGGGGTGCTGGGGCTCTTCCCACAGAGCCGGGGCAAGAAGAGCACCGACTGGTTCTTCGCCGACTCCACGCACAGTGAGTCGTGGTACCGCTCGCACTTCCACACCGAGGCACACCGCGAGCGGGTGGCGGCCCGGGTCGGCCACCCGGTCATGGGTGGTGAGGCATCGCCCTACTACGTGTGGGACCCGCGCATCGCCGCCAAGGTCGCGGCGGTGGCGCCCAGCGTCAAGGCCGTGATGCTGGTGCGCGACCCGGTCGAGCGCGCCTGGTCGCACTACCAGGAGCGCACCCAGAACGGTGTCGAGCCGCTGGACTTCGCCGCCGCGCTCGCCGCCGAGGACCAGCGGCTCGAGGGTGAGCTCGAGCGGATGGCCGCCGACCCGGGCTACCACAGCACCGCGCACGACTGGTACTCCTACCGCTCGCGCGGGGTCTACCTTCCGCAGATCCAGAACTGGCTGCAGCACTTCGACCGCAAGCAGCTGCTGGTCCTGCGCAGCGAGGACCTCTACACCGACGTCCAGGCCGGGTTCGACGCGGTCTGCGACTTCCTCGGCCTGGGCTCGCACACGCTGCCCACCACCCGCACCTTCAACGCCTCGCACCGCAAGTCGAGCGTGCCCGAGCCGCAGCGCAGCGAGCTGGCGCGTTTCTTCGCGCCGCACAACGCCGCCCTGGCCGACTTCCTGGGCCGCGACCTCGACTGGACCTGACGGGTCCGGCCACCCCACCCCGTCAGCCCCACCAGTCAGCCCAGCAGGGTGCGCGCCTCGGCCAGGAACCGTCCCAGCTGGGCCGGGGTGACCCAGACCCGCTGCCAGCTGCCCTCGCGTGCCGCGAGCGCTGCGGCGCGCTCCACCATGGTCAGCGCGTGCACGGCTGCGACCACCCCGTGCGTCGTACGTCCGTGGCCGGCCGCCGTGAGGTGGTGCCGGGCGCGCTCCAGGCAGGTGGCCAGCGAGATCGCGTCGACGGGGCCGCTCTCGCGCAGCACGCTGAACTCCCAGTGCAGGGCGTCCAGGCCGGCGACCGCGTCCACCTCGCAGGACTCCCAGTCCCACGCCCACAGCTGGCCCGAGGAGTCCCGGGCGCAGTTCCACGGCGTGAGGTCACCGTGCCAGCGGGCCTGCACCGGCACCGTGCGCCGGTCCGCGTCGAGCCGGGCGAGCAGGTCGATCGCGGACGCCAGCACCTCGCGGGCGGCGGCGTCGCCCGACCCTGCAGCGGCGGTGGCGAGCCGGCGTCCGACGGCACGCAGGTGGGCGGTGGCGCCGGGGCGGGCGTGGCGCTCGAGGGGGCACAGGGCGTACAGCTCTGCCGACGTCGGGGCCTGCTGGGCGCCCCGCAGTCCCCGCACGTCGCTGGGCAGGGGCTCGACGACGACCACGGGCCGGCCGCCCTGGGTGAAGGAGGCGAGCAGCCGGGGCGCCCGCATCGCGGCGGTGACTCCGCCGACCTCACGCAGGGCGCGGACCTCGGTCGAGACGTAGGCGTCGGCGGTGGTGTTCCACCCGAGCTTCGCGAAGCCCACCGCGCTGCCGGCGTCGTCGACCAGCTGCAGGGTCGCCTTGCGGTTGGCGCCTGTGCGGACGCCGAAGGTGGCCCACAGGTGGTGGTGGCCCAGCTCGCGGGCCAGGCACGCCAGTGGCAGCCCCCGGGCGTCGGCCGCGGTGCGGGCGCGCACCACGACCTGGTGGCGCGAGAGCGGAAGGCCCACCGTCGCTGCGAGCCCGAGCGCCCGCCGACCCAGGTGGGCGGCGGGACGGCGCAGCCCGCGGTGGTCGCCGGTGGCAGCCCGCAGCACGGGGGAGGGCGCGACCGGCAGCAGGAGGCGGGCCCGGCCCGGGTCGGGCAGCACCCAGTAGCGCTCGGCCTCGATCCAGTCGGGTCCGGGCTGGTCCGGCCCGGGGTCAACGGTCACGCGGACCCCGTCGGTCGCCCCGGGGGCCCACAGCTGTTCGACGAGGAGCTCAAGCGCGTTCACGCGGTCACAGTAGCGAGGTGCGGAGGGCGGCGAGCCGCCTTCCGTCCCACCTGCCCCACGGGACGGCCGTGGCATACCGCATATCCGGCAAATGGAGGTCGCCCGGGCTGCGTCGCGGTGTGACGGACCTAGCATCAGCGATGTGCCCGTCCTGGACGGGCCGTGGCGCAGTCAGCGGCGCCACGTCACGAATCACTGGGGGTCTTGATGTCGTCGTTCAAGCGCGCCGTTGCACTCGGCGTTGCTCTGCTCGTGCCGGGGGTGGTGACGCCTGTGGCGTCCGCCTCCCTGACGGCGGAACCCGCCGGCCGGGCAGCGGTCCAGGCCATCGACGCGGCGGTGCTCGGCACGAGCCCGGAGACGGCCGCCGGGTCCTGCTGGGAGATCAAGCAGGCTCGCTCCTCGGCGCGCAACGGCTCCTACTGGCTGCTGACCCCCTCCATGCCCGCTCCCGCCCAGTTCTACTGCGACCAGACCACCGACGGTGGCGGTTGGGTGCTGATCGGCAAGGGACGCGACGGCTGGACCACCGAGTACGCGGGCAAGGGCAACGCCGCTGCGTTGCAGAGCCCCGACACGGTGCCGATGTCGTCGGTCACCCACCAGCTGCCCTCCACCACGGTCGACCAGCTGCTCGACGGCGGTCGGCCCGACGCCCTCAGCGAGGGGGTGCGGGTCCGCCGCGCCCGCAACACCGGGGGCACGCAGTGGCAGGAGGCGCGGTTCACGTTCGCCGACAAGTCGCGGTGGAGCTGGACCTTCGGCGCCGAGCACCGGATCGCGACCTGGAAGTTCGACACCCTACCGGGGTGGGGTGGCACGAGTGAGTCGTTCGGCACCGGCCAGTCCTACAGCCGCATGGTCAACACCACCGATTCCGACAAGAAGTACCGCGTCGGCTTCGGCTACGGCTCCTGGGTGCGAGGCAGCACCTCCGCCTCGAGCTACATGTGGTCAGCGACCCGCACCGGCCCTGCCCTGCCCTACGCGCAGGTCTACCTGCGCCCTCGCATCACCTCGACCGACCCCGACTTCCAGCGCATCGGTGACAACGGCGCCCCGGCCCGCCCCAACCGTCCGGGTCTCAACTCCAACGCCCTGGCCAACCCGTGGGGTGTGAGCGGGCTCCAGGGCAGCACGACCACCGAGGGCAACGTCGAGGTGCAGGCGTTCACCGAGTCGAACGGTCGCATGTACGTCGGCGGCAACTTCCGCTACGTCCAGCGCGACGCCACAGGCACCGGCCGCGTGGAGCAGCCCTTCCTGGCGGCCTTCGACATCGCGACCGGCGAGTGGGACCCGTCCTTCCGGCCGGTGCTCAACGAGCAGGTGCGGGCCCTGGCCACCCTGCCCGACGGCAGCGTCGTGGCTGCCGGTGCCTTCAGCCGCGCCAACGGTCAGCCGGCCACGGCCGTCGTGGCGCTCGACCCGGCCACGGGGGCGACCCGCTCCTCGTGGAGCCTCACCGTCGAGAACCGGGCCTCCGGCGGGGTGCTCAACATCCGCACCCTCGACGTCGCGGGCAACCACCTCTACCTGGGTGGCGCCTTCACGCACCTGGCCGGAGGCACAGCCCCCTCCACGGTGACCTACTCCCGCGGCGCGGCCCGGGTCGACCTCGCGACCGGCACCCCGGACCGCAACTGGAACCCCGACTTCAACGGCAGCGTGATCGACCTCGACGGCTCCGACGACGGCGCGCGGGTCTACGCCGCGGGCTACTTCAGCACGTCGAAGGGTGTCACCGCCCCACGCGTCGCCTCGGTGACCACCGCTCCGGGCGCAGGCCTGGACGGCCCCGCCTGGCGTCCGACCTGGAGCAACCGGGACGACAACTACCAGCAGGCGGTGCAGCAGGTCGGCAACCGGGTCTTCGCCGGCGGTGCCCAGCACTCCCTCTTCGGGTTCGACACCGGCAGCTTCTCGCGGATCAGCAGCAACATCATGAAGAAGGGCGGCGACGTCCAGGCCGCCGTGACCGACGGTGACCTGCTCTACGCCTCCTGCCACTGCGCCCAGTGGACCTACTCCGGTGCCACCACGTGGGAGACCCTCAACTCCGGCTGGCACCAGGCCGACACCATCAAGTGGCTCGGCGTGTGGGACCCGGCGACCGGCGAGTACCTGCCCGAGTTCGTGCCCAACCTGTCGATGCGGCTGGGGTCCGGCCCGTGGGCCCTCGAGGTCGACAGCACGGGCACGCTCTGGGCGGGCGGCGACATCCTGACCGCCCGCACCGGCAAGGGCCAGGTCTTCGCCGGCGGCTTCGCCCGATTCCAGCGCACCGACTCCACCGCCCCGGGCGCGCCGGGCAACTTCCGGGTCGACCAGGAGACCGCCTCGACGGTGACCCTGCGCTGGCAGCCGACCCCGGACCCCAGCGGTGTCACCTACCAGCTGCTGCGCGACGACCGACCGGTCGCCACCCTGCCCGGTGGCACCACCACGGTGACGGTGCCACGCGTCGACGGTGAGCGTTACTTCGTGCGGGCCACCGACAACCGCGGCAACGTCGGGCCCAGCACCCCGGTGCTCACCATCGGTGGTCCGCCGGTCAACCAGCCGCCGGTCGCCGCCTTCTCGGCCACGGTCGCCGACCGCACGGTCACGCTCGACGGCACCGGCTCCAGCGACGACCGGGGCATCACGAGCTGGTCGTGGGACCTCGGTGACGGCACCACCCGCACCGGTGCCTCGGTGACCCACACCTACGCCCAGCACGGGGCGTACGAGGTCACGCTCACCGTGACCGACGCCGCCGGGCTGACCTCGACCACGACGCGCACCCTGCGCACCGAGACGACCCAGGACCCGCAGGTGATCCCTGCCGGCTCGACGTGGAAGTGGTACTACCGCCCCGCCGCCCCGCCCGCGCAGTGGACGGCCACCACCTTCGACGACTCCGGCTGGGAGAGCGGCGCCGGCCACCTCGGCTGGGGTGCGCCGGAGGTCGTGACCTCCCTGGACCTCTACGAGGACCCGACCACCCGACCGGTCACGGCGTACTTCCGTCGGACCTTCCACCTCGGCAACCTCGACGGGGTGCGCAGCCTGCGCATCCAGGCGGTGGCCAACGACGGTGCGGTGGTCCACGTCAACGGCGTCGAGGTCGGACGGCAGAACATGCGCGACGGCGCCGTGACCCACACGACGTACGCCCCCACGGCCCGACGTCACGCCGTGGCCAGCGCCGCCCCGTTGGTCGTCGACGTGCCCGTCTCCCTGCTGGTCGAGGGAGCCAACGTGGTCTCGGTCGACACCCACGTCAACTACCGGCGCACCCCCGACCTCACCTTCGACCTCAGCGCCCTGCTGGTCAGCGACTAGCGCCCCCTGGAGGGACCGTCATGGAGATGCCGCGCCGCACGAGCCCTCGCCCCGCCCCGGGCCTTGCCGTGGTCCCCGCCCTGCTGGCGCTGGTGGCCTCGATGCTCACCGGCCTGGTGGTCGCGGCGCCCGCGGCGGAGGCCGCTCCGGTGGTGGGCAGCACGCCGGCGGTGTCCTGGCGGGTGGACGGACGGGTGTACGCCACCCAGGTCATCGGCAACACGGTGGTCGTGGGGGGATCCTTCACGACCGCCACCAGCCCCACGGGCGAGTCCGTCGCGCGCAGGAACCTGGCAGCGTTCCGGCTCGACACCGGTGAGTTGGTGCGCTCCTGGCGTGCCGACGCCGGCAGCACGGTCCGCGCCATCGACCACGACGGCACGTGGCTCTACGTCGGCGGTGCCTTCGCCCGGATCGGCGGTGCGCTCACCGGCACCGTGGGTCGCGTACGGATCTCCGACGCGCAGGTGGACCCCGGTTTTGGGGTGCAGACCGACCGGCCGGTGCGAGCCCTCGACGTGCGCGACGGGGTGGTGTGGGTCGGCGGGGCCTTCACGACCGTCAACGGCGAGCCCCGGGAGCGGATCGCCAAGGTCGACGCCACCACCGCGGCGCTGGACCCGACCTTCCGGCCGACCGTCAACAACGACGTCTGGGGCATCGTCAAGAACCCCACTTCCGACACCGTCTACGTCTCCGGCAACTTCGGGCTCGCCGGAGGCGTCGCCCGGGCGGGGGTCGCCGCCCTCAACGGCACCACCGGCGCGGTGCGGCCCACCGTCTTCACCTCGTCGTCGCGCCCGACGCTCGGCCTGGACATCAACGACGCCGGCACGAGGCTCTTCGGTGCCGGCGGATCGGGCGCCAACACCATGGCCGCCTGGAGCACGACCACGGGGGCGAGGGTCTGGCGACACGTGGTCATGGGCGACGTGCAGGGCGTCACGCACCACCGCGGTCAGGTCTACTTCGGCTTCCACGACGGCTACGACGACGACACGACCATCAAGGTGCTCGCGGCCGACGAGGCCACCGGCGTGCTCGACCCGGCGTTCCGGCCGCGGTTCAACGCCTTCTGGGGGGTCTTCGCGATCGCGGCCAGCGACGCGGGCGTCGTGGTGGGCGGGGAGTTCACCGCCGTCTCGGGCGTGCCCGCCCAGGGGTGGGCACGCTTCATGGCGACCGGCGTGACCACGCCGCCCCCGCCGCCCACCACGTCGCTGACCGCCTTCGTGACCGCGGAGACACCGTGGCGCTACTGGGACGGGCCCGGTCTCGCCAACGGCTGGCAGCAGCCCGCCCACGACGACTCGGCCTGGGTCACCGGCGCCGGCCACTTCGGCTACGGCGACGGCGACGAGACGGTCGTGCTGCGCTCGTCCGCCGGCGGCACCCGCTCCATCACCTCCTACTTCCGCACCACCTTCGAGGTGGCGCAGACCCCGACGGAGGACCTGACCCTCGAGCTGGTGGCCGACGACGGCGCGGTGGTGCACCTCAACGGCGTCGAGGTGGTGCGCGACAACATGCCTCCCGGCCCGGTGTCGGCGTCGACGCGGGCAGCGTCGAACCGCTCCGGAGCCGCGGAGAACGTCGCCCGCAACTTCACCGTGCCGGCCAAGGCGGTGCGTACGGGCACCAACACCCTCGCGGTGGAGGTGCACCAGGACTCCTCCAGCTCCTCCGACCTGAGCTTCGCGGCGGCGTTGCTGGGCACGGTGCCCCTCGCCGCCCCGGTGAACCAGGCGCCCGTGGCGCGGGCCACGGCGCAGGTCGACGGGCGTACGGTCACCCTCGACGCCACCGCGTCCAGCGACGACGCCGGCATCACCGGCTACGAGTGGGAGCTGGGTGACGGTGCCACCGCCACCGGTGGGTTGGTCACGCACACCTACGCGGCCGGCGGCTCCTACCCGGTCACCCTGCGGGTGCGTGACGCTGCCGGCGCCGTGGGCACCACCACGCTGCAGGTCGACGTCGCCGAGACCGTCACCACCACGCTGGTGGGCCTCGGGGCGAGCTGGAAGTGGTACCACCAGCTCCGGGCACCCGGAGCGGGGTGGGCCGCGCGAGGCTTCGACGACTCCGCCTGGGCCACCGGCGGCGCCCTGCTGGGCTGGGGTGCGCCCGAGGTGGTGACCGACGTCAACCCGTTCGCCACGGCCGCCGAGCGACCCGTGACCTCCTACTACCGGCGCGCGGTGACGGTGACCGACCTCGCGTCGGTGGTCGGCCTGCGGCTGACGGCGATCGCCAACGACGGGGCCGTGGTGCACGTCAACGGCGTCGAGGTGGGGCGCCAGAACATGCGCGACGGCGCGGTGACCCACACGACGTACGCCCCCACGGCGCGCCGCCACGCCGTCGCCGCCGCGAACCCCCTCGTCGTGGACGTGCCGGCTGCACTTCTGGTCGAGGGCACGAACGTGATCGCCGTCGAGACCCACGTCAACTACCGCAACACCCCCGACGTCACCTTCGGGGCCCAGCTCGACCTGGTGCGCCGCTGACGCGGCGGTCGGACGCCCTCAGTCGCGGCTCCAGCGCACCCACTTCTTCCAGACCTGCACCGAGGGCCGGTCGAGGAGGATGAACTCGCCGTTGCGCGTGGACTGGTAGTAGGTCACGAACGCCGCGCCCCGGTCGGCGAACCACTGCGCGGTGGCGTCGAGCCACTCGGCGCGCTCCTCGCCGCTCGGGTCCTGGGGGGTGCGCATCGTCCCGGTCTCCGCGATGCCCCAGGGCTTGCCCGACTCCTCGGACGCCTCGACGACGGAGGCGAAGAGCGCCTCGGGGGACTCGTAGCTCGTCGGCTGCACGGTGGCGCCGTTGTAGGGGTCCCAGGCGACCACCGAGACGTAGTCGTCACCGGCGTAGTAGTCGCGCCAGTCGCGCTCGGAGGCCTCCTTCGAGGTCCATCCGGTGAGGATCATCGTGGGGAACAGGTTGTCGCGGCACTGCTCCTGCGCCAGACGCACGACGTGCCGGAAGGCCTCGCGATACTGCGCCGCGGTGAACTGGCCCTCCATGATGAGCGGCTCGGGCTCGTGGATGTAGCTCCACAGGATCTGCGGGCGGGTCGGAGCGGTGCGGAAGTAGTCACGCAGTTGCGCGTCGTAGCGCCCCGCGAGCACGTCGCCAGGGGGCATCCGGAACGACGTGACGAGCATCCGGTCGCCGATCGCGGCCTGACGACGTGACCAGGCGCCGGCGGGGGGCATCTCGGGGTCGAACGTGCGGATCACCGCCATGCGACCGAAGCGCGCCTCCTCGTCGGCCAGCGACTGGGGCAGCAGCTTGGTGCTCGTCGAGATGCTGGCGCCGAAGAGCGTGCGGTCCGGCTCCGGCAACGCGGGGGCCATCGGGCACCGTTCGGTGGGGTCGGCGGAGGGTGCGGGTGTCCGCGTCCGCGACGGGGAGGCGGCCGGAGTGGTCGGCTTCCTCGTCGGGGCCGGTGGCTTCGGTCGGGTCTTGCGTGACGGTTCCGGGCTCGACGACGCCTCGGGGTCGGCCCTCGGGCGCTCACCCTCGTCGCCGCTGCACGCGGCGAGGCTGCCCAGGAGCACGGTGGTGGTGACGGCCAGTGCGGCCAGACGCAAACGGTTCACGAACGACTTCCCCCCTCGGGGGCAGAGGCTAGTCGCCGCGGCCGGCCGAGGGGGGGAAGTTCCAGCGAGTGGTCGCCGGTCAGCTCGAGGACTGCACCCACTTCTTCCAGGTGGTGCGCGACGGCTCGTCGAAGAGACGGAACTCGTTGTCGCGGTTGGACTGGAAGTAGGTCACCCAGGCGGCGCCCTTGGCGTGGAAGTAGGCGCCGACCTTGTCGAGCCACTTGGCCCGCTCGGTGCCGGTGTCACCGGGCACCAGGGCGCTGCCGGTCTCGGCGATGCCCCAGGGCTTGCCCGACTCCTGTGAGGCCCGCAGCACGGGGGCGTACAGGGTGGCGGGGTCCTTGTAGTGGGTCGGGATCGAGGTGGCGAAGTTGTAAGGGTCCCACGCCACGACGGAGATGTAGTCGTCACCGGCGTAGTAGTTGCGCCAGTCGCGCTTGGAGGCGGGGTCAGCCGTCCAGCCGGTGAGGATCATCGTCGGGTAGAGGTTGTCCTTGCACAGCGACCCGACCAGGTCGACGACGTGGCGCCAGGCCGCGCGGTACTCGGCGAACGTGAAGCTGCCGTTGACGATGTGCGGCTCGGGCTCGTGGAAGTAGCTCCAGAAGATCGGCTTGTTGGTCGGGGCGTTGCGGTAGAAGTCGAGGATCGCCGCGTCGTAGCGACCGGTCACGACCTCGCGGGGGTGCTCACGGAAGGAGTGGACCACCGTGCGGTCGTTGAGGAAGGTGCGTCGTGACCAGGCGCCGGCCGGGGGGACCGTGGGGTCGAACTGGCGCACGACCGGCATCTTGCCGAAGAGTCCGTCGTTCTTGGCGAGTGCCTCGGCGGCCGAGCCGTCGGCGCTGGAGAGGCTGCTGCCGAAGAGGGTCTTGTCGCTGACGTAGTCCGGCGCCTTCTGGCACGTCGGGGCCGGAGCGGCCGTGGGCGCGGCGGTCGGGGCCGTCGTCGGAGCGGTGGTGGGCGCCGTGGTCGGGGCCGTCGTCGGTGCCGTGGTGGGTGCCGTGGTCGGGGCGGTCGTCGGCGCGCTGGTGGGGGCCGTCGTCGGGCTGGCCGTGGGGGCCGTGGTCGGGGCCGTCGTCGGCGCGGGCGCCGTGGTGGGCGCCACGGTCGGCGCCGGCGCGGTGGTGGGCGCGGGTGCCGTGGTGGGCGTCGGCGTGGGGGTCGGCGCGGGCGCCGTGGTGGGCGTCGGCGTGGGGGTCGGCGTGGGGGTCGGAGCCGGGGCGGTGGCCACGCCGGGGCGGGTCATGGCGATCTCGAGGACCGGGCTCTGGGCACCCTCGGTGCCGAGCAGGATCTTGGTGCCGTAGCGGTTGACCTCGAGCGACTCACCCTGGCGGCGCGACGGGAGCGTGACGACGGCGGGCTGCTCGCCGAACGACCGGTAGGTGTAGGCGTGGGTGTAGCTGCTCAGCACGATCGTGCGGCCGTCGGGGGCGAAGCTGCCGGCGGTGATCTTCGACGGGGCGTCGGCGATCCGGCGGAGCCTGTTGGCCGACGAGGTCGAGAGGGTGGCCGGGGCCTCGTAGACGCCGGCCCCGGTGTCGGACTTCGAGACGATGTAGAGGCGACCGGAGGTCGGGTGGACCAGGAGGGCCTCGGCGTCACGAGCGCGGTCGGGGTAGGTGAAGGTGAACTTCGTGGTCGACACGTCCACGGTGCGCCCGTCCTCGGGCACGTACTGCGGCTCGTTGAACCGGTAGACCACGACCTGGGAGCGCTTGCGGGGGTTGTCGCCGATGTCACCGACCCACAGCGTGCGGTCGGGGCCCGTGGTGATGTCTTCCCAGTCGTTGTGGCTCGCGCCCTGGAGTCGGAGCACGGCGCGGGTGCGGCCGGCGTTGTTCACCGCGAAGACGCGGTTGGAGTCACCGCTGTCGTTGTGGGTGAAGAGCATGTCGCGGGCGAAGGTGCTGCGCGCGAGCCCGCTCGACTCGGTGACCCGGGCGTCGGTGAGGGTCCGCTCGACCCGGTGCTCGACGACGGTGGAGGTGGTGGCGGTGGCGGGGGCCAGCGCGGTGGTGGGGGCGGTGAGGCCCATCGTGAGGGCGGATCCAGCTACGACAGTGAGCCCGAGACCGCGGATTGCAGCGCTCTTCAGCACAGCACATCCCTTTCTGTGTACTGGTGCTCCGTCGCGTCAGGGCGCACGGTCACCGGCGACGCACAGGGCGAGGTGTGGCCTGTGCGGGCAGGGGAGTGGGGCCCCTGCACGGGGGCGAGGACGCGGTCGGTGGACCAGGTCGCTCGGCGGGAGGCCGGTGGACTCGGCAGGAGAAGAGGAAGCCTCTGTCCGGCGGCCGTGGAGTCAGTGACTCTCGATGGTGCCGCGGTACCAAGCGGCTTATACCTAATAATGTAGATGAGCCAGCCCCCCTGTGTCACATCCGCGTACCTAATGAGAGGTATTCCACACTGGGGTGGGTCCCGTTCGGAGGAGATCGGCGGAGAACGGCCCTGTCATCCGATCCGGCATGACCCGATCGGGCTATACCCGGCTTGCTGGTCAGTCGGCCTCCTGTGACGGGAGCAACGGCTGGGTAGGCTGCGACGCGTGAGCACACAGACCCAGATCCCCGCCGCCGCCCGCACCGACGACCACGCCTTCGCGGTCTGGGCTGCGGAGCAGGCCGGTGCCCGACTCCTCCAGGTGCGTGAGGAGGGCCTGGAGGGCAAGGCGCTCAAGGACGCCGGCGATGCCGCGGCCCAGGAGCTCCTCGCCGCGTTGCTGGCCGAGCACCGTCCCGAGGACAAGGTGCTCTCGGAGGAGGCGATGGACGACAAGTCGCGCCTCGACGCCCGGCGTGTGTGGATCATCGACCCGCTCGACGGCACCCGTGAGTTCTCCGAGCCGCCGCGCGACGACTGGGCGGTGCACGTGGCCCTCTGGGTCGACGGCGACCTGGCTGCCGGCGCGGTGGCCCAGCCGGCGCTGGGTGAGACCTTCAGCACCGCACTGCCGTCGGTCGTGCCGCCGCGCACCTCCGAGCGTCCGCGCATCGCCGTGTCGCGGTCGCGGCCGCCGGCCTTCGTGGAGGCGTTGGCCGCCGAGCTCGACGCCGAGCTCGTGCCGATGGGCAGCGCCGGGGTGAAGGTGATGAGCGTCGTGCGCGACGTGGCCGACGCCTACGTGCACGCTGGTGGACAGTACGAGTGGGACAACGCGGCACCTGTGGCCGTGGCCCGTGCGGCCGGGCTCTTCTGCTCGCGCGTCGACGGCGCTGACCTCGTCTACAACAAGGACGACGTGCAGCTGCCCGACCTGATCGTCTGCCGCCCGGAGCTCGCCGAGGAGATCATCGACTTCGTCAAGCGTCACGGGGTGGGCTGAGGCGGGCCGACCCCCGGACGCACGAGACGCCCCGCCGTGACCGGCGGGGCGTCTCGTCGTTTCAGCCGCGAGGGGGTCAGTAGACCCGGGCGGTGACCGTGTATTTCAGGCCCGCGTAGTTCTTGTCACCCTTGACGATGAAGCGGTAGTACCACACGCCCTTGCGCTTGGGCAGCTTGGTGGCGTACTTGCCCTTCTTGTTCGTCTTGATCGTGCGGAACTTCTTGAAGCCCCTTTTCTGGCGCTTCGAGACCTTGATGACGATCTTCTTCTTGCCGTACTTCGGGGTCACCCGACCCTTGACCTTGAAGGTGCGGTCGTTGCCGGAGAAGGTGAACTTGCGCTGTACCTTGATCTTCATCGAGCCCGACTGGCTGGCCACGTAGGTGTCACCGCTGTAGGAGTCGCTACCACCCTGGTAGACGGCGCGGTAGTCGGTGTTCTTCTTGGGCACCACGTCGGAGAAGCTGACGTAGCTGCTGGCGTCCGCCGTGCGGATCGTCTTCCAGCTGCTGCCCGCGGTCTTGGCCTGCAGAGCCACGTCGCCGTCGTAGACGCTGGTGCCGGCCGAGGTCTTCACCGAGGCCACGATGTAGGGCTTGGAGCCGCTCTTGAACACGATCTTCTTTGACGACGCGTCGATGGTGGTCACCGTGGTGACGTCGGCCGCGTGGGCCGGGGCGGCCGCGAGGGCGACGGGCACCAGGCCCAGCAGCGCGCCGGAGACGACTCCGGCGATGAGGCGTTGGATACGCATGGAAAGCCTTTCTTACGGGGACGGCCGAGAGTCGGCCTGACGCCTCCTACCCGGGAACCTTCCGTTCAACCATGCAACGTGATGGTGGTTTAGACCAATGTCCGCCAGCATGTGGGAAGTGTGGCCCGAGGGTCCGACCCGTAGAATCGACGGGCCCGTCCGCTCCTCGGTCGGGGCCCGTTCGTGCGCCGAGAGGACAGCGTGACCACCCCCATCCGGCCCGTCGCCGACCTGCCCAGCCCTTTGGTCCGTTTCTCGGAGCGCCTCCTGGAGGACTCCGTGCTCGGGCGTGCGGTCACGGAGTCCGCGACGTCTCGCACCCTGGACCTCACCGGACCTTCGACGGTGCGTCCGTTCGTGGTCCACGGGTTGGCGTTGGCCGGCCGCACGGTGCTGGCGGTGACCTCCACGGAGCGGGAGGCCGAGGACCTGGTCGCCGAGCTGGGATGCCTCGTCGACCCCGACGAGGTGGCCCTCTACCCGAGCTGGGAGACGCTGCCGCACGAGCGCCTCAGTCCCCGCAGCGACACGGTCGGCCGCCGTCTGGCCGTGCTGCGGCGTCTCGTCCATCCCGGCCGGGGGGCGGCCAACGGGCCGCTGCGGGTCGTGGTCGCGCCGATCCGCGCCGTGCTGCAGCCCCAGGTCAAGGGGCTGGCCGACATCGCCCCGGTCGAGCTGACCGCCGGCGAGAGCCATGCGCTCGACGAGGTGGTCGCGGGGTTGGCGGGCGCGGCCTACACCCGCGTCGACATGGTGGAGAAGCGCGGCGAGTTCGCCGTGCGCGGCGGGCTGGTCGACGTCTTCCCGCCCACCGAGGAGCACCCGCTGCGCGTGGAGTTCTTCGGCGACGAGGTCGACGAGATCCGGACCTTCTCGGTCGCCGACCAGCGCACGCTGGAGAAGGTCGACCGGCTGTGGGCCCCTCCCTGCCGCGAGCTCCTGCTGACCGACGAGGTGCGTGAGCGGGCCGCGGCCTTGGGCCGCTCCCATCCGCAGCTGCTGGAGATCACCGACCGCATCGCGCAGGGCATCGCCACCGAGGGCATGGAGTCGTTGGCGCCGGTGCTCGTCGACGAGATGGAGCTGCTCGTCGACCTGCTGCCCACCGGCACGACCGTCGTCGTCTTCGACCCCGAGCGGGCCCGCACCCGCGCCCACGACCTCGTGGCGACCAGCGAGGAGTTCCTCGGCGCCTCCTGGGCGGCTGCCGCCAGCGGTGGCACTGCGCCGATCGACCTCGGGGCCGCCTCCTACCGCGAGATGGGGGAGGTGCGCGAGCACGCCCTGGGCCGCGGACTGGGCTGGTGGTCCGTCAGCCCGTTCGGCATCGACGACGAGGGACAGGTCACCGACGTCGACGCCCTCGCCGGCGCCGTGGAGTCCCGCGCGCTGGGCATGGCACCCGCGGAGGAGTACCGCGGCGACTTCGAGCGGGCCGTGCGTGACCTCCGGGGCTGGCTCGACCAGTCGTACGCCGTCACCACCGTGCACGCCGGCCACGGCACCGCGCAGCGGATGATGGAGCTGCTCGCCGAGCACGACGTGCCCGCCGCGCTGGTCGAGGACGGTGAGCCCGCCGGCCCCGGCGTCGTCACGGTCACCTGTGGCAGCGTCGCCCACGGCCTCGTCGACCCGACCACCCGCAGCGTCCTGGTGACCGGCGACGATCTGACCGGGCAGAAGTCCTCGACGCGCGACATGCGCAAGATGCCGACGCGGCGCAAGAAGCAGATCGACCCGCTCGAGCTCAAGGCCGGCGACTTCGTCGTGCACGAGAAGCACGGCGTCGGCAAGTTCATCGAGATGAAGCAGCGCGTCGTCCAGGGGGCGACGCGGGAGTACCTCGTGCTCGAGTACGGCTCCTCCAAGCGCGGTGCGCCGCCGGACCGGCTCTACGTGCCGGCCGACACCCTCGACCAGGTGACCCGCTACGTCGGCGGCGAGCAGCCCAGCCTCGACCGCCTCGGCGGGGCCGACTGGACCGCCCGCAAGAACCGCGCGCGCAGGGCGGTCAAGGAGATCGCCGCCGAGCTGATCAAGCTGTACGCCGCGCGCCAGGCGACCAAGGGCTACGCGTACGGCCCCGACACCCCGTGGCAGCGCGAACTGGAGGACGCCTTCCCCTTCACCGAGACTCCCGACCAGCTCAGCACGGTCGAGGAGGTCAAGGCCGACATGCGCCAGACCGTCCCGATGGACCGGCTGATCTGCGGCGACGTCGGCTACGGCAAGACCGAGATCGCCGTGCGCGCTGCCTTCAAGGCCGTCCAGGAGGGCAAGCAGGTCGCGGTGCTCGTGCCCACCACCCTGCTGGTCACCCAGCACCTGTCGACCTTCACCGAGCGGATGAGCGGCTTCCCGGTCGTGCTCAAGGCGCTGAGTCGTTTCCAAAGCGACAAGGAGGCCAAGGAGGTCATGGCGGCGATGGCCGACGGCACCGTCGACATCGTGGTCGGCACCCACCGTCTGCTCAACCCCGACGTCCGCTTCAAGGACCTCGGACTGATCATCGTCGACGAGGAGCAGCGCTTCGGCGTCGAGCACAAGGAGGCGATGAAGCGGCTGCGCACCAGCGTCGACGTGCTCTCCATGTCGGCCACGCCGATCCCGCGCACGCTCGAGATGGCGATCACCGGCATCCGGGAGATGTCGACGATCACCACCCCGCCCGAGGAGCGCCACCCGGTGCTCACCTACGTCGGGGGCTACGAGGACCGCCAGGTGATCGCCGCGGTGCGCCGCGAGCTGTTGCGCGACGGCCAGGTCTTCTACATCCACAACCGCGTGCAGTCGATCGAGAAGGCCGCCGGCAAGCTGCGCGAACTGGTGCCCGAGGCGCGCGTCGCCGTCGCCCACGGCCAGATGAACGAGAAGCAGCTCGAGCAGGTGATGCTCGACTTCTGGGAGAAGAAGTTCGACGTGCTGGTCTGCACGACGCTCGTCGAGTCCGGCCTCGACGTCTCCAACGCCAACACGATGATCATCGAGCGCGCCGACACCCTCGGCCTGAGCCAGCTCCACCAGCTGCGCGGCCGCGTCGGTCGGTCGCGGGAGCGGGCGTACGCCTACTTCCTCTACCCGAGCGAGAAGCCGCTGACCGAGACCGCCCACGAGCGGCTCGCGACCCTGGCGCAGCACTCCGACCTGGGTGGCGGCATGGCGATCGCGATGAAGGACCTCGAGATCCGTGGCGCGGGCAACCTGCTCGGCGGGCAGCAGTCGGGCCACATCGCCGACGTGGGCTTCGACCTGTACGTCCGCCTCGTCGGTGAGGCCGTCGCCGACTACCGCGGCGAGGAGACCGACGAGCTCGACGAGGTGCGCATCGACCTGCCCGTCGACGCCCACCTGCCGCACGACTACGTCTCGACCGAGCGCCTGCGTCTGGAGATGTACAAGCGGCTCTCGGAGGTGCGCAACGACACCGACGTCGACGAGATCCGCGCCGAGCTGGTCGACCGCTACGGCACCCCGCCCGACGTGGTCGAGTCGCTGCTGGTGGTCGCCCGCCTGCGGGCCCGCGCCCGCGCGGCGGGTCTGACCGACATCGTGGTGATGGGCAAGAACATCCGGTTCTACCCGGTCAGGGAGCTGCCCGACTCGCGGGTCGTGCGGCTCAACCGGATGTATCCCAAGTCGCGCCTGCACAGCCAGAACGACGCACTCATGGTGCCGCGTCCGCTCGGGTCGGCGAAGGGCTCCGGGGTCGTGCTGCTTGAATGGGCCCGTGGTGTGATCGATCACATCGTCGACCCGCCCGCCACGCCGCCGCCGTCCCAGACGCCGTCCAGCTAGGAGTCACCCGTGCCTCGTGCCCGCGTCCGTCGTTCCCTGGTTCCTGCGCTCGCCGTGAGTGCGCTGCTCGCGCTCGCCGGGTGTGGCGGAGGCGTGACCGACGCCGCGACCTCGCCGGGCACGGCCGCCCGCATCGGTGACGTGGAGCTCTCCCGCGCCACCGTCGACCGCACCGCCGAGGCGATCTGCGCCGACCTGGAGCCCCAGTTCATCGAGGCCGCGGCCCCCGTGGAGATGCTGCAGATCCGCCAGTACGCCCTCAGCCTGCTCACTGCCCGCGCCCAGGCCGAGCAGGTGGCCGAGGCCTACGACGTGGACCCCGGCCCCGAGGTGACCCAGGACCTCAACCAGCGACGTCAGGGAGCCGACGAGGTGCCCGAGGAGCTGACCGACGAGTTCGTGACCGCGATGAACACCGAGGTCTACGTCACCTCCGTGCTGCGTCGTGTCGGCGAGGCCTCGCTGCGGTCCGAGGGCGTGCGTCGCCCCGGCCAGGACGCCGCCATGCAGCGGGGCTCGGAGCTCTTCGGCCAGTGGGCCACCGAGGCAGACGTCTCCTTCGACCCGCGCTACGGCGTCGACGTCGAGGAGGGACAGCTGGTCCCGAATCGCGGCGGCACCTCCTTCCCCGTGAGCGAGCAGGCGGAGAAGGCGTGGACCAGCCTCAGCGACCCCCAGAACGCCGACCCTGACTACGCCTCCTCGCTGCCCGAGTCGCAGCGCTGCGGCTGACCTCTGGTCCACGAGGCGGGTGAGCTCGTGACCGGCCCCGAGGAACGCTCTCCACTCCTGGAGTTCGCCGACCTGATGCGTCACCTCCGCACGGCCTGCGTGTGGAAGGCCGAGCAGACCCACGAGAGCCTGGCCCGCCACCTGGTGGAGGAGACCCACGAGGCGCTCGAGGCGATCGAGGTCGGGGTGCAGACCGGTGACTGGTCCTCGTTGCGCGACGAGCTCGGCGACGTGCTGCTGCAGGTCTACTTCCACGCCGTCGTGGCCGAGGAGCGCGGCGCGTTCACCCTCGACGAGGTGGCGGCCGGCATCCACGCCAAGATGGTGCGCCGCAACCCGCACGTCTTCGGGCCGCAGGCAGGGCAGGACCTGACCCCGGCCCAGGTCGACGAGCTCTGGCAGCAGGCCAAGGCGGCCGAGAAGGCTGCCGAGAAGGTCGGCGGGGACGGTGCCGGGTCCGAGGGCGACGACCCGACGGCGGGTCTTCCTCCCGGCCTGCCCGCATTGCTGTGGGCGCGCAAGGTCGCCGACCGGGCCGCGCGCACGCAGCGTCCTCTCGACGCGCGCCCGGCGACCGACGCGTCGGTGGGGCAACGCCTGCTCGACCTGGTGCTCGAGGCCCGAGCCGCCGGCATCGACCCCGAACGCGCCCTGCGTCGAGCCGTGCGCGACCGTCTCGACGCCCGGTGAGGGGTGGCCCTGTGGCGGGTGCGGTGACCCGAAGGCCCCAGAGGCTGCGGGGTGTGTGGTGGTCCGCCGCGACGGCCGTGCTGGTGGTGTCGGTCGTGCTGGGCGTGAGCGCGCAACGCACCCCGGCCGGCCCCGACGGCGACCCCGCCGCCGTGGTCACACCGGGACCTGTGCCGGCGTTGCCCGGCCGCGTGGTCGACACGGTGGGCGTGGCCTCCTACAACGTCCAGTGGCGTACGCCCCGGGCGCGGCTGCGCGCCGACCGGGACCGGCTCACCGCACGTCGGGGTCTCGACCTCATCGGCTGGCAGGAGACCAACTCGTCGCAGTTCCGTGAGCTCGACGCGCGCTACCGGGCGCGCGGCTGGGAGACCTGGCGCTGGGAGGGGCCGCGCGAGGAGGGGCCGGCCGCGCTCGCCCTCTCGTGGCGCACCAGGACCTTCGAGCTCCTCGACGTCGACTGGGTCCACGTCGACGGGGCGCGGCGGGGCCTCGCCGAGCCCCATCCGCCCCGCTGGGTGGTTCGCGCCCGGTTGCGCCACCGGGCGAGCGGACAGACGTTCACCCTGCTCAACACCCACCTCGCCCATGCGATCGAGCAGGGGGAGGGCTGGCGGCCCGGCCCCAACGCCCGCAGCGCCAGGAAGCACCTGCGGATCCTGGCCCGGCTGTGGCGCTCGACGCCCGGCGACGTCCTGCTCAGCACGGGCGACTACAACTTCGACCACCGCGACGACTCCCGGGCCCGGCCCGCCGGTGGCATCAGTGACCGGTTCGACGGCCTGGCCACCTCGTCCTTCGCCGCGCTGGGCCACGAGCACGTGCTGCCCACCCACACCTCGCGCTGGATCGACTACGTCTTCGTGGCCGACCGCAGCCTGCGTGAAGGCTCGGCCGGCGCCGCCCAGCTCGTCGACCACCGGGTGCTCGAGGGGTTCCACTCCGACCACCGACCCCTGGTCGTACGCCTGCGGCTCTACGACCGGTGACGCTGCGACGCCGAGGCACCCGTGACCATGGGTCGACGGCCTCACGGGCTCCGCCCGCGACGGCGGATAGGCTGACCCCGCCCAGCCCACGAACCCTGTAGGAGCAGTCACGATGGCAGCCATCGAAGCAGTCGGCGCACGCGAGATCCTCGACTCACGCGGCAACCCCACGGTCGAGGTCGAGGTCCTGCTGGAGGATGGCTCCTTCGGCCGTGCCGCCGTCCCGTCCGGTGCCTCCACCGGCGCCTTCGAGGCGGTCGAGCTGCGCGACGGCACCGACCGCTACCTCGGCAAGGGCGTCGCCAAGGCCGTCGAGGGCGTCATCAGCGAGATCGGTCCGGCCATCGAGGGCCTCGACGCCGACGACCAGCGCCTGGTCGACGAGACGATGCTCCAGCTCGACGGCACCCCCAACAAGTCCAAGCTGGGCGCCAACGCCATCCTCGGTGTCTCCCTGGCCGTGGCCCACGCCGCGGCTGAGTCGGCCAACCTGCCGCTCTTCCGCTACGTCGGCGGCCCCAACGCCCACCTGCTGCCCGTGCCGATGATGAACATCCTCAACGGTGGTGCCCACGCGGACACCAACGTCGACATCCAGGAGTTCATGATCGCGCCCATCGGTGCCGCGACCTTCGGTGAGGCGCTGCAGCAGGGCACGGAGGTCTACCACGCCCTCAAGTCGGTGCTGAAGAAGCAGGGCCTGGCCACCGCGGTCGGCGACGAGGGTGGCTTCGCCCCCGACCTGCCCTCCAACCGTGCCGCGCTCGACCTGATCTCCCAGGCCATCGAGTCCACCGGCCTCAAGGTCGGCTCCGACATCGCCCTGGCGCTCGACGTCGCCGCCACCGAGTTCTGCGAGAACGGCTCCTACACCTTCGAGGGTCAGCAGAAGTCGGCCGCCGAGATGAGCGCCTACTACGCCGAGCTGGTCAGCTCCTACCCGATCGTCTCCATCGAGGACCCCCTCGACGAGGAGGACTGGGAGGGCTGGAAGACGCTGACCGACCAGATCGGTGCCCTCACCCAGCTCGTGGGCGACGACCTCTTCGTCACCAACGTCGAGCGCCTCCAGCGCGGCATCGCCGGCGGCCAGGCCAACGCCATGCTGGTGAAGGTCAACCAGATCGGCTCGCTGACCGAGACCCTCGACGCCGTCGACCTCGCGCACCGCGCCGGCTACCGCAACATGATGAGCCACCGCTCCGGCGAGACCGAGGACACCACGATCGCCGACCTCGCCGTCGCGACCAACTGTGGCCAGATCAAGACCGGTGCCCCGGCCCGGTCCGAGCGCGTGGCGAAGTACAACCAGCTCCTGCGCATCGAGGACCACCTGGGCGACGCCGCG
The DNA here is from genome assembly GCF_015070385.1 of Nocardioides malaquae. Classification (GTDB taxonomy): domain Bacteria; phylum Actinomycetota; class Actinomycetes; order Propionibacteriales; family Nocardioidaceae; genus Nocardioides; species Nocardioides malaquae. Next base: position 226,392 of record NZ_JADCSA010000003.1, on the reverse strand, counting down.
CGCTACGCCGGCGCGGCCGCGTTCCCGCGTTTCAAGGGCTGACCGGGAGACAATCGTCTCCTGATGACCCCACGACGTTCCGCCCCCACACCCGGGGGCACCCGGCGACCCGGCCGGCGAGGCGCAGCCTCGCGGGTCCGGGTCGCTGCGGCGTCCGCGGCCGAGACCATCGGGAGCACCCGTGCGGTCCCCGGCCCGGGGCGTACAGGCCACGGGCGTACAGGCCACGGGCGTACGGGACCGGGGCGCACGGTCGCGAGCAGGCCTCCCGCCGGGCCCCGTGCCCGACCCACCGGCCGGGCCGCGATCCTGCTGATCGTGCTCCTGGTGCTGGGTGTCTCCTACGCGTCCTCGCTGCAGGCCTACCTCGACCAGCGCGCCACCATCGAGGCGACCAAGGCCGAGATCGCCGCCTCGGAGCGCGCCATCGCCGAGCTCGAGCGCGAGAAGCGGCGCTGGCAGGACGACGCGTTCGTGAAGGCGCAGGCCAGGCAGCACCTGGGCTACCTGATGCCGGGGGAGACCGGCTACCAGGTGCTCGACGAGAACGGCGAGCCGCTCGCTCCCGTGGCCGACCTCGCCGACCCCGACGAGGTGATCAAGGAGCAGCCGACCGCGTGGTGGGAGGATGTGTGGAGCTCGGTGGAGCTGGCGGGCAACCCGCCGCCCGAGCGCCCGGACGCTCCGAGGGTGATCGACGGCGTGAAGCAGAGCGAGCAGGAGAAGCAGTGATCGAGCAGGGCAAGCAGTGATCGAACCAGCCGACGTCGACGCGATCGAGCGGCAGCTCGGGCGTACGCCCCGCGGCATCGCGGAGGTCGGCCACCGGTGCCCGTGCGGCAACCCCGACGTGGTGACCACCGAGCCGCGCCTGCCCAACGGCACGCCGTTTCCCACGACCTACTACCTGACCTGCCCCAAGGCCGCCTCACGCATCGGCACGCTCGAGGGCAGCGGCCTGATGAAGGAGATGCAGGAGCGGCTCGGCACCGACCCCGAGCTGGCCGCCGCCTACCGCGCGGCCCACGAGCGCTACCTGGCCGCGCGCGCCGAGATCGGGGCTGCCGCCGGGCTCGACGTGCCCGAGATCGAGGGCATTTCCGCCGGGGGCATGCCCGACCGCGTCAAGTGCCTCCACGTGCTGGCCGGTCAGTCGCTGGCCCAGGGTCGCGGCGTCAACCCGTTCGGCGACGAGGTGCTCGACCGGCTCGGTGAGTGGTGGGCCGACGGCGCCTGCGTGGAGCCCTGCGCGCCCGGGGCCGCGGCCGACTCCGACGTCGTTGCCGACGCCGACGTCGCGGGGGAATGACCCGGTGGGGGCGCCGATCGCGGCGATCGACTGCGGCACCAACACCATCAAGCTGCTGATCGGCGACCTGCCGGAGGTGTGGGTGCGCGAGACCCGGATGGTGCGCCTGGGCCAAGGCGTCGACGCCACCGGTGAGCTGCACCCCGACGCGCTTGAGCGGGCGTTCGCGGCCCTCGACGACTACGCGCTGCTGCTGCGTGCCCACGACGTGCCACCGGAGCGGATCCGGTTCTGTGCCACCTCCGCCACCCGCGACGCCTCCAACGCGGCGGTCTTCGCCGCCGGCGTGGAGCAGCGGCTCGGGGTGCGCCCGGAGGTGATCCCCGGCGCAGAGGAGGCCGAGCTGGCCTACTCAGGGGCGATCCGCGGGCTGGCCGACGACGTGGTGCACCCCGTGCTGGTCATCGACATCGGTGGGGGGTCGACCGAGCTCGTGCTGGGCGGCCCTGACGGGCCCGTCGCCGCGCACTCCGCCGACATCGGGTCCGTACGCCTCAGCGAACGGCACCTGCACTCCGACCCGTCCGCGTCCGACGAGGTGGCGGCCTGCGTCGCCGACGTGGAGCGCGCCCTCGACGAGGCGGTCGAGCGCGGCGTCGACATCGCCTCGGCCGCCACGGTGGTGGGCATCGCCGGCACCTGCACCACGATCGCGGCGGGTGTCCTCGGGCTGGCGGCCTACGACCCGGAGGTGGTCGACGGAGCGGTGCTCGACGTGGGCGCCGCCCGCCAACTCTGCGGGGAGCTCGTGGCGATGACGGCCGACGAGCGGCGCGCGCTCGGCTACATGCATCCCGGTCGAGCGGACGTCATCGACGCCGGTGCCCTGGTGATGGAGCGGATCCTGGCCCGGGTCGGGGTGGAGTCGTGGCGGGTCTCCGAGGCGGACATCCTCGAAGGGATCGCCTGGTCGGTCCACCGACGGTTCAGCTGAGTCGGTCCACCGACGGTTCAGCTGAGTCGCTCCGCCCTCCCCACCCGCCCGCCTGCCCGCCCCCGCCACCCCGCGGACGTCATACGGAGGGTGCGTCCCAGCGCTCCGTCCGTATGACGCCGTGGAGCCAGAGGGGAGTGGGGCCGGGGGAATGGGGAATGGTGGCCCCGTGCCCACCCCGTCGCCCGTGCCGCTGCCGCACCCGCTCACCGGTGAGCTCTTCCCCTCGCCGGTGCCTGCCGGCACGGGATGGCCCGAGGACCCCGCACCCGCCGGCACCCGGGTCGCTCGCTCGGCTGCGGGCGTACGACGTCTGGCTGCGACCGCGGACCTCGGCGAGGTGGAGGCGCGGGTCAGCGTCTGCGCGGCGTGCCCGAGGTTGGTGAGGTGGCGCGAGGACGCGGCGCGCGAGAAGCGGGCCTCCTTCGCCGACCAGCCCTACTGGGGGCGTCCGATCCCCGGTTGGGGCGACCCCGAGCCGCAGATCCTGGTGGTCGGGCTCGCGCCCGCGGCCCACGGCGGCAACCGGACCGGTCGGGTCTTCACCGGCGACCCGAGCGGCGACTGGCTCTTCGCAAGCCTCCACCGCGTCGGCCTGGCGATCCAGGAGACGTCGCGCCACGCAGGTGACGGGCAGCGGCTCGTCGGGACCCGGATGGTGGCGCGGGTGCGCTGCGCCCCGCCGGAGAACAAGCCGACTCCCGCCGAGCGCGACGCCTGCGCGCCATGGATCCAGCGCGAGGTCGCGCTGCTGCTGCCGACCGTACGTGTGGTGGTGGCGCTGGGTGCCTTCGGCTGGGGCGGCGCGTTGGAGGCGTTGGACGGCGCCGGCGTGGCGGTGCCCCACCCGGGGCCGAAGTTCGGGCACGGCGTCGAGGTGGAGATGTCCGGTCCGGCGGGGCCGGTGACGTTGGTCGGCTGCTTCCACCCGTCGCCGCACAACACCTACACGCGGCGCCTGACCGCGGAGATGACCGACGAGGTCTTCCTCCGGGCGCGTGCCCTGGCCGACCTCGGCACGTCCTCGTGAGGGGTGGTTGCCGGCAGCGGCGACGATGACGTCCGCGTGCCGCTGTGACCGCCCGGCGGGGAGGGAGGGACAATGGCCCGCATGACTGACGCAGGCACCCTCCACGCCATCACCGTGCTGGGCCACGACCGGCCCGGCATCATCGCCTGGACCACCGACCGCCTGGCCTCGCTCGGCCTCAACATCGAGGACACCTCGATGACCTTGCTGCGCGGCCACTTCGCGATGACGCTGGTCTGCGCCGGTGCCGCGACGGACGACGAGATCGCCGCCGCCCTGGCCCCGCTCGCCGAGGACGGCTCGCTGACGGTCACGGTGCGCGAGGTGCCCCACGAGGGGCCGCACGCTCCCGCCGACAGCCAGTGGTTGCTGACCGTCCACGGTGGCGACCGCGCCGGCATCGTCTCCTCCGTCGTCGCCGAGGTGGCCCGTGTCGAGGGCAACATCACCGACCTGACCACCCGTCTCGCGGGCGAGCTCTACCTGCTGGTCGCCGAGGTCTCGCTGCCGCCCGGTGTCGACACCGAGGCGCTGGAGGCCGCCATCAAGTCCGTCGCCACCGACCTCGGCGTGGGCGCGACGCTGCGCGCCGTGGAGGCCGACGAGCTGTGAGCACCCCCGAAGGGTTCAACGAGCGCGTCGCTGCCTGGACACCGGACGAGCTCGGGGTGACCGGCCGTGTCCTGGAGGTGGTGACCGCCCCGGCCACCGTGCTGTCGAGCGACGGCGCAGGCGTCGACCCAACTGATCCCGAGGTCGTCCAGCTGGCAGCCGACCTGGTCGCCACCATGCGCGTCTCCCCGGGGTGCGTCGGGTTGGCCGCCCCGCAGGTGGGCGTCGGCGCCAAGGTGTTCTGCGTCGACGTGTCGCAGCACCCCAAGACGCGTACGCACCACGGGACGTACGTGCTCTGCAACGCCGAGGTCGTCGAGTCGAGCCGCAACGAGAAGGCCCGCGAGGGCTGCATGAGCGTGCCGGACCTCACCGGCGACGTGAAGCGGGCCAGCCGGATCCTGGTGCGTGGTCAGCTTCCGGGGTCGGGGGAGTGGGTCGAGATCCGCACCGACGCCTTCGAGGCCCGGTGCCTGCAGCACGAGATGGACCATTGCAACGGGTACTTGTTCCTCGACCGGGTGGCGGGTGCCCACGCGATCTACCAGCGCCAGACCTACCTGTGATGGTCTGACGCCAGCAGCCCCCGTGTCCCAATCGGCAGAGGAAGCCGTCTTAAAAACGGTTCAGTGTGGGTTCGAGTCCCACCGGGGGCACCCGTACGTCCGCCCGCGCGCCGCTGTCGGCGCGAGGGCGGACCGGGGTCGAGGTTCAGGGCTTGAGCAGCACCTTGCCCAGACGGCCCGGCCGGGCGCTGGCCTCGGCGGCGGCCGCCATCTCCTCGAGCGGGTGCACCGAGTCGACGGTGAGCTTCAGCGTGCCGTCCGCGATGCGCGTCATCAGCTCCTCGAAGGCCGCCCGGCGCTCGTCGCCGGTGAGCTTCACCTTGCTGCCCCAGAAGCCCTTGACGGTGACCTGCTTGAAGAGCACGTCGCCGACGTTGAGCTCCAGGGTGTTCGAGGCCATCGCCCCGAAGACCACGAGCAGTCCGTCCTCCGCGACCAACGACAGCACCTGGCCGGCGGCCGCGCCACCGATGGAGTCGACACCTGCCTTGATCGGGGCGCCCCCGGTGACGGACTTGACCTGCTTGCGCCAGTCGTCGGAGTCGGTGGAGACCACGTTGCCGATGCCCTGCCCGGCCAGCTCCTCGACGGCCTCCGCACGGCGCACCAGGCCGACCACGTTGATCCCGCGCGCGGCGGCGAGCTGGGCGACGTAGCGCCCGACGGCACCGTTGGCGGTGTTCTGCACCATCCAGTCGCCCTCCCCGAGTCCGAGGGAGTCGAGCAGGGTGAGGGCGCTGAAGGGCATCGAGTAGATCTGGGCCGCGACCTCGTCGGGCATCTCGTCGGGCACGGGCACGACTCCGGCCGCGCTCGCGGTGAAGTACTCCGCCCAGGTCCCGAAGGCGGCGCCGGTCGCGACCCGCTGCCCGACCTCGAGGTGGGTCACGCCCTCACCGAGGGCGTCCACCACACCGACCGCCTCGGTGCCCGCGCGGGCCGGGAGCTCGGGCTTGTAGCCGTAGAGGCCGGCGACGGTCATCAGGTCGTGGTTGTGGATCGCCGCCAGCAGCGTCCGGATGCGCACGTGACCCGCCTTCGGTTCGGGAAGCGGGACCTCTTCGACGGCGAGGACCTTCCCGGGGTCGCCGAAGGTGGAGTGGACGAGTGCGCGCATGTGAGGCCTTCCGGGTGGTGTGCAACAACGGGTGTGCGGTGTCAGTGCCGCCTCCCCGATCCCACCACACCGGTGGTTGCCAACGCGCATGGTGCGGAGCGCACAATCCGGAGCGTCTGCGCCGTCGGAATCAGTGGCGCAGGACACCCAATTTCCGGGGTGACCACTCGAGGGGTGCGTCGCTAGCCTGAGCCGGGCCGATCGGGGGAACTTCCACATGCAGCGTCAGCGAGAGACCGCCGGGGTCGCCCTGGTGGCGTTCGTGGCCGTGGTGCTGGCCAGCGTGGGCGTGACGGTGCCGACGGGGCCGGACGCGGTGGCCGCCGACGTCGTCGTGCAGCCGTGGCCGGGGCAGCAGGCCACGAGGCCCGCCGACGTCCAGGCCGAGCTCGGCACCGACGTCGGTGGCATCTCCTACCGGGCCGGCAGCTCGGCCTCGGGCGACGTCATCTGGGCAGTGGACGACCGGGAGGGTCTGCTCCACCGACTCGTGCGGCGCGACGGCGCCTGGCGCCCCGAGCGCGCCAACGGGTGGGCAGGCGGCAAGACCTTCAGGTTTCCCGACGGCAAGCGGCCCGACGCGGAGGGACTGGTCGTCACGGGCGGCAATGCCTGGGTCTCCACCGAGCGCGTCTTCGACGGTGCCACGCGCCCGAGCATCCTGCGCATCGGGTTGGCGGGCACCTCCTCGACCCTGGACCAGGTGAAGGAGTGGTCGCTGAGGTCGGAGTTCCCCGACATCGGGTCGAACGTCGGGCTGGAGGCCCTCGACTTCGTGCCCAACTCCTTCCTGGTTGCTCATGGATTCCATGACGCGTCGCGGGGCCGTGCCTACGACCCCGCGGCCTATCCGACCGCGGTGGGTGGTGGCGTCTTCTTCGTGGCAGCCGAGGCGGCCTCGCTGAACGGCCAGGTGCGCGGCTACGTGCTCAGGAGCGACGGGACCGCCGTCCGGGTCGCGACGATCACCAACCCGATGCGGTTGGTGATGGCCCTCGACTTCGACGCCCACGCCGAGACGCTGTGGCTGGCCTGCGACGACGACTGCGGTGGGCAGTACGCGGCAGCCGAGATCCGCGACGGCCGTTTCGTGGTCACGGCCGTGCACGCGCGCCCGACCGGGTTGGACAACCACAACCACGAGGGCTTCACCGTGGCGCCCGGCAGTCGGTGCGCCGACGGGTGGCGACCGGTCTTCTGGGCCAACGACGCCAACAACGGTGGGCACGCGCTCATCGAGGGGACCCTGCCGTGCCCGGCGACGCCCGCTCCTTCCCCGGCCCCGACGTCGACCGCGGCCCCCACGGCGACCCCGTCACCCACGCCCAGTCCCGTGCCCACCAGTCCCGCGCCCACCAGTCCCGCGCCAACGCTCACGCCGTCGCCCACGCCCACCACGACGCCCGTTCCCGCCCCGACCCCCACCCCGACGGCGGTCCCGACGGCGACCGCCACCCCGACGACGGGTCCCCGGCCGACGGTGACGGCCGAGCCCACGACCTCACCCGCGCCCACCACCCCGTCCGAGCCGGGTGTGGTGCCGTCGCTCACCGTCTCCGCACCGCGGGTCCAGGCCGGACGTGCCGCCACGGTCCGGGTGCAGGTCAGCGCCCCGGGCCACGTGCCGTCCGGCCGCGTCGAGGTGGTCGTGGGCGGGCGTACGCTGCGGGGCACCCTCGCCGAGGGCAGCGCCCGGGTGCGCGTGCCCCGGATGCGCCGGACGGGGCGCCGCGCGGTGGCGGTGGCCTACGGGGGCGACTCGCGCACGACCGCCGCAGAGGCTGCCGCCTCGATGCGGGTGGTGAAGGCGCGGACGCGACTGGTGCCGCGCACCAAGCGCGTCACGGTGCAGCGCGGGTCCAGGGCCCGTCTGGTGGCCCTGGTGCGGGCCAACGGACTGCCGGCGCGCGGCCGGGTACGGGTGAGGGTGGGCCAGCGGTGGGTGCGCGCCACCGTGCGCCGCGACGGCCGCCGGTTGATCGTGCGTACGCCTCGCCTGCGGGCCCGCGGCAGGGTCGCTGTCGTCGTGCGCCAGGCATCGACCGCGTCGACGACCCGGGCGCGCGTCGTCTTCCGAGTTCGCCTGCGCTGAACTCGTCGGTCCCGGCGGGAACGCTGAACTCGTCGGGAACTACTGGGGCACCTACGGCGTTGTGTTCTGCAAGACCCGTAGAGTTGACGAAGACGAACGCGGTCAGCCAGACCACGTCCGAGGCCTCCAAGGAGAGACCACACATGCGCAGCAACAACCCGGTGTTCAACCGGTCCGAAGCCTTCAGCGGCCAGACGGGCCACGCCCAGTCGCCGTACGGCCAGGCGGATCCCTACGGCCAGTACGGTGACCCCGCCGGCTGGGCGACGGGCACCTCCGTGCCGCAGACCCCCACCGACCGCATGACCATCGACTCGGTGGTGCAGAAGACGGGCATCACGCTCGGCATCACGATCCTCCTCGCGATCGCCACCTGGATCTGGGCCGGCGACCCCGCGTCCTGGACCGTGGCCCAGGCCAACAACGTGACGCTGGTGGCCATGGGCGCCGGTGGTCTCGCCTTCCTGCTCTCCATGGTCAACTCCTTCAAGCGGGTCGTCAGCCCGCCGCTGGTGATGGCCTTCGCCGCGGCCGAGGGTGTCGCCCTCGGCGCGATCAGCAAGTACTTCGACGCGATGTTCCCCGGCGTCGTCAGCGGTGCGGTGCTCGGCACCATGGCTGCCTTCGCCGGTGTCCTGGCTGCCTACAAGTTCTTCGACATCAAGCTGAGCGACAAGTTCAAGCGCGGCGTCACCGCCGCCATGTTCGGCATGGTGGCCCTGAGCCTGGTCGCCCTGGTGCTGAGCTTCTTCGGCGCCAATTTCCTCAGCTTCGACTCGGGCTTCGGCCTGATCTTCTCGATCGTCGGTCTGGCGCTCGGTGTCTTCATGCTGATGATGGACTTCGACTTCGTCGAGCAGGGCATCGCCGCCGGCCTCGAGGAGCGCTACTCCTGGACCGCGGCCTTCGCGATGCTGGTCTCGCTGGTCTGGATCTACACCAACCTCCTACGCATCCTGGCCTTCTTCCAGCAGGACTGACCCGCAGGAGACCACTCCCGCAGTGCCTCCGGAGCCCCGCCCCGACCTCGGTCGGCGGCGGGGCTCCGTCGTTCCCCGTCCGGCGCCCTGCGGCGTCCGGGTTCAGGGCACGTCGACGGGCGAGGGGGTCTCCGCCTCGGGGGTGTGGGCCATGCGCCGGTGGCGCAGCTCCACCCAGCGTCCGCGGATCGCGCGACGGCTGCCGGTGAGCTCGACCGGGTCGAGCTCGGTACCGGCCTGCTCGGCTGCCTCCACCGCGGCGGCGGCGGTCGGACGTACGCCCTCCCCGCGCTGCGCGGCGGGCAGCAGCTCGTCGGGTGCGCCGAGGCCGAGCGCGGCGAGCGTCGCCGGCAGGAGCACGTCGGCGCACGCGTGGTAGCCCTCGGGGGACGGGTGGAACTTGTCGGGGCCGAAGAGCTCGGCCGGGGCCGCGTCGAACTCAGGGCCGAGGATGTCGCCGAGCGAGACCGTACGTCCTCCCTCGTCGAGGACGACGATGGCCTGGGCGGCGGCCAGGCGACGCGACCAGTGCCGGGCGATCTGGCGCAGCGGGGGGAGGATCGGACGGATGGTGCCCAGGTCGGGGCAGGTGCCGACGACGACCTCGACCCCCGCCGAGCGGAGGCGGCGGACCGCCTCGCCCAGGTGGCGCACCGACGCGGCGGGGCGCACCATGTGGGTGACGTCGTTGGGTCCCACCAGGATCAGGGCCAGGTCGCAGGGTGCCTCGAGGACTCGGTCGACCTGGGAGTGCAGGTCGGAGGACTGTGCCCCGATGACCGGGAAGGAGCGCAGGTGCACCCGACGGTCCGCGGCGGTCGCCATGCCCGAGGCCCAGTAGGCGCCCGGGGTGTGCTCCACCTGGTCGACGCCGTAGCCCAGCGCGGAGGAGTCGCCCAGCAGCGCGATCTGCAGCGGCGGCCCCGGTCGCCCCCGGCCGTAGTAACCGGTGGCGTCGAAGGAGGGCCTCGTGGCACGCCCGATCATCTTGCGCGCGGCGAGGGCCTCGGCCACCAGCACGCCGTAGAGGGCCGCGCCCAGCACGGAGAGGCCTCGGCCCCCGTACGCGGCGGCAGAGGCCAGTCGTCGTGCTGCGGACGCCTTGCTCACGCAGGGGAGTCTAGTGAGTTCACCCTCCGGACCACTCCCCGGCTAGATTGGCCGCATGCAGTACGTGAACTCGCTCCTGGACCTCATCGGCAACACGCCCCTCCTGAAGTTGTCGACCTCCCTGGGGCCCGAGCTCCAGGTCGAGAAGTACGGCGAGCCGAAGGGGCCGCTGCTGCTGGCGAAGGTCGAGTACCTCAACCCCGGCGGGTCGGTGAAGGACCGCATCGCCACCCGCATGATCGAGGCCGCGGAGGCCTCCGGCGAGCTCCAGCCCGGCGGCACGATCGTCGAGCCGACCTCCGGCAACACCGGCGTCGGCCTGGCGATGGTCGCGCAGGAGAAGGGCTACAAGTGCATCTTCGTCTGCCCCGACAAGGTCAGCGAGGACAAGCGCAACGTGCTCAAGGCGTACGGCGCCGAGGTCGTGGTCTGCCCGACCGCCGTCCCGCCGGAGCACCCCGACTCCTACTACAACGTCTCCGACCGCCTCGCCTCCCAGCCGGGCGCCTGGAAGCCGAACCAGTACGCCAACCCGCACAACCCGCGCTCCCACTACGAGACCACCGGTCCGGAGATCTGGGCGCAGACGGAGGGGAAGATCACCCACTTCGTCGCGGGCGTGGGCACCGGCGGCACGATCTCGGGCATCGGGCGCTACCTCAAGGAGCAGAACCCTGACATCCAGGTGATCGGTGCCGACCCGGCCGGTTCGGTCTACTCCGGTGGCGACGGCCGTCCCTACCTGGTCGAGGGCGTGGGCGAGGACTTCTGGCCCGACACCTACGACAAGTCCGTCGCCGACCGCATCATCGAGGTCTCCGACGCCGACTCCTTCGCCTTCACCCGGCGGCTCGCCCGCGAGGAGGCCCTGCTGGTCGGTGGCTCCGCCGGCATGGCGGCCTTCGCCGCGAAGAAGCTAGCGATCGAGCTGGCCGAGGAGGGCCGCGACGACGCCGTCATCGTGGTGCTGCTGCCCGACTCCGGTCGCGGCTACCTGACCAAGGTCTTCAGCGACTCCTGGCTGGGGCAGTACGGCTTCGCCACCGAGTCCAACGCCGACGCCGAGACCACGGTGGGTGACGTGCTGCGCGGCAAGACCGACGGGCTGCCCGACCTGGTGCACACCCACCCGGGGGAGACCATCGCCGAGGCGATCCACATCCTCCAGGAGTACGGCGTCTCCCAGATGCCCGTCGTGCGTGCCGAGCCGCCGGTGGTGGCGGCCGAGGTCGCGGGCTCGGTCTCCGAGCGCGACCTGCTCGACGCCCTCTTCACCGGCAAGGCCAAGCTGACCGACGCCGTCGAGCAGCACATGTCCGCCTCCCTGCCGACCATCGGCTCGACGGAGTCGGTGCAGGACGCGGTCCGCCTCCTCGAGGGCGCGGACGCCGTGCTGGTGCACGAGGACGGCGCCCCCGTCGGCGTCGTCACCCGTCACGACCTGCTGGCCAGCCTGGCGAAGGGCTGAGGCAGCCGACCGCGGGTGGAGCTCTCCTTCGAGGTCCTCGCGTGGCTGCTGCTCGCTGCCCTGGCCGCCGGCTTCGTCGACGCGGTCGTCGGTGGGGGAGGCCTGATCCAGCTGCCTGCGCTGCTGCTGGGCATGCCCGGTGCGACGCCCGTGCAGATCCTGGCGACCAACAAGCTGGCGTCCTTCTGCGGCACCTCCGTGGCGGCGGTGACGTACGCCCGTCGGGTGCGGCCTGACCCGCGTACGTTCCTGCCGCTCATGGCGGCGGCGTTCCTGGGCTCGGCGGGTGGCGCCGGGCTGGCCTGGCTGATCCCCAAGTCGGCGTTCGACCCGATCGTGCTGGTCGTGCTCGTGCTCGTCGGGGCCTACGTGGTGCTGAAGCCGTCGATCGGCGCGGTCACCGAGCTGCGGTTCGCGGGGCGCCACCACACCAGCGCCGCGCTCGTGACCGGCCTGACGGTCGGCTTCTACGACGGCGCCATGGGGCCCGGCACGGGATCGTTCTTCGTCTTCGCCCTCGTCGGGCTGCTCGGCTACAACTTCCTCGAGGCCTCCGCCAAGGCACGGCTCGCCAACTGGGCGACCAACCTCGCCGCACTGATCGTCTTCGCCGCCGGGGGTGCCGTGCTGTGGGGGGTCGGTCTCGCGATGGGCGTCACCAACATGGTCGGCGGCTACCTGGGGTCGCGGATGGCGATCCACCTGGGAGCCGGCTTCGTGCGCGGCTTCTTCGTCGTGGTCGTGGGCGGCTTCGTGGTGCGGATCGGCGGCGGCCTGCTCGGCTGGTGGGGCTGATGGCCGAGATGACCTCCTACCTGGTGCCGGCGCACGACGGCGAGGCGAGCATCGAGGTGAAGCGGTCGCGCTTCCTCTGCACCGTGCGACGTGTCGAGGACGAGGCCGCTGCTCGCGCGGTGGTGGAGGAGTTGCGTCGACTGCACTGGGATGCCCGCCACCACTGCTCGGCGTTCGTGCTCGGTGCCGACGCGATGACGCAGCGGTCCTCCGACGACGGGGAGCCCGCCGGCACCGCCGGCGCCCCGATGCTGGAGGTGCTGCGCGGTGCGCAGGTCAGCGACGTCGTCGCCGTGGTCACCCGCTGGTTCGGCGGGGTCCTGCTGGGCGCGGGCGGTCTGGTGCGGGCCTACTCCGAGGCCGTCCAGACGGCGCTCGCCGAGGTGGGCACGCTCGAGCGCCGGCTGCTGCAGGAGTGGAGCCTGGAGCTCGACCCGGCGCAGGCCGGCCGCGTCGAGGGCGACCTGCGTACGCGTGGGGTGCAGGTGCTGCACACCGAGTGGTCCAGCCGCGTACGCCTCGTGCTCGGCGTCGAGGACGGCGACGCGCTCGCGGTCACGGTCGCCGAGGTGACGGCCGGACGAGGTGACCTGGAGCAGGTCGGGGGCGCGCTGGGTGGACGTACGCCCCTGAGCGCACGCCGCCAGCGCTGCCCCGGGTGTTGTCAGTTGACGACGTCGGCCGTGCCGGCGTCGATGCGCACCTCGCTGCCGTCCTCCAGCTCTGCCTCCCACACGACCGTGCCGCCGTCGTCGTCGAGCTGGAGGTCGACGATGCGCTGGTCGCCGGCCTGCACCGCCAACGCGTCGACGGCCTGTTCGACGTCGAGCTGGGCGGCCCCGAGCTCGGCCAGGTTGGCCTCGCGGTCGTCCTTGTCGGTGTCGTCCTCCTGGGGCTCGCGGGTCACCTCCGAGCCGTCGGCGGAGATCCGCATCTCGTGCTCCACGCCGTCGTTGTCGACGACTGTTGCCTCCCACTCGCCGGTGTCGGCCTCGAGGCCGACAACCCGGCTGCCGTCCACCTCGGCCTCGGCCGTCCGGCCCGCGGCGACCAGGGCCTCAGCCAGCTCGGCGGCGGTCTCCGCGTCGACGGAGGACGGGGCGCTCTCCCCGGGGGAGGCCGGGTTGGGCAGGTCGTCAGCAGCGTCGTCGCCGCAGCCGGCCAGCGCCAGCGCAGCGACGGCGGCCAGGGCGACACCCTTCGCTCGCAGGGGCATGGAGGGGCGTGCGTGTGCCATCGAGGCTCCTCGATCAGGGGACGTCAGGTCCCCGGGAGCATTGCCCGGAGCGGGGCCGGTCAATCCCCCGCGCGCGGGGTGACCAGTCCGGCCAGGGTCGTCGCGAGCTGGTCGACGACCGCGTCGTGGTCGACGGTCGGGTCGGCGAGTCGGCCGATCGCGGCCAGGCAGAGTGAGCGCACGCAGAGCGCCAACCAGTCGTCGGGCACCGCAGGGTCGATTTCGCCGGCCGCCCGGCGCGCGGCGATCTCGGCCTGGATCGGCTCGTTCTCCACCGCGAGCCGGGCCGCCTCCTCCAGGTGGGGGGCGACGCTCATGATCACCGGCCGGTAGGTACGGCCCAGGTGCAACGACGAGGTGGCGAGGTGGCGCATGGCGGCCGCCCACGGCATCGGGCGCATCTCGTCCAGCATGGCGGGCACCAGGTGCATGGCGGCGTCGCGAGTCATCTCACGCAGCAGGGCGTCGCGATCGGCGTAGTGGCGGTAGACGGTGGCGCGGGTGACGCCGGCCTTCTCCGCGACGTCGGCGATGCTCGCCTGGGGGTTTTCTCGGAGCACCGCGGCCGCCGCCTTGAGGATCAGACTGCGGTTGCGGCGACTGTCCGCGCGGGTCGACTCCTTGGCCATGCAGCGAGGGTAGAGGGTCTGGCGTGTCGTCGTGCAGCGTACTAAGGTCACGTGCCCTGTGGGTCGTCGACGAACGGGGGAATCATGAAGACGTCTCGGGCAGGTCACACGCGCGACGGGGCGCGCCGCAGGATCGGGGCCGTCGCGGCGGCCCTCACCCTCACGGCGGGGCTGGTCAGTGCGGTCTCGGTCACCAGCGCAGGTGCGGCCCGGGGCTCCGGGCCGACCCTCGACGACGTCGGCACACGCCTCACGGCTCCGTCCGCCGTCGCGGTCCGCCCGCCGTCCTCCGCCCGCGCAGGGGAGGTCGGCCCGGGTCTCCTGACCGGCGCCGAGGTCGGTCGTCTTCCCTCCTCGTCCACGGCTCTGGCCACCGGCGCGCGACCCGCGTCGCGGGAGCCCGCCCTGCTGCGGCGCGAGGCCACGCTGTGGATGAGTGGCTGGAACGACGGACCGCCGAGCGACGCGCAGGAGGTCGCCGACCTGGAGGTGGTCCAGGACGTGCCCGCGCAGAAGGTGACGGTGACCGCCCGCTACTACGACGCTCCCTCCGCGGCGGCGAACTCCGCGCTCTTCCTCTGGTTCGGCTCCTGGGACGAGGAGGAGAACTGCGTCGCCTCGGTGCAGCTCGCGGCGGTCGCTGGCTCCACGAGCAGCGCCGACGCGGCGGCCGTGTCGATGGACGAGAGCAGCGCCGGCACGGCGACGCGTGGCCTCGCCGGCGACACGATGACCGTCACGTGGAGTGGTGGGCGTGCCGGTGAGAAGGACTTCTCGTGCGTCTACGCCAGCTCCTTCCTCGTCGACGGTGCCGGCCTCGGCGCGGAGATCGAGCGGGGGTACGCCGAGGAGTTCGAGCCGACCTACGAGGAGGCGCCGGTCTTCGACTTCTACGCCGGAGACCTCAACGCCGCCTACCCCGGCAAGTGGAACCCGGTCTACGTCAGCGTGCGCAACGAGGGGGACGCGACCGCTTCCCGGGTCACGCTCTCTGCGAAGGGGGCGAAGATCAAGCTGCGACGCAAGACGGTGTCGCTCGGCTCCATCGCCCCCGGCAAGTCCCGTTCGATCAACCTCAAGGTCAAGCTCAAGGGCAGAAAGATTCGCACCCTCAACCTCACCGCGAAGGCGTCGGGCGGGTGGTCGGCGACGAGCCGCACGAAGGTGGGCTTCCGACCGCTCCCGACCCGGCTGAAGTCCCTCGTCGGGCGGTCGTTCTGGGCCAGCCCGAAGGAACCGCTGACGGGGTGGAACATCCAGCAGTACACCTTCGTGAACAAGAAGTGGGTGCACGTCGGGGTGACGAAGAACGGCTACCCCACGAAGTGCTCCGCAAAGGTCAAGGAGTGTCGCCGCTACACCTACAAGCCGAAGAAGAAGCTCGTCCGGATCGGCAAGGTGCGCGCGAAGGTCGACTCCGAAGGTCTCCGCACCTTGGGCAAGGAGAAGGTGCTGCACACGCCTCTGGTGAAGCCGAAGGCCAACCTGCGTGCGGGCGTCCACCTCTCCTACTACGACTACTCGGGCTGCGAGGGGAGCTTCCAGTGCTCGACGTGGTGGCGCCACCTCACCCTGAAGAAGGACGGCTCCTTCACCTGGACCTACGAGGCGATCCATTCCTCCGGGATGCCGCCCAACCAGACCTTCGTGTCGGTCTCGGGTCCCGACAAGGTCGGCACCTACAAGATCCTCAGCAAGGGTCGGATGCGCATCACCTTCGTCGACGAGGAGACGGGCGCGCAGAAGACCGAGACGTGGGCGATCGGCATCGACCAGGACGTGCTCGGGCGCCACGGACCCGACAAGGGACTGCTCATCGCGGCGATGCCGCACCTGCCGTAGTGGTGGCGGGCGGTGGTCAGTCGACGTCGCCGTCGACGTAGAACCACCGCCCCGCCCGACGGGCGAAGCGGCTCCGTTCGTGGAGTCGTCCCTCCTGGCCGTCCGGGTCGCGCCAAAGGGCGACGAACTCGACCTCGCCCGTCTCGTCGTCGACGCCACCGTCGTCGAGGCCGAGGATCTCCAGCCCCGTCCACGACGTCGCAGGGTCGGGGCGCACCTCGTCGGGCCGGGTGCGCGGGTGCCAGGTCGTGAAGAGCCAGTCGCCGTCGCCCACGGCGAAGGCCGAGTAGCGCGACCGCATCAGCTCCACGGCCGTGGCCGGACGCTCGGCGCCGCGGTGGAAGCGACCGCAGCAGGTGTCGTACGCAGGGCGGTCCGGTGACCCGCCGCAGGGACAGTCACGTTGCAGCACACCGGTGACCCTACGCGTCCGCGCCCCAGGGTCGGCCCCTGACCGCCGTGGGTGCGCCGGGCTAGGTTGGCCCTGTGACGAGCATTTCCACCAACGCCCCGACCTTCTCCACCGTCGGCGAGCTGCGTGCCTCCGGACACCGGCACACCACCCTGCGCGAGGAGCTGCGGGCCAACCTGCTGGCCAAGCTGCGTGACGGGGTCGACCCCTGGCCCGGGCTCCACGGCTTCGCCGACACGGTCATCCCGCAGGTCGAGCGCGCCGTCCTCGCGGGCCACGACATCGTGCTGCTCGGCGAGCGCGGCCAGGGCAAGACGCGCCTGCTGCGCAGCCTGGTCGACCTGCTCGACGAGTGGAGCCCGGTGATCGCCGGCTCCGAGCTGGGCGAGCACCCCTTCGACCCGATCACGCCGCGGTGGATCGCCGCCGCCGAGGAGCTGGGCGACGACCTGCCCGTCGCCTGGGTGCACCGCAGCGAGCGCTACGCGGAGAAGCTCGCCACCCCCGACACGTCGGTCGCCGACCTCATCGGTGACGTCGACCCGATGAAGGTCGCCGAGGGGCGCCACCTGGGCGACCCGGAGACCATCGCCTTCGGCCTCGTGCCCCGCAGCCACCGGGGGATCGTGGCCATCAACGAGCTGCCCGACCTGGCCGAGCGGATCCAGGTCGCGATGCTCAACGTCATGGAGGAGCGCGACGTCCAGATCCGTGGCTACCTGCTGCGCCTCCCGCTGGACGTGCTCGTGGTCGCCAGCGCCAACCCGGAGGACTACACCAACCGTGGCCGCATCATCAGCCCGTTGAAGGACCGCTTCGGGGCCGAGATCCGCACCCACTACCCGACCTCGCTCGTCGACGAGCTCGCCGTGATCCGCCAGGAGGCCCACCTGGTGGCCGAGGTGCCCGAGGTGCTGCTGGAGGTGCTGGCGCGCTTCACGCGTGCCCTGCGCGAGTCCACGGCCGTCGACCAACGCTCGGGGGTGAGCGCCCGGTTCACGATCGCGGGCGCCGAGACCGTCGCTGCGGCGGCGCTGCACCGCGCCACCCGTCAGGGTGAGGACGAGGCCGTCGCCCGCCTGGTCGACCTCGAGGCGGCCGTCGGCGTGCTGCGCGGCAAGGTCGAGTTCGAGACCGGTGAGGAGGGTCGCGAGACCGAGGTGCTCACCCACCTGCTGCGCACCGCGGTGGCCGCGACCGTGCGCCACCACCTCGCCGGCGTCGACCTCGGGCTGCTCGTGGAGGCGATCGAGGACGGCGCGACCGTCGCCACCGGAGGCCAGGTGCCGGCCCGCGAGTTCCTCGAGGGCCTCCCCGTGCTGGGGGAGTCGGAGGTCTACGACGACATCGCGGCCCGGGTGGGAGCCAGGTCGCCCGGCGAGGTCGCCGGGGCCGTCGAGCTCGCCCTGGAGGGGCTCTTCCTGGCGCGTCGGATCGGCAAGGAGGTGGCGGGCGATGAGACGGTGTACGGCTGAGGACCGGCGGATGCGCACGCTCGCGCAGCCACCGGCACCGACACACGGGAGGAAGACCGATGCACGTCGAGCTGCGTGAGGCAGTCCCTGAGGACGCCAAGGCGATCCGGGCGCTGGTCGAGGTCGTGCTGCCCAGCACCTACGACCGCATCCACCCCGACTACGCCGCCCGCGAGCTGACCCGCTGGGAGGTCGAGGACATCCCCGAGGCGGTCGAGCAGGGCTTCTACGTCGTGGCCGAGGTCAACCAGCGCATCATCGGCATGGTCTCGGTCTCCATCGACGACCGCGACCGCTTCGTGATGACCACGCTCCACGTGCACCCCGACTTCCAGGGCCAGCGGCTCGGCAGCCGCCTGCTGACCGAGGTGGTGGACCTGCTCGACAAGCCGCTGTGGACGCGCTACCCGGAGGGCGACGACAACGCGGCCGCCTTCTGCGAGCGCCACGGCTTCGTCGTGGCCGAGGTGGTCGACGACCCGCCGTTCCCGCCCGCCGTGTGGACGCGCCTCGACCGATGAGCAGGTACCAGCGCTACACCGGGGGCGATCCGCTCGCGCCCCCCGTCGACCTGGGTGAGGCGCTGGCCGCGATCGGCGAGGACGTGATGGCCGGCTGGTCTCCCGAACGCGCCATGAGCGACTACCTGCGTCGGGGCCCCGACGGGCAGCGCGGTCTCGACGACCTGGCTGCGGCGGTGGCCCGCAGGAGGCGAGAACTGGTGCAGCGCCACCGCCTCGACGGCACGTTGGAGGAGGTCCGACGGCTGCTCGACGAGGCGGTGCTGGCCGAGCGCCAGCAGCTGGCCCGCGACGTGGAGATGGACGACACCGACCGCGCCTTCCGTGAGCTGCGCCTCGACGCCCTGCCGGCCTCGCCGGCGGCCGCGGTCAGCGAGCTGGCGGCGTACGAGTGGGCGAGCGACCAGGCGCGCGCCAGCTATGAGCAGATCAAGGATTTGCTCGGCCGGGAGGTGCTCGACCAGCGGCTCGCGGGCATGAAGCAGGCGCTGGAGGGGGCGACCGACGAGGACCGCGCCCGGGTCAACGAGATGCTCAGCGACCTCAACGACCTGCTCGAGGCTCACGGTCGCGGCGAGGACACCGGCGAGCAGTTCGCCGACTTCATGGCGCGTCACGGTGACTTCTTCCCCGAGCAGCCCCGCGACGTCGACGAGCTGCTCGACGCGTTGGCCGCCCGGAGCGCGGCGGCGCAGCGCATGCTCAACTCGATGTCGCCCGAGCAGCGCGAGGAGCTGATGCAGCTCTCGGCGCAGGCCTTCGGCTCACCCGAGCTGGCCGAGCAGCTGGCCCGGATGGACGCCCAGCTGCAGGCGCTGCGTCCCGGGGAGGACTGGCACGGGTCGCATCGCTTCACCGGCGAGGAGGGGCTGGGCCTCGGCGACGGCACGGGTGCGCTCCAGGACCTCGCCGACCTCGACGAGCTGGCCGAGCAGCTGGCGCAGTCCTACGCGGGCGCCCGGCTCGACGACGTCGACCTCGACGCCCTGGCCCGCCAGCTCGGTCCGGAGGCGGCGGTCGACGCGAAGGCGCTCTCTGACCTGGAGAAGGCGTTGCGCGACTCCGGCTACCTCGAGCGCGGCTCCACCGGAGACCTGCGCCTCACTCCCCGGGCGATGCGCGAGCTGGGCCGTTCGCTGCTGCGTGACGTGGCCACCCAGCTCTCGGGTCGTCAGGGGCAGCGCGACGTACGCCGCAGCGGCGCCGCGGGCGACCTCACCGGCGCGTCCCGGGCCTGGGAGTTCGGCGACACCGAGCCGTGGGACGTGAACCGCACGTTGACCAACGCGATCCGCCGCACGGTGGCCGAGGGTGGGTCGCCCGCCGGCGGGGTGCGGATCGGCGTCGACGACATCGAGATCGCCGAGACCGAGGCGCGCACCCAGGCGGCTGTGGCGCTGCTGGTGGACACGAGCTTCTCGATGGCGATGGACGGCCGGTGGGTGCCGATGAAGCGCACGGCGCTGGCGCTGCACCAGCTGATCCGGACGCGCTTCCGCAACGACCACCTGCAGCTCGTCGGCTTCGGGCGGCAGGCCCGCACCATGGAGATCGAGGAGCTGACCGCGCTCGACGCCAAGTGGGACAAGGGCACGAACCTGCACCACGGCCTGCTGCTCGCGCTGCGTCACTTCCGACGGCACCCCGGCGCCCAGCCTGTGCTGCTGGTGGTCACCGACGGCGAGCCGACCGCCCACCTCGAACCCGACGGCCAGGTCTGGTTCTCCTACCCGCCCCACCCGGTGACGCTCGCCAAGACGGTCCGCGAGCTCGACAACGTACGGCGTCTCGGCGCGCGTACGACCTTCTTCCGGCTCGGGGAGGACCCGGGCCTGGCGCGGTTCATCGAGTCGATGGCGCGACGGGTCGACGGCCGGATGGTCTCCCCGGAGCTCGACGACCTCGGTGCCGCCGTGGTCGGCTCCTACCTCGGCTCCCGCTCCACCGGCCGGCAGGGCGGTCGCCACGGCGACTTCGGTGGGTGGGGCGGCCGCGGCGACTGGGTGGGTTGACCGCGCAGGTCAGAGCCTCGGCCGCGGTGCGCGTCCTGCGGCATCCCAGCTCCTCCGACCGGCGGGCGTCGCGAGGTGGATCGCCTCCACGACGACGAGCACCAGCGCGATGCCGCCGGCCCAGACAGCCAGGGCGGCGACGGTCTCCAGCGTCGGGAAGACACGATGGAGGGAGGCGTTCTCCTCGCTGTTGATCCAGAGCCCGAAGAGGACCAGGACCGGGGAGACGCCACCGGTGATCAGCCGAGGGAGCCACCCGACCAGGGCGACGAGGAGGGCGGGCAGCGCCACGAGGCTCGCCGCGTAGAAGGGCAGCAGGAGGAAGAACCCCAGACCGAACGCCTCTCCCGGCTCGATGTCCTGCTCGGGTGGGAGCTGGTTGACGGGTCCGAAGTTCCACGTGCCGAGGACCGCGAGCCAGCTGACCAGGACGAGCAGGACGGCGAGGGTGGAGACCTCGGTGCCGGAGCGCAGGGACGACCCGGGTCTCTGCAGTCCTGAGGTGTCCTCGGTGATGGGGTAGCGCGGCATGGGCTCCGTCATGCGATCAGTCTTCAGCGGCGGCGCCGCGAACGGGTGGAGGAGCTGGCGCGGTCTGGTGAAGGTCCTGTGCAGGTGCGCCCGGCGCCCACCCATCATCCGGAAAGGGAGGCGAGGCACCCGTGCGGTGCGTCACACTGACCGCAGATCGGGCCACCGCCAGCGAGGAGACGTCATGCTGACCAAGGTGCTGCGGGAGTACGCCCAGCTCCTCGTGGGTCTGGGCCTCGTCGGCCTGCTGGTCCTCGGGTTCGTGCTGGCCGGGCCGGGCGATCGGGAACCGCGGTCGTCGTCCGACCACGTCGCACCCGATCCTTCGACGGTGACCCTGACCCCGGAGCCTGAGGTCGTGGAGGAGCCCGTCGGGGTGCTGCAGGGCCAGGTGAGCGACGAGTCGGGTCGTCCGGTCGCGGGTGTCCGGGTCTCGGCCGCCAGCGCGCCGTTCGTGCCGGTCGAGATGCGACACGGCTACGCCCCCGCGGGGCAGGTGCACACCGTGAACACCGACGCCGAGGGCCGCTACCGCTTCGACGAACTTCCCGTGGGCACCTACCGGGTAGGCACGGGCGGCGGTGCCACCGTGGTGTGGTACCCGTCCGGAGCCCACGTCCTGGCCGGTGAGGACGTGGTGGTGAAGGAGAAGGCGACGACGCGACTGGACCTCGAGCGTGCCGCCCCGGCGAGCGTCGCCGGCACCGTACGCGTGCCGGAGGGGCAGACGTACGACGTGCAGCTGGAGCAGCGGGTCGCCCGCACGCCGGAGCGGCTCTCCGGGTGGGTGCAGGTGCGTGCCCGGGGGCAGCGGCGTGACTATGAGTTCGCCGGCCTGCCCGCCGGGGACTACCGCGTCTCCGTCGCCGCGTCCGGCAGCGGCCGGGTGCTCGCCCCCGCCGCGACGGCTCCCCGTGACGCGCGAGTGGTGCGTCTCGAGGCCGGCGAGTCCGTGACGGACGTGGACGTCGACGTGCCGATGCCCTTCGTGCTGACCGGGCGGGTCACGACGTCCGCGGGCACCGCCGTCGCTGGTCACGAATTCCGGCTGATGACGGGCTGGACGGTGGCTGACCCGCGCTTCCCGGCCGTGCCCACGGTCACCGAGACCGTCACGACCGACAACTCCGGCGGCTACCGGATCGCCCTCCCGACAGCGGTGTGGGCGATCGACCTGGAGAGCTGCGGGATCGGGGTGCGGCCCCACCTGCGCGTGCGGGCCGCGGCAGGTCAGGCACGGGTGCGCGACTTCACCACCGACGCGGTGGGCTCGGTCTCCGGCCGGGTCACCCGCCCCGACGGACGGCCGTACGCCCGGGTGCAGGTCTCCGCCCTGGCGCCGGGGGATTCCTGCGCCCACTCGACGCGGACAGACCGTGACGGCCGGTGGACCGTGACCGGCGTCGGCCCCGGCGCGGTGCGCATCGACTACGGCGTCACGCGGGCCGGCGCCTTCATGAGCTACCTCCACCCCGGCGTGACCGAGCAGGCGGACCTGGTGACTGTCGAGGTCGGGCTCGATGCCGACCGCACCGGCGTGGAGGCCGTCCTGCCCGTCAAGTAGCCCATCTGGGTTGC
The DNA here is from genome assembly GCF_015070385.1 of Nocardioides malaquae. Taxonomy (GTDB): domain Bacteria; phylum Actinomycetota; class Actinomycetes; order Propionibacteriales; family Nocardioidaceae; genus Nocardioides; species Nocardioides malaquae. The sequence goes on along the minus strand of NZ_JADCSA010000003.1, from coordinate 204,142 downwards.
GGTGTGTGCGAGTCACCTGGTGGCGCGGGTCCACCGCAACCCGACGCTGTGTTCACCGACAGTCGGGGCAGACGGCGGTGCCGTCCCAGCCGCCGGCCCGCAGCAGCATGGCGATCCGGGCGGCCGTGCGACAGGGCGTACCGAATACCTGGCCCCAGCCCAGTCGGACGGTCGTCAGCCCCGCCACCCGCGCGTCCAGGTCACGTTCGAGGTCGTGGTGCCGGGCTAGGGCCGTGTCGTGGAAGAGGCGACCGTCGAGTTCGACGACCAGCGCCTGGTGGGCGTACAGGACGTCTCGGTAGATCGGCCCCCGGGCGGAGGCGCGCACCTGTCGTCCCGCTTGCGGGAGCCCGTGGGCGCGCTCGACCCGGGTGAGGTAGCCGCGCTCCAGCGTCGAGCACGCACCAGCCGCGACGTCGCCCAGAACGGCCCGGATGAACCGGCGGCGGGGGAGGGCCGGGAGCCCGTCGAGGGTCGCGCTCAACCGCGCGGCCGTCGTACGCCGCGACTGGACCGCGTCGGCCAGGGTCGCGACCAGGTCGTGGTCGCTGCTGCATCGCGCAGCCACCTCCAGCACCGCGTGCTCCAGGCGCAGTCGCGGCGGCGACCGGTGCCACGACGTGATCGCCTCGAGGTGCGCGACGCGGTGGATCCGGACACCGGGTGGCGTGGCGATCCGCCGGTGCCGGTCCACTGCCACGTGGATGAGGGTGTCGTCGCCCGGCCGGAACGGACCGCCGCCCACGCGAAGGGCGGAGACGTCGCAGAGCGCGGCCGGGGCCGCGTGCAGGACACCGGCCCAGGCACGTTGCTCCCACGTGAGGGGCCCGGTGTGGTCGACGTAGACACCGGGGTGGACCCGGGCGAGCTCGCGCCGTCGCTCCAGCCGGCGCAGGTCATGAGGCATCAGGCCCACCTGCATCGCCTGGCGACGGCTGACGACGCCTGACTGCAGGGACAGGAGCGGCACGAGGGCGGGGTGGGCCATGGCCCGATCGTGGCGGGAAGGTGGGGTCTCCCGCTCGACCCCTGTGGATGACGGAGGTTGCGGTGGATGTGGGTCACCTGGTGACGCGGACCCACCGCAACCCGTCACATGATCCCCAGCGGGGTCAGGCGGGGAAGTCGACGCCCGTCTTCGCGTGGCAGCGGTAGCCGTTCGGGTTCTTCGCGAGGTACTGCTGGTGCGGGTCCTCGGCGTAGTAGTACTCAGCGGCCGGTGCGATCTCGGTGGTGATCTCGTCGAAGCCGCGTCGGGTGAGCTCCTCGCCGTAGACGCGGGTCAGCTCGCGGGCGACCTCGGCTTGCTCCGGCGTGGTGGTGTAGAGCGCCGAGCGGTACTGCGTGCCGACGTCGTTGCCCTGGCGCATGCCCTGCGTCGGGTCGTGGATCTCGAAGAACCGCTTCACCAGCTCGGCGTAGGTGACCTGCGTGGGGTCGAAGACCACTCGCACCGCCTCGGTGTGGCCGGTCAGGCCCGAGCAGACCTCCTCGTAGGTCGGGTGCGGCGTGGTGCCGCCGGCGTAGCCCACCGAGGTCGACCAGACGCCGGGCACCTGCCAGTAGAACTCCTCGGCACCCCAGAAGCAGCCGAGGCCGAAGATCGCGACCTCCAGGCCGTCGGGCACCTCGTCGGTCACGACGGGCGCGTCGAGCACGTGGTGGCGGCCCAGCGTCCACGGGCGCGAGGGGCGACCCGGCAGGGTCTGCTCCGGTGCGGGCAGGGAGGTCTTGAGGCGGCCGAACAGCACGGGGACTCCACGGGGTGGGGGACGGTGGACCTGTCTGCCCAACGTAACGCTTTGATGGTCGTCGGACTTCCCGCGTAGGCTCGCCCGTGTGACTGAGCAGCAGTGGGACCACGCCGGATTCGAGACCAGGGCCATCCACGCCGGCTACGAGCCGGACGAGATGACCGGGGCGGTGATCCCGCCGATCTACGCCACCAGCACCTACAAGCAGGACGGCGTCGGCGGGATGCGCGGCGGCTACGAGTACAGCCGCTCCGCCAACCCCACGCGTACGGCGCTCGAGGGTGCGCTCGCCGCGATCGAGGGGGGTACGCACGGCTTCGCGTTCGCCTCCGGCCTCGCCGCCGAGGACACCATCGTGCGCGCGCTCTGCCGCCCCGGTGACCACGCCGTCGTGCCCAACGACGCCTACGGCGGCACCTACCGCCTCTTCGACAAGGTCGAGAAGGTCTGGGGCCTGGACCACACGCCGGCCGTGCTCTCCGACCCCGAGGCGGTCCGTGCGGCCATCGAGCCGGGCCGCACCAAGCTGGTGTGGGTGGAGACGCCCACCAACCCGCTGCTCAACATCGCCGACATCGAGGCGCTGGCCGCCATCGCCCACGAGGCCGGCGCGCTGCTCGTCGTCGACAACACCTTCGCCTCGCCCTACCTGCAGCAGCCGCTGGCGCTGGGCGCCGACGTCGTCGTGCACTCGACCACCAAGTACGTCGGTGGCCACTCCGACGTCGTCGGCGGCGCGGTCGTCGTCAAGGACGAGGCGCTCGCCGAGAAGATCGCCTTCCACCAGAACTCGATGGGTGCCGTCGCCGGTCCCTTCGACTCGTTCCTCACCCACCGCGGGCTCAAGACCCTCGCCGTGCGCATGGAGCGCCACTGCGACAACGCCGAGAAGATCGTGGAGTTCCTCTCGGGGCACCCGGCCGTCGCGGAGGTCATCTACCCGGGCCTGGAGTCGCACCCCGGCCACGAGGTCGCGAAGCGTCAGATGAAGCGCTTCGGCGGGATCATCTCCTTCCGGGTCGCCGCCGGTGAGCAGGCCGCGCTCGACGTCTGCGCCGCCACCGAGGTGTGGACGCTGGGCGAGTCGCTCGGTGGCGTCGAGTCGCTCATCGAGCACCCGGGCCGGATGACGCACGCCAGCGTCGCCGGCACCGAGCTCGAGGTGCCCGCCGACCTGATCCGTCTCAGTGTCGGCATCGAGACCGTCGAGGACCTCCTCGCCGACCTGGGGCGCGCGCTCGGCTGACGCGCCCGCTCAGCGGTGCTTCCCGAGGGCTGCCGGTGGGTAGCCTGACCGGGTGAGCAGGGACCAGGGGCGCCGCGCGACGGGCGAGCAGACCACACCGTCGTCGGCGGAGGACCGGGCCGGCGACCGACTTGCCGACCGGCTGACCCAGCAGTTCGCCCAGCAGTGGGCGCTGCTGCGGGCCGAGCGCCGGGCCGAGCGTCGTGCGGAGACCCCGGTGCCACCGGTCACCTCGGGCACCTCCAACTTCTCCCGCGCGCAGGTGCCGTGGGGCCTCGACCTGGCTGCCGCGTGGTCGTGGCGCTTCCTGGTGATCGCGGCCGCCGGCTACGTGGTGCTGTGGCTGCTCGGGAAGTTCGCCGTGGTCGCCTTCCCGCTCGCCATCGCCCTGCTGCTCGCGGCGCTGCTCTCGCCGGCCGTGCGGGCCGCCCGGCGGGTGGGCGTGCCGCGCAGCCTGGCGGCCGTACTCACGGTGACCGCGACCGTCTCGGCCGTGGCGGCCCTGCTGACCTTCGCCGGCCAGCAGGTGGCCAACGGTGCCACCGACCTCGCCGACCAGGTGGTGAAGGGGCTGGGGAAGATCCGGGTCTGGTTGCGCGACGGACCGCTCAACGCCAGCGAGAGCCAGATCAATGACTACATCGAGCAGGTGCAGGACGCCATCACCGAGTGGTCGAGGAACGGTGCGGTCGACCAGGCGGCGGGCATCGGCTCCGCGATCGGGCACATCACGGCCGGCTTCTTCATCGTGCTCTTCGCGATGTACTTCTTCCTCGCCGACGGGGAGCGGATCTGGTCGTGGACGGTGCGACTGACCCCCCGGGCGGCCCGCCGGCACGTCGACTCCTCGGGCCGCGTGGCGTGGGTCTCCCTGACCCAGTTCGTGCGGGCCACGGTGGTGGTCGCCGCCGTCGACGCCCTGGGCATCATGCTCGTGGCGTGGTGGCTGGACGTGCCCTTCGTGCTCGCGATCGGCGTCCTCGTCTTCCTCGGCGCCTTCGTGCCGATGGTCGGCGCCACGGTGGCCGGCGGTGTCGCCGTGCTGGTGGCGCTGGTCGACCAGGGGCCGTTGACCGCGCTCTTCATGCTGCTCGGCGTGATTGTGGTGCAGCAGATCGAGGGCAACCTGCTGCAGCCCTTCCTCATGGGGCGCTTCGTGGCGGTGCACCCCCTCGGCGTGATCGTCGCGATCGCCTGCGGGTTGCTGGTGGCGGGCGTCGGGGGTGCGCTGATCGCGGTGCCACTGGTGGCGGCCGTCAACGCCGTCGTCCTCCACCTCACGGACCGATCGGATCCGGAGGAGATCGCCCTGACTGATGCGGAGGAGGACCTGATGGAGCCCGACGAACCGCAGGAACGCACCGATCCGACGACCACGCCGGAGACCGACGAGGAGGCCCGATGACCGCCGCCCTGCCCCACCTCGACGACGTGCGCGCCGCCGCCGAGATGCTGCGCGGCGTCGCGGTGCGTACGCCCATGGAGGAGTCGCGGTGGCTCTCGGGGGCGGTGGGTGGTCCGGTGCGGTTGAAGTGCGAGAACCTCCAACGCACGGGGTCGTTCAAGGCGCGGGGCGCCTACGTGCGGATGGCCCGCCTCAGCGACGAGGAGCGGGCGCGCGGGGTGGTGGCGGCCTCCGCCGGCAACCACGCCCAGGGTGTGGCGCTCGCCGCGCAGCTGCTCGACATCCGGGCGCGCGTCTACATGCCCGAGGGGGCGCCCCTGCCGAAGGAGGCGGCCACCCGGGGCTACGGCGCCGAGGTCGTCTTCCACGGCCACGTCCTCGAGGACGCGCTCGCGCAGGCGCAGGCGTACGCCGACGAGACCGGGGCGGTGCTGATCCACCCCTTCGACCACGCCGACGTCGTCGCCGGGCAGGCCACCTGCGGGCTGGAGATCCTCGAGCAGGACCCCGACGTGCGCACGGTGATCGTGCCCACCGGCGGTGGCGGACTGCTCGCGGGCATCGCGCTGGCCGTGAAGTCCGTACGCCCCGACGTCCGCGTCGTGGGTGTGCAGGCGGCCGGCGCTGCGGCCTTCCCCGACTCCTTGGCGCAGGGGCGTCCGATCGGCCTGGAGCGGATGGCCACCATGGCCGACGGCATCGCGGTGGGACTGCCCGGAGACGTCACCTTCGCGATGGTGCGTGACCTCGTCGACGACATCTGGACCGTGGGGGAGGAGTCGCTCTCGCGGGCGCTGCTGTCGCTGGTGGAGCGCGCCAAGATGGTGGTCGAGCCGGCGGGCGCCGCTGCGGTGGCTGCCCTGCTCGACGACCCGGGGCGCTGCGAGACGCCGGCCGTCGCCGTGCTCTCAGGGGGCAACATCGACCCGTTGCTGCTCGGCAGGGTGATCCGTCACGGACTCGCCGCGGCGGGGCGCTACCTCTACCTCCGGGTCTGCATCCCCGACCGCCCCGGCGGGCTGGCTGCGCTGCTGGCCGAGGTGAGCGAGATGGACGCCAACGTGCTGGAGGTCGCCCACGAGCGCACCTCTCCCAGCCTCGCCATCGACGAGGTGGAGGTGGGGCTGCAGCTGGAGACGCGCAGCGCCCAGGACGCCGCGCTGGTGCGTCAGCGGCTGGAGGAGCGGGGCTACCGGATCAAGCACTGACCGTCCCGCCCGGCCCCGCAACTGGCGAGATGATGACGCCGGCCCCGGCGTGTCGCGTCATCAATCCGCCAGTTGCGGGGGAGGGGACGCAGGACGCAGAACGGCGCCCGGGAGACCCGGGCGCCGCTCGCAGAGACGTACGTGTGTCAGCCGGTGAAGGGCTTCGCCTCGAGGATCTCGATGGAGATCTCCTTGCCGTTGGGGGCGGTGTAGGAGACCTTCTCGCCGACCTTGTGGCCGGAGATGGCCTCGCCCATCGCGGACTGGGGGGAGTAGACCGTGAGGCCCTCCTCCTCGATCTCGCGGGCGCCCAGGAGGAAGGTCTCCTCGTCGCCGAAGTCGACGAACTTGACGGTCACCTTCATGCCGGGCTCGACGACACCGTCGTCGGGCGGGGTCTCGCCCACCTCGGCGCGACGCAGCATGTCCTCGAGCTGACGGATGCGGGCCTCCTGCTTGCCCTGCTCGTCACGCGCCGCGTGGTAGCCGCTGTTCTCCTTGAGGTCGCCCTCGTCGCGAGCGGCCGAGATGCGGTCGATGATCTCCTGGCGCTTGGGGCCCTTGAGGTCGTCGAGCTCAGCCTGGAGCTTGTCGTAGGCCTCCTGGGTCAGCCAGATGGTGCCTGCGCTCTGCTGGGTCATGGATTCACTCCTGTTGGACAAAAGCAAAACCCGCGGGGCCTCGTCGTGATCGTCACGACCGTGTTCCCTGAGAGCCCTGCGGGTGTCAGATGTTCCGACCACTGTAGCAACACCGTGGCGAGACGCACATCGACGCGCACCCCGCCCCGGGACGGCCGGCAGGGAGCCTCAGCGCCAGCGCTGCTGACCCTCGGCCCGGCAGCCGACCATGTCGACGCTGGTGGCGCTGCGCTCGGTGCGCACGGTCACCACCTGCTGGCCCTGCCGCCCGGTGAAGGACAGCTCGCCGACCACGGCCTTGTCGACGGAGAGGGCGCGCACCAGGCACTCGGCCTCGTCGACCCCGTCGAGCTCCACGTGGACCGTCGCCTCGATGCTGTGCGGCTCGGGGTCGGAGTCGAAGCCGACCACCCGGCTCTCGGCGGTGGGCGTGCTGTGGAAGAAGGCGGCCCAGCCCAGCCACCCCAGGAAGACGACGGCGAGCAGCGCGCTCACGGCGTACGCCACCACACGGCGCCGGGAGGAGGGTGCGCCGTAGCGCTGCGCGAGCTCGTCCTTCGTGGTCACGGGCCCAAGACTGCCATCCGGGCCAACCTCACACGGCGGCAGGCACCGCGTCGTCGGCCCCCGGCCCTAGACTCGCCGCATGCCTGAAGGACCTCTCTCCGGCTTCCGCCTGATGCACGTGCACGCCCACCCCGACGACGAGTCGAGCAAGGGTGCGGCCTCCACGGCGATGTACGTCGCCCAGGGAGTCGACGTGCACGTCGTGACCTGCACCGGTGGCGAGCGCGGATCGGTGCTCAACGCCAAGATGGACCGCCCCGAGATCTGGGAGAACATCACCGAGATCCGCCGTCAGGAGATGGAGCGCGCCCGCGACATCCTCGGCGTGCGCCAGGACTGGCTCGGCTTCGTCGACTCCGGCTGGCCGGAGGGCGACCCCAAGCCGCCGCTGCCCGACGGGTGCTTCGGGTTGATGGACGTCGCCGAGGCGGCGAAGCCGCTCGTGGCGTTGATCCGGTCGTTCCGTCCGCACGTCGTCACGACCTACGACGAGAACGGCGGCTACCCGCACCCCGACCACATCATGTGCCACAAGGTCGCGGTCCACGCCTTCCACGCGGCTGCCGACCCCGAGCAGTACCCGGAGGCGGGGGAGCCCTGGCAGGCCGCCAAGCTCTACTACCACCACGCCTTCAACTGGCACAAGATCAAGGCGCTGCACGAGGCGATGGAGGAGCACGGTCTCGAGTCGCCCTATGCCGAGCGCCTCGACGCCTGGAAGCGGGACCCCGAGTGGGACGCCCGGGTCACCACGAAGGTGCCGTGCTCGGACTGGTTCGGTGTGCGCGACCAGGCCCTGCTCGCCCACGCCACCCAGATCGACCCCGACGGCTTCTGGTTCGCCATCCCCCGGGAGATCCAGGAAGACGTGTGGCCCACCGAGGACTTCGAGCTCGTGGTGAGCCACGTGCCGACCGAGCTACCGGAGGACGACCTCTTCGCCGGCCTCGAGCCGGAGGTCTGACACCATGGGTGCCATGCTCGAGCTCCTCACCCCCGATGTCCTCTCCTCGCTCCTCGTGGCGATCGAGGACGCCCCGCGTCCCGTGCCCGAGGACAGCGAGGTGAAGGCCGGCTACATCGCCCTCTTCCTGTGGCTCGGCATGGCGGTGGCGGTCGCGCTGCTGGGCTGGAGCCTCGTGCGCCAGTTCCGCAAGGTCAACGCCGCCCGTGAGGCGGGGGTGTACGACGACCCCGCGGCGCCGCGGGGCCGTCAGGGCCGCCTCGACGAAAACGGATCCACCGACGAGGTGTGAGTGCTGTGAGGCCGGGGAACACGGGGTCCATGAACATCATCGGATTCCTCGTCTTCGGTCTCTTCGTCGGCGCCGTCGCGCGCCTCATCAAGCCGGGCAAGCAGAACCTCAGCCTGCTCGCCACCCTGGCTTTGGGTGTCGTGGGCTCCATCATCGGTGGCATGGTGGCTTCCGCTCTGGGGAAGGGTGACATCTGGGAGCTCAACTTCTTGGGCGCCACAGTGGCCATCATTTCCGCCGTGCTGCTGGTCGGCGTGGCCGAGGCGCTCACCTCCAAGAAGCACTGACGTCGCGAGGGCTGGAGTGCGGTGACGCATTTCACCCGCTCCACGGACGTCGTGAGGTGGGGTCCTCCCACCCGCGTGTCATACTTTTGTTCGTTGAATCCTGAAGGTGAGTCGCCCTCCGTGACTCCCAGCCCCAGAGACCGGGGCGCAGCCGGCGGTCCCCCCCATGCGCCGGTTGCGCCCCTTCTGCATGTCCGGGCCAGCGTGAGGCCCGAGGGGTCGGACCCAGCCCCCGGTCGCGCGGCCGGTCCCCACGCGACAAGGGCGACCCGGGCGGCTCAGCGCAGCGAGTAGGTCGCCAGCGAGACACCCACGTAGTGGGCGGCGAAGGCCAGGATCGTGAACGAGTGGAACACCTCGTGGAAGCCGAACCAGCGCGGCGAGGGGTTGGGTCGCTTGGTCCCGTAGACCACGCCCCCGATCGTGTAGAGCGCCCCGCCCACGACGACCAGCGTGATGACCGCCAGGCCGATGCCGCGGCCGTACTCCATGGCTCCGTCGAGGAAGCCGGGGAAGAAGAAGACCGGGGCCCACCCCAGGGCCATGTAGATCGGCGCGGAGAGCCATCGGGGGTGCGAGGTCCACCAGACCTTCATGATCACGCCGGCGACCGCACCGCCCCAGACGATGGCGAGCATGCTCCACCGCTGGGTGCCCTCGAGCAGCAGCATCGCGAAGGGGGTGCACGTGCCGGCGATGAGCAGGAAGATGTTGGAGTGGTCGAACCGTTGCAGGCGCGCCCGCACGGTCGGCGACCAGTTGCCGCGGTGGTAGACGGCCGAGACGGTGAAGACCAGCAGCGCCGTGACCGCGAAGACCGTGGAGGCGATGCGGATCGGGCCGGAGGGGGAGAGGAGCACGAGGACGACCCCGGCCGCGAGGGCCAGTGGCGCGGTGGCGGCGTGCAACCAACCGCGCAGGTGGGGCTTCACCTCCGAGAGCGTCTCCTCGACGCGGTCACTGAGGTGGTCCATGCGCCTACGCAGTGACTCAGTCATGCCCTCCAAGTTACGGGTAGGTAGGTGAAAGGTCATCCCCCACGACGGGGACGTGACCGGACGGACGGCCGAACGGTCGGTAGCATCCCTCCATGCCCCTCCTGCCTGCCTCCGTGCGTCGGTTGCTCTACCCGGCCTACGAGGCACGCGTCGTCAAGGGGCTGTCCCCCGACCGGATCCCGCAGCACGTCGGCGTCATGCTCGACGGCAACCGTCGCTGGGCCCGCGCGGTCGGCGCCGACACCGCGAGCGGCTACCGGGCCGGCGCCGACAACATCCAGCCGTTCCTCGGGTGGTGCGAGGAGGTCGGGGTCAAGGTCGTCACACTGTGGCTGCTCTCGACCGACAACCTCAACCGTCCGGCCGACGAGCTCGCGGGCCTGCTGACCGTCATCGAGGGAGCCGTCGAGTCCCTGGCGGCCACCGGTCGCTGGCGCGTGCACCCGGTGGGAGCCCTCGACCTGCTGCCCGCGCCCACGGCGGCCAAGCTGAAGGTGGCCGACGAGGCGACCCGCGACGTCGAGGGGCTGCTGGTCAACGTCGCCGTCGGCTACGGAGGGCGCCGCGAGATCGCCGACGCCGTCCGGTCGTTGCTGCAGTCGGAGCACGCGCGGGGCGCGACCCTGGAGCAACTCGCCGAGACGATCGACGCAGAGCACATCGCCGAGCACCTCTACACCAAGGGCCAGCCCGACCCCGACCTGGTCATCCGCACCTCCGGGGAGCAGCGCCTGGGGGGCTTCCTGCTCTGGCAGAGCGCCCACAGCGAGTTCTACTTCTGCGAGGCGCTGTGGCCCGACTTCCGGCGCGTCGACTTCCTGCGCGCGATCCGGGCGTACGCGGAGCGCGAGCGCCGCTTCGGCACCTGATGTAGGTGTAGCGGCTGGAGGCGCTGATGCTGAGGCCGAAGAGGTCGGAGATGGCGCGGACGTCGCCGCCGTTGGCGTGGGCCTCGGACAGGATCCGGTCCTCCCGCAACTGGCGCGGGGTGAGGCCGGAGCCGATGGCGAGTCGGAACCATCGGGTGCCCACCGGGCAGCCACGGTAGACGCTGCGTTTGTTGACGAACAGGTAGTCGTTGGTGGTCTCCGGCCATCGCTGGGCGCGGTAGTCCAGCCAGGCGGCGAGTCGATCGCGGACGGGCGCGGCGAGCGGGAGCGTACGTCCCTCGAAGGGCTGACCGCCTGACGCCGCTGAACGCGCAGGTAGCGGAGCCACCGGTCGGCGTCGTGGGGGCCAGCGGTCCACAGATGACGCCCCAGGAATCGGGCGAACTCGACTACCGCGCCGCGCTCCCGCAGCACCGTGGAGTCGACCGCCCCGGTCGTCGCCAGCGCCAGTGACCACTGGTCGATCAACTCCTGTTCGAAGTCGTCGAACTCGGCTGCCGAGACCAGCCTGCGTGGCGAGCCCAGGGAGCGGACGACCGCGAGCCCACCATCGGTCTGCTAAGTGGGCTTGGTCCAAGCGATGGTGTGGCGGAAGCCGAGTTGGTGTCGCATCGATGCTCCCGGCATGACCTGCGCCACCACCTGCTGCAGCTGCGCGAACGGCATCGTCGGGTCCTGAGTCGGGATTGGCGGTGGCTGCACCCCGTTCGTGTTTGGCCATGGATGCTTGACGTAACCGATCACGGGGTTTGTCACTATCGACGCGAGGTCCCAGGCGATGTCTTCAAGACCGCTGGGAGGGGCGAGGCCGACCGCCAGGAAACGCCCGCCCGGCGCGAGCAGCCGCCGAGCCTCCTGCAGGGCGACGGCCACGTCGAGGTGATGCAGGACGGCGATCATGGTCACCAGGTCGAACGGACCCGGCACATCCGTCCAACTGCCGTCATGGATTGTCACGTTGGACAGCCCCGAGCAACGGCTGGTGGCCTGCTGCCGCATCGTCTCGTCGACGTCGTTCCCGTAGACCGTCGTGAAGTACGGGGACAGGGCCGCCACGAGCTCGCCACGACCGCAGCCGACATCAAGCGCCGAGCGACGCTGGTGCGGGAGGTTCGCCAGGATCCAGCTGTGGAAGTGGTCGTTGTGGCTCCACGGGTGGCGAGCGTTCAACCGCGCCATCCCACTCGCGAGCTTCCCGCCCGCGATGGTTCTCGTCCAGTCCCTCAGAGCCATGACCGGCATTCTGCCGAGTCCGCACAAGACACCATGCGCATCACTACTGGGAAGGAGAGGAAGTGGCACGCGGAAGCACCAATGTCCGGAGACGAACCCGAGGCACTTCCCACACGGTGCGACGGGGCTTCACCCGGAGCTGGTCACCCAGAGTTCACCGACACGCCCGACCCGGGGTCCCGTGACAGGGCCCCCGCGAGTCGTAGCGTCACGAGCATCGGCAGGTGGGGAAGCCGGCCGACGCCAGGAGGCCCGCTCGTGAGCACTCACGACTTCGCAGGACACGTCAGGGGAGACGGTGCGCGCCGCTGCCCCTGCCCGATGTCCGGGAGGGGTCGGCACTCCGGCCCCAGGGTCCTCTCCTGGCCCGACGTGAACTAGGGCCGGGCGAGAGTGCGCGCGCGTCCCTGTGAGGTGGATCCAGTGGCCGCGACTACTTCTGACCAGCGTCGTACGTACGTGCTCGACACCAGCGTCCTGCTGGCCGACCCGGGGGCGCTCCGCCGCTTCGCCGAGCACGAGGTCGTGCTCCCCGTGGTGGTGATCACCGAGCTCGAGGGCAAGCGCAACCACCCCGAGCTCGGCTACTTCGCCCGCAGCGCGCTGCGTACGCTCGACGAGCTCCGCGTCTCCCACGGCCGTCTCGACGAACCCATCCCGGTCACCGACGAGGGCGGCACGCTGCGCGTCGAGCTCAACCACACCGACCCGGCCGCGCTGCCGTCGGGCTTCCGGCTGGGCGACAACGACACCCGGATCCTCGCCGTCGCGCGCAACCTCGCCGACGAGGGCCACGACGTCACCCTCGTCTCCAAGGACCTGCCCCTACGGATCAAGGCCTCGGCCGTCGGGCTGGACGCCGAGGAGTACCGCGCCGAGGCGGTCAGCGCCTCCAGCACCGGCTGGACGGGCATGGAGGAGCTGACGGTCAGCGCCGCGGAGCTGGACGAGCTCTACGAGGACGGCCTGCTGGCCAACGACACCGCACGCGACCTGCCCTGCCACACCGGGCTGGTGCTCCTCTCCGACCGCGGCACGGCGCTGGGTCGGGTCGGGCCGGACAAGCAGGTGCACTTGGTGCGCGGCGACGCCGACGCCTTCGGGGTGCACGGACGGTCCGCGGAGCAGCGGATCGCCCTCGAGCTGCTGCTCGACCCGGAGGTCGGGATCGTCTCCCTGGGTGGTCGCGCCGGCACCGGCAAGTCGGCGATGGCGCTCTGTGCGGGCCTCGAGGCCGTGATGGAGCGGCGTCAGCACAAGAAGGTGGTCGTCTTCCGGCCGCTCTTCGCCGTCGGTGGCCAGGAGCTCGGCTACCTGCCCGGCTCCGAGAACGAGAAGATGGCGCCCTGGGGCCAGGCCGTCTTCGACACCCTCGGTGCCCTGGTCTCGCCGCACGTGGTCGACGAGGTGGTGCACCGCGGGATGCTCGAGGTGCTGCCGCTGACCCACATCCGCGGCCGCTCGCTGCACGACGCCTTCGTGATCGTCGACGAGGCGCAGTCGCTGGAGCGCAACGTGCTGCTGACGGTGCTCTCGCGCATCGGGGCCAACTCGAAGGTGGTCCTCACCCACGACGTCGCCCAACGCGACAACCTCCGGGTGGGCCGGCACGACGGCGTGGTGGCGGTGGTGGAGAAGCTCAAGGGCCACCCGCTCTTCGCCCACGTGACGCTGACCCGGTCGGAGCGCTCGCCGATCGCCGCGCTCGTCACCGAGATGCTGGAGGGCGCGACGCTCTGAGGCGACCGTGGGCGCCCGAGGGCTGGGCCTGATGTGGTCTCTGTGACGGTTGGGACTGGGGTGTCACAAGGTGTGTGACGGCCGTCCCAGATTCTGCGGTTCCGTTTGCATGGACCCCCTGGCCGCAGGCATGGTTGCCGAGGTCCTGAACCGTGCCGGCCGCCCCCGGGCGCCCACGGAGACGGCCTCGTCAGCCCCCAACCCCCGTGAGAGCTGTGTCGAAACCCGAGAAGTACGTCCCGAAGCACCGTGCCCCCGGCAAGCACAAGGCCAAGCGCGACCCCTGGAAGACCCTGCGCTCCACCGGTGTGCTCACCGGTGTCGCTGCCGTCGCCACCGTGGGCGTCGTCGGTGCCGGGCTGGCCACCGCCGACGAGGCGCCGGCCCAGGCCGACCTCACTGCCGCCGCCGACCCGAATGCCGTGGCCGACCGGCTGGCCTCGCGCGACGACTCCTCAGTGAGCCGCTCGGACCGCCGCGGGGAGACCGACCAGGCCAAGGTCGTCGCCCTCTCGGCGGACGCCGGTGTGGTCACCAGCCACTCGCGCCAGCTCTCCTTCGAGGACCCGAAGGGCATCGCCCGGGCCCTCTTCCCCGAGTTCGGCTTCGCCGACTCGCAGTTCGGCTGCCTGGACTACCTCTGGACCAGGGAGTCGAACTGGCGCTGGGACGCCGACAACCCGACCTCCTCGGCCTACGGCATCCCGCAGGCCCTGCCGGGCTCCAAGATGGCCACCGCTGGTGCCGACTGGGAGACGAACCCCGAGACGCAGATCCGTTGGGGCCTGGGCTACATCGCCGGCCGCTACGGCACCCCGTGCTCGGCCTGGGCCCACTCCGAGCGCGTCGGCTGGTACTGACCCTCCTCCGTCTCCTCACGCCCCAACAGAAATGGTCGATGGATGAGCGGGTCGACGACCATTTCTGTTGGGGCGTGAGTGGGTCAGGCGTAGGTGGGGTCGCCCTCGTCGTGCTCGATGGCCTCGCTGGGGTGGTTGCGCTCCAGCGCAGCGCCCTCGACGTCCACGTTCGGCACGAGCCGGTCGAGCCACTTCGGCATCCACCAGGCGGCGTCGCCGAGCAGGTGCATGAGACCGGGGATCACCAGCATCCGCACCACGAAGGCGTCCACGAGCACGCCGAAGGCCAGGGCGAAGCCCATCGAGCGGATCATCGCAGTGTGGCTGAAGATGAAGCCCGCGAAGACCGAGATCATGATGATCGCCGCGGCGGTGACCACGACCCGACCGGCGTTGAAGCCGTGGCGCACCGCCACCCGCGCGGGTGCCCCGTGCACGAAGGCCTCGCGCATGCCGGAGACCAGGAAGAGCTGGTAGTCCATCGCCAGGCCGAAGAGGATGCCGATCACGATCACCGGCAGGAAGCTCAGGATCGGGCCGGGGGAGTGGATCCCGAAGAGGTCGGAGAGCCAGCCCCACTGGAAGATCGCGGTCAGTGCGCCGAAGGTCGCGAAGAGCGACAGCACGAAGCCGAGAGCTGCGGTCAGCGGCACCAGGATCGAGCGGAAGGCCAGCACCATGATGACCAGTGACAGGCCCACGACCAGGGTCAGGTAGCCGGGCAGGGCGTCGGAGAGCACCTCGGAGACGTCGATCGCGCCGCTGGCGTTGCCGGCGACCCCGACCTCCACGCCCGGACCCACCTCGGGGCCGAGTTCACGCAGCTCGCGCACCAGCTCCTCGGTGACGACGCCGTTGGGGCCCTCGGTGGGGAAGACCTGGAAGGCGACCAGCCAGGCCGACTTCGAGACACCGATCGGGGCGACGGCCTCGACACCCTCGGTGTCGGTGAGCAGGCGTCCGATCTTGGCCTGCGCGGCGATGCCGGCCTCGTCGTCGAGCACCGTCGGGTACTCCGCGACGAGCACCAGGGGCCCGTTGAAGCCGGGGCCGAACTCGCGCTCGACGGTGGTGTACGCCGCGTAGGGCGCGGAGTCCTCGGGCTCCTGGGAGCCGTCGGGCAGGCCGAGGCGCATGTCGAGGGCGGGGAGCGCCAGCACGACGAGTGCGGCGACGCCCAGCAACACCTGGAGCACGGCGCGGCCGGTGCCCAGCGGCTTCGTGCCGGTGGTGCTGTGGGTCAGGTGCACGACCTTGCCGCGCTGCTTCTTCGGCACGATCCGGTGGCCCACGAGGCGCAGCAACGCCGGGGTCAGCGTCACCGCGACGAGCACCGCGATCACGACGCAGGCCGCGCCGACGGTGCCCATCAGGCCGAGGAAGCTGATGCCGGTGATGTTGAGGGCGGCCAGCGCGGTGACGACGGTGGCGCCGGCGAAGACGACCGCGTTGCCGGAGGTCCCGTTGGCCAGGCCGATGGACTCCTCGAGGTCCATGCCGGCACGCATCTGCGTCTTGTGGCGGTTGATGATGAAGAGGGAGTAGTCGATGCCGACCGCGAGACCGAGCATCAGGCCGAGCACGGGCGTCACCGACATCATGTCGACGGTGCCGCTGAAGGCCATCGCGCCCGCGACGCCCACGCCGACGCCGACCAGCGCGTTGACGAGCGGCAACCCGGCGCCGACGAGGGTGCCGAGCATGACGAAGAGGGTGACGGCGGCGACGGCCAGGCCGACCGCCTCGCCCACACCGAAGACCTGGGGGATCACCTGGAGGAGCTCGGCGGAGCCGTGCACCTCGACGCCCTCGATCTCGGCCTCGTCGAAGACCTCGGCGACGTCGGCCTTCTGGTCGACGTCGACCTCGACGATCTCGTCGGTGAAGATCACGGCGCCGAGCGCGGTGCTTCCGTCCTCGGAGATCTGGCTGGCGCCGGCGGCGAGCTCGGTGACGGTGGTGGAGTCCTCCAGGACGGTGCGCTGCTCCTCCAGCTGCGCGCGTCCCTGCTCCACGCCCACGGCACCCTGCTCGAGCTGCTCACGCTGGGCGTCGAGCTGTTCCTGCTGCGCGTCGACCTCGGCGTACGCCGCGGCCGGCGCCCCGGTGGCGTCGAGGCGGGCGCGGGCGGCGTCGAGCTGGCGCTGGGCGCGCCGCAGCTGGGCGCGGGCCTCGGCGACCTGCTCCTCGCCCTGCTCGAGCTGGCGCTCGCCGCGCTCGAACTGGCTGCGGCCCTTCTCCAGCCGCGCACGCCCGTCGGCCAGCTGCTCCTCCACCGCGTAGGGGTCGATGACCGTGCGCACGCCGGGCATGTCCGCGGCCTGGGCCAGGACGTCGGAGATCGCCCGGCCCTGCTCCTCGGTGAGGGCCTCGCCGTCGGTGGTGGTGAAGACGACCTGGGCGGTGCCGCCACTGGCCGCTGGGAACTCCTTGGCCAGGGTGTCGGCGACCCGGGTGGTCTCGGTGTCGGGGATCGTGACCGACGAGGTCAGCGTTCCGCCGAAGGTCGCGAACGCGCCCACCGCGAGCCCGAGGATGGTGAGCCAGGTCGTGAGCACGAGCCAGGCGCGTCGGGAGGAGGCTCGTCCGAGCCGGTAGAGGAATTCGGCCATCAGGGGCACTTTCTCGGTGGAGAGCAAGGCAGGTCGGGACGTCAGCCCGGGAAGATGGTACGCAACGTCTCGTCTCGTCAACGAGTAGTATCCGCCCATGGCCAACCCCGAGGCACACGCGCACCGTAGCGGACCGGTGCGCAGTGACGACGCCCGTCGGGCCATCCTCGAGGCCGTGGCCGGCGAATTCCTGGCCAAGGGCTATGAAGGACTCACCATCCAGGGGGTCGCCGCCGCGGCCCACGTCGGCAAGCAGACGATCTACCGGTGGTGGGGTGGCAAGGCCGAGCTGGTGGCCGACTGCCTGGTCGAGGGCCTGCTCTGGGACACTGAGCTGGCCGTCGTCGACACCGGTGACGTGGTGCACGACGTGACGACGTGGATCGCCCACATGCTCGACCTGGACCGTCCGGGAGGCCGCGACGTCCTGCGGTCACTGCTGGGGGCGGCCGCCAGCGACGAGCCGCTGGCCCAGCACCTCGACGAGCTGCTGCGCGGTGCCCACGAGGGGGGCGTCACCCACCGCCTGACGGTGGCATGCGAGCGGGGTGAGCTCGACGAGGGCGTCGACACGGTCCTGGCCACCGACGTGCTGCTGGGCCTGGTGGTGGTGCGCACCATCGTGCGGCGACCCACCACCCACGACGAGCTCGACAGCCTCGTACGCCAGCTGCTCACCGCCCGCTGAGCCCGACGGTTCTGACCGGTCAGTCGTCGAGCAGCCGCTGCTTCTGCACCTTGCCCATCTCGTTGCGGGGCAGGTCGTCGACGAACCGGACCTCCCGCGGCCGCTTGTGCAGCGACAGTTCCGCGCCGACGTGGTCGACCAGCTCGCGGGCCAGCGCCTCGTCCGGGGTCGCGGAGCCCCCCGCCACGACGTACGCCACCACGCGCTGCCCCAGGTCGGCGTCGGGCGCGCCGACCACGGCCACCTCCGCGACCGCCGGATGACCCAGCAACGTCGACTCGATCTCGGCGGCGCCGATGCGGTAGCCGGCCGACTTGATGAGGTCGACCGATTCGCGGCCGACGATCCGGATGCGGCCGTCGGGAGCCATGACCGCCACGTCGCCGGTGACGAACCAGCCGTCGTCGGTCCACGTCTCCGCGGTGGCGTCGGGCCGGTTGAGGTAGCCGGAGAAGAGCGTGGCGCCGCGCACCTCGAGGCGCCCGACGCTCTCGCCGTCACGCGGCACCTCGGCGCCGGAGTCGTCCCGCAGCCGCACCTCGACGCCGGCCACCGGCACACCGACCCAGCCGGCCTGGCGTACGCCGTCGGCGCGGGTGGCCACGGTGATCAGCGACTCGCTCATGCCGTAGCGCTCGGCGACCTCGTGGCCGGTCAGCTCGGCGAGGCGGTCGAAGACCGGCACCGGCAGGGCGGCGCTGCCGGACACCAGCAGCCGCGCGTCGCGCAGGGCCTTCGCGTCGTCGGGGGAGTCGGCGACGCGCGACCAGATCGTCGGCACCGCGAAGAAGAGGGTGGCGCCGGCGCGGGCCGCGGCAGCGTACGCCTCGGGGGTGCCGCGACCGGTGTGGACGAGGCTGCCGCCGACCCGCAGCGGGCCGAGGGTGCCGAGGATCAGGCCGTGCACGTGGAAGAGCGGCAGGCCGTGGGCCAGCACGTCGTCGGCGGTCCACGCCCAGGCGTCGACGAGGGCGTCCAGGCCGGCCATCACCGCGCGCCGCGACTGCAGCACGCCCTTGGGCAGACCGGTCGTGCCGGAGGTGTACATGACGAAGGCGGTCGCCTCGTCGTCCACCGGGTCGAGCTGCACGTCGGCGCGGGCGGCCACGTCGACCCGCACCCGGGGCAGGCTCTGCTCGTCGCCCGTCTCGTGGGGCGACTCGCCCAGCCAGGCCTCGGGTGCGCTGTCGGCCAGCATGTGACGCAGCTCGGCGGCGCCGGAGTCCGGCGGCACCGGCACGACCTCCACACCCGCGAGCAAGGCACCGGTCACCGCCACGACGGTCTCGAGCGTGGGGGTGGCGAGCAGCGCCACCCGGGAGTGGTCGACCAGGTCGTCAGCCACCGCGGTCGCTGCGGCCAGCAGGTCGGGGTGGCTCAGGCGGCGTCCTGCGACCTCGACGAAACGGGTGGGGTCGGCGGCGAGGAGACCGGTCAGCATGCCCGTCAGGATAGGTCCGTCGCGGCCGCGTGAGGCACGTCAGGGGTGGGTCATCGACTCCACGTCGAGAGCGGCGTCGAGCTGTTCCTCGGTGACCTCGCCGCGCTCGACGAAGCCCATCGCGACCACGGTCTCGCGGATCGTCGCGCCCTCGGCGAGCGCCTGCTTGGCGACCTTGGCGGCCGCCTCGTAGCCGATGTACTTGTTGAGGGGCGTGACCACCGACGGCGACGACTCCGCGTAGCGGCGCATCCGCTCGGCGTCGGCGGTGATGCCGTCGACGCAGCGCTCGGCGAGCAGGCGAGAGGAGTTTGCGAGGACCTGGATCGACTCGAGCACGTTGCGGGCCATCACCGGCATCATCACGTTGAGCTCGAAGTTGCCGGCCGCGCCGCCCCAGGCCACCGCGGCGTCGTTGCCGACGACCTGGGCGCAGACCATCAGCGTCGCCTCCGGCAGCACCGGGTTGACCTTGCCCGGCATGATGCTCGACCCGGGCTGCAGGTCGGGCAGGTGGATCTCCGCGAGCCCGGTCGTGGGGCCCGACGACATCCAGCGCAGGTCGTTGCAGATCTTCGTCAGCCCGACGGCGTACGTCCGCAGCACGCCGGAGAGCTCGACGAGCGAGTCGCGGGTGCCCTGGGCCTCGAAGTGGTTGCGGGTCTCGGTGAACGGCTGGCCGGTCAGCTCGGCCAGCACCTCGATCACGCGGACGGCGAAGCCGGGCGGGGTGTTGATGCCGGTGCCGACGGCGGTGCCGCCCAGCGGCAGCTCCCGCACGCGGGGCAGCACGGACTCCAGCCGCTCGACCGCGAGCCGCACCGTGGCGGCGTACCCCCCGAACTCCTGCCCGAGCATCACCGGCGTGGCGTCCATCAGGTGCGTACGCCCCGACTTCACTACGCCTGCGAACTCCTCGGCCTTGCGCTCCAGCGAGGAGGCGAGCACGTCCAGCGAGGGCAGCAGGTCCTCCACCACGGCCAGCGTCGCGGCGACGTGGATGGAGGTGGGGAAGGTGTCATTGGACGACTGTGAGGCGTTGACGTGGTCGTTGGGGTGGACCGTGAGCTCGTCGGTCGAGGCGAGTGAGGCCAGCACCTCGTTGGTGTTCATGTTGGAGCTGGTGCCCGACCCGGTCTGGAAGACGTCGAGCGGGAAGTGGTCGAGGTGCTCGCCCGCGGCGACCGTGGCCGCGGCGGACTCGATCGCGGCGGCGCGGGCCTCGTCGAGCACCCCGAGCTCGCCGTTGGCGCGGGCGGCGGCCCGCTTGACCAGGCCCAGGGCGCGGACGTGGCGGGGCTCCAGGGTGGTGCCTGAGATCGGGAAGTTCTCGATCGCACGCTGGGTCTGGGCTCGCCACAGGGCGTCGGCCGGCACCTGCACCTCGCCCATGGAGTCGTGCTCGGTACGGAAACGCTGGTTCTGCTCACCGGAGGACCTCATGGTTCGACCGTAGCCACCCGGGACCAACCCCGCCACGGGGCCAGGGCGAGTGCCGACACGGTCAGCAGTGAGATGGTCAGGAGGGGAGCGAGGTCGGTGCGCATGGGCCAGGCCCACAGCGCGATCGATCCGTCGAGCTGTCGCCCGAAGAGGGTGCAGATGATCACGTAGGCCGCGACCGTCGTCGTGGCTGGGGTGTGGCCCACCCGACGAGCAAGAAGAAGTGCCAGCGCGGTCAGTGCGACCATGTTGCGGCCCGTCGTGACCAGCAGGGACGACGACGTCCACCACGCCAGCGCCAGGCAGAGCGTCAGGCCGATTCCGAGGGCCACGGCGATCAGACCGACGTCCCACAGGTGAACGCGTCGGGTGGCCATGCCCTCGACGTCCTCCACAGCGCGCTGCAGACCGGAAGTGACCGTCACCGTGGCCACGAACGGGACCAGGATGGCCAACGGCATCGGCAGGGCACGCAGCGCGTCGACTGTGGGGACGACCTGACCGCCGACGAGGGCCGACATGAGCGGGACACCGACGACGGCGGCCAGGATGGCGGCGGCGTTGCGGGTGCGCAACCACCAGATCATGGCGCACTCCGCGGGGGACAGACGTCCAGGAGCTCCAGACGGTCCCCCACCCAGGAGGCGAGCGCCGTCGGTGCGGAGGGCGCCTTGTCTGCCTCGGCGACCGCGGGTCTCGACAGCACATCACGCAGGTGAGTCGCTGTGGTCCCGAGGTCGAGAGCCCCCCACGCGAGCAGTTCCTGTCGTGCGCGTCGTGCGGCGGGGCGTACGCCCTGGGTGCAGGTGCTGGTGACCGGGCCGACGGTGGCAAACGTGGCGTCGGCGACCGCGACGGCGGTGTCGCCCGGTGTGAAGCTCGAGTGGACGAACAGGTGACCCGGGGTGGGGCCACCGCCCTCCTCGTACGTGGGCGGCACCTCGATGCCCAGGTCCTGCCACGTGGCCACCCGCGGGGCGAGGGCCACCAGGTCCTCCCGCAGGTCGGCATGCTCGGGATAGAGGCAGAAGGCGGGTCGCGACTCGGTGCAGTCGTCGGCGACGGGGCGGGGCCGGTCCGGGTCGGCCCCGAGGTGGTCGACCAGAAGGGACCCGACGACGAGTGACGCCGCCAGGACGGGGACTCCGACCAGCAGATGGTGCGTCGGAGCAGCACGATCGGCCAGCGCCACCGCCACGGCACCCACGACCGCCACCCCGGCAGCCACCACGAGCACGGCGGCGGTGGCACGGGGGTCGAGCTCCCGGTCGACATGGCAGCAGGAGAAGAGGGCCCCACCCAGGTGACGCATCCACAGGGGCTCGAGGGCGATCGGCAGGGTGAACCAGACGTAGCCTCCCAGCAGCAACGCGGGCATGACAATGACGGCGCGCACATGGAGACCGACGCCGAAGCCGAGGAGAATCCAAGCCCACAGAACCAGCACCGTCTGCGCGACCACACGCGGCGTGGGCAACAGCGGCGCCGTGAGTGCCATGACGCCGATGAACAGCGCAGTCGTGGCGACGGCCACCGTGGGTGCCGCCGCGGCGAGGGCCACCCGCGGCAGGCCCCGCCGCCGGGGTTGGTCCAGCCACCGTGCGCGACGCAGACGATCACCCTCCCAGGCTGCGCACATCGCGGCCAGGGGCGCCAGCACGATCACCGGGACGGTGGCGCTTGCGGTGAGGGCGAGGCATACGGATCCGAGGTGTACGGGGGACCCTGGAGGCCCAGGAAGGGGATCGCCAGGAAGAGCGGTGAGAGCCAGTAGGCCAAGCTGGTGCGGATCCGACCAGCCATCCACGATCGGGTGAGTGGGGAGGAGATCGTCACAGGTCGCCGCCGAGGAGGTCCTCGTAGGCCGACTCGGCGCGCCGACTCGGGTCGTTGCCGTGAGTCAGGAACTCCTCCATCGTGCCCTGCCAGGTCAGGCGACCGCCGTCGAGCACCACCACCAGGTCGAAGAGTTCCACGAGGTCCTCCACCTGGTGGGTGGAGACCACGATTCCTGTCGAAGCAGGGATGCCCGCCAGCACCTCGCGAAACCTGCGGCGTTGTGCCGGGTCGAGACCCGCCGTGGGTTCGTCGAGCAACAGGATTGACGGCTCCGACACGAGCGCCTGGGCGAGCCCTACACGCCGTCGTTGGCCCCCGGAGAGCGTGCTGGTGCGCAGCTCACGCTGGTCGGTCAGCCCCACTTGGTCGAGCGCCTGATCGGCTGCTCGGGCAGCAGCCGCCCGGGAGAGACCGCGCAGCCAACCGGCGTACGCGACCTGCTCCCACGCCTTCAGACCAGGCACGGGCAGGACGTCCTGAGGCATCCACCCCACCTCGTCCTGCACCGGTCGTCCGTGCGAACTCCGCACGGTGCCGGACTCGGGTCGCAGGAGGCCGGCGCCCAACCGCATCAGGGTGCTCTTGCCGGCCCCGTTGGGCCCCAGCAACGCGGTGCGGGCGCTTCCGGGGGACCACGTGACGTCACGGACCGCAGGGGTCCGGCGCCGACGGTGGGTGAACGTGACGGCGTCGTAGTAGATGCTCATGCCGAAGCCTTGGGGTCTTCAATACCAGACCCGGACCTTCTTGGCATCCATGCCGGACATGTGGGACTGGAAGCCTCCCTCGGCCACGTCCGAGGGAGCGCCGAGCGCGAGGACGAGCAGGCACAAGAGGCCGGGCGTCTGGACACGCATGGCAGCCATGGTCGGCATTCTCCGATCTGTTGAGGGATGGGGAATGCGCCGACCTGACCGACCACGCCAGTGGTCCGGTCAAGCATCTCCCGAGATGGTCGAGACCTTAGTGAGGTCGGCGTCGTCCACGACGCGGTCGTCCGCATCGCAGACCGAAAGAGAGGTGAGGTCCCAGCCTTGGGGGCTTGTCGCGGCGTTTGCCACTGAGCCAGTCGGGTAGGCGGCAAGGAGTGTTCCGACGAGAAGGAGAAACTCATGGCTGACGCACGCAAGGTCGCATTCCTGACCGCCTCCGAGGGGGTGGAGCGGGTCGAGCTCACCGAGCCGTGGGCTGCGGTCGAGGGTGCCGGTCACACCGCCGAGCTGCTCTCGCCCGACGGCGGCACGGTCAAGCTCTTCAACCACCTCGACGCCGCCGAGGACAAGTCGGCCGACGGCAAGGTCGCGGACGCCTCGGTCGACGACTACGACGCGCTCGTGCTGCCCGGCGGGGTCGCCAACCCCGACGCGCTCCGGATGGACTCCGACGCCGTCGCCTTCGTCCGCGACTTCGCCGCCAGCGGCAAGCCCGTCGCCGCGATCTGCCACGCCGCCTGGACCCTGGTCGAGGCCGACCAGGTGCGCGGCAAGCGCGTCGCCTCCTGGCCGAGCCTGCAGACCGACATCCGCAACGCGGGTGGCGAGTGGGTCGACGAGGAGGTCGTCGTCGACGGCAACCTCATCTCCAGTCGCAACCCCGACGACATCCCCGCCTTCAACCGGGCGCTGCTCTCCGCCCTCGGCGGCTGAGCCGTCTCCTCTGATAACGTGTGACGATTCGGTGGCTCCGACGGCCAGATCGTCACACGTTGTTCGTTGTCCACAGGGCGCCAGCGACGTCGGCTCGGAGTTGGCACGCTGAGGGCCGTGCCCACCGCCCTCGACTCCCAGGCCGCCGAGCAGGGTGGGGTCGTCTCCCTCACCCAACTCCGTCGCCTCGGCGTCACTCGCGGTCACCTCCGTGCGCAGGTGGAGGCCCGCCGCTGGCAGCGGGTCCACTCGCAGGTGATCCAGTTGACGACCGGTCTCCTCTCCCGCGAGGGCACTTGGTGGGCGGCCGTCCTCGAGGGTGGTCCGCGTGCCCACCTCGACGGCGCCTCCGCCCTGCTCGCCGGTGGACTCACGGGCTTCTCGACCGAGGTTGTACGCGTCTCCGTGCCGCCCGACTCCCGGTCGCGCCGCGCCGCGGGCGTCGACATCCGGCGCACCCGGCTGTGGTCCCCAGACGTAGTTGTCGGACGGGGAGTGCCGCGTACGCGCCCCGAGGTCGCCGCGGTGCGCGCCGCGCTCTGGGCGGTCAGCGACCGTCAGGCGGTGCTGTTGCCGACCATGGCGGTGCAACAAGGCCTCACGACGGCTGAACGCGTCGGCGTCGCCCTGCTGGGAGTGCGCCGTGACCGGCGGCGCGCCCTCCTGCACGACTGCGTGCTGGACCTGCTGCACGGCGTCCGGTCCCTGGGAGAGGGGGAACTCGCCCGCGAGTGCCGGCGGCGAGGTCTGCCTGAGCCCAGCCGTCAGGTCGTACGCCGAGGTCCCCGCGGCCGCTGGTACCTCGACGTCTGCTGGGAGCCGTGGGACGTTGTCGTCGAGGTTGACGGGATCCACCACACCTGGGCCTCGGTGGTGGTGGGGGACGCTCTGCGTCAGAACGCCCTCACCTTGGACTCCCACCTCGTTCTGCGGCTTCCGCTGTTGGGCCTGCGGGTGGCGCCCGACGACTTCTTTGCCCAGATCCGTGAGGCGCTGGTGACGCGGGGCTGTCCTCTGCCCCACAACGTGTGACGATCCGGTTGCCCTGACAGCCGGATCGTCACACGTTGTGCGGAGGAGCGTCAGAGGAGAGAGCTCAGCGCTCCTTCGAGCGGACCCGGATCCCCGTGATCGGGACCGTGACGGCGCCGGAGGGGTCGGTGAAGAAGTCGTTGCCCTTGTCGTCGACCACGATGAAGGCGGGGAAGTCCTCGACCTCGATCTTCCAGACGGCTTCCATGCCGAGCTCGGGGTACTCGATGACCTCCTGGCTCTTGATGCAGTCCTGGGCCAGACGCGCGGCGGGGCCGCCGATCGAGCCGAGGTAGAAGCCGCCGTGGGAGCCGCAGGCCTCGGTGACGACCTTCGAGCGGTTGCCCTTGGCCAGCATCACCATCGAACCGCCGGCAGCCTGGAACTGCTCGACGTAGGAGTCCATGCGCCCGGCGGTGGTCGGGCCGAAGGAGCCCGACGCCATGCCTTCGGGCGTCTTGGCGGGGCCGGCGTAGTAGACCGGGTGGTTCTTCATGTAGTCGGGCATCGGCTCGCCGGCGTCGAGGCGCTCCTTGATCTTGGCGTGCGCGATGTCGCGGGCCACGACCAGCGGGCCGGTCAGCGACAGACGGGTCTTGACGGGATACTGCGAGAGCTGGGCGAGGATCTCGCTCATCGGCTGGTTGAGGTCGACCTTGACGACCTCGCCGCCGGCGATGTCCTCGGCGATACCGGCGTCGGGCATGTACTGCGCCGGGTCGGTCTCGAGCTGCTCGAGGAAGACGCCCTGCGGCGTGATCTTGCCGAGTGCCTGGCGGTCGGCGGAGCAGGAGACCGCGATGGCGACCGGGCAGGAGGCGCCGTGGCGCGGCAGGCGGACGACGCGCACGTCGTGGCAGAAGTACTTGCCGCCGAACTGGGCGCCGATGCCGAACGACTGGGTCAGCTCGAAGACCTGCTGCTCCAGCTCGGTGTCGCGGAAGGCGTGCGCCCCCATCGAGCCCTCGGTCGGGAGGTCGTCGAGGTAGTGCGCCGAGGCGTACTTCGCGGTCTTGAGGGCGTACTCCGCCGACGTGCCGCCGATGACCACGGCGAGGTGGTAGGGCGGGCAGGCGGCGGTGCCGAGGGAACGGATCTTCTCGTCCAGGAACTTCAGCATCGAGTCCGGGTTGAGGATTGCCTTCGTCTCCTGGAAGAGGAAGGACTTGTTGGCCGAGCCGCCACCCTTGGCCATGAAGAGGAACTTGTACTCCGGCTTCCCGGAGTCCTGTGGCGTCGAGTAGATCTCGATCTGCGCCGGCAGGTTGGTGCCGGTGTTCTTCTCCTCGTACGTCGTGAGCGGCGCGAGCTGGGAGTAGCGCAGGTTGAGCTTGGTGTAGGCGTCGAAGACACCCCGGCTGATTGCCTCCGCGTCGTCGGCGCCGGTGAGCACGCCCTCGGACTTCTTGCCCATCACGATCGCGGTGCCGGTGTCCTGGCACATCGGCAGCACGCCGCCGGCGGAGATGTTGACGTTCTTGAGCAGGTCGAGCGCGACGAAGCGGTCGTTGCCCGACGACTCGGGGTCGTCGATGATCTTGCGGAGCTGGCGCAGGTGGCCGGGGCGCAGGTAGTGGGAGATGTCGTGCATCGCCTCGGTGGTGAGCCGCTCGATGGCCTCGGGCTCGACCTTGAGGAAGGTGCGGCCGTCGACCTCGAAGGTGCTGACACCCTCGGTGGTCACCAGGCGGTAGGGGGTCTGCTCCTCGCCGTTCGACCCGTGGGTCGGCAGCAGGTCGGAGTAGCGGAACTCAGGGCCGGATGCAGGAGCGCTCACGAGTGGTCAGGATACGCCGCTTCGCGCGCATCCCGGACGGCTGGTCGGTGCCACTGTCCAGCTCCGCGGAGCGCGCAGGGGTCGCTCACTACCCCCGGGGGGTACGGTGAGACGGCGAACACACGCTTCAGGACGGGTGTCCCAGTGTTCACGCGCCGGACACCCGCCCGACAGGTGAGCAGACCCGGACGGCCACGTGCCGCCCGCATGCTCCGCCTGACACACGTCAGCAACTTGGAGGGTTCAGTGAAGATTCGTCGCTCACTCGTCTCGATCGCCGCCCTGGCGACCCTGGCCGCCGCGGGAGCGTGCGCAGCCCCGGACGACGACAACGACTCAGGTGACAACAGCTCCGCCGCGGCCACCTCCGCCGAGGACTTCGGCGGCATGGAGGGCCTCGTCGAGGCTGCCCAGGAGGAGGGCGAGCTCAACGTCATCGCCCTGCCCCCGGACTGGGCCAACTACGGCGAGCTGATCTCCACCTTCGAGGAGAAGTACGACATCGAGGTCAACTCCGCGCAGCCGACGGCGTCGAGCCAGGAGGAGATCAACGCCGCCGAGCAGCTCAAGGGCACCGACCGTGCCCCCGACGTCTTCGACCTGGGCCAGAGCGTGGCCCTGGCCAACACCGACATGTTCGCCGAGTACAAGGTCGAGACCTGGGACTCCATCCCCGATGACCTCAAGGACCCCGACGGCCTCTGGGTCAACGACTACGGCGGCTACATGGCGATCGGCTACGACTCGTCCAAGGTGCCGGACGTGACCAGCCTCAAGGACCTGCTCAAGCCGGCCTACAAGGGCAAGGTCGCGCTCAACGGTGACCCGACCCAGGCCGGCGCCGCGTTCAGCGGCGTGATGATGGCCGCGATCGGCAACGGCGGGTCGGCCGACGACATCGCCCCGGGCGTCGACTTCTTCGCCGACCTCAAGAAGGCCGGCAACTTCCTGCCCGTCGACCCGGACTCGGCCACGATCGAGAACGGCGAGACCCCCGTCGTCATCGACTGGGACTACCTGGGTGCCGCTGCTGCGAAGAACGTCTCAACGTGGAAGACCGTCGTCCCGGCCGAGGCGGTCGTGGGCGGCTACTACTTCCAGGCGATCAACGCCGACGCCCCGCACCCGGCCGCCGCGCGCCTGTGGCAGGAGTTCCTCTACAGTGACGAGGGCCAGAACCTCTACCTCGCCAGCGGTGCCCGTCCGGTGCGCGCCGACGCGATGGCCGAGGCTGGCACCGTCGACCAGGAGGCCTACGACAAGCTGCCGCCCGTCGAGGGTGACCCGGTCTACCCGACCAACGAGCAGACCGAGGAAGCCGGTGCCTACCTGGCCGACAACTGGTCGAAGGTCATCAGCTGAGCACTGTCACGGCCAAGCCGCGTGCCGGGCGGGGGGCCACCCTCGGCCGGTACGCGGCTGTCGTGCCGTTCTTCGGTTTCCTCACCGTCTTCCTGCTGGTGCCGACGATCACGGTCGTCGTCGGGGCCTTCCTCGACGGTGACGGTGGGTTCACCTGGGGCAACGTGGAGGCGCTCACCTCGGAGGGCGCCACCTCCGCCCTGGGCAACAGCCTCGTCCTCGCTGGCAGCACCGCCGCCATCGGCGCCGTCCTGGGAGGGTTACTGGCCTACCTCGTCGTGAGTCTGGGCGAGGAGAGCCTGCTGCGGCGCACCACGCTCTCGGTCTGTGGCGTGCTCGCCCAGTTCGGCGGCGTCACCCTGGCCTTCGCGTTCATCGCCCTGATCGGCGGGGCCGGGGTGCTGACCGAGATCCTGCGCACCTCGGCAGGCATCGACATCTTCGGCAGTGGCTGGCTCTACGGCCTGCGCGGGCTGATCGTCGTCTACGTCTACTTCCAGATCCCGCTCATGGTCATCGTCTTCACCCCCGCGCTCGCGGGTCTGCGTCCACAGTGGCGCGAGGCCGCGACGAACCTGGGCGCCACCACGTGGCAGTTCTGGCGCCACGTCGGTTTCCCGCTGCTCACGCCGCCCTTCCTGGGCGGCGCGCTGCTGCTCTTCGCCAACGCCTTCGCTGCCTATGCCACGGCCGCCGTCCTGGTGAGCCAGGGCAACCCGATCACGCCGCTCTTCATCCGCTCGGCCCTGACCAGCGAGGTGCTGCTGGGGCAGGCGAACCTCGGGTTCGCGCTCGCCCTGCAGATGATCGTGGTGGTGTCGGTCGTGATGGCGGGCTACGCGTTGCTGCTGCGCCGGGCTGCGAGGTGGATGACGTGACGAGCCGTACGTTCACGGTCGTCCGCGCCGTCCTGCTGCTGGCCTTCGCCACCTACTTCGCGTTGCCGCTGCTCGCGATGCTCGACTTCTCCACCCGCGCCCGCGGTGATGCCGAGGGCCGGACGTGGGACGCGTGGACCAACCTGGTGGCCGACGACATGCTGCGTGAGTCGATCATCGCCTCGGTGCTCCTGGCCCTGCTCACCGTCGCCGGGATGGTCGTCCTCCTGGTGCCCACGATGATCTGGGTGCGACTGCGGTTGCCGCACCTCAACCGCCTGGTCGAGTTCCTGTGTTTGCTGCCGTTGGCGATCCCGGCACTGGTGATCGTCGTCGGCATCGCCAACGTCTACTCGTGGGTGACCTACCTCTTCGGCGACTCACCGCTGACGCTTACCTTCGCCTACGTCGTGCTGGTGCTGCCGTACGCCTACCGCTCGCTCGACGCCTCGCTCGGTGCCATCGACCTGGTCACCCTTTCGGAGGCCACGCGCTCGCTGGGTGGCACCTGGTTCACCGTGATCGTGCGGGTGGTGCTGCCCAACATCGTCCCGGGTGTGATGGGTGCGGCGTTCATCTCCATCGCGCTCGTGCTCGGTGAGTTCGTCTTCGCCTCGCTGCTCAACTTCGTGACGATGCCGGTGGCCCTGGCCCAGATCTACAAGTACGACGCCGCCACGTCGGTGGCGGGCTCGTTCGCCTCCATCGTCGTCATTTCGCTGGCCCTGCTCGCCCTCTCGTTCGTGGGCCGGGACCGCAGGAAAGGACAGACCTCGTGACTGAACAGACCCTGGCCGCCACCCGCAACGGGCTTGCCGTCGAGCTCACCGACCTGACCCGGGTCTACGGCGACGTGCGGGCCCTGGACGGCTTCACGCTGCACGCCGAGCCGGGAGAGATGATCGCGCTGCTCGGCCCGTCGGGCTGTGGCAAGACCACCGCACTGCGGATCCTCGCCGGCCTCGACCGGCAGACCTCGGGCACCGTCCGGGTGGGTGGGCGCGACCTGGACCGGGTGCCGGCCAACAAGCGCGACATGGGGATGGTGTTCCAGGCCTACAGCCTCTTCCCGCACTTGAGCGTGCTCGACAACGTCGCGTTCGGGCTGCGCCTGCGCAACGTGTCGAAGGCCGAGCGTCGTCGCCGGGCGGGCGAGAAGCTCGAGCTCGTCGGGCTCTCGGAGCACGCCGATCGCTACGCCCACCAGCTCTCCGGTGGGCAGCAGCAGCGGGTGGCGCTGGCCCGGGCCCTGGCCGTGGAGCCGGCGGTGCTGCTGCTCGACGAGCCCCTCTCGGCGCTCGACGCGAAGGTGCGCGTGCAGCTGCGTGACGAGATCCGGCGCATCCAGCTGGAGGTGGGCACCACGGCCGTCTTCGTGACCCACGACCAGGAGGAGGCGCTGGCGGTCGCCGACCGGGTGGGCGTGATGAACGCCGGTCGCCTGGAGCAGCTCGCGCCGCCGGCCGAGCTCTACACCCAGCCGGCCACGCCGTTCGTCGGGGAGTTCGTCGGTCTCTCGACGCCGTTGCCGGCGACCGTGCGCGCGGGTCGCGTGCAGGTGCTGGGCCACGACCTCGAGGCCCTGCCCGGGTCGGTCGAGGGCGCCGGGCTGGCGTTGGTGCGGCCCGAGGCCCTGACGCCGAGGCCGGTGGGGGAGCGTACGTCCTCGGGCACCGCCCGGGTCGTCTCCGTGGCATTCCTGGGGCCCTTCTCCCGGGTGCACTGCGCCCTCGCCGACGGCACCGACGTGGTCTGCCAGGTGGCCAGCAGCAGCGTGCTCGGACTGCGGCCGGGCGACGACGTGGCGCTCGAGCTGGAGACCTCGGCCGTGCTGGTGGTCCCTGCGTGACGTGAGCTGGCGACGCTGCTACGGTCGGTGGCGTCCACACGGGAGTCCGCGGTAGCGGGCTGAGAGGGAGCTGAAACCGCTCCGACCGTCGTACCTGATCCGGGTCATGCCGGCGAAGGAAGTGATTCCAGTGCTGCCACGTGTCTTCTGCCTTGTCTCCACCAGGGACGACCTCTCCCTGCTGCCCGACCTGGCCCGCGCCGGCGTCGACGGCTTCCAGGTGCGCGCCAAGGAGGGCACCGACCGTGAGGTGCTCGCCCTCACCGAGCTGGTGATCGGTGCCGTACGCCCTCACGGCGCCTGCGTCGTGGTCAACGACCGCGTCGACGTGGCGCTTGCCGCCGGCGCCGACGGGGTGCACCTCGGCGCAGACGACCTGCCGGTGGCCGCGGCTCGACGCCTCGCTGCCGAGCTGCTCGTGGGGGCCACCTGCCGCAGCCGCGCCGACGTGGAGCGGGCCGCGCTCGCCGGGGCGAGCTACGCCGGCCTCGGTCCGGTCTGGGCGACCACGAGCAAGGCGGGTCTGCCCGCGCCTCTCGGGCCGGCTGCTCTCACCGAGGCGGCCGGGCTGCTGCCCCTGGTGGCGATCGGGGGTGTGACACCCGAGCGCGCGGCCCAGGCCCGCGCTGCCGGTGCCCACGGGGTCGCGGTGATCGGAGGTCTGTGGAACACCCGAGATCCACTCGCCGCTGCCGGAGAGCTCGTGGCGACGCTGGGCTGACGCGGTGACCACGACCGGCCAGAGGTCGGGGCTGCGGGTGACGGTGCTGGGTGCCGGCATCATCGGGTTGGCCTGCGCCGACGAGCTGCGCCGCCGCGGCCACCGGGTGCGCGTGCTCGACCCGGCACCGTGCTCCGGCGCGACCCACGCAGCGGCCGGCATGCTGGCACCCGACGCCGAGGTCTGGCACGGCGAGCCCGACCTGCACGCCCACGGCCGCGCGTCGGCGCGCCTGTGGCACACCTGGGCCGAGCGGCTCGGCCTCACGCTGCACACCCGCGGCACCCTGCTGGTGGGGCACGACGCCGCCGACCTGCAGGAGGTGACGCGCCAGGCCGACCTGCTGGCCGGGCTGGGGTCCGCGCCCCGCGCGCTCGACCGGCGATCGGTGGGGGAGCTCGAGCCCGGCCTGGCCCGGGTCGCGGGCGGCCACCTGCTGCGCGACGACCTCGCCGTCGACCCCCGCGAGGCGGTCGACGCGCTGCGCGGCCGGCTCTCCGACGCCATCGAGCCCACCCCCGGCGACCTCACCCCGCGCACCACCCGCGGGGCCGACGCCGTCGTCGTCGCCACCGGTGCCCGACTCCCGGCGCCCTTCACCCACCTCGTACGCCGGGTGCGCGGTGAGGTGGTGCGGGTGCGCTCCGACGACCCGCCCACCCACGTGGTGCGGGCGGTGGTGCGCGGCCACAGCGTCTACCTCGTGCCGCGCGCCGACGGACAGGTCGTCGTCGGTGCGACCAGCGAGGAGCACGACGCCCCGGCCCAGGTGACGGCTGGTGGGGTCTTGCGGCTCCTCCACGCGGCGCGACAGCTGTGGCCCGCCCTCGACCGCGCCACCTTCGTCGAGGCCCTCGCCCGCGACCGGCCGGGCACGCCGGACAACCGGCCGCTGGTCGGGCCGACCCACCTGCCCGGCGTCGTGCTGGCCGCCGGCCACCACCGCCACGGCGTGCTGCTCGCGCCCCTGACCGCCCACCTCGTCGCCGACCACCTCGCGGGTGGCGACCTCATCGACGCCTGGCACCCCCAACGCTTCACCACCGGAAGGACACCATGCTGATCACCCTCAACGGCCACCCCGCCGAGGTCGCCCCCGGCCACGTCGCCGACCTGCTGGCCGGGATGCTGCCTGCGCCCGACGGCACCCGGGGAGTTGCGGTCGCCGTCAACGGCGAGGTGGTGCCGCGCGCCGCGCACCCGCGTACGCCGCTGCACCCCGGTGACGTCGTCGACGTCGTGAGCGCGGTGGCGGGCGGATGAGCGTCGAGACCCAGCCCGCGACCCTCCCCTCCGCCCACGGGGAAGAGCTGCTCGTCGCCGGTGAGCGCCTCGACTCACGCATCTTCCTCGGCACCGGGGGGCTGCCCCGGTTGTCGTTGCTGGAGCCGGTGCTGCGCGCCGCGCGACCGGCACTGGTGACGGTGAGTGTGCGCCGTACGTCCGGGCGCGAGCCCGGCGGCCTGCTCGCCACCCTGCGGTCCCACGGGGCGAGGGTGCTGCCCAACACGGCCGGCTGCCTCAGCGCCCGCGAGGCCGTGCTGAGCGCCGAGCTGGCCCGAGAGGCCCTGGAGACCGACTGGGTCAAGCTGGAGGTGGTCGGCGACGAGGAGTCGTTGCTGCCGGACGCCGTCGAGCTGCTCGACGCCGCCGAGTCGCTCGTGGCGCGCGGCTTCACGGTGCTGCCCTACGCCCCGCCCGACCCCGTGCTCGCGCGGCGGCTGGCCGACGTGGGCTGCGCCGCGGTGATGCCGCTGGGCTCGCCGATCGGCTCCGGGCAGGGCGTGCTCGACCCGTGGTCGATCGAGGCGGTCGTGGCGGCCGTCGAGGTGCCGGTGGTGCTCGACGCCGGCATCGGCACCGCCTCCGACGCCGCCCTGGCGATGGAGCTGGGGTGCGACGCCGTGCTCGCGGCCTCGGCGGTGACGCGCGCGGCCGACCCGGTCGCCATGGCCGGCGCGCTGCGCCTGGCCGTGGAGGCCGGGCACGCCGCGGCTGGTGCGGGGCGCATCCCGCGCCGCGCGGTGGCCCGGGCCTCCAGCCCGATGGTGGGGAGGGTCGGATGAGCGCCTGGGGCCTGACGCCCCGCCGCCCGGGTGGCCCCCGGGTGCCCCGGGTCGTCGTGCTGACCGACCGCACCCAGCTGCCGGCCGGCAGGGGGCTGGTCGAGGCGCTGATCGAGTGCCACCGGGCGGGGTTGGAGGCCGTCGTGGTGCGCGAGCACGACCTCGACCCCCGGGTACGGCACCGGTTGCTCGCCGAGCTGGCACGGCTGCCCGGGTTGCGGGTGGTCTCCTCCCGCCTCGCCGACACCTCCGCCCACGGACTCCACCTGGCAGCCCACCAGGCCGCTCCCGGACTGACCGGTGCCGTACGCCCGTGGGGCCGCTCCTGCCACGACCCCGCCGAGGTTGCCGTGGCCGCACGCGAGGGAGCCTCGTGGGTGACGCTCTCGCCCTTCGGGGTCTCCACGAGCAAGCCCGGACACCTGCCGCCGCTGCCCTCGAGTGTGTGGCGCGGCCATCCGCTGCCCGTGCTGGCCCTCGGCGGGATCACGCCCGACAACGCGGCCCGGGCACGGGCCCTGGGGGCGCACGGCGTGGCCGTGATGGGCGCGGTGATGCAGGCGCCTGAGCCGGGGGAGGTGGTCACAGCCCTGATCGAGGCCGTGGGCACCACCGGGTCGGCCCCGGTCCCGCCGCAACCCGGTGCTCCGCGGGCGGAGTCGGTCGAGGAGCGGAGCCGATGAGCGACCCCACCCCACCCGTGGTGCTGACCGTCGCCGGCACCGACTCCGGCGGTGCCGCGGGCACGGCCGCCGATCTCGCCACGATCTCCCACCTGGGGGCGCACGGGGCCTGTGTCGTCACGGCGGTGACCGCGCAGGACACCCTGGGCGTGCGCGCCGTGCACCCGGTGCCTGTCGAGGTGGTGGAGGCCCAGCTCGACGCGGTCTTCGACGACCTGCCGGTCGCAGCTGTCAAGACCGGGATGCTCGGCTCACCCGAGGTCGTCGCGCTCGTCGCCCGGCGGGTCGCCGCGACCGGCGTGCCGCTGGTCGTGGACCCCGTGCTGGTGGCCACCAGCGGGGCCGTGCTCGGCGGCGCCGAGGTGGTGCGGGCCTACCGGGAGCACCTGCTGCCGGTCGCCACCGTGGCCACGCCCAACACCGACGAGGCCAGGGCCCTGCTGTCGAGCGACGACCAGGGCCAGAGCCAGACCCGGAGCCGTGGTGAGCGTGACGGAACGGGCGCGCACGACGCCCCGGAGCTGGCCCGACAGCTGGCCCGGCAGCTGTCGGCCCGCGGAGTGCGGGTGCTCGTGACCGGCGGGGAGTCGGGCACGGACTGGCTCGCCCTCCCGGGGGCGGAGCCCCTCGCGCTGCGGCACCCCAGCGTGGCGACGCGGCACGACCACGGCACCGGGTGCACCCACAGCAGCGCCCTGGCCACGCACCTCGCCCACGGCCGTCCGCTCGGCGAGGCGGCGGCCCTCGCCGCGGCGTACGTCGCCGGCCAGCTCGCCACCAGCAACCGGTGGCGCCTGGGTCGCGGCCGCGGTCCGGTCGCCCACACGTTGCCCGGCCACACGCTGCCCACCCACACCCAGTCCGCCCCACAAGCCGTCACTCGCACGCCGCACGCATCCATCGACCGAGGAGTCCACGCATGACCGTCCACCCCGCCCACACCCGCGTCACCGAGGGTCCGTGGCAGGTGCCCGTGACCCGGGTCAGCCTGACCAACGGCGAGACGTTCGACCGCTACTGCACCTCAGGGCCGGGCTCCGACCCCCGGGTCGGCCTGCCGCCGCTGCGTGCGGAGTGGATCGAGGAGCGCGGCGACACCACGCCCTACGAGGGGCGACCCACGCAGCTGCTCGACAACGGTCGCGGCGCCCTGCGCCGCGGGACCGCGCAGGGGGAGTGGCGCGGAGAGCGACGTCCACCGCGCCGGGGGTCGGGGCCGGTCACCCAGATGCACCACGCCCGCCGGGGCAGGGTGACGCCCGAGATGGAGTACGCGGCCGCGCGCGAGGGCTGCGACGTCGAGCTGGTGCGCAGCGAGGTGGCGGCGGGACGCGCGATCATTCCGCTCAACGTCAACCACCCCGAGTGCGAGCCGATGGTGATCGGGCGACGGTTCCTGGTGAAGGTCAACGCCAACATCGGCAATTCCGCCGTCACGAGCTCGATCGCCGAAGAGGTCGAGAAGCTCACCTGGGCCGTCACCTGGGGCGCCGACACGGTGATGGACCTCTCCACCGGCGACGACATCCACACCACCCGCGAGTGGATCCTGCGCAACTCACCCGTGCCGATCGGCACGGTGCCGATCTACCAGGCGCTCGAGAAGGTCGACGGCGTCGCCGAGCGCCTGACCTGGGAGGTCTTCCGCGACACCGTGGTGGAGCAGTGCGAGCAGGGGGTCGACTACATGACGATCCACGCCGGGGTGCTGCTGGACCACGTGCCGCTCACGGCCCGACGGGTCACCGGCATCGTGTCGCGGGGAGGCGCGATCATGGCGGGCTGGTGCCTGGCCCACCGCGAGGAGAACTTCCTGCACACCCACTTCGACGAGCTCTGCGCGCTGCTGGCCCGCTACGACGTGTCGATCTCGCTCGGTGACGGACTGCGCCCCGGCTCGGTCGCCGACGCCAACGACGCGGCCCAGCTCGCCGAGCTGCGCACGCTGGCGGAGCTGACCGCACGGGCCTGGCGCCACGACGTGCAGGTGATGGTCGAGGGACCCGGCCACGTGCCGCTCGACCTGGTGGAGGAGAACGTCGTGCTGCAGCAGGAGTGGTGCCACGGTGCGCCCTTCTACACGCTCGGCCCGCTCGCGACCGACGTCGCCCCTGGCTACGACCACATCACCTCGGCGATCGGGGCCGCGACGATCGCGATGCACGGCACCGCGATGCTCTGCTACGTCACCCCCAAGGAGCACCTGGGCCTGCCCGACCGTGACGACGTGAAGACCGGGGTGATCACCTACAAGCTGGCCGCGCACGCGGCCGACGTGGCCAAGGGGCATCCAGGCGCCCGGGAGTGGGACGACGCCCTGTCGAGGGCGCGGTTCGAATTCCGCTGGCACGACCAGTTCGCGCTCTCGCTCGACCCGCCCACGGCGCAGGCCTTCCACGACGAGACCCTGCCGGCGGAGGGAGCAAAGACGGCGCACTTCTGCTCGATGTGCGGGCCGAAGTTCTGCTCCATGCGCCTCAGCCAGGACGTGCGTGAGCGCTTCGCTGCCCCCGAAGGTGCGTCGGTCCGGCCCTGCGAGCCCGAGCTGGTGACCCTCGGCCCCACCGTGCGGGCGTCCTCGGTGGGCCCGGGCGAGTCCCCTTGTGGAGACCCGGCCGGTCCGCGAGGATCGACGCACCTACGGGCGACCTCGTCGCCGTGACGCCGCGGGGGTGACGCGTGAGTTCAGGTCAGGAGCGGCCAGTCGACGAGCAGCGCCCTCCGGCGTGGCTCGTCGTCGCGACCGTCGCGGCCAAGGCGGCGCTCCTCCTGGTGGTGGTGCAGGTGGCCCTCGACCCCGGGTGGGGCAACCTCGAGGGCAAGGCGCCCACAGCGCGGGCCATCACCTATCCGTTGCTGGCGGTGGTGGTGCCGCTGTGGCACCTGCTGCGCGGGAGGTTCCGACCTGACCGACGTTACGCGTGGGGGGCCGACCTGCTCGTCACCCTGCCCGGCTTCTCCGACCTGCTCGGCAACCGGTGGGACCTCTACGACCGGGTGTCCTGGTTCGACGACGCGGTGCACTTGGTCAACACCGGGTTCCTGGCGGCCGCGGTGCTGCTGCTCGTCGGGTTGGCCGGCGCACGACTGCGTTGGCGGTTGGCGGTGGCGATCGCGGTCGGCACGACGCTGTCGCTGGTGTGGGAACTGTGGGAGTTCACGGCGTTCGTCGCCAAGGGCGCCGAGAGTGCGACTGCCTACGCCGACACCCTCGGTGACCTGACGCTGGGGTGGCTGGGCGCCGTCGCTGCGGCCGTGGCGGTCGGGGCTCCCAGGGCCCCCGACCCGGTCGGCACGACCTCCGACGCGGGTCGGGGGTCCGCGCCGCGGACCCGGTGACCCGGGTCTGGGGTCCTTCGCACCGACCGCCCGGGGCGTCGGATGAGTAGGGTCGTGCCATGGAGCAGTTCGACCCCTCGCAGATGCGCGTCTCAGACGACGACCGACACCGCGTGGCCGAGGTGCTGCGTGAGGCCGCTGCCCAGGGCCGCATCGACCTGGAGGAGCTCGACGAACGGCTGGAGACGGCCTACGGCGCGAAGGTGTACGCGGACCTCGTGCCGCTGACGGTGGACCTGCCCGGGCCCCACCTGCCCGCCGAGCACGAGCAGGTGCTGCCGCAGCCGGTGGGACCCGGCGGCCCGCCGGTCGCCTCGTACGCCACGTCGACGGCGGTGCTGTCGAGTGTCGGCCGCAAGGGCATGTGGCGGCTGCCCGAGCGCCACGCCGCGGTCGCCGTGATGGGGGAGGTGACCCTCGACCTGCGCGAGGCCGTCTTCACCTCCCGCGAGGTCGTCATCACCGCGAACGCGGTCATGGGGTCGGTCGACGTTTTCGTCAACGCCGGCACCCACGTGATCGTCGAGGGCTCCGGGATCCTGGGCACCTTCGAGCAGGGCCGCGACCGGGTGCTGCCGGCCCAGGATGCCGGCGCCCCGATCGTGCGGGTCAGGGGAGTGGCGCTGATGGGCGCGGTGACCGTCACCCGCAAGCGGATGCCGGGGGAGCCACGCGGACGCGGGATCAGGAAGTTCCTCCAGGACTGACCCCTGGGACTCAGGACTGTGCCGGCGGGTGCATCTCGTCGGCCTCGTCGGCCATCCGCTCGGCCTGGGCCTGCTCCTTCGGGTTGTCCCGCTCGGGGATCCGTCCGGCGCGCTCGAGGTCGACCGTCAGGTTCTCTCCGGTCTGGGGGTCGAAGAGGTGCATCTTCGAGGAGTCGACCCAGATCTGCGCCTCGTCGCCGTCGGCGATCCGGCTCGACCCGTCGAGGGAGACGACCATCTGGGTGCGCAGCGACTCGCCGTCGAGGTCCTTCTCGAGCTGCTCGAGCTGCTGGTGCACCTCGGGCGGCGCCTCGAAGGGCACGTAGGCGTAGGCCTGGTTGCCCAGCCACTCGACCACGTCGATCGTGGCGCCGAACGTCGATCCCTCCGACGCCTTGTCGCCCACCACGCTGGCGTCCTCGAAGTGCTCGGGCCGGATGCCGGCGATGAGGAGTCCCTTGCCCTGGACGCGGTCGGCCTTGTCCTGCGGGATCTGCACGTCACCGAAGGGCAGCGAGACGGTGGTGCCGTTGACCTCAGCAGGCAGGAAGTTCATCGGCGGGGAGCCGATGAAGCCGGCGACGAAGAGGTTGCCGGGGTTCTCGTAGAGCTCGCGGGGGGAGGCGAGCTGCTGCAGGACTCCGCGCTTGAGCACGGCGACCCGGTCGCCCAGCGTCATGGCCTCGGTCTGGTCGTGGGTCACGTAGATGGTCGTGATGCCCAGACGCTTCTGGAGGCGAGCGATCTCGGTGCGCATCTGGCCACGCAGCTTGGCGTCGAGGTTGGAGAGCGGCTCGTCGAAGAGGAAGGCGTCGGCGTCGCGCACGATGGCGCGGCCCATGGCGACCCGCTGACGCTGACCGCCGGAGAGGTTGCCGGGCTTGCGCTCGAGGTGCTCGTCGAGCTCGAGGGTCTTGGAGGCCTCGCGCACCTTCTGGTCGATCTCGTCGTCCTTGGCGCCGGCCAGGCGCAGCGGGAAGGCGATGTTCTCGTAGACCGTCAGGTGGGGGTAGAGCGCGTAGTTCTGGAACACCATCGCGAGGTTGCGGTCGCGCGGAGCGAGGTCGTTGACCCGCTTGTCGCCGATCATCATGTCGCCCGAGGTGATGTCCTCCAGGCCGACGACCATGCGCAGCAGCGTCGACTTGCCGCAGCCCGAGGGGCCGACCAGGATCATGAACTCGCCGTCGGCGACGTCGATGCTGACGTCGTTGACCGCGGGGAAACCGTCGCCGTACTTCTTGACGATGTTCTTCATGGTGATGGCAGCCATCGGATCAACCCTTCACTGCGCCGGAGGTCAGTCCGGCGACGATCTTGCGCTGGAACAGCAGGACGATGATGACGATCGGGATCGTCGAGACGACGGCGCCGGCTGCGAGCAACGAGGCGGGTCGGTTGAACGGGTCGGCGCCCACGAAGAACGACAGGGCGGCGGGGATCGGGCGGGCGTTCTCCGTCGAGGTCAGCGAGATGCCGAAGACGAAGTCGTTCCAGGCGAAGAAGAACGTCAGGATCGCCGCGGTGAAGACACCGGGGGCGGCCAGCGGCACGATCACCTTGCGGAAGGCCTGCCACGAGGTGGCGCCGTCGACCTGGGCGGCCTGCTCCATCTCCCACGGGATCTCGCGGAAGAAGGCCGACAGGGTCCAGATCGCCAGCGGCAACGTGAAGGACATGTAGGGGATGATCAGACCGGGCCACGTGTCGTAGAGGCCGATCGCGCGCCACATGTCGAAGAGCGGGCCGACCAGGGAGACCACCGGGAACATCGCGATCACCAGGGCGGTGGTGAGCACGAACTTCTTGCCCTTGAACTCCAGGCGCGCGATCGCGTAGGCCGCCAGCGTCGCAATGATCACCGACAGCAGCGTGGCGATCAGCGAGATGCCGATGGAGTTGAGGATCGCGCGGCGGAACTGGTCGTTCTCGATCACCGCGCGGTAGTTGTCCCAGCCGGCGAAGGCGTCGCCGTCGCCCGGGAGGAAGCCGGGGCTGCCGACGGTGATGGCCCCCTGGGACTTGAAGCTGAGCGCGATGATCCAGACCACCGGCAGCAGGCACCAGGTGAGGATCAGCAGGGCGCCGAGCACGACGCCGACCTTCTGCATGGGTTTCATGTCATCCTTCCTGCCGGGCCGCGGCGAGGTCGACGCGGAAGACCTTCACGATCACGAACGCCACGACCAGCACCGAGAGGAAGAGCAGCACCGAGAGCGCGGAGCCGAGCCCGAGCTGGAACTGCTCGATGACCTGGCGGTAGGTCAGGAACGAGACCGACTCGGTGCCCTGGGCGCCGGCGGTCATCACGAAGATGTTGTCGAAGATGCGGTAGGCGTCGAGGGCGCGGAAGAGGACCGCCACCATGATCGCCGAGCGCATGTTGGGCAGGATCACCTTCCACAGGCGCTGCCACCACGTGGCCCCGTCGACCTTGGCCGCCTCGATCATGTCCTCGGAGACCTGGGCCAGACCGGCCAGCAGGAGCAGCGACATGAAGGGCGTGGTCTTCCAGATCTCGGAGACCATGATCGCGATCATCGCCGACCAGTAGTCACCGAACCAGTTGAAGTTGTCCTCGATGAAGGGCAGCCACCCGTTGACGAAGCCGTTGGTGTTGGAGAAGGCGAACTGCCAGGCGAAGCCCGACACGACGGTGATGATGCCGTAGGGGATGAGGATCGAGGTGCGGATCACCCCGCGGGCGAAGATCACCCGGTGCATCACCATGGCGAAGATGAAGCCGATGACGAGCTCGACCGCGACTGTGACCACCATGATGAAGACGGTGTTGGCCGTCGTCGACCAGAAGAGCGGGTCGGTCAGCGCGGTCGCGTAGTTGCGGAAGCCCACGAACGTCCGGTCGTCGGGCGCGGTCAGCGTGTAGTCGTACACGCTGAGCCAGATCGCCCGCAGCATCGGGAACGCGGTGACCAGCAGCATCAGCACGATGGCCGGCAGGACGAGCGTACGTCCGAGCTTGTTCTCCGCGACCGACCGGTCGCTGAGCTCGGGCCGGGGAGCGACGGTGCTGCTCACAGCAGTCTCCTTCCGCCGAGGACGTCGGAGAGGAACTCCGCCGACTCCTGCGGGGTGCTCTCGGGGTCGACCGAGGAGGGGGCGTGCCAGGTCGACTGGATCGCGCTGGAGATCTGGCTGTAGAACGCGCTCTGCGGTCGAGGTCCGGCGCCGTCGATCGACTCGCGGAAGAGGGCCAGGAGCTCCTCGGGGTAGGCCTCGACGAGACCTTGGGCCTCGTAGACCGAGCCGCGCGAGGGGAAGAGGCCGTTGTTGACGGCGAGTGCTTCCTGGGCCTCGGGGCTGGTGACGCAGAGCGCCGCCTCCTGGGCGTGCTCCTTGTTCTCGCTGTAGGCGCCCACGCCGACCTGGATGCCGCCGATCGGCGGACGCGACTCCTCGCCCTCGACGGTGGCGGGGTAGCGGGCCCAGCCGAGGTCGTCGAGCTGGTCGCCGGCGGTGTCCTCGTAGTTCTTGTAGGCGAACGTCCAGTTGACCATGAAGGTGCCGGGGCTGTCCTCGGCGAACATGGGGCCGAGCACCGTGCCCTCGTTGGAGACCGAGAGGTCACCCATCGCGGCGTCGGAGTCGACGAGCTGCTGGATGACCTCGGCCGCGGCCCTGCCGGCCTCGGAGTCGATCTCGATCTTGGCGTCCTTGCCGGCCTCGGTGTTGCTGACCAGCTCGCCGCCCGCGCCCATCACCAGGGCGTTGAGCCACACCGTGTAGCCCTCGTACTTGTTGGCCTGGACCCCCACGGTCGCGCCGTTGTCGCTGGCGGCCTCGATGATCTGCGACCACGTCACCGGCTTCGACATGTCGAGCCCGGCCTTCTCGGCCAGCGACTTGCGGAACCACAGGACCTGGGTGTTGGCCCACTGGGGCGCCACGACGACCTCGTCCTCCCAGGTCGCGGTGAGCGCGGCCCCCTCGAGCACGTCGTCGTCGAGCACCTGGTCGGCCATCTCGCCGGTGAACGGCTCCAGCCATCCGGCGCTGGCGAACTCGGGCACGAAGATCGGGTCCAGGTTCATCAGGTCGGTGGAGGAGTCCTTCGCCGCGAGGCGTCGGGCCAGCTGGGTGCGCTGCTCGGTGGCGTTGTTGGGCAGCAGCTGGACCTCGATCGAGTAGTCGTCGGTCGAGCAGTCCTCGGCGATCTGCTGCACCGTCTCCTGGGCGTCGGGGTTGATGTACCAGTTCAGGACGGCCCGGCCGTCGTCGTCGGAGCCGCAGGCGGTGAGTGTCGCCGAGCCGACGACCATCGCGGCGGCCGCCAACCCCAGACGCCGGCGTCCGGAAGCAGAACCTCTGTGTCGTTGGGCTCGCATGACCCTCCTCGATGTGCGCTACCTCACATCTAGCCCGACTGGGTCATCAGACGCAACCCCTACGGGTCAGGCGTCTTCGGCACCAAATGAGCCAGGACCCCCGCGAACGCGGGGGTCCTGAGGTGTGTGACCCCTGGGCGCTGACGTCAAACGTCACGAAAGGGTCACGGAGGAGAAGGTCAGCTCGAGAACGCGATCTCGGAGAACCGCTTCATCTTGCCGAGCTGGTGCTCCGAGATCACCTGGCGGATCGTGCCGGAGCGCGAGCGCATCACCAGGGAGTGGGTCGTCGCGGCGCCGTTGGGCAGGTAACGCACGCCCTGCATCAGCTCGCCGTCGCTGATGCCGGTGGCGACGAAGAAGCAGTCGTCGCCGGTCACCAGGTCGTCGGTGTGCAGGACGAAGTCGGGGTCGAGGTTGTGGCCGGCGTCGAGGGCGCGCTGGCGCTCCTCGTCGTCGGTGGGCCACAGGCGTCCCTGGATGGTGCCGCCCAGTGCCTTCATCGCGCAGGCCGCGATGATGCCCTCCGGGGTGCCACCGATGCCGAGCATCAGGTCGATGCCGGTGCCCGGTCGTGCGGCCATGATCGCTCCGGCCACGTCGCCGTCGGTGATGAGCTTGATGCGGGCGCCGGTGGCCCGGATCTCCTCGATCATCTGCTCGTGTCGCGGACGCTCGAGGATGACGACGGTGACGTCCTCGGGCTGCTTGCCCTTGGCCTTGGCCACCGCCTGGATGTTGTCGGCCACGGGGAGGCGGATGTCCACCACGTCGGCGGCCTCGCGCCCGGTGACCAGCTTCTCCATGTAGAAGACCGCCGAGGGGTCGTACATCGCGCCGCGGGGGGCGACGGCCATCACCGCGACCGCGTTGTTCATGCCCTTGGCGGTGAGCGTGGTGCCGTCGATCGGGTCGACGGCGACGTCGACCTCCGGTCCGGTGCCGTCGCCGACCTGCTCGCCGTTGAAGAGCATGGGCGCCTCGTCCTTCTCACCCTCGCCGATCACGACGGTGCCGTTCATGGCGACCGAGGAGATCATCACCCGCATCGCGTTGACCGCGACGCCGTCGGCGCCGTTCTTGTCGCCGCGGCCGACCCAGCGGCCGGCGGCGAGCGCGGCGGCCTCGGTGACTCGGACGAGCTCCATGGCGAGGTTGCGGTCGGGGTTCGAGGGCGAGACGTTGAGGTCCACGGGCGTCATGGGGCGCATCGTATCGGTCGCCGCGCGTCGCCTCGGTGCCGGTCGCGGACGGTGAACAGCGGCGGCTGAGGGGCAGTGGGGCGCTCGGTGCGCCGCCTGAGAGGATGGGCGGGTGAGCCAGAGTCCCGGTCGCTACCAGACCTCCATGGCCGGCATGGTCGGCGCGATGATCGTCCTCGTCGGGTGCATCTTGGCGTTCGTGGCCTTCCGCGAGGTCAACCGCGAGGTACCGGAGGTCCAGCCCGAGCCGGTCGACTGGGAGATCGCGGTCTCCGCCGCGGCCGACGCGGGCCACCCGGTGGTCGCGCCGAGCGAGCTCCCGTCGGAGTGGATCGCCACCAGCATCTCCTTCCAGCCGACCGACCCGCCGACCTTCGGCCTCGGGGTGCTCACCGACGACCGCAAGTACGTCGGCCTGCGCCAGGAGGACGAGCGCCGCGACGACCTGCTCGAGACCTACGTCGACGAGGACGCCGTCGAGGGCGACCCGATCGAGGTCGAGGGCGAGTTCTCGGGGGAGTGGCAGACCTGGAGCGACGAGGGCGGCGACACCGCGCTCCTGCTCCAGCGCGACGACGACGTGCTGCTGGTCTACGGCTCCGCCCCCGTCGAGGACCTGGTGGCGTTCGCGTCGTCCCTGCGCACGGCCCGG
Organism: Nocardioides malaquae; assembly: GCF_015070385.1. Lineage (GTDB taxonomy): Bacteria > Actinomycetota > Actinomycetes > Propionibacteriales > Nocardioidaceae > Nocardioides > Nocardioides malaquae. The sequence continues at coordinate 159,774 of NZ_JADCSA010000003.1, read as the reverse complement.
TCCCAGGGCTGACCGACTCCGGCGACCGGTCGGGTCGCCGGCCAGAGGGGTCCGTCAGTCGGTGGGCTCCTGCGAGCCCTCGATCACGGCGTCGAGCCGCTTGCGGGCACCGTTGAGCCATGCCTCGCACGCCTGGGCGAGGGCCTCCCCGCGCTCCCAGAGCGCCAGGGACTCCTCGAGGGTGGTGCCGCCCTGCTCCAGGGTGCGGACCACCTCGACCAGCTCTTCGCGGGCGTCCTCGTAGGAGAGGTCCTGGGGGTCGGGGCGCGCGTCACTCATCGTCGTCTCCTGGGTGCGGGTCGGCCGCGGGGGTTGCTGGGTCGGGGGTGGTGCCGGTGCTGGTCGCGTGCACGCGACCGTCGGCGAGGCGTACGTCCAGGGTGCTGCCCGCCGCGAGCGCGCCGATCGACGTGACGACGTGACCGTCGGCGTCCTGGACCACGGCGTAGCCGCGCTGCAGCGTGGCGAGCGGCGAGAGCGCCCGGGCGCGGGCGCGGTGGTGGTCGACGTCGTCGGCGGCGCGGTCGAGGCGGTGCGAGAGCGAGCGCCGGGTGCGGTCCCGCAGCGCGCGTACGTCCTCAGAGCGCGCCTCGAGCAGCGAGCGCGGGTCGGCGAGGGCCGGGCGTGAGCGCAGCTGGGCGAGCGTGTGCTCCTCCCGCTCGATGCGGTGGCCGAGCAGGCTGCGGATCCGCTCGTGGGCCCACCGCACGCCGTGGAGCTCCTCGGCCATGTCGGGCACGACCAGCTTGGCCGCGTCGGTCGGGGTGGAGGCGCGCACGTCGGCGACCAGGTCGAGCAGGGGCTGGTCGGGCTCGTGACCGATCGCGGAGACGACCGGGGTGCGCATCGCGTGCACGGTGCGCAGCAGGCCCTCGTCGCTGAAGGGCAGCAGGTCCTCCACCGAGCCACCGCCGCGGGCCACCACCACGACGTCGACCTCCGGGTGCGCGTCGAGCTTCTGCAGGGCGGCCATCACCGTGGCCGCCGAGGTGGTGCCCTGCATGGTGGCGTGCACGACCTCGAACCGGACGGCGGGCCAGCGGCGGCGGGCGTTGTCGAGCACGTCGCGCTCGGCCGCGGAGTTGGGTGCGGTGACCAGGCCGACGCGCTGGGGCAGGAAGGGCAGCGAACGTTTGAGCTCGGGCGCGAAGAGGCCCTCGGCGGCGAGGATCTGGCGGCGGCGCTCGATGCGGGCGAGCAGCTCGCCGAGGCCGACCATGCGGATGTCGCGGGCCTTGAGCGAGAGGGTGCCGCGGTTGGCGTAGTAGTCGGGCTTGGCGTGCATCACCACGCTGGCGCCCTCGACGAGCGGCGGGTTGAGGCTGTCGAAGAGGGTGCGCGGACAGGTCACCGGCACGGAGATGTCGGCGTGGGAGTCGCGCAGCGTCATGAAGACCGTGTTGAGCCCGGGGCGCCGCGAGACCTGGGCGACCTGGCCCTCGACCCACACCAGGCCCAACCGGTCGATCCAGCCCGCGATGGCGTTGGCGATCGACCGGACGGGTGCCGGTTGCTCGGGGGAGGTCTCGAGGGCCACGGCCGCGAGCCTAGTGGTGCGGTCCGACTGTTTCGCTGCGGATGGGCCGAGCGACCCGCGCCCCGTAGACTCGCCGCCATGAGCATCGATCTGGGCACTCCGTCCGTCCTCTCGCCCGAGGAGGCTGACAAGGCTGTCCTGCTCGCCGCCCCACGCGGCTACTGCGCGGGCGTCGACCGGGCCGTGATCACCGTGGAGAAGGCGCTCGACCTCTACGGCGCTCCCGTCTACGTGCGCAAGGAGATCGTGCACAACAAGCACGTCGTCTCCACGCTGCAGGAGCGCGGGGCGATCTTCGTCGAGGAGCTCGACGAGGTGCCGCCGGGCGCCACCGTGGTCTTCTCCGCCCACGGCGTCTCGCCGGCCGTGCACGCCGAGGCCGCCGAGCGTTCGCTCAAGACGATCGACGCCACCTGCCCGCTGGTCACGAAGGTGCACCACGAGGCCAAGCGGTTCGCCGCCGACGACTACGACATCCTGCTGATCGGCCACGCGGGCCACGAGGAGGTCGAGGGCACCGCCGGCGAGGCGCCCGACCACATCCAGCTCGTCGAGTCGCCCGCCGATGTACCGAACATCGTCGTGCGTGACCCCGCCAAGGTGGCCTGGTTGTCGCAGACCACCCTGTCGGTCGACGAGACGATGGCGACCGTCGCCGCGATTCGTGAGCGGTTCCCGCTGCTGCTCGACCCCCCGAGCGACGACATCTGCTACGCCACCCAGAACCGTCAGCTGGCGGTGAAGGAGATCGCCCTCGACGCCGACCTGGTGATCGTGGTCGGCTCGCGCAACTCCTCCAACTCGGTCCGACTGGTCGAGGTGGCCCTCGAGGCCGGCGCCAAGGCGTCCTACCTGGTCGACTACGCCCACGAGATCGACGAGGCATGGCTCGAGGGCGTGAAGACGGTCTCCGTCACCTCCGGCGCCTCCGTGCCCGAGGAGCTGGTGCAGGGCGTGCTCTCCTTCCTCGCCGAGCGCGGGTTCCCCGACGCCCGTGCGGTGCACTCCGCCGAGGAGTCGTTGATCTTCGCGCTGCCGCCCGAGCTGCGACGTGACATCCGCAAGGCGCAGCAGGCCGCCCAGGCTGCGCAGCCCGGTCAGGGTGCACCGGAGGGCCAGGGCTGATGGCGCGCTACCTCGACGTCCACCCCGACAACCCGCAGGCCCGCACCATCGGGCAGGTCGTCGAGGCGCTGCGTGACGATGCCCTGATCGCCTACCCGACCGACTCGGGCTATGCCTTGGGCTGCCAGCTCGGCAACCGGGAGGGCCGCGACCGGATCCTCAAGATCCGTGACCTCGACGACCGCCACCACTTCACCCTGATGTGTTCGAGCTTCGCCCAGCTGGGGCAGTTCGTGCACCTCGACAACTCGGCGTTCCGCGCGATCAAGGCGGCGACGCCGGGGGCGTACACGTTCATCCTGCCGGCGACCGGCGAGGTGCCCAAGCGCCTCATGCACCCCAAGAAGAAGACGGTGGGTGTCCGCATCCCCGATCACGTCCTGGTGCAGACGCTGCTGGCGGAGCTGGGTGAGCCGATGCTCACGAGCACGCTGATCCTGCCGGGCGAGACCGAGGCGCGGACCATGGGGTGGGACATCAAGGAGGAGCTCGACCACTCCGTCGACATCGTCATCGAGGCGGGCGAGACGACTGCCCAGCCGACGACCGTCGTGGACTGGTCAAAGGGCTACCCGGAGGTGCTGCGGGTCGGCGCCGGAGATCCGTCGCGCTTCGAGTGAGCATCAGCCCTCTTCGCGCCCCCAGTCACTGAACGCTCCGCGCCGTCGCCCTTCGAAGGCGATGAGGGCCAGGGCCCAGCCGGCCACCAGGGCCACGCTGTGGTGGGTCAGACCGGTGACGACGGTCTGGACGACACCGTCCTCGGGGCGGGCCACGGCCTGCGGAGCGACGACGCCGAGCATGACCAGCACTGTCAGCATGAGCACCGGCGGCAGGATCGCGGCCAGGTGCAGGGAGGGAAGCTCCACCCGGACCGCCAGGTAGAGGCAGAGCGTGACGAAGCAGAGGTCGAAGAAGAGGCTGAGCTCGCCGCCCAGCAGGTAGTCGACCGCGACCGCGCTGAGCACCAGCGCGAACCCGAGGGCCACGACCTGGCGTCCGGGTTCGGTTCCGTGCAGCCACGAGGGCTGAGCAGAGGTCACGGAGCCAAAATAGGCCACTGTCACGCCCCGGCGGCCCGCCGCGCCGTCATCTGGTCGTGTGCGGTCTCGCCGGAGCGTCCCGCGACGCGCTCGAGGTCGTCGGCCAGGACCTCGTCGGGGGAGGAACCAGCGTCGAGCGCGGCGAACTCCGGCGCGGTGAGGATGCGCGGGGTCCGCTCGACCTGTGCCACCTCGGGGATCTCGGTCTCGACGACGCCGAGGTCGGCGAACTTCCGCGCGCTCACCAGCACCCGCGACTCCAGTGAGCCGACCGCTTGGTTGTAGGCCTGGACCGCTCCGGCCAGGCTGCGCCCGACCTTGCCGACGTGCACGCCGAGCGTCGCGAGCCGTTCGTGCAGCTCCTGCCCGAGCCGCTGCACCTCGGCGACCTGGGCGGCCACGGTCTCGTGGCGCCACCCGTGGGCGACGGTGCGGAGCAGGGCGATGAGGGTGGTCGGGGTGGCGATGACCACGTTGCGGGCAGCCGCATACTCCAGCAGGTCGCGCTGGGTGTCGAGGGCGACGGAGAGGAAGGCCTCCGCGGGCACGAACAGCACCACGAACTCAGGTGTCTCGGCCAACGCGCGCTGGTAGGCCTTCGCGCCCAGCTGGTCGACGTGCGTACGCACCTGCCTGGCGTGGCGGGTGAGGTGTGCGGTGCGCTCCGTCTCGTCGTCCGCACCGGCGGCGTCGAGGAAGGCCGCGAGCGGCACCTTGGCGTCGACGACGACCTGACGGCCGCCGGCGAGGTGCACGACGAGGTCGGGACGCTGGGAGCCGTCGTCGAGGCGTACCTGCTCGGTGAAGTCGCAGTGGTCGACCATGCCGGCCAGCTCGACCGCGCGGCGCAGCTGCATCTCGCCCCACTGCCCGCGCACCTGCGGCTTGCGCAGGGCGGTGGCGAGCGAGGCGGTCTCGCGGCGCAGCGACTCGGTGGTGGTGCGCATCGACTGGACCTGGGCGTTGAACTCGCCCTGCCAGGTGGCGCGGTCGTGCTCGAGCAGGCGCAGCTGGTCGGCGAGCCGTTCGAGGCCGTCCTTGACGACGGCCTGGTCGCCCGCCCGCGCCTCCAGCACGGCGTCAGACTGCGCCTTCAGCTCCGCGCGCAGGGCGTCCCGCTCGGCGTCGGCGACGGGGGAGTGGGCGCGGGCCCAGAGCCACCCGATCAGCCCGCCGAGGGCGAGCCCCACGAGGAGTCCGACCAGCAGGGTCAGCAGCGTCGAGATGTCCATGGATCGATCATGGACGCCGCCACCGACAACTTCGCAACGGCACGGCGCCTGCTCAGGCGTTGCGGCTATGTCTCCATGGGAATGGTGAGTTGCTCCAGGCGCCTCGCGACGCTCTCGAAGACTCTGACGGCATCGGTGAGAAAAGCGTCGTACGTGCCGTCGTAGTGGCCCGGGGCCCGAAGTTCGAGGATGGCGACCGGAAGACCCTCCAGAGCGTCGGCAGCCACCTCGATGTGCTCCGGAAGTCCGTCGTCACCCTGCAACACCTCTGGGGCCCGGCGCAGCCAGTCCGCAACCATCCGTGGCGGCGCGGCCGTGATGTCCTTCCGGAGGCGCCAGATCGCCTGGACGAAGTCCGTCCCAGCCTGCATCGCGCGTACACCGAGGTAGCCCTCACGGCCGCTGCTGATGACGACGCCCGGGGTCGAGTCAAGCTGCTCGACTGGCGAACCGTCCGCGTGGGTGATGCCCCCAAAGGACACCGCCAGCTTCGCCACCGTCATGTGTAGAAGCGCGTCCGACGCGTCCAGCCGGGCGCTGAGATCCTGTGCGAGCCACGCCTGCTTCTCGTCGGACGGATCGAACGGGCGGATGTCGACCGGGAGACTGTGGAGATCCTCCGCGACGACCCACAGCATGGGGGTGGCTTCGTCGACCTGCAGCGGCTGGGAGTAGAGGACGTATCTCTTCATGTTTCCCTCTGAGCCCTCACGCGCAGACCTATTTGGCTTGGCAGTCGTGGGCGCGTACGCCAAGGCACGGCGATACCCGAGCGCCTGGAGCGTCAGGGTGTCTATGCCCTGCGCACGCGCGTAGGCCAGGACTTCGGGTGAGAACCCGTCAGCGATCAGCAGTCCGTGAACGGGCCCTGGAGCGAATCCGCCGGCCCGGAAGGCTTCCACGTAACCCGTCAGTTGATCCACGGCTCCGATGTACCCCTGAGTGGCTTTCAGTTCGACCACAAGCGTGGAGGTGCTCCCGTCCGCCTCGACCCGGTCGAGCACCAGGTCAGGGCGCCTACGGTCAGGAAGCACGTACTGCTGGTGGCGCAGGTAAACGTGGTAGCCGACCTGCTCGAGTGCCTCGATGTTGTGCACCAGCCAGACCTCGAGATCGCGCTCGAGCCCTACGTGCCCCAGCCGGTAAGGGCGCTCCACGTCGAAGGTGTCCAACCAAGCGCGGGCGATTGCGACCGCTTGTTGGCCGTCCCGCCCATCTGCGTCCTGGATGCCCAAGTTGTTCAGAAGCTCGAGGAACACCAACATCTCGCTGGCCACCGGATGCCGCAGGTAGTCATCGACCGGTATCGCGAGCCAGGCCGCTACCGCCTCGAAGTCTCCGACCCACCAGCTCTGGAGTTGTTCGTCCGACGCGGATTCCAGGCGATCCATGAAGACGGGAGCCACAGGATCAGTTCGGTAGGTCAGCGAGAACGGAGGGGCGAGAATCGAGTAACCATCGAGGAACAGACCGTCGATGGCATCACGCAAGGCTTCGATCACCCGGTCAACCTGCGCTCGTGGCGCCCCCGTGCGCGCAGCTACTTCGTTGAGAATGGCTTCGGACTCGCGCACGCGTCGCATCATCAGTGTCCTTCCGGAGCAGGTGCCCGGCAACGTACCTCAGTGGAGTCTGGCTCCGACGTGAGTTGGTTCGATCTCGCAGGCCGAGTCCTCAGAGGTCGATGTCGGCGATCACCGGAGCGTGGTCGCTCGGCGTGCCCTCGCCGATCGCGGGGTTGCGCTCGTCGACGTCGATGAAGGCGTGCGTCACCTTCTCCGCGACTGAGGGAGAGCCGAGGATGAAGTCGATCCGCAGGCCGCGGTTGCGCTCGAAGCGCTGCCGGTAGTAGTCCCAGTAGGTGTAGACGTCCGGTCCCGGGGCGTGCGGACGCACCACGTCGACGTAGCCGTCGTCGAGGAAGGCCTGGAAGGCGGCCCGCTCCGCGGGCGTGACGTGGGTGGAGTTGCGGAACTGCTTCGGGTCGAAGACGTCGTCGTCGGTGGGGCAGACGTTCCAGTCGCCCACGAGCACGGTGTCCTCGTCCAGCCACGGCTGCGCCTGTTCGCGGAGCCGGGAGAGCCAGTCGAGCTTGTAGACGTAGTGCGGGTCGTCGGGCTTGCGGCCGTTGGGCACGTAGAGCGACCAGACCCGCAGGCCCCCGCAGACGGCACCGATAGCGCGGGCCTCCTGCGCGGCCGGGTCGCCGTAGCCAGGCATCGTCTCGAAGCCGACCTGCACGTCCTCCAGCCCGACGCGGCTGATGAGGGCGACGCCGTTCCACTGGCTGAAGCCGGCGGCGGCCACCTCGTAGCCCCGCGACTCCAGTCCCATCAAGGGCAGCTGCTCGACCTTCGCCTTCGTCTCCTGGACGGCCAGGACGTCGATGTCGTGACGGTCGAGGAAGGACTCGACCCGGTCGATGCGGGTACGAAGGGAGTTGACGTTCCAGGTGGCGATGCGCACCCGGGGGAGTCTAGGTGAGGCCGATGGCCCGCCCCGGGGCCGGAGGTGAGTACGCCGACCCATGCGTCGCATGCCAGGTCGCCGCCACGCTGGGCCACATGCTCCTCGACGCCCTCGTCCGTACGTCCCCGGCCGACGCCCCGCTCGTCGGCCCGGCACGCACCCTGCTCGCGGTGGCCCGCGGGGCGGCCGCAGTCGGCGCGACCCTGGTGCTGGTCGGTCTGCTCTCCCTCGCCCTGGCGGTGTCGCTCCACGGGCTCTCCACCGACACGGTGCTGGGCGGTGCGGTGCTGGCCCTGGCCGGTGGGCTCGGGGTCGTGGCCCAGGGCCACCTGGCCCGGTGGATCGAGGACCGGAGGCCGCGCAGCCTGCAGGCGGCTTCCTGGTGCGGGGTCGTCGCTGCGGTGACGGCGTGGCTGGGCTGGGGGATGCTGGTGGGCTTCTCGTGGCTGGTCCTCGGCCTCGCCGGTGTGGTGGCCGTGGCGCAGGCAGCGCTTGTCTCGCGCGTCGACCCGAGAGCGAGCCTGGTGGCGCCGGGCCCGGGCCGCGGCGCACCGGGGCTGGATGTCGACGAGTGGACGTTGCTGCGCTGGACCGCCCAGGCGGCGGCGGGCCTGGGGGTGGCGGTGGGAGGTGCGTCTGCGGTCGGGTTCGTCCACTACGCGCTGACGTGGCAGCAGGACTGGAACCTGATCGGGGCGTACGTCTCTGGCATCTTCGTCGTGGGGTCGCTGGTGTGGACCGTGCCCCCGTGCGCCATCCTGAGCGGGACCGGTGCGGGCTTGAGGTCGGCCCTGCCCGCCGTGCTGGCGTGGTCAGGGGTGTGGGTGGTGGTGGCCCTTGTCGCGGAGGCAGTGGCCGCCCCGCTGCTCCTGATGTGGGTGATCGTCGGCGGCCTCGCGGTGGTGGAGGTTGCCCTGGGGTGTCTGGCGCTGTGGCGCCGGGCAGGCTGAGCCCGTCACCAGGGGCCTTGACTCACCGGGCCAGGTAGGGCTCCAACGGTTCCGGGGTGGCCCGGGCCGCGAGTCGCACCGCGAGGTGCTCGGGCACGTCGGTCAGCGTGACCTTCTCGCCGCCGGCCGCGGTGGTGGCCTGGAGCGTCACTAGGCCGAGTCGACGCTGGAAGATGCTCTGCTCGAAGACCCAGCCGATGATGCCGTCGACCTCGAGGACCGTACGCCGCCGCGCCGTCGTCCCGTGGCCGGCGACGAGGTGGTCGTCGGTCAGGGCGTGGCCCAGGTGGGCGTAGGAGAGCTCGGCGAGCACGACGCCGATCGGGATCCACGCCAGGCCGGGGGCCAGGAACCACCACAGCGGCGCCTGGGTGGCCACCTCGGCCAGCGGGCTCACGACGTAGTGCCCCACGAGTCCCAGCCCGAGGAAGAAAAGGGTCGTCCACTGGTGGGCGACGTGCTGGCGGCGCCGGGCGGCGGGGCCGTGCGGCACCAGCGGCATCCGCATCGGACGGTCGTCGCCGAGCACGTCGCTGGCCACGTCGACGGCCACCGGGGTGGGGCAGTGGGGCAGGATCGAGGTGGTGCCGCCCTCGCCGACGCCCGTGGCCAGGGTGGAGAGCGCCGCGCCGTTGACGACCCGCATCAGGAGCGGCTCGACGAGCTCGACCCCACGCACCCGCTTCTCCTCGACGGTGATCGAGCGGGTGGTGAGCAGGCCGGAGGACAGGTGCAGGGAGCCGTGGGCCCGGGTGAGGCGCAGGCCCCACCACTGGACCACGTAGCCGACCACGGAGACCACCAGCCACGTGACGGCCAGGCCGAGGAAGACGAGCAGGCTGAGGACGACGACGCCGATGCGCAGCGCGGACTCGGCGGACTCGGCGACCTGGGCCGCGTCGATGCTGACCTCGCCGACGAGCTGGCTGACCGCGCCGACGGCCGCAGCGATGACCGCGAGCCGGGCCAGGTTGAAGGGCGCGAAGCGGACCCACGACCAGGTGAAGACGGCGAGGACCTGCTCCGGAGCGGCCTCCTCGACGGGGTGCGTGACACCGCCGGGCCAGGCGGCCGCAGGAGGCTGGTCCGTCCCGCCCCAGGGCGCTCCCGCCGCCGGCAGCCCGGACCCTGCCCCGACCGGCGAGGGGGAGGTGGCTACGGCGGCGGCGCGGCGGGCCCGCAGCAGCAGCTCGCGCAGCTCCTCGGCGCGCGCGATCGTGACCGCGTCGAGCTCGATGCGCTCGTCGTCGACGCCGGTGCCGATCTGCACCTTCCGCATGCCCAGGATCCGGTGCAGGAGCGTGGCCTCGAGGTCGACGCTGCGGACCCGGTCGAGCGGCGCGGTGGAGGTGGTCTTGTTGAAGACGCCCTTGCGCAGCTGGAACTGCGTCGGCGTGATCCGGTAGGTGGTCGTGAACCACGGGACCAGGCCGAAGAGTGCGGCGGCCACCGCCAGGACCGGGGCCGCGATCGCCCACCACAGGTTGTCGGAGCTGGAGGCGCCGACCAGCACCGCGATGATCGGCACGATGCTCTGCTTCACCGCCGAGACGGGGTCGAGCAGCAGCTTGCGCTTGTCGAGGCGCAGCCACTGCGGCTCCGGCTCACCCGCGGGTGGGGCCACCTCCGCGTCCGGCAGGGAGGACTGGTCGTGGCTCACGTGGCGTCACCCTCGGTGGCGGCGGTGATCTCGGTCAGCTGCACGACCAGCTCGCGGGCGTCGTCGGCGTCGAGCCCGGTGATCGTGATCGGCCCGGCGGCCGACGCGGTGGTGACGGTGACCGAGGCGAGCCGGAAGCGGCGCATCAGGGGGCCCTGGTTGGAGTCGACGGTCTGCACGCGACTCAGCGGCGCGATGCGGGACTCCCGGCCCAACCACCCGACGCGGGTGTGGATCGCGATGTCGTTGACCTCCCAGCGGTGGATCTTGAAGCGCAGCTTCGGCACGACGAAGAGCTCGACCACGTCGAAGAGGATCACGAGGGCCAGCAGCGCCGTGGCCCACCAGGGACGACTCGGCACCAGGAAGTAGATGGGCAGCGCGATTCCGAGGGTGATCACGGCGCCGATCGCCGCCTTCGTGCGCCAGTAGTTGATGGCCCGCGGCGAGACCCGGTGCGCCGGCACGCGCAGGGCGTCGCTCGGGTCGCGCGGGGCGGCGGGAACGTCGTGCGAGGTCTCGGGGAGCGCGTCGTGGGTCACGCGGACGAGCCTGCCACAGGCGTACGACAGCGCCTCGCCCTGCGTCGCGGGCGGTAGGTCTGCGAGTCCGTGCAACGCACCTTCTGGCAACACCGGAGCTCTGGTCACGGGCCTCCGGACGCGGTTTCACTCGAAGTCCCACCGTCGCTCCACGAAGGAAGAACCCATGCAGCTCCGCAGGATCACCGCAGCCGTCGTGGCCACCGCCGCCGCGGGTGCCGCCGCTCTCACCATGAGCCCCGCCACCTCGGCCGAGGGGGACACCACCCCGACCTTCAGTCAGTTCCGCGCCGACACCCTCCGCGACACCGACGGGCAGTACATCGTCAACGGCGACGTGCCGGTTGCCAGCACGCGGGACCTCCGCGCCTACTTCGACGCCATGACGGGCGCCGCGGACGACCACGACCACGGCCAGGGCGACGACTTCGACCCGGCCCAGGGCCTCGTGGTCAACACCGTCAGCGGCCGTGACGACGTCTGGAGCGCCAGCCAGGCGCGCAACCTGACCTACTGCGTCTCCTCCCGCTTCGGCAGCAGGCAGGCGACCGTCGCCAACGCGATGGCCGCCGGCGCCGCGACCTGGGAGAACGCCTCGTCGGGCGTCAACTTCGTCTATGCCTCGTCGCAGAACTCCAACTGCACCACGCGCAACACCAACGTCGTCTTCTCCGTGGAGCCGACGTCGTCGACGAGCTACATCGCGCGGGCGTTCTTCCCGAGCAGCCCGAAGTCGAGCCGCAACGTGCTGGTCAACGCCAGCTCACTGGTCAACTCCGGCTCCTGGACGCCGGCGAACATCATGGCCCACGAGCTCGGCCACGTGCTGGGCTTCCGTCACGAGCACACCCGGCCCGAAGCGGGCACCTGCTTCGAGGACAACAGCTGGCGTCCGCTCACGGCCTACGACTCGGTGTCGATCATGCACTACCCGCAGTGCAACGGCGGGTCGAGCAACCTGAGCTTCTCCAGCGCCGACCGCGCTGGGGTGCAGGCGGTCTACGGCAGCTGAGGCGTACGCGCCCGCGCGGGCAGTGGTAGTCGCGGGCAGTGATTGTGAGGGCCACGGTCGCCGGACCTAGACTCGGCGACCGTGGCTCTCACCATCGGAATCGTCGGACTTCCCAACGCTGGCAAGTCGACCCTCTTCAACGCCCTGACCAAGAACGACGTGCTCGCGGCGAACTACCCGTTCGCGACGATCGAGCCGAACGTGGGCGTGGTGGGTGTGCCCGACGAGCGCCTGCCGAAGCTCGCCGAGATCTTCGGCAGCGAGAAGATCCTCCCGGCGACCGTCGAGTTCGTCGACATCGCCGGCATCGTGCGCGGCGCCTCGCAAGGTGAGGGCCTGGGCAACAAGTTCCTCTCCCACATCCGTGAGTCGGCGGCGATCTGCCAGGTGACCCGCGTCTTCCGCGACGAGGACGTCACCCACGTCGACGGTGAGGTCAACCCCGGCAACGACATCTCCACCATCCAGACCGAGCTGATCCTCGCGGACCTCGAGACGGTGGAGAAGGCCGTGCAGCGCCTGGAGAAGGAGGCGCGCAAGTCCAAGGACCTGGTCGCCAACCTCGAGGCCGCCAAGGCCGCCAAGGAGGCGCTGGAGTCCGGCACGCCCGTGATGGCGACCGACATCGACCGCGACCTGCTGCGCGAGCTGTCGCTGCTCACCGCGAAGCCCTTCATCTACGTCTTCAACTGCGACGCCGAGGAGCTGCAGGACGAGGAGCTCAAGGCGAAGATGCGCGACCTCGTCGCGCCGGCCGAGGCGATCTTCCTCGACGCCAAGTTCGAGTCCGAGCTCATCGAGCTCGACGACGAGGAGGCCGCCGAGTTCCTCGCCGAGGCCGGCGTCACCGAGCCCGGCCTCGAGGTCCTCGCCCGCGTCGGCTTCGACACCCTCGGCCTGCAGACCTACCTGACCGCCGGTCCGAAGGAGACCCGCGCCTGGACGATCAAGAAGGGCGCCACCGCCCCCGAGGCCGCCGGCGTGATTCACACGGACTTCCAGAAGGGCTTCATCAAGGCCGAGATCGTCTCCTTCGACGACCTCGTCGCCGCCGGCACGATGGCCAAGGCCAAGGAGGCCGGCAAGGTCCGCATGGAGGGCAAGGACTACGTCATGGCTGACGGTGACGTGGTGGAGTTCCGCTTCAACGTCTGAATCGACGCGTTTGCGCAGGTCAGAGGGGGTGTAGCCCCTCTCAGTCCGCACAGAGTCCGCAAGAAATTTAGCGTGAGGGGCTCGATCTGGCCGTTCGGAGGGCCTATCTCCGGACCCCGGTGCTGCCAGTTGACCCGCGCGTGCGGTGACCTATCGGCGGAATGATGCGCTCTTGCCGCCGCACCAAACCGTTGTGACCACGCACGTCTGGGACGTTGCATGGCAGCGCTTGACTGCACATGTCGGTGGACCCGTCGGTAGGGTTCGGTAGATGTCGTGCGGCCCCCGTTGCCGCGTGCGGGGAAGGACGACGCCGTGTACTTAAGCCGTGTTCGGGTGCGGGGCCTGCGGGGCTCGGTCGACTACCCGTTGGAGGTCTCGCTGCCCGGTCGGTTCACGGTCATCGCGGGCGCGAACGGTGGCGGCAAGACCACGTTCAGCGACGCCGTGTATCTGGCGCACACTGAACGGTTCCCGTACTTGCCGCGGCACTCCGCTGCGGCGCTCGGGGGGGAAGGGCCTTGGAGGCGATGCTGCGGAGCAGATTCTGAGGGTCGTCAAGAGTCAACGACTGCCAATGAGAAGGAGAGATCGGGGCCGGCAGCAGGGGAGAGCAGGAGCGAAAGGACGAGGGCGAAATGCGGACGGCAGCGCAGCTGGTTGGTGGGGATGAGATCGCCCACGAGCCGTGATGTAGCCAGCTTCTACGCCCTAGCGAACCAAGTTCTGGCGGCGACCGCCAGTGCCCTCACCCCCACGGGCAAGGTCGCCTCGAGGTCGGGGGCGAAGTGGGGGGAGTGGTTGGACGGCACTGATCGGAGGGCGGGGTCGGTCATGTCTCCGGTGGTGAACAGGGCGGGGTTTGCGCAGCCGAGGAGCCAGTAGGACAGGGGTGCGCCTGCGCTCGTCGCGAGGACCCCTACGTCCTCGCTGCCGGCTCCCGCGCCGGGGTCGAAGACGTTGTCGTCGCCCAGCCATTCCCGGAACGCCCCGAACGTCTTGTCGAGTGCCGCTGGGTCGTTCACCACGACCGGGAACCTCTCGATCTCCGTGATGGAGGGTGGCTCCGGCGCCCCGGCGGTGGTCGCGGCACCTCGCACGATCCGCTCGATGCTGCCCAGGATGTGGTCGCGGACTGCGGGGTCGTACGTGCGCAGGTTCAGCTGGAGCTCGGCCTCGCGCGGGATGACGTTGGCGGCGTCGCCCGCGTGGAGGGAGCCGACGGTGAGGACGGCGACATCGGTGCCGCTGATCTCCCGCGACACGATGGTCTGGAGACGCATCACGGTGTCGGCCGCCATGACGACCGGGTCGATGGCGTTCTGGGGCATGGAACCGTGCGCACCCCGGCCGACGAGACGTACGCGCAGGGAGTCGGAGGCGGCGTACGCCGGACCCGCATGACCTGCGATCTTGCCCGCGGGCAAGGGCGCCACGTGCTGCCCCAGCACGACGTCCGGCACGGGGAACCGGTCGAAGAGGCCGTCGTCCACCATGGCCTGAGCCCCGGCGCCGAGCTCTTCAGCGGGCTGGAAGACGACCACCAAGGTTCCTGCCCAGGAGTCCTGGGACCGTGTCAGGACGCCGGCGGCCCCGATCAAGCGGGTGGTGTGCATGTCGTGACCGCAGGCATGGCTGATCGGGACCGTGCGTCCCTCCTCGTCAGTTGCCGTCTCGGTGCTCGCGTAGTCCAGGCCGGTGTCCTCCCGGACCGGGAGTCCATCCATGTCGGCCCGCAGCAGGACCGTGGGTCCGGGGCCGTTGCTCAGGACGCCGACCACGCCAGTGCGGCCGACCCCGGTGGTGACGTCGAAGTCGAGCTCCGTGAGCCGCTCCGCCACCAGGGCCGCGGTGCGCTGCTCCTGGAAGCCGAGCTCAGGATGCGCGTGCAGCTCTTTGTACAGACCGAACAGTGCAGGGTCAATCTCGAGGTTCTCCGGCATTCCTGAAGCCATGTGATCTCCTCCGTCTTCACACCATACTTTGAGCGAATCGGGACCTTGACCAGACCCGCTCTTTGGACATGCGCCGATCCGTCACTCGGTGGCACGCTGGTGTGATGGCGCTTCCCGAGACCGATCTGCACCGCATCCGCCTCTGGGCGCAGGAGCGCGTGCCCGAGCACCTGTGGGACGAGCTGAAGGTCGAGGCCGACGTCTCCGACCGGCACGTCGACATCGTCGAGGTCCGGCCACCGTGGGACGGCGTCGGCGAGCACACCCGCTTCCCGATCACGCGCCTGCGCTACACGAAGTCGTCCGGCCAATAGGCAGGCGACCGCCCTCGCGCTGGGTCGAGGCGCGACGTCTCAACGTCGTGCCCGCAGACGTCGCGCGTGCGACCTCGTGCCTGCGCCAGGCCGAGGAGCGGCTGAACCAACTGCCGCTGTTCGCCAGAACCGAGAGGCATACAAATGTTTCTCATTATTGACTGGAACGACTGAATGACTAAAATGAGAAACATGCCAGCCCCTAGCCCGTACACGAGCCCCGAGCAACAGGCGGACCTCGAACGCCTAGGCGCTCGACTGCGCGAACGCCGAAAGGCCCTCGGTGTCACGGTAGTCGCCTGTGCCGAAGCTGCTGGCGTTTCGCGTGTCACCCTGCACCGGATCGAGGCCGGCAATCCCTCGGTCACGATCGGCGCCTACGTCAATGTTGCCGCCGCACTCGGACTTCACCTCGTCGTCCCGGTCCTCGACGCTCCAGCAGCAGGACCGGCGACGATCACGGTCGGCGACTACCCCGGCCTCCGCACGCTGGCCTGGCAGACCGACGCCGGCACCACCATCACCGAGACGGAGGCACTCAACCTCTACGAACGCGGTTGGCGACACCTCGACCAGGAGACGCTGACCGACCACGAGAAGGCGTTCATCCAGCACCTCGCGGACACCTACAGCAACGGGAGGCTCCTTGTATAGGCGGCTGCACCACCAACAGGTGGCTGAGGTGCTGTTGAGCCTCGACGCACCGCTCCTGGCCGAGCACAACTGCTGGTTCGGCGGCGGCACCGCGATCGTCCTCGCCAACGGTGAGTTCCGCGAATCGGTCGACATCGACTTCCTGGTCTCCGACCCGCAGTCCTACCGCGCGCTGCGCCAGATGGTCAGGGACCACGGGCTCGACGCTCTGGCTACCCGAGCACTGGACCTGGGTCGAACACCCTCTGTCGACGGCTACGGGATCAGGAGCTCGGTGCTCGTTGCGGGGATTGCGATCAAGTTCGAGATCATCCATGAAGGCCGCATCGACCTCGCCACTCCCGCCTCGGAGGATGAGATCTGCGGGTTACGGATCCTGACGCGAACAGACCAGGTCGCAACCAAGCTGCTCGCCAACGACGACCGCTGGGCAGACACGTCGACGTTCAGCCGCGATCTGATCGACCTGGCCATGATGAAACCCGACACCGACGCACTGAAGGCCGGCGCGCGCAAGGCAGTCGATGCCTACGGCAAGACGGTGGGCGAGAGCCTCAACAACGCAGTCGCCTACCTCCAAGATCGCCCACAACGTCTCGACGAATACATCCGCGCACTCAAGATCGACGCGCCCCGAGCGGCTGTCTGGCAGCGCATCCGCGACTTGTCCGCAAGATGCGCGAAGATCGAAGGTCTAGGTCGGAGCTCGGACTAGCCTTGACCGTCCAGCGGTCCGCAAATAGTCCGCAAGAAGTCACGCGGAGGCCGGTTCTGACCAATGGCTGCCAACGACTCGTGGACCGCGTTTGCCCAGTTCAGAGGCCCTGTTCCGGCTGTTTTCAACGATGATCGAAAGTAGTCGAAACACCCGGTCTTCGTTCCGCTTCAACGTCTGAGTCGCCCGTCGACACGGACCGCGTGGGTACGATGGGTGCGGTGGTTCGCCACCAGCACTTCCAGGCGACGATCGCCTGAATCTGCGCGGAGAGGCCCGATCACGTCGGGACATGTCCGGTGGGGGTGCGGCGCACACGGCTACTCGGTGCGCCGTCTTTCATGCCGACGATGCTCCTCGTCGGCCGACGAGAGGACATGACATGTCGTCCAAGGACGAGAAGAACCTGACCCAGGTGCTCGACAAGATCGCAGCGATGGACGAGCCACAGCGCTCGCTGATGCGCCGCGTGCACGAGGTCATCGTGGCCGCGGCGCCTCAGCTGAAGCCGCGGATCTGGTACGGGATGCCCGCCTACGCGCTGTCGGCGAGCACTCCGGCCCTGGTGACGCTGCGCAACGACGAACGACTCAACCTCGCCCTCACCGAGAAGGTGGACCTCCGGCCGCCGGGTGGTGCTGACGGGACGCTGATGCCCGCGGCCTGGTACTTCGACAGCCTCGACGAGGCGACCGAGAAGCGGATCAGCGAGATCGTCAGCGCCGCGGTCTCCTGACGCGGACGCCCTTCGGTGGAGCGTTGTGGGCACATGGCGCCCACAACGCTCCACCTACGCACCGCCCGCCCCTTGCTTGGTGCGCCAGGTCGCCGGCGCCGAACCGGTGATGTGGGGACCGTCGATGATCGGGTTCGGCCACCTGCCCTCCACGACCGGCAAGGGCTGTGTCTACGTCAAGCGTCTCGACGCGATCGACCTCGGCGTGTTGTCCGAGCTGGTCGAACGGGCTTGGGAGACCAACCACCGCGAGACGGACGCCGACTGACGCCGGTTGCGTACTCGTCAGAGGAGCTGGGCCTCGGCCTCGGCCAGGACCCGGGTGACCTCGAGCGCCAACGGCCAGGTGTCCGGACCCTCGTCGACGCCGCGGGTGCAGGCGATGAGCTGGTCGAGGGCCCGGGCGAAGGGCTTCGCCGCGTCGATCGGCGGCACGGTCAGCGACACCTCGGAGCCGTCGGCGCGCAGCAGGCGTACGTCCTCGACGTAGTCGGGGCAGCGCAACGAGACGGAGACGTCGGCGTGCGCGCCGCTCGCGTGCTGCGTACGCAGCTCCACGCCGTGGGTGCTCCGGCGCGCGGTGACCTCCTCGACGGCGCCGAGGACCGGGACGAGGTGGGCGAGCACGTGCGGCGTGAGGTCCCACAGCGCCGCCAACGGCTCGGTGCGCCACACCGAGTCGCGGTAGGGGGAGTCCTCGGCGGCGGAGTGGGCGTGCCACACCACCCGGGCCGCGCTCCAGGACTCCTGCGCGACCTCGTGCAGGCGCTGCTCGATCTCGGGCACGTAGCGGCGGGTGAAGAAGACTGCAGCCCGGCCGCCGCCCTCCGCGAGCGCCGTCGCGACCTCGTCGGCCGCCTCGACCGACGTGGCCACGGGCTTCTCCAGCAGCAGGTGCTTCCCGGCCTGGCTGCCCGTGCCGCCAGCTCCGGCTGCACCTGGGGCGGCACCGCGAAGGTCACCACGTCGACCTGCTCCAGCAGCGCGTCGAAGGAGTCGGCCGCGGTCACGCCGTACCGCTCGGCGACCGGCGCCACCTTCTCCGGCGTCCGGCCCCACAGGGCGACGAGGTCGGCCTGCTCGGCGGCCACCGCTCCGGCGGCGTGCACCGTGCGGGCCCAGTGGGCGGTGCCGACGACTCCGACGCGCAGCGGGGCGGGCGGGGCGGGGCTGGTCCCAGGCGTCATGTCGTGAGCGTAGTGACCGTCGTACGCCAGCAGAAGCGCACAGGGTCTCGGTCGTCCACAGGTCTTTCTGGAGACGCGGGCCGGGTAAGGCCGGTGCCTCGAGGATCGTCGGCATGGGAATCAGGTACTACGCATATGCCTTTGACGCTGACCGGACCGAGGAGGCGCTCAAGGATCCGATGAGCGTGATCAGTGACGACCCGCTCGCCGACGCCTGGGGCATGGAGCCGGGCTTCACGGTGGGGGTGATCGGCGAACGGGAGCCGGCGCCGGAGCGTGACCTGCTCTACCTCGACAAGGCATGGAGCCAGCTGCAGTGGGTGGTGGCCAGTCTCGAGACGCAGGGCGACGGCGCCTACCGGATGTTCGTGGGCGACGTCAGCATGACGGACCGCGGATGGATCCCCTGGTCACGCACGATCACCCCGGACGAGGCGCTACGGGTGAGGGACGGCCTCGCGTCGATCAGCGACGAGGACGTCGAGCGCGTCCTGCGGCGACAAGGGCGGAGGCCACCGATGGGCCCGGACACCGACGACCTCCTCCACTTCCTCGGGAAGGCGCGCGCCTTCGTCGACCAGGTGGTCAGGGAAGGACGGGGCTTCGCCTACATGATCGGGTGACGACGGCCGCTCGACGTGGTCAGCGCGGCATCGGGGAGAATCGACGGGTGCCTCGACCCATCACCCTCCTCGTCGAGGGCGAGTCCGACCGGGCCGCCCACGTGACCCTCGCCCCCCGGCTCGGCGTCGACCTCGTCGCCGACGAGATCACCGTGACCGTCATCGGCGGCGCCGGCAACTTCGGCGGGGCGATCGCCGACGCCGCCGCGCAGGGCCACCGCGTCGGCGGTCTCTACGACGAGGCGGAGGAACGGTTCGTCGCCGGCGCCCTCAATCGCCAGGAGGGGGAGGACCTCACCCGGCAGGGGTTCTTCGCCTGCCGTCCCGACCTGGAGCTGGAGCTGGTCCGGGCGCTCGGTGTGGTCGAGGTGACCGCACTGTTGGAGGCCCACGGCGACCTCAAGACCTTCCGCAACTTCCAGGACCAGCCCAAGTACCGCGACGCCGAGGTGCTCGAGCAGATGCGGCGCTTCATCGGCGCCAACGGCGCCCGCAAGGCCAAGTACGCCGCGGTGATGGCCGAGGCGGTCCCGTTCGAGGCGGCGCCCGAGCCGCTCGAGGGCATCGTCCACTGGATCTGGGGCGCTTGACCCCGGGCCCTTGACTCGCGGGGTCAGGCGCGGCGACTCTCGTCGGCCAGCCGCGGCTCGACCCGCTTGTGGGGGTGGTAGCCGGCCTTGTCGGCGTAGAACGCGCGGACCCGGTCCATGTCGGCGGCCACGTCGCCGGTGAGCTCGATCGTCGGCCCGAGGCCCGAGGTCATCGTGGTGCGGTCGACGTATCCCAGAGTCACGGGCATCCCCGTCTCGCGAGCGATGCGGTAGAAGCCCGACTTCCAGTGCGTGTGGTCGCCGCGGGTCCCGTCGGGGGTCACGACCAGCCCGAACACCTGCCCGTCCTTCACCCGCGCGACGACGTCGTCGACGATGCCGACCGGGTTCGCCCGGTCCACCGGAATGCCTCCCAGCCCGCGCATGATCCAGCCCTTCCAGCCCTTGAAGAGGCTGTCCTTGCCCATCCAGCGGATGTCCATGTCGAGCGCCCAGGCGATGCCGAGCATCAGGATGAAGTCCCAGTTGGAGGTGTGCGGTGCACCGATCAGCACGGTGGGACGGGTGGGGCCTGGTTCGGTGACCAACGTCCAGGGACTCACGGACCAGAGCGCGCGGGCGACGAGGCGACGGATCATGGCGTCACGCTAAGCCACCGCGGCGCCCCGGAGGTCGACCCGCTCACGGATGGACCGCCCTCTCCTCCGCCGCGTGACCCGGCTCCAGGTGGTCGACGTCGGAGAGCCGCAACGGCGAGAAGCGTCCGGACGTCGCCGCGGAGCGTACGCGCGTGGTCACGCAGACGTGGTCGCCGCCGTCGTCGAGGGTGGCGACCCGATCGAGCAGCAGCCGGTGGGGGAGGGCGGTCAGCAACGGCACGCCGTGCTCGTCGGCCTCGACCTCGAGGCCCGCGAACTTGTCGGTGTCCTCACCTGAACGGGTGCCGAACCGCTCGGCCATCGCGAGGTCGTCGCGGGTGAGGAAGTGCAGCGCCAGGTGTGCGCTGCGCAGGCTGGTGAGGTAGGTGTGGTTGGCCTTCGAGAGCCACACCGCGTAGTGCTGCCCCTCGATGCTGGCCTGAGCGTGGAAGCCGACCAAGCTCCCGGCCCGGGTGCCGTCCTCCGCGACGGTCGTGACCACGGCCATCGGCGGGTCCAGGGAGGCCATCAGGGTGTCGAATGCGTCGTCCACGGACCTCCGATACCCCGTGCTCGGCGGCGTGAACCGGCCCTCAGGGCCTCCGTGCCGTCATCACCTCGACGCCGTCCTGGGTGATCGCGACGGTGTGCTCGGTGTGGGCGGTGCGGCAGCCGGTCGCGCTGCGCAGGGTCCAGCCGTCGGCGTCGGTGACGAGCTCGGCGGTGTCGGCCATCACCCACGGCTCCAGGGCCAGCATCAGGCCGGGGCGCAGCACGAAGCCGCGGCCGGGCCGGCCGATGTTGGGCACGTGCGGGTCCTGGTGCATCGTCGAGCCGATGCCGTGACCGCCGAAGTCGGTGTTGACCTCGTGGCCGGCCTGGGTGAGAACCGTGCCGATCGCGTGGGCGAGGTCGCCGATCCTCGCCCCGGGACCGGCCGCCGCGATGCCCGCCTCCAACGCCCGCTCGGTGGCCTCGATGAGGGCCAGGTCGGCGGGGTCCCGGGTGTCGCCCACGACGAAGCTGATGGCCGCGTCGGCCGCGACACCGCCCAGGGAGACGGCCAGGTCGAGGCTGAGCAGGTCGCCGTCGGCGAGCTCCCGGTCGTGGGGCAGGCCGTGGAGCACCGCGTCGTTGACGCCGGTGCAGATGTGGTGACCGAACGGCCCGCGGCCGAACGACGGCGCGTAGTCGACGTAGCACGACGTCGCCCCCGCCTCCCCGATCATCTGCTTCGTCCAGGCGTCGATCTCGAGCAGGTTGGTGCCGACCGTCGCGCGCTCCTTCATGGTGTGGAGGATCTCGGCGACCAGCGCTCCGGTCTCGCGGGCGAGGGCGAGGCGGGCGGGGCTCAGGATCTCGATCACGGGGTGTCCTTCTCGGCAGTGACGTCCGGCGAATTCCGGCAGCGTCAGGAGAGACCCCATCGTGCTTCATCGCACTCGGCGCGCACGAGTCCCTCCCGCGCCGACGTTGCGCCGACAGGCCGGTCACGGAATGGTGACGGTGGAGACCGTCACGTTTGTCCGGGGTGCCCGCTGGGCACCTACGCCGCAGCCAACGCCGACCCTGCAGCCCACGCGGGGTCCCCGAACGAAGGCAGGAAACATGAAGAAGTTCTCCACCCGCCCCCTCCGTCGCCCCCGTGCCGCGCTGACGGCGGCCCTCACCACGACCGCGCTGCTCGGCCTGGCGGCGTGCGGCGACGACGCCGGCGGCGGCGACTCCGCCCTGCTCAACGACGGTGAGATCGTGGTCGCGATGAGCGGCGAGTTCCGCCCCTTCTCCCACTTCGACGGAAACGACCTGACCGGCTTCGACCACGACATCGCCGCGGCCATCGCCGAGGAGCTCGACCTCGAGCTGAAGACGGAGACCGGTGCCTTCGACACCCTGATCCAGGGCATCAAGAGCGAGCGCTACGACGTGCTCATCGCGTCGATGACGCCCACCGAGGAACGCGACGAGCAGGTCGACTTCTCCGACCCCTACTACTCCTCCGGCGCGACGATGTTCGTGAAGAACGACAGTGACTGCCAGGACCCGACGCAGATGGACGACCCCACGGTCGGCGTCGCCTCGGGCACGACCTACCAGACCTTCCTCGAGGAGGAGGGCCTGGCCGGTGAGATCCGCACCTTCTCCTCCGACGTCACCGCCCTGGAGGACGTCGACACCGGTCGCCTCGACGGGGCCATGACCGACCGCCTCGTCGGGCTCTACCAGATCGAGCAGGCCGACCGTGACCTGCGCCCGTGCGGCGACCCGCTCTACACCGAGGAGCCCGCCTTCGCCGTGGCCGAGGGCAACACCGAGCTGCTGGACGACCTCAACGAGGCGCTGGCCGAGATCAAGGAGAACGGCACCTACGCCGAGGTGAGTGAGAAGTGGTTCGGCGAGGACATCTCCTGACGCCATGAACTTCTTCGAACACGTCGTCGACAAGGCGCCGCTCTTCCTGGAGGCGACCCTGGTGACGCTGCGGCTCACCGGGATGGCGCTCGTCTTCGCGATGCTCCTGGGCGCGGTCGTCGCGGCCATGTCGATGAGCCGGGTCGCGCCCCTGCGCTGGCTGGCCACGACCTTCATCGGCATCATCCGTGGCACTCCGCTGATCACCCAGATCTTCGTGCTCTACTTCGGCATCTCCGAGATCGTGAAGCTGAACGCCTTCTGGGCCGGGGCCATCGCCCTCGGGGTGCACAACGCCGCCTACATCGCCGAGATCATCCGCTCCGGTTTCCAGTCGGTGCCTGAGGGCCTCAACGAGGCGTCGCGCTCGCTGGGCATGTCGCGCATGCAGACGCTGCGCCGGGTCCGCGCGCCGCTGGCCCTCCGCGCCATCCTGCCGGTGCTGGGCAGCCAGTTCATCATCGCCGTCAAGGACTCCTCGCTCGTCTCCTTCATCGGGATGACCGAGCTCTTCCAGACGTCGAAGAACCTGGCCGCCTCGTCCTACGAGCCGTTGACGATGTACACGATCGTCGCGCTCTACTACCTCGTCATCGTGCTGGCGCTTACCTTCCTGGTGAACTGGCTCGAACGACGGCTCAACAAGCACAGGAGGCCGGCGGCAGCATGACGCTCGACGACACCCCGACCGCAGAGGTCGACCGCAACGGTCAGCCCCTGGTCCAGATGCGCGACATCGTGAAGCGCTACGGCCACACCACCGTCCTGGACGGCGTCAACCTCGACGTCCACCAGGGCGAGGTGGTCGTGCTCATCGGCCCCTCCGGCGCCGGCAAGAGCACGCTGCTGCGTTGCATCAACGGCCTGGAGCAGATCCAGTCCGGCACCATCACGGTCGCCGGCGAGGAGCTGACCTACTCCGAGAAGCACCTCAACCGGGTGCGCTCCCGCATCGGCATGGTCTTCCAGTCGTTCAACCTCTTCCCGCACATGACCGTGATGGAGAACATCGTCATGGCCCAACGCGACGTGCTCGGTCGTGGGAAGAAGGAGTCGCAGGAGCGCGCGGTGCACCTGCTCGAACGGGTCGGCCTGGCCGAGAAGGCGACGGCCTACCCCGACCACCTCTCCGGCGGTCAGCAGCAGCGCGTCGCCATCGCGCGGGCGTTGGCGATGGACCCCGAGGTGATGCTCTTCGACGAGCCGACCTCGGCGCTCGACCCCGAGCTGGTCGGCGAGGTGCTCCAGGTGATGAAGACCCTCGCGGTCGACGACGGCATGACGATGGTCGTGGTCACTCACGAGATGCGCTTCGCCCGCAGGGCAGCCGACCGCGTGGTCCTGATGGCCGACAAGCAGATCGCCGAGGAGGGCACCCCCGAGCAGGTGCTCGACAACCCCACGAGCGAACGGGGTCGGGCCTTCCTGGCCGAGCTCTCCGACGAGTGAGCTCCGGCGGCCTCGCCGCTGACGAACGACACCGCGCCCCACGGCTCAGGCCGTGGGGCGCGGTGCTGCGTGCGCTGCTGGTGGCTACCGGGTCACTCCGGCAGGCCGCTGGAGGGCGGGGCGTCCTCGGCCTGGCCGGAGGTGTCCTCGGTGATCTCGGCGTCGCCGATGTCGGTGACGAGCACCGGGGTCAGGGGCTTCGAGCCGGCACCCTCCAGCTCGACGATGCGCATGCCGGAGATGCCCAGGTGGCTGTCGTCACCGAAGCGGAAGGGCGCGAGCTGCGGACCCTCCAGGTCGGCGCCCTCCTCCTTCATGAACTCGACCAGCTTCTCGCGGGTCAGGTCCTCACCGATGCCCTGCAGGGCCTGGACGAAGGCGTAGGCGTGGGACATGCCGTAGATGCGGTAGTTGGAGAGCTTGCCGCCCTTGCCGTGCTCCTCCCAGACCTGCTCCCACAGCTGCACCCACGGGTCGTCGCCCTGGTCGACCGTGGGGATGTACTCGGTGGTGAGCACCCCGTCCAGCGCACCGGCGCCGGCCGTGACCGCGCCCTCGGAGAACTCCTTGAGCAGCGACCCGACCAGCGGCGAGTCAGAGCCCACCGAGGAGACGAACCAGTCCGGCTGGTAGCCCAGCGAGAGTGAGACCAGCTTGGCAAGCGCCGTGTAGGCCGGCGTGGTGAAGGCGAGCACGAGGTCGGCCTTGGCGCCCTGCAGCGCCGCGACCTGCGGGCCGACGTCGGTGTTGCCCGAGGCGTACCGCTCGACCGCGACGATCTGGTCGTCGAGGTACTGGCGCACGCCCTTCTCGGCGTCCTCGCCGAAGTCGTCGTCCTGAAGGAAGAGGCCGACCTTCGCGTTCGGCATCTCCTCGGCGACGTACTGGGCGATGATCTTCGCCTCGCTCTCGTAGTCGGGCTGCCAGCCGAAGGTCATCGGGCGCGCGTCCGGGTCGTCGCCCCACATCAGCGACCCCGAGGAGACGAAGAGGTCGGGCACGCCCTCGTCGTTGAGTTGGTCGACGAC
The DNA here is from genome assembly GCF_015070385.1 of Nocardioides malaquae. Taxonomy (GTDB): domain Bacteria; phylum Actinomycetota; class Actinomycetes; order Propionibacteriales; family Nocardioidaceae; genus Nocardioides; species Nocardioides malaquae. The sequence goes on along the minus strand of NZ_JADCSA010000003.1, from coordinate 134,787 downwards.
GGCGCTGTGCGTGGGGGTGCCCAGCCCGCCGACCATCGCGAAGATCTCGTCCTGGAGCAGCAGCTCGTTGGTGACCTTCGTGGTGTTCGTGGGGTTGTAGCCGTCGTCGCGCACGACGTACTCGATCTGTCGCCCGTGGACGCCGCCGTTGGCGTTGACGAAGTCGAAGTAGGCCTGGGCGCCCGTGGGAATCTCCTTGTAGCCCGGGGCGGCGACCCCGGTGAGCGGGAAGTGGGCGCCGATCGTGACGGTGTCGTCGGTGACGCCGGTCGTGTCGCCGGGGGACGACTCTGCGCCGTCGGAGTCGGTGCCCGCGCCGCAGGCGCTCAGCACCAGCAGGGTGGCGAGCGTGGCTGCGACGGTGGCGTGCGGGGCGATGGTGCTGCGTTTCATCGGGGTGCTCCCTGGGTTGAGGTGGCGGGGCGGGGGGTCTCGGGTGGGGTGGTGCCGCCCTGGGCGGGCGCTGGGGTCTGTGGGGTCGGGTCGGGTGCTGCGGTCGCGGCCTCCGGAGGGGGTGCGCCGCCGGGGCGTGCGGCCAGCGCACGTCGGGCCCGGCGTCGGTGGGCGGCAGCGCGCACCGACCCGGTGAGTCCGGCCGGTGCCCACAGCACGACGGCCACCAGGACCAGGCCGTGGACGAGCGGCGCCAGCTCCGCGGCGCGGACGTCGTCGAGGCCGCCGGCGCGGCCGAGCTGCGTGACCACCTGGGGCAGCAGCACCAGCACGCTTGCGCCCAGCAGTGCTCCGGTCAGCGTCCCGAGTCCGCCGAGCACGACCGCGGCCAGCAGGGTCAGGCTCAGTGCGATCGTGAACGAACCGGGGGCTGCGAGGCGTACGACCAGGGCCAGCACCGCGCCGCCGGCGCCGGCCGCCGCCGCACTCACGGTGAAGGCGGAGACGCGGGCGCGGCCCGGGGAGATGCCGGCCAGCTGGGCGGCGACCTCGTCGTCGCGCACGGCACGCCAGCGGCGTCCGACCCGCCCGCTGGCGAGATTGGCCAGCACGAGGTAGGTGAGCACCAGCGTCGTCCACGCCACGAAGGCGACCCAGCCGCGGGTGGTCAGGTCGGTGGCCGTGAGGAACCAGGTCGCCTCCACTGCCCACGACGGAGCCTCGGGCAGCACGACGCGCAGTCCCTGCTCGCCGCCCAGCGTCGACCTGAAGTGGAGCGCCAGGCTCGGCACCGCGACCGCGAGCGCCAACGTCGCGCCGGCCAGGTAGGGGCCGTGCAGGCGGGCGGCTGCCACCCCGACGACGGCGCCGAGCAGTGCCGTCACCGCAACCGAGGCGAGGATGACGAGCGCGACCGGGGTGGTGGCCTCACGGTCGGGCAGCAACAAGGCCGTGGTCCAGGCACCTACCGCCATCAACGCGCCGTGGCCGAGCGAGAGCTGCCCGTTGAGACCGGTCAGCACCGTGAGACCTCCGGCGGCGATGCCGAGGGCGGCGAGCTCGGCCAGCTGGAAGCGGCGGAAGTCGTCGACGAGGGTGAGGAGCACGACGACGACCACCATCGCCAGTGCGGCGCCCAGCAGGTGGCGCACCGCGGGGGAGCGGGGCAGGAACCGTCGGGGCAGGGACAGCGTGGGCATCAGACCCTCCGGGCGGTCGTCGACGAGAAGAGGCCTTGCGGGCGCACCAGCAGCACCGCCATCAGGACGATCAGTGCGGCGGTGGTCACCAGGTGCGAGCCGAGGTAGCCGCTGACGAATCCCAGCGCCACCCCCAGCAGCAGGCCGCCCACCACGGCCCCGACCGGGCTGTCGAGCCCGCCGAGCACCGCGGCGACGAAGCCGAGCACGACGACCTGGTCCATGTAGCCGGGGTGGATCAGGCTGCCGCCCGCGACCAGCAGGCCGGCCAGCGAACCGACCACCGCGGCGAGGGCCCAGCCCAACGTCATCAGGCGCGGCACCCGTACGCCGAGCAGCCGGGCCACCTCGGGATTGAAGGCCGCGGCTCGCATCCGCAGGCCCAGGTCGGTGAAGCGGAAGAGCGCCACCAGGGCGACGAGCACGACGAGCACGGCCACGATCGTGAAGAGGTCGAAGCCGGTGAGGGCGACGGTGCGGCCGCCGACCTCGAGGCCCCGCACGCCGAACGGGGCGGTGAAGGACCGGAAGTCGTTGCCGAAGACGACCGCGGCCGCGGCGTGCAGCACGAGGAAGATGCCCAGGGTGAGGATGACGGCGTTGATCTCGCCCTTGCCCTGCACGTGGCGCACCAGCCCGCGTTCGACGATCGCCCCCAGCAGGAGGCCGGAGGCCAGCGCGGCGGCGAAGCCGACCCACCAGGGCTGGCCGGAGTCGATCACCGACCATGCGATGAAGGTCGTGACCATCGCCATCGGTGCCTGGGCGAAGTTGACCACCCGGGTCGAGCGCCAGATGAGCACCAGCGCCAGCGCGAAGGCGGCGAAGACCAACCCCTGGGTGAGACCCCCCAGGGTGGTGTTGACGAACTGTTGCACGGTGACTCCTCGTCGGTCAGAAACCGAGATAGGCGTGGCGGAGCTGGTCGTCGTCGGCGAGCCGGGAGGCCTCGGTGTCGGCGACGACGCGGCCGAGGTGGAGGACCACGCCGTGGTCGGCGACGGCGAGGGCGCTGGCGGCGTTCTGCTCGACGAGGAGCACCGAGAGGTCGCGCTCGGTGACCAGGCGGCGCAGGAGCGTGAAGATCTGGGAGACCACCCGGGGTGCCAACCCCAGGGAGGGCTCGTCGAGCAGCAGCATCCGGGGGCGGGCCATGAGGGCTCGGCCGATCACGAGCATCTGCCGCTCACCGCCCGACAGCGTGCCCGCGACCTGGGCGCGGCGGTCCGCCAGGACGGGGAACAGGTCGTACGCCACGTCGAGGTCGCCGGGGGTGACCCGGCCACGCACCAACCCACCGAGGCGCAGGTTCTCCTCCACCGTGAGCTCGGTGACGACGCCGCGACCCTCGGGCACGTGGGCCAGCCCCAGGGGTGCCATCGCCTCGGCGGGCCGGCCGGTGAGGGCCTGCCCGTCGAAGTGGACTGCGCCGCCGCTGGCCGGGTGCAGCCCGGAGACGGTGCGCAGCAAGGTGGTCTTGCCCGCGCCGTTGGCGCCCAGCACGGCGGTCACCGCCCCGGCCGCGGCGGTGAAGGAGACGTCGGCCAACGCGTTGACGGCGCCGTGGCGGGCGCAGAGCCCCTCGACGGTGAGCATCAGCGGGCCTCCCCGAGGTAGGCGTCGAGCACACGGGGGTCCTGCTGCACCTCGTCGGGCGTGCCGTGGGCGATCACCCGGCCGAAGTCGAGCACCGTGATCTCGTCGCAGGTGCGCATCACCAGGTCCATGTGGTGCTCGACCAGGAGCACGGCCATCCGGTCGGTCAGGCTGCGCACGAGGTCGCCCAGCTCGTCGATCTCGGCGGCGGAGAGACCGCCGGCCGGTTCGTCGAGCAACAGCAGCTCGGGCTCGGCGACCAGGGCGCGGGCCAGTGCCACCCGCTTGCGCACCGGGTAGGGCAGGCTCGTCGGCAGCAGCGGGGCGAGGTCGGCGATGCCGAGGGCGTCCAGCGCCGCCAGGGCCCGCTCGCGCAGGGCCCGCTCCTCGCGCCACGACCGCGGCGAGCCCCACGCGGTGGCCCAGAAGCCGGTGCGTGCGTGGCGCTCGGCGCCGACCATGACGTTGTCCAGCACGGTCATCCGGTCGAAGAGCCCGAGCCCCTGCAGCGTCCGGGCCATGCCAAGGCGCGGCAGGTCGTGGGGCTGCAGCTTGGGGAGCGGTCGTCCGCCTCGCATGATCTCGCCGGTCTCGGGCCGCACGAACCCGCAGGCGACGTTGAAGAGCGTCGTCTTGCCGGCGCCGTTGGGCCCGATGACGCCGTGGACCGTGGCCGGGCGCACCGTCAGCGACACCTCGTCGAGGGCGACCAGGCCGCCGAAGCGCACGCTGATGCCGCTGAGGCCCAGGGCGGCTGCCGGGGCGGCGGTGGTGGTGCTCATGGGCCCTCCGACGGACGGTGTGTGTGGTGTGACCTGTCCCACTCTGGTGCCGGCGCCCATCGCGGTCATTGGGCGCTTCGCCCAGAACTACTTGGCTGCATCGACCTGACCCACGCTGGGCCTCTGGTCAGGACTGTGCTCCGAGTGCGAACGTGGGCCCATGCCCACCACCGAGACGTCTGCCGAGGAAGCCCTGCGCGAAGCGTGGGCCCTGCTGCTGGACCGTTCCGACCAGATCGCCGACACGATCACCCTGACCCTCTTCGAGCGCGACCACGAGCTGTGGGAGCGCATCGGTCCGGAGTTCCGTGCCGACGTGCGCAGCAGCACCCGTCAGCACATCCGCCGCGGCCTGCAGATCCTCTCCGGCCTGGCCGAGGAGGAGAGCGGGCCCGAGGCCAACGCCGTCGAGCTGTGGCGCGAGACCGGCAGGCGGCGCGCGCGTCAGGGCGTGCCCCTCGAGCTGCTCCTCAACGCCTACAACCTCGGCGCCCGCACCCTGTGGGAGGCGTTGGTCGGGCGGGTCTCCGGCGACCCCTCCATCGGGGTCGACGACCAGGTGCTGCTCCTCGCGGGGCGCAGCGTGTGGACCACGCTCGACGTGCAGAACACGGTGATCATCGACGCCTACAACCGCGAGAGCTCGCGCATGCAGCGCCAGGACCTCCAGCGTGAGCAAGGCGTGCTCGACAACCTCATCGACGGCCGCGGGGCTGACCCCGGCTACGCCGAGGAGGCCCGCTCCACCCTCGGGATCGGGGCCGACGACTCCGTCGCCTGCGTGGCGGTGATCCAGGAGCGCGGCGACCTCGCCGACGTGCTCGGTCCGGCGGAGGACCGTCTCGACCGCCTCGAGATCGTGGCTCGCTGGCACGTGCGCTCCGGGGTGCACTACGGGCTGCTCTCCGGCAACCTGCCCGACGAAGGCGGTCTCGTCGAGCTCTTCGCCTCCCACGTGCCGGGGCGCACCGGCGTGGCCATGTCGACCGACGGGGTGGCCGGTTTCGCGGCGGCCTTCCAGCTGGCGTGCCGGGCGGCGGAGAGCGTGCCCCGGGGCGTACGCCAGGTGGTCGCTCTCTCCGACCGGCTGCCGGAGGTGCTGCTCGCCGGCAGCCCCCAGGTCGCGCCCCGCCTGCTGGCCGAGACGCTGGCGCCGGTGATGGCCCAACCGAAGGCGCAGGCGGAGGTGCTGCTCGACACGCTGGAGGCCCTGCTGCGTCACGACGGGTCACCGACACACGCGGCGACCGAGCTCTACTGCCACCGCAACACCGTCATCTACCGGATGAAGCAGGTCGAGCAGCTGACCGGTCGCTCCCTGGCCGACCCGCGCGACAAGATGCTGCTCGGTCTCGCGCTGATGGCCCGACCCCGGGGGTGACCCCGGGGTCGGGCCGGCTCGCGCGGCCGGGCAAGCACGCTCCTGAAGGAGCTCAGGCGCGACGCAGCAGGTCGCCGAAGAGCGCGCAGGTCTCCTCGACGGCAGCCTGCGCCGCGGGGGAGTGGCGGCCCATGTCGACGAAGCCGTGGATCAGTCCGTCGAAGAGGCGGGTCGTGACCGGCACGCCGGCCTCGGAGAGCGCGTCGGCGTAGGCGAGGCCCTCGTCGCGAAGCGGGTCGAACTGTCCGACGACCACCACGGCAGGGGCGACTCCTGCCAGCCTCCCGCGCAGCGGCGAGAGGCGCGGGTCGCCCGGGTCGGTCACGTCGCCGAGGTAGTTGGCGGCGAACCAGTGCATGGTGTCCCGTTCGAGGAAGTAGCCTTCACCGTTCTCGGTGTGCGACGGCAGGTCGGCCAGCATGTCGGTGGCGGGATAGACGAGCAGCTGCCCCGCGAGCTGACGGCCCTCGTCGCGCAGCTCCTGGGCGACGACGGCGGCCAGGTTGCCGCCCGCGCTGTCACCGGCGACCGCGAGCACGGGCGTACCGCCCAGGTCGGCGAGGTGGTCGCTCGCCCACCGGGTGGCAGCCAGGGCGTCCTCCAACCCCGCGGGGAAGGGGTGCTCGGGCGCCAACCGGTAGTCGACCGAGACCACCACGGCGTCGCTCAGGGTGGCGATCGTGCGGGCGGTCAGGTCGTGACTGTCGAGGTCGCCGACCACCCAGCCCCCGCCGTGGAGGAAGACGACGGTGGGAAGGTCGCCCTCCCGTGGGCGGTAGATGCGCGCCGCCCGCTCGCCCTCCCCGCCGGGCACCGTCGTCTCCACCACGGAGGCGACCTCGGGCAGGGCCGCCGGGTCGCGCAGGTCGACGGTGAGCGTGCGGAAGAGCCGCCGCGCCTCGGCAGGCAAGGTGGTGTGCATCGGGGTCCCGCCGGAGACGAGGCCGAGCAGTCCGGCCAGGTGGGGGTCGAGGCGCGGATCCAGCTCGCTCACGCCACGTCCTGCGGTGCCGCCGCCAGCGGGTCGAGGGCCTCGTGGTCCTGCAGGGTCGCCATCAGGCCGGTCAGGTGGTGCTGGCCGTCGCCGAAGAGGTGGTCGAGGGCGGTCAGGTGAGCGGTCAGGTTGCCGACCAGGTACTCGGCGGTCATCGCGATGCCGCCATGCAGCTGGATCGCGTCCTGGCCTATGTGGCGTCCCGCCCTGCTGACCTGGACCGCTGCTCGCGCCACTGCCTCGTGGGTGCGCGCGGCGTCGCCCGTCGCGGCGACCATGGTCGCCCACTCGACGATGCTGCGCGTGAGCTCCAGCGAGACGTACATGTCGGCGGCCCGGAAGTTGAGCGCCTGGAAGTGGTTGAGCGTGACCCCGAACTGCTTGCGGCTGCGCAGGTAGCCCGTGGTCGCCTCCAGCGCGGCCTCCATCGCCCCGAGTGCCTGGTGGCAGGCGGCGATCCGGGCCAGGTCCACGGCCTGGGAGAGTGCGGCGGTCGCGTCGCGACCCGCCTCACCCAGCGGCGTGGCGGGGGTGGCGTCGCAGACCACGCGGCTCACCCGGGTGCCGTCGTAGGCCCGGCTCGTGCTCCGCGTCGTCGCGTCGCCGTCGACGATGAAGACGCCTGTGCCACCCTCGGGCAGGGCGGCGGTGACCAGCAACGTCTCAGCGTCTCCCGCCGGCACGGGCTCCTTGGTGCCGCTGAGCGTCCAGGTCTGCCCGTCGAAGCTGGCCTTCACCTCGGCCGCGTCGTCGGCCCACCGGCGACCGGGCTCGGCGTGGGCCAGCGCGATCCGCCGGCTGCCCTCGGCGAGGGGGCCGAGCAGCTCGGCGCGCTGGTCGGGCGTGCCCACCCCGGCCACCACGCCGCCGGCCAGCACCACGCTGGCCAGGTAGGGCTCGGGGGCCAGCACGCGCCCGATCTCGGCGGCGACGATGCCGACCTCGACCGGGCCGGCGCCGAAGCCGCCGTCCTCCTCGGCGAAGGGCAGGCCCAGCGCGCCCATCTCGGCGAGCTGCTGCCATATGGCCGGGTCGTGACCGGGGTCCTGGGCCACCACCCGGCGGCGCTCCTCGAAGTCGCCGTAGCGGCGGCGCAGGAGACCGGCGACCGCCTGGCGCAGCGCGACCTGCTCGTCGTCGTACGTGAAGTCCATGAGTGCTCCCTCTGCGTCTTCCTGCGTCGTCTCTAGAGTCCGAGGATGGTGCGGCTGATGATCTGACGCTGGATCTCGTTGGACCCGCCGTAGATCGACGCCTTGCGGTAGTTGAGGTAGGTCGGTGCCGACCGTCGGGCCCACGGCGCCGCGTCGCTCGACTCCGCCGTGAGCGGCACCAGCGAGTCGGGACCCGCGAGGTCGAGCAGCAGCTCGGTGGCGGCCTGCTGCAGCTCGGTGCCGCGCAGCTTGAGCACGGAGCTCGCCGGGTGGGGCTCGCCGCCGTCGGAGTGCGCGACCACCCGCAGGGCGGTCAGCTCGAGCGCGAGCAGGTCGTTCTCCAGGGTCGCGATCCGGGCCCGGGTCAGCGGGTCCCGCAGCTGGGGCCCGGCGAGCTGCTTGGCCCGGGCCACCATCCGCTTGACCGAGGCGACCGGCGCCACCCCGACCCGCTCGTTGCCGAGCAGGAACTTCGCCATCGTCCAGCCCTGGTTGACCTCGCCGACCAGGTTCTCGCCCGGCACCCGGACGTCGGTGAACCAGACCTCGTTGACCTCGTGGCCGCCGTCGATCAGCTCGATCGGCCGCACCTCCAGGCCGGGCGAGGTCATGTCGATGAGCAGCATCGAGATGCCGCGCTGCTTCTTCGCGTCGGGGTCGGTGCGCACGAGGGTGAAGATCCAGTCGCCGTGCTGGCCGAGCGTCGTCCACGTCTTCTGGCCGTTGACCACCCAGTCCTCCCCGTCGCGGACCGCGGTAGTCCGCAGGCTCGCGAGGTCGGAGCCCGCGTCAGGCTCGGAGAAGCCCTGCGACCACCAGATGTCGAGGTTCGCGGTCGGAGGCAGGAAGCGCTCCTTCATCTCCTGCGAGGCGAACTGCGCCAGCACCGGACCGATCATGCTGGTGTTGAAGGGCAACGGCGACGGCACGCCCGCGCGCTGCATCTCCTCGTGCCACAGGTGGCGCTGCAGCTCGCTCCAGTCGCGGCCTCCCCACTCGCGGGGCCAGTGCGGCACGGCGATCCCGGCGTCGGCGAGGGCCCGCTGGCTCGTGCGGATCATGTCGGCCGTGAGCTCACCGCCCTCCAGGACGGTGTCGCGGATCTCCTGCGGCACGACCGTGGTGAACAGCTCGGCCATCTCCTCGCGGAAGGCCCGGTCCTCCGCGGACAGCGTCAGGCGCATCGATTCCCCTCTCGTCGTCGTGACGACCATCATCGGTGGGCCGGGCGCCCACGTACAGGGGCGCGGCGCACAAGGCCTGCCGGGCGGGTGGCTACGGTGGCCCCATGGGCGACGACGGACACGTGTGGGAGACCCACCCGGTCACGCCCGAGCGCTTCGACGACTTCGCCGACGTGGTCAACCCGAACCGTCGGGAGAACCACTGCTGGTGCCTCTCCCATCGCTGCACCGCCGGCGAGATCGCGGAGCTGGGGGAGAGCCGTGAGGAGGCCATGCGCAACCTCACCCGGACCGAGCCGCAGGGCGTGGTCACCTACCGCGACGGTGTGCCGGTGGGCTGGTGCAGCATCGGTCCGCGCTCCCACATCACCCGTCTGAGCCGCTCGAAGCTGATCCGGCCCGTCGACGACCTGGACGTCTGGAGCATCATCTGCGTCGTCGTGCGCGGTGGCCAGTCGGATGCCACGCCTCGTGATGCGGCGGATGCTCTGATCGCAGCACCCCGAACGGGTTGCCGCGAGCGCAGCGCCTCCGTGGACACCGGGGCTAAGGTCGGCGTATGACCCAGGACACAGTCGCCCTCCCCGAGGCTCGTCGTCGCGCTGACCACCTCCTGGGTGACGCCGGGGACATCGGGCAGGGCCTCGTAGCGCAGTCCCTGCTCGCGTGGCAGGTCTTCGGCGACGCCCTGGCCGGGTAGTGGGGCGCGTGGTGCGCGGCGTGGCCTCGGCCCTGCTGCTCGTGGTGGGGCTCGTGCTGGTGGGGGCCGGCGTGCCCATGGCCTGGACCGAGCGTCACGTCCTCGACACGGCCCGCTGGACGCAGGCGGTCGCCCCGCTGATCGATGAGCCCGAGGTCCAGCGCGACGTGGCCGCCGGCCTCGTGGCGCCGCTGGTCGAGCAGCTCGACGCCGGAGACGTCGCGGAGTCGCTCCTGCTGGCGGTGGCCCAGGACGTCGTGGCCACCGACGGGTTCGCCCGGGTGTGGCGGCCCACGGTCCGGATCTCCCACGAGCACGCGGTCGAGGGTCTGCGGGGCGAGGGCACCGGCCTCAACCTCGCCGAGGACGGGGTCGCGCTCGACCGCACCGCCCTCGTCGAGGCCCTGAAGCCCAGGCTGGCCGAGGCGGGAGTGCCCTTCGCCGAGCAGATCCGGGCGGGCGAGGGCACCATCGTGCTGGCCGAGGGGCCCCAGGTGACCCGCGCGGTGGAGGTCGCCAGGTTCGTCGACCGGGTGGGCGACCGGGCGCTGGTCGGCGGCGCTGCAGCCCTGGTCCTCGCGGTCCTGCTGGCGCGTCGACGGTTCCGTACGCTGACGCTGGCCGGCCTGGGCGTCGCCGCCGTCGCAGGCCTGCTGTGGCTGGTCCTCGGGCTGGGTGGGGAGGGCACCGGTCTGCTCTCCGAGGTCGGTCGCCAACGCGGCACCGCGGTCCTGCTCTGGGAGGCGTTGTCGGCCTCCCTGGCCCAGATGGTCGTGGCCACCGCCGTCGTCGGCGGGCTCGGTGCACTCGTGGGGGTCGTCGGCGGTTCGGTGCACCGGATGCGCGAGCACGGACGTACGAGGAGGACCACGTGAGTGAGGGACGCAAGGGTGAGGAACGCATGAGCGACGGGTCGGCGACGCCCTGGGGGGTCCACTCGGAGGTGGGTCGGCTGCGCACCGTGATGGTCTGTGCGCCCGGTCGGGCGCACGCGCGGCTGACGCCGAGCAACTGCGACGACCTGCTCTTCGACGACGTGCTGTGGGTGGAGCGGGCCCGCGCCGACCACGACGACTTCGTGGCGAGCATGACCGCCCGCGGCATCGAGGTGCTGGAGTTCCTCGACCTGCTCGCCGAGACCGTCGCGGTGCCCGAGGCGCGCGACTGGGTGCTCGACCAGCAGGTGCACCCGCACCGGGTGGGCGTCGAGCTGGTCGACGCGGTGCGCGGTCACCTCGAAGGGCTCGAGGCGCGCGAGCTCGCCGAGACCCTCGTCGGAGGCCTCAGCACGCGCGAGGTGCCCGACGCCGGCAGCGCCGACCTGATGCGCTTCGTCCGCGACTCCACCGGTGTCGCCGAATACCTGCTTCCGCCGCTGCCCAACATGCTCTACACCCGCGACACCACCTGTTGGGTCTACGGCGGGGTCACGCTCAACCCGCTCTACTTCGCGGCCAGGACCGAAGAGACGGTGCTGACCACCGCGGTCTACCGCCACCACCCGCGCTTCGCCGGACAGGTGCGGGAGTGGTGGGGCGACCCCACCCAGGACTGGGCCCTGGCCACCGTCGAGGGCGGCGACGTCATGCCGATCGGCAACCGCACGGTGCTGGTCGGTCTGTCGGAGCGGACCTCGCGCCAGGGGATCAGCTCGCTGGCCAAGGCCCTCTTCGCCGGCGGCGCGGTCGACCGGGTGGTGGTGGCGGTGCTGCCGCGGATGCGGGCGACCATGCACCTCGACACGGTGCTCACCTTCGCCGACCGCGACTGCGTGCTCGTGCACCCCGACACGATGAACGAGGTACGCACGTTCTCGCTGCGCCCCGACGGCCGCGGCGGGCTCGACGTGCGCGCCGAGGACAAGCCCCTCACCGAGGTCGTCGCCGACGCCCTGGGGCTGCAGCGCCTGCGCGTGCTGGAGACCAGCGGCAACGCGTACGTCCGCGAGCGCACCCAGTGGGACTCCGGCGCCAACATCGTCGCGCTGGAGCCCGGCGTCGTGATGGCCTACGACCGCAACACCCACACCAACGCCCTGCTGCGGGAGAACGGGATCGAGGTCATCGAGATCGTCGGCGCCGAGCTGGGGCGGGGACGTGGGGGAGGGCACTGCATGACCTGCCCGATCGTGCGAGACCCCCTCGACGCCTGAGGCGGCCGCGGCGCGACGTGCGTCACGTCGCGACCCACGGCGCTTCGTGGGTCGCTACGTTGGAAGGGAGCCCCTCGCAGGGTCACCCACTCGCGAAGGATCACCATGACCGAGTCCCACGCACACCTCACCCCGCACGTCATGCAGTTGCACGGCCATGAGCTCTCCTACCTCGACACGGGGGAGGGCAACGTCGTGCTCTTCATCCACGGCATCCTCGGCTCACGCCGCAACTGGTCGCAGCTGATCGACCGGATGGACGACAGCCAGCGGGTCATCGTGCCCGACCTCTTCGGTCACGGCGAGTCGTCGAAGCCGATGGGCGACTACTCCCTCAGCTCCCACGCAGCCACGCTGCGCGACCTCCTCGACCGCCTCGAGATCGCCACGGTCACCCTCGTGGGTCACTCGCTCGGCGGCGGCATCGCCATGCAGTTCTACTACCTCTTCCCCGAGCGGGTCGACCGTCTGGTGCTGGTCGCCAGCGGCGGCCTGGGCCGAGAGGTCAGCGGACTCCTGCGCGCCGCCACGCTGCCCGGCGCCGAGACGGTGCTGAGCCTGGTCGCCTCCACCTGGATGACCAGCCGGTTGCAGGCGCTCGCCATGAAGGCCGGGAAGGTCGGCTGGAAGCCCGGGGCTGACGTCGGCGCCACCTGGCGAGGCTTCACGTCGTTGGCCGACCGGGAGAGTCGCCGGGCGTTCCTGGCCACCACCCGCTCGGTCGTCGACGTCGGGGGCCAGACCGTGAGCGCCCACGACAAGCTGCTGGACGTCGAGGCGCCCCCGACCCTGGTGGTGTGGGGCTCCAAGGACCGGATCATCCCGGCCTGGCACGCGCTGAAGGCCCGGGAGTCGGTGCCCGGCATCCGGGTGGAGCTCTTCGAGGGGGCGGGCCACTACCCGCACCTCGACGACCCCGATCGGTTCGCCGAGCTCCTGCGCGACTTCGTCGCCACCACCCCCTGACGTTCATGCGGCCCGTTGGTGTCACCAGGTGACACCAACGGGCCGCGCAAACGGGGAGGTCGAGGGTCAGAGACCGCGGTTCTTCAGGGCGTCGGTCAGCAGGGCCACCATGGCCTCGACCTGGATGTCAGCCGAGGCGACGACCTCGTCCTCGGAGCCGTCGAGGGCGCGGGCGGCGAGCCCGGCCTTGGAGTCGATCAGCTCCGCGATCCGGGTGTCGATGGTCTGGGCGGCGATGATGCGCCACGCGGTGACGGGCATCTCCTGACCGATCCGGTGCACCCGGTCGATCGCCTGGGTCTGCTCGGCGTCGGTCCACGACAGCTCGGCCAGCACCACGTTGGAGGCGACCTGCAGGTTGAGGCCCACGCCGGCGGCGGTCAACGAGCAGACCACGACCGCGACCTCGGGGTCGTTGACGAAGGCCTCGATGTTCTTCTCGCGCACCGACGGGGTCTGGTTGCCCCGGATCGAGGCGTACTTGATGCCCCGGTCGGCGAAGAGCTTCTCGCAGGCGTCCATCACGTCGACGTGCTTGGCGAAGACGACCACCTTGCCGACGCTGCGCGCCAGCTGGGCGGCGTAGTCGGCGGCCAGCGGCGCCTTGGCCGTGCCGATGCGGCGGATCATCGAGAAGACGTTCTCGCCGGAGTTGTCGTCGCTCGCCTCGTCGCGCTCCCACTCGGCGACGCGGCGCACGAGCTCCTCGTCGATGCCGGACGACCGGTTCTCCTCGGCCCGGGCAGACATGACGCGGTCGTAGCGCTCCACGAGGCGACGGGCCAGCTCGCGCTCGGCGGCGCGGATCGAACGTCCGGCCTCGTCGTCGAGCTCGACGGGGATGTCGGCGATGCGGCGCGCAGGGATGTCGGCGGCCACGTCGACCTTGCGGCGACGCACGATGCCCATGTCGATCACGGCTCGGCGGGCGGCGGGGTAGAAGGCCTTGTCCTCGGGGGTGAAGCCGGTCTCCTCGAGGCGGGCCATCAGCTCGGGCAGCGGCTTCTTCTCGTCGATCCAGCCGAGGAACTGCCAGATGGTGGTGAAGTCCTCGATGTCGTTGATCAGCGGGGTGCCGGTCAGCGCCATCAGCAGCGGTCGCACCGTGCGCCGGCGGATCCGCTCGGCGATGTCGAGCACGTGCTGCGAGCGCTGCGACTTGCGGTTCTTGATGAAGTGGGCCTCGTCGACGACCATGCCCTTGAAGCCGATGTCGCCGAGCCAGCCGACGTGGCGGTCGAGCACCTCGTAGTTGACGACGACGATGTCGGCGAAGCCGTCGATGTCGTGGCCGTCGCCGTGGATGACGGTGGTGGTGCGGCGCGGGACCCAGCGCTGGGCCTCCCGGGCCCAGTTGGTCTTCACGACGTTGGGCACCACGCAGAGCAGCGGGTAGGCCTCGGCGGCCTCGGCGGCGAGCAGCGCCTGGGCGGTCTTGCCGAGTCCGGGCTCGTCGGCGAGCAGGAAGGTGCGGTGGCCCGACTGGACCGAGGCGACGACGCGTGCCTGGTGGAGCATCATCTCCTGGCCGTCGCGGGTCGTGAGGCTCGCGGGCTCCGGCATGTCCAGCACGGCCGGGGCGCCGTTGGCGATCTCGAAGGAGCGCAGCAGCGGGCCGATGAGCTCCCAGGTCACCAACCGGTCGGTCCTGGGCTCGATGCGCTTGCTGGCCGCCTCGTAGTCGGGACGCTGGAACGGGTTGGCCAGCTGGCGGGAGATGACGGACTGCGGGACCACGCGGCGCTCGTGGCCGGCGGTGTCGGCGGCAGCCGACTCGGGCTCCTCCTCGGGCACGAACTCGAGGCCGGCGGCCTCCACCATCTTGCGCTTCATCGAGCGGGCGGCCTCGCTGACCTCCGCGCCCTCGTCGAGCAGCATGAGAAGGGTCGTGTCGCGCGCGGCCGTCTTGGCCAGGATCGTGGCGACCCCGTCCAGGCGCTTGAACTGCTCGGCCTTCGTCGCCTCGTTGGCCTCGCTGTCGTCCTTGATGCGGGCCCGCTCCTCACGCACCAGCAGGGCCACCACCTGGAAACGGGTGCGGTTGTGGGCCGAGACCTTGCCGCGCTGCGCCTCGCTCTCGATCTCGCGCACCGCACGGGCGAGCACGGGGATGATGCCCTCGTTGTCGAGGTGGCGCGTCTTGCGGGCGCGGCGGTTGCCGCGGTTGCCGCCGCGGGACGCCGTCTTGGTCTGGCCGGACAAGCATTTCCTCCAGGAGAGTGCCGTGGTCGGCATCGCGCGGACACCGTGGCCATGGGCTTGGTCGAGCACAGGCGGGCACCTGGCCCGCGGGTGCGGACGCCGGTCACCGCTCGAGGCGCCAGCTGGACCGACGAGACCGCGGCCGGGCGGCCGGGTGACCTGGGTGGCGCTGACCACCTGCGGGGGAGTGGCCTGCTGCAGGCACCCTCCACGACTGTGCTGCCCAGAAGTCTAGCGCGCTCCCCGCCGAGCGACCGCATCAACCCGGATGCGGGGAGTCGGCCCCGGTCAGCGCGTGGCGCGGCGCTTGGCGAGCT
The DNA here is from genome assembly GCF_015070385.1 of Nocardioides malaquae. Lineage (GTDB taxonomy): Bacteria > Actinomycetota > Actinomycetes > Propionibacteriales > Nocardioidaceae > Nocardioides > Nocardioides malaquae. The sequence continues at coordinate 119,767 of NZ_JADCSA010000003.1, read as the reverse complement.
CGTCGCGCAGCACGCCCGGGAGGCGACGCAGGACGCGGCGCCACCGCTGCACGCGCAGGCGCCAGATCGGGGTCGTCTCGGTGCGGTCACCGTGGTAGGCCCGGAGCTCCTCGGGGGTGAGCATCAGCGCGTGCCAGATCAAGCTGGGTGCCTTGCTCAGCGGGGTGCGCCGCAACTCTGCCCACCATGCGAGGTGGGCATGGGTCGTTGTTGCGGTGTGCCAACGGTCGTACTCGGTCTCCTCTGCCGGATGAGTGGGCTGAGTCTCGATCCCCAGCCCGTCGAGGAAGGGCGCGAGCGTACGCACGGCACCGGTGCGCCGGGCCAGGTCGGCGAGCTCCAGCCGCAGTGCGTCGTCGAGCACCGTCTCGGCGCGTCCCACCAGCTCGTCCAGAGCGGCCCGGTTCGTGGGCTTCCCGGGCGCCCGCAGGTAGTGCAGCGCGCTGATCGCCACACTGCCCGTCACGCCGGTGCAGGGCACCTCGTGACCCGCGCAGGCCAGTGTCGACCGCCGTGTCCACAGCTCCTCGAAGACCTCGTCCGGCGGGGCGAGGAAGCCGGGGAAGTACCGGTGCGCGTCGATGCCCATGGGCCAGTGGTCGTTCAGCAGGTCCACCGAGTGGTAGGTGAGGAACTTGGCGGTCCGGGTCTCGGGGTTGCGCCGCCACCCGGCGGCGGCCATGCCCGCGGCGAAGGCCTCCATGTCGTCGGGGTGCACCAGCACGTCGATGTCGGCGGAGACCCGCGGAGCCCGCAGACCCTGGTCACCGAGGACCGAGCCCTTGATCGCCAACGAGCGCACCCCGGCGCGCCGGGCGACGTCGGCGGTGAGGACGTACAGCAGCTCCATCGCCTCGGCGCCGGTCAGACGCTCCCCGGGTGCGGTGCTCATCGCTCCTCCTGCGCCACCAGGCGCTGGGCGGCCAGTGACTCCAGGAAGGCGACCACGTCGCTGCGCACCTCGTCGCCCGTCATGCCGAACTCGTCGGCCACCCGCTCGCAGACGGCCGTCAAGTCACGCTCACCGTCGACGGCCTGCCAGACCGCAGCGGCGGGTCCGTTGAGGATGCGCGGCGGGTGGGCCGCGTCGTCGAGGTCGATCAGCGCCGTACGCCCGGAGTCACCGACGCTCACCACCGACGCCCGACGGCGCCATGGCAGGGAGCTCGACGACATGTCCGTCACTCACTTCCCGGTGCGGGACAGGCGACGCTTGGGGGCTCCGTCCTTGGCGGAGGTCCTCGGCGCCTTCTGGGGGCGGGCGCCGTAGCCGTAGCCGTACCCGTAGCCATAGCCGTACCCGTAGCCGAAGACGCCCTTGCGGGTCGGCTCCCGGTTGACGATGAGGCCCAGCGTCTTGGCGTCGACCCGCTCGAGGTGCTCGAGGGCCTGCTCGAGGTGGTGGTCGCGGGTCTTGCCGGCCGAGATCACGACCAGCGCGCCGTCGGTGCGCGCGGAGAGGATCGCACCGTCGGTGACGGGCAGCAGGGGTGGGGCGTCGATGACGACGATGGCGCCCTGCGACAGGCGGGCCAGCAGGTTGCGCATCGCCTGCGAACCGAGCAGCTCACTGGGGTTCGGCGGGATGGGGCCGGCCGCGAGCACCCGCAGGCCGTCGTGGCCGGGCACCCGCTGCAGGGCCTCCTCGAGACCGATCTTGCCGGTGAGGACGTCGGTGATGCCGACGCCGTCGACCAGGCCGAGGGTGGAGGCCACCATCGGGCGGCGCAGGTCGCCGTCGACCAGGATCACCGGCTCGCCGGATCGCTCGATGGCGGCGACCAGGTTGGCGGCGACGGTCGACTTGCCGTCGCCCGGCAGGGGGCTGGTCACGACGATGATGCGCGGGGGGTTGTCGATGTCCATGTAGGTCAGGTTGGTGCGCAGCTTGCGGAAGGCCTCCGACGCGGGGGCTTGGCCGCTGTCACGGGCGTCGGCGTCGACCGCGAGCGCGAGACGGCCGCCCTTGTCGCGCTCCAGCAGGTCGACCTTCGGGATCTGGCCCACGACGCTGATGTTGAAGCGCTCCTCGATCTCGCGCTTGCTGCGCAGACGGCGGTCGAAGGCGCCCCGCAGCACGGCGTAGCCGAAGCCGAGCAGCAGGCCGAGCAGCAGCGCGAGGCCCATGTTGCGCACAGGGTCGGGGGAGATGGGCGAGCCCGGGAGGGCGGCCTCCTCCACCGGCATGATGCGCAGGGCCGCGGTGCCGCGGCGGTTGGGATTCTGGATCTCCTCGACGGTGGCCGACAGGGCGGCGACCCACGCGTCGGCCAGCTCCTGGGCCGACCGCGCGGTGCCGGCCCGGGCCGTGATCTGGATGATCACGGTGTCGGGCGGCTGCGTGGCCTCGATGTTGTTCACCAGGGTGCTGGAGGAGGCGCTGAGGCCGAGCTCGTCGATGACGCGCTGCGCCACCGCGCGGCTGCGCGCGATCTCGAGGAAGGAGGTCGCCTTGGACTTCGCCAGGCTGTCGTTGACCGAGGCCAGCGAGGCGTTGTCGTCGGCCTGGGCGGTGGTCACGAAGCCCTTCGCGTTGGCTGCGTAGACCGGGGAGCGGGTGGCCGTCCACGCCGCACCGACCAGCACGCAGGCGACCACGATGACCATGACTCCCGCCCAGTGGTTGCGCAGCAACCGGACGTAGTCCTTCAACTCCACGGATGTCCCCCTTGTAGGTCGGTCGCGCTGCAGTCTACGGGCGTGTGGCCCCGCCCACACGCCGGGACGATTTGATGGGACCGCGGCGTGGCGTCGTTCCGTGCCTAGACTGCGACGCATGCCTGAGCCGACCCACGCCGTCGCGGCCGACCGCGCTCCGGTCGTCCTGGTCGCCATGGGGATCCTGGTGCACCTGCGCGCGGGTGGTGGCCGGGCCGCGGAGCTGCAGACCGAGCTCGCACGTGCCTGGTCGGCGGCCGCGGCGCCCCACCGCCAGGACGACGAGCCGGCTCTGGTGCTGCACGTCGTGCTCGACGACGACCCTGCCGTGGTGAGCCGGGCGCGGGCCGACGGTGCCGTCGCCGCCACCGAGCTGGTGCCGGTGCTGGACGAGGTGAGCACCCGGGTGACCCAGCGGTGCCTCGAGCAGAGGGTCGGCAGCCATTGGCTGCTGCACGCCTGCGCGCTCGCCGACCCGAGCACCGGGGCCACGGTCGTCCTGGTCGCCCCCTCCGGCACCGGCAAGACGACCGCGGCCCTGACGTTGGGCAAGGAGTTCGGCTACCTCTCCGACGAGACGGCTGTCATCTCGGTCGAGGGAGACCTCGAGCCGTTCGCCAAGCCGTTGTCGCTGCTGGTCGACGGCAGGCGCCCCAAGCGCCAGGTCTCGCCCGACGAGCTGGGGCTGCTGCCCGCCCCGGAGGGTGCGCGGCTCGCCGCGGTCGCGCTGCTGCAGCGCGACCCCGAGGCCGAGGGCGTACGCGTCGAGCAGGTGCCGACCGTCGAGGCGCTGTCGCTGCTCGCGGAGCAGACCTCGTCGCTGCACCTGTTGGACCGGCCACTGCACACGGTCGCCCGGATGCTCCACGAGCGCGGCGGGGCGCGACGGCTGGTCTACTCCGAGGCCGCCGACCTGGCCCCGGTGATCGCCGAACTGCTGGCCGGCGACAGCTGGTCCACCGAGACCGCCGAGGTCGCTGAGGCCACCGGGGAGACCGCATGAGCGCGCAGCCAGGTCCGATCACGCGGGTGCGTCGACTCCCGGTCATCGACGAGTACGTCGAAGAGGGGCGCAGCGCGGTGCTGGTCGAGGGCCGTGCCCTCACCCTCTCCGAGGTGCCCACCCTGGTGCTCGGGCTGCTCGACGACTCCTGGCGTGACCTCGACGACCTCGCGCCGCAGGTGGAGGAGCTCGTCGGTGCCCCCGAGGTCGGCACCCTGGGTGAGGCGCTCGAGGCTCTGATGGCCGACCTGGCCTCCCACGGACTCGTCGAGACCGCCTGAGGCCCGGGTCAGTCGAACCAAGAGCGCCGCATCTCGACGAGCCAGCGGCGTCGGGGGTGCTCCGTGACCGTCCACAACGCATCGGTCTGCGGCACGTAGGTGAGGTCCTCCGGGCCCATCGGCACGGCGAAGTGGTGGGCCCGCAACCGGTCGGGGCGACCGGTCCGCACCGATCCGGGGAGCCAGGGGCCTCGTGAGGTGGTCACGTGGTGGCGGCCGCGGGCGACGACGGCGCCCTGCATCTGGAGCGTACGCGCGTCCTCGACGACCGGGCGGGCGACGGACCGCTCGTCGGTCACCGGGAGCCACGAGGTGGGGTCCAGGTCGAAGTGGGCGAGCCGCGCCGACTGCCGACCACGGGCGTACTCCCCGGCGAGCAGGGAGGGCGGTGACGTGGAGCGGTCCAGCGAGAGGAAGGAGTAGCGCAGGGGCTCGTGCCCCTCGTCGGTGCGGGCGCGGTGCACCGTGCGGACCGGCAGGACGTAGTGGTGGCCGAAGGAGGCCACCCGGGGGACGCCGTCGAGGTCGGACACCCCGATCTCGTCGGGCCGCGCGTTGTCGTCGGGCACCCGCAGGAGGTCGTCGACGCGGAAGGAGAGGAACCCTCGGGCGGTCGCGGCGACGTGCAGCCATCCGCCGGCCCAGACGATGCCGCCCGCGTGGATCCGGACGCTCTCCAGCCCGAGGCGCCCCTCGTCGTCGAGGCGCGGCTCGACCAGCAGGACGTGGCGGTAGCGCAGCGTGTCGAGGTCGAAGAAGGTCAGTCGCGATCCTCGGCGCACGCCGTCGACCGCCTTTGCGTACCAGGTGAGCACGACGAGTCGGCGCCCGGCGACGCGGCCGCTGGGGTCGGCGTCGGCCGAGGTCGTGACGCCCTGGGGCCACCAGACCCGGTCGCGCTGGTCGTGCGGGTCGAGGGCGATCGCGCGCCTCACCGCACGCCCGGCGAGCCGGCCCCACCGCGACTCGGTGGCGGTGAACTTGAGGTCGCCCACCAGGTCGGTCAGGTCGGCCCGACCGCCCAGCGCGCCCGCGAGCGCGTCGACGGCCGCGCCGTGCTCCTCCACCCGTTCGAGGTGGACGCCCGTGGCTGGGGGCGCGGGCTCGTGCCCGGGTTCCGCTGACGGCTGGTCCACGCTCTCCTCCGGTGTGCTCGGTGCTGCCTCCACCGTAGAGGGGGGAGAATGGGCGGGTGCGAGCCATCTTCTTCGACGAGGACGACGCCCGGTCGGTCGCGGCGCGGTTGGTTGCCGACGGCTTCACCGCCGAGGTGGAGCAGGAGCGCCTGGCCGGTGAGGACGACGACGAGGACCACCCCTGGGCGGTGGTCAGCGACGCGCCCGAGCTGGTGCTGGAGGTGCTCGTCGACGAGCGGGACGGCTGGCTCGACATGGAACCCGTCCCTCAGTCGGCCCCGAAGCCCGGCCCCGGGACCGGGCTCGACCTCCCGCGCGCGCCACGCCGCGTGAAGCGGCCGGACCTGCTGCCGCCTTCCGCCGACTCAACGGCCGACTGAGGGCGCCCCGGGCGTACGCGTGTCCGAGGGAGCACTGACTAGGCTCCACGCATGCCCTCCGCGACCGACTCCGCCGACCGCGAGCTCCCCGAGCAGCGCCTGCTGCTCGTGCACGCCCACCCCGACGACGAGTCCATCGGCAACGGGGCCACCATGGCGAAGTACGTGGCCGAGGGCCGCCACGTCACCCTGGTGACCTGCACGGCGGGGGAGCAGGGCGAGATCCTGGTGCCCGAGCTCGAGCACCTCGCCGCCGACCGCGACGACGCGCTGGGCCCCGTACGCCGCGACGAGCTCGCCGCCGCGATGGCCGCGCTGGGCGTGACGGACCACCGGTTCCTCGGCGGGTTCGGCACCTACCGCGACTCGGGCATGAAGTGGCACCCCGACGGCCACGCGGTGCCCGCCGACGAGATCCACGACAACGCCTTCTGGCGCGCCGACCTGACCGAGGCCGCCGACCACCTGGTCGCGGTCATCCGCGAGGTGCGCCCGCAGGTGCTCGTCACCTACGACGAGTTCGGCGGCTACGGCCACCCCGACCACATCCAGGCCCACCGGGTCGCGACGTATGCGGCCGCCCTCGCCGCGGTGCCGTCGCACCGACGCGACCTGGGGGAGCCCCACGAGATCGCCAAGATCTACTGGAGCGCCATGTCGGAGTCGTGGATGCGGGCCGGTCTGCGGGCGCTGCGCGACTCCGGTGACTCCACGACCTTCGAGGGCATGGACCCCGACGGCCCGCTGCCGCAGATCGCCCGCCCGGACGCCGACATCGCCGCCGTCGTGGAGGCCGAGCAGCAGCACTTCGAGGCCAAGATGGCGGCGCTGCGGGCCCACGCCACCCAGATCACCACCGACGGCCCCTTCTTCGCGCTCTCCAACAACGTGGGTGCCCCCGCCTTCGGGGTCGAGCACTACCGGTTGGCGAAGGGGCGTCAGGGGCCGCTGGGTCCGCAGGGGTGGGAGACCGACCTCTTCGCGGGCCTGTGACGGGGCCACGGTCACTCGTCGCGGCTGCGTCGGTGGCCCTCCTGGCGGCGGTGGCGGGGGCGTTGAGCTCCGCGGCGACCGCGCTGGTGCACCACTACTGGTGGGGCCTGGCCTGGGGTGTGGTCGCGGGCGTGCTGGCCGTGCGCGCGCTGCCGGCGCGGTGGTGGGGGCGTCCGCTCTTCGTGGGCGCCTGGCTCGTGGTGACGTACGTCGTGCTGACGGGCCGACCGGAGGGCGACTTCCTGGTGGCCGACACCGTCGAGGGCTACCTCTACTTGGGCTCGGGGCTGCTGCTCGTGCTGGTCGCCGTCACCGGAAGGAGCGGGCCACGCCCGCAGCAGAACGTGCCTTCAGCGGGGGCGTCCTCCTACACTCGCTGACGTGTCCGCATCGAAGCCAGCCTCCCGCCCGCCCGGCGCGTCCTCCGGCGACCCCGAGGAGAAGGCCGGCGGTCGCGTGGTCCTCTGGCTCCTGCTCGGTCTCGTCGTGCTGGCCGGTGGCGCCTACGCGGCGGCCGCCGCGCTGACCAGCGGCAAGGTGCCGCAGGGCACGACCGTCGCCGACATCGCCGTCGGCGGGAAGACCGCCGAGCAGGCCGAGGAGCTGCTGCGCGACGGCCTCGCCGACCGGGTCGACGCGCCGCTGCAGCTGGTCATCGACGGCGAGGAGCGAGCCGTGGCCCCCGACGACGTGGGCCTGGCGGTCGACGTCGAGGCCTCGGTCGAGGCTGCCGGTGCAGGCACCTCGTGGGCTCCCGACCGTCTGTGGGCCTACTTCACCGCCGGTGACGACGTCGAACCCGTGGTGAGGCTCGACGACGCCGTCTTCGACACGTTCGTCTCCGAGCTCGACGAGGAGGTGGGCAGTCCTCCGGTCGACGGCGCGGTCACCTTCGTCGACGGCAGCGTCGAGACCACCGCCCCCGAGGCCGGCGTCGCCCTGGACCGCGACGACACCCGCGAGCAGCTGCTTGCCGCCTTCCCTGGCCCCTCCGAGCCGGTGGTGCTCGAGACGAGCGAGCAGGAGCCCGAGATCGACGAGGCCGACGTGGCCCGCGCCCTCGACCAGTTCGCCAACGCGGCGGTCTCCGACCCGGTCGAGCTGGTCTTCGACGAGACCGCGGTGCGGCTCACCCCCGAGCAGTACACCCCGGCGCTGGCCCTGGAGCCCGTCGACGGCGCCCTCGAGCCCACCCTCAAGCCGAAGCGGCTGCGGCAGGTGCTCGACGAGGCCCTCGCGGGCGACGGTGGCCCGGTGGAGGCGACCGTGGCGCTCAGCAACGGGCGGCCCGTGGTCGTGCCCGACAAGCCCGGCGTCGCCTTCGACCGCAGCGAGGTCAACGACCTCTTCCTCGACCTCGTGGCCGCGGAGTCGGGCGACCGGTCGGCGAAGGTGAAGGCCGAGGTGGTCCGCTCCGACTTCCGCACCGAGGACGCCGAGGCGCTCAACATCACCGAGGTCGTCGCCGACGTGACCACCGAGTTCCCCCACGCCGAGTACCGCAACATCAACATCGGCCGCGCCGCCGAGCTGGTCAACGGCACCGTGCTCAAGCCCGGTGAGACGTTCTCGATGAACGAGACCGTGGGAGAGCGCACCCGGGCCAACGGCTTCACCAGCGGCATCATGATCGCCGACGGGGTGTTCAAGGAAGACCTGGGTGGCGGCGTCTCGCAGATGGCCACCACGCTCTTCAACGGCAGCTTCTTCGCCGGCCTGGAGGACGTGGAGCACAAGCCCCACTCCTTCTACATCAGCCGCTACCCGGTCGGTCGCGAGGCGACCGTGGCCTGGGGCGCCATCGACCTGAAGTTCCGCAACAACACCCCCCACGGCGTGCTGATCGAGGCCAAGGTCACCCCCAGCACGCCCTCGAGCCAGGGCGTCGTGCGGGTACGCATGTGGTCGACGAAGGTCTGGGACATCCAGGCCGTGACGGGGGAGCGGCGCAACTTCACCCCGCCCCAGACCCGCACGCTCTCCGGCCCCGACTGCATGCCCAACACCGGTTACGCCGGCTTCGACATCACCGTCAAGCGGGTCTTCCGCAAGCCCGGTCAGCGCGCGGTGGAGCGTACGGAGGAGTTCAACACCACCTACACGCCCTCCGACACGGTGGTCTGCAAGCCGGCCGGCGGCAACGGCGACTGAGTCAACCCAGCACCAGTCAACCCACCGCCACTCAACCCAGCGCCAGTCAATCCAGCGCCAGGAACCGGTAGGCGTGGTGGTGGGCGAAGCCCAGGGAGCGGTAGAGCTCCAGCGCGGCGTGGTTGTCGACCTCGACAGCCAGGTGCGCGGTGGTGGCGCCGCGGGAGGCCGCCCAGTCGAGCGCCTCGCGCAGCACGGCCACTGCCAGGCCGGCGCGTCGACGGGGCTCGGCGACCCACAGGTCTCCCACGCAGACCCAGTCCGCGTCGACACCCACGCGGGCCCGGGCCACGTCACCGATCGTCGCGATCGCGCTGTCCCCGTGCTCGGTGAGCTCAGCAGGCTCCGTGCCGGCGGGAGGCCGGACGGGCAGCGACCGGAGCAGCCGTGACACCGAGGTCACCATGACCTCGGCGTGGCCCCCGGCGTCGACCCAGCCGAGCCGTTGCAGGGCCGCCTCCTCGTCGGAGCCGACCACCACCTGCGCGAGCGCAGGCAGGTCGTGGGCGGCGTAGTGGTCGCGGACCCGTCGGGCAGCCTCGTCGAGCGAGGTGCCGGGGTCGCCGCAGGCCAGGACCGAGTTGCCGCGCCTGGTGGCTCGTCCGTCGGCGGCCAGTCCGCCGGTGCGCACCAGCCACTCGCCGAGCTCGGCGGTCTCGAGGTCGTCGAAGAGGGCGGAGGCGTGCAGGTGCACCTCGCGCGGCGTGGCCCGCAGCCGGACCGACGGGCGCGGTGGGACGGGCTTGCCGGAGACGATGTCGGCCAGGTGGATGGCGACCACCGCACCCTCGGCGGTGCGCACCTCGCACAGACCACGCCCCCACGAGAGACACTCGCCCAGCGTGTCGGTCATCGCCGGGCCACCGGTGGGTCCGGTCTCGCCGGGCAGCACCCGGCGCACGACCACCCGCTGGCCGACCACGTGCGGTCCCAACGTGTGTCCCTCGTGCGTGGCACCCGCGGATCCGGGAGAGACTTGGGGGGTGTCGGGGGTTTCGGTCACGTGCCGGATACTAGGCTTCCCCCGTCTGCCTGAGCTCAGCGAACCCGAGGAGGAACGGTGACCTACGTCATCGCCCAGCCGTGTGTCGACGTCAAGGACCGCGCCTGCGTCGACGAGTGCCCGGTCGACTGCATCTACGAGGGCAAGCGGATGCTCTACATCCACCCCGACGAGTGCGTCGACTGCGGTGCGTGTGAGCCGGTCTGCCCGGTCGAGGCCATCTTCTACGAGGACGACACCCCGGAGGAGTGGAAGGACTACTACGACGCCAACGTCAACTTCTTCGACGACCTGGGCTCGCCAGGTGGCGCCGCGAAGATGGGTGAGATCGACAAGGACCACCCGATGATCGCCGCCCTCCCCCCGCAGAACCAGGAGTGAGCAGCGTGCCGAACCACGCTCGTCGCGTGGTCTCGGCCACGCTGCCGGACTTCCCCTGGGACAAGCTCACCGACCACGCCGCACGGGCTCGGTCGCACCCCGACGGCATCGTCGACCTCTCGGTGGGTACGCCCGTGGACCCGACCCCTGCCGTCGCGCAGCAGGCGCTGTGCGACGCCGCGGACTCGCCCGGCTACCCCGTCACCATCGGCCGACCCGAGACCCGACAGGCCATCGTCGACTGGTTGGAGCGGACGGCCGGAGTGACCGGGCTCGGGCTCGACGGGGTGCTGCCGGTCATCGGCTCCAAGGAGCTGATCGGCGCACTCCCGATGCACCTCGGCCTGGGCCCCGGCGACCTGGTCGTGCAGCCCCAGCTCGCGTACCCGACCTACGAGGTCGGTGCCGCGCTGGTGGGCGCCGAGATCATGGCGACCGACAGCCTCACCGCCATCGGTCCCCGCACCCCGGCCCTGCTGTGGCTCAACAGCCCCTCGAACCCGACCGGCCGGGTGCTCGGCGTCGACCACCTGAAGAAGGTCGTCGACTGGTGCCGGGAGCGCGGCGTGCTCCTCGTCTCCGACGAGTGCTACCTCGAGTGCGCCTGGGACCCGGACAACCTCCCGGTGTCGGTGCTCCACCCGGACGTCTGCGGCGACAGCCACGAGGGCATCCTCACGGTGCACTCGCTCTCGAAGCGCTCCAACCTGGCCGGCTACCGCGCCGCCTTCGTGGCCGGTGACCCGAAGGTCGTCGCCGAGCTGCTGGCCGTCCGCAAGAACCTCGGCCTGCAGATGCCCGACCCGCAGCAGAAGGTGATGGCGGCCGTGCTGGCCGACGACGCCCACGTCGCCGAGCAGCACGCCCGCTACGCCGCCCGTCGGCGCAACCTCAAGGCGGCCCTCGAGCGAGCAGGATTCACCGTCGAGCACTCCGAGGCGAGCCTCTACCTGTGGACGACCGCTGCGGGTGACGACACGAGCTGCTGGGACCTGGTCTCCTGGTTCGCCGAGCGTGGCATCCTCGTGGCGCCGGGCGACTTCTACGGCGCCGCCGGACGTCGCCACGTCCGCGTGGCCTTCACCGCGACCGACGAGCGCATCGCCGCCGCCGTCGCCCGCCTGCAGGACTGACGTACGGCGCGCTCGGCGCGTCAGCAGTAGTAGGTGGCGATCCGCTGGCCGTCGATCTCGTTGACGGCCACGGGCAGCCCGTAGATGCCGCTGAGCAGCTCGGGCTCGATCACCTCGGTCGGCGTCCCGTGGGCCACCACCCGGCCCTGCGACATCGCGACGATGGTGTCGGCGTAGCAGGACGCGATGTTGAGGTCGTGGACGACCACGACGATGGTGCGACCCAGCTCGCGGGCGGCGTCGCGCAGGCGCCCCATCATGGCGACGGCGTGGCGCAGGTCGAGGTTGTTGAGCGGCTCGTCGAGCAGCACCACGTCGGTGTCCTGGCAGAGCACCATCGCCACGAAGGCGCGCTGGCGCTGGCCGCCGGAGAGCTGGTCGAGGAAGCGGTCCGCGAGGTCGGAGAGGTCGAGGTAGGCCAGCGCCCGCTCGACGTGGAGGAGGTCGTCGGGGCCCGGGCGCCCCTTAGAGTGCGGGTAGCGGCCGAAGGTGACCAGGTCGCGCACGGTCAGGCGGATGTCGAGCCGGTTCTCCTGTCGCAGCACGGCCAGCTTGCGGGCCAGGTCGTCGCCCCGGGCCGTGGCGACGTCGAGTCCGCTGATGCTCACGCGGCCGCCGTCGGCACTCAACAGCCGTCCCATGATCGAGAGCAGGGTCGACTTGCCGGCGCCGTTGGGCCCGATCAGGGCGGTCACCCCGCCCACCGGCAGCTCGAGGTGGACGTCGTCGACCACGAGGGTCTGCCCGTAGCGCTTGCTCACGGACTCGACGCGTACGGCCGGCTCGCCGCCGCCTGGCGTCGACGAGGGGGCGAGGGGTGGGGCGACGGTCTCCGTCATGCGAGGTTCCTCCGGGCTCGGTGGATGAGCAGGGCGATGAAGGTGAGGCCGCCGACGAGCTCGATGACCACCGACAGCGTGGTGGTCACCTCCAGCAGCCGCTCGAGGACGTACTGCCCGCCGACCAGGCAGACGACGGCGGCCAGTCCCGCCATCGGCAGCACGACGGCGTGGCGGTGCGTGCCGGCCAGCTGGTAGGCGAGGTGGGCGACGAGCAGGCCGAAGAAGGTGATCGGGCCGACGAGCGCGGTGGAGACCGAGACCAGCACGGCGACGAGGGCCAGGACCTTCGTGGTCTCGCGCCGGTGGTCGACGCCGAGGTTCGTGGCTGTCTCCGCGCCGAGCGCGAGCACGTCGTAGACGCGCAGGCGGCGCACCACCAGCACCGTGGCGACCGCGACGACGGCCGCGGCGATCCAGACCAGGTCCTCGTCGACGGTGGTGAACGAGGCGAACATCAGGTTCTGCAGGGTCTGGAACTGGCTGGGGTCGATGAGTCGCTGCAGGAAGGCGGCGATGCTGCGGAAGAGGGTGGCGAAGACCATGCCGACCAGGATCAGCACGTGCAGCTCGTAGCGGCCCGAGGAGAAGAGCCAACGGAAGAGCGTGAGCGCGAAGACCAGCATCAGCAACGTCTCGGCGGCGAACTGCAGCCGCGGGTCGACGTCGCGCAGCAGCTGCGCGGAGAACGCGAAGACCACGACGGTCTGGAGCAGCACGAAGAGCGCGTCGAAGCCCATCAGCGCCGGCGTGAGGATGCGGTTGCCGGTGACGGTCTGGAAGAGCACCGTCGAGAGGGCGATCGCCCAGCCGACCAGCACCAGGGCGGCGAGACGCCGGATGCGCAACGGCACCACGAACTCGGCGTAGCCGTGGGTGTCGGAGAGCAGGAAGCCGGCCACCACCGCGAGCGCCAGCGCAGCGGCGAGGGCCACCCGCACGCGGGGAGAGGGCGTACGCCAGTGGCGCGGGCCAGCGGTCGGCGCGCCGGGCAGCGGGGGAGCGGTGAGCTGGTCAGGCATCGCGCCGGTTCCTCCGCAGCAGCAGGTACAGGAAGAAGGCGGCGCCGAGGACACCCATGACGGTGCCGACCGGGATCTCGTAGGGGTAGCGGATGACGCGGCCGACGATGTCGCAGACCAGCACGAGCCCGGAGCCCAGGATCGCGACCCACGGCAGACCCTTGCGGGCGTTGTCGCCGACCATGGCACTCACCACGTTGGGCACGACCAGGCCCAGGAAGGGGATCATGCCCACGGTCACCACGACGACGGCGCTGACCACCGAGAGGATGCCCAGGCCGAGCCCCATCACCTTGCGGTGGTCGAGGCCGACGTTCGTCGAGAACGTCTCACCCATGCCCGCCACGGTGAAGCGGTCCGCGGTGAAGAAGGCGATCGCGACCAGGACGGCGGCGATCCAGAGCAGCTCGTAGCGCCCGCGCAGGATGCCGGAGAAGTCGCCGGTCATCCAGCTGTTGAGGGTCTGGAGCAGGTCGTTGTGGAAGGCCAGGAAGGTGGTGAAGGCGGCGATCACACCACCGAGCATCAGGCCGATGAGCGGCACCAGGATGGTCTCCTGCACCGGCATCATCCGCACCACCCGCAGGAAGAGCCAGGTGCCGGCGAGCGCGAAGACCGAAGCCGCCCCCATCTTGGCCATCAGGGGGGCGCCGGGGGCGAGCAGGGTGACGACGACCAGGCCCAGGCCGGCCGCCTCGGTGGTGCCGACCGTGGAGGGTTCGACGAAGCGGTTGCGCACCAGCAGCTGGAGCAGGAGCCCGCAGACCGCGAGAGCCGCGCCGGCGAGCACGAGCGCGAGGGTGCGCGGCAGGCGCGAGGTCCAGACGATCTCCCAGCTGAGGTCGGCCACGCCGATCGCCATGCTCACCCCGGCCAGGACCACCAGCCCCACGACGCCGCCGACCACCCCGGCGGCGCGGGTGGCCGGCGAGGTGGTCGGGGCGACGGGGAGCGTGGTCGTCATGGGTCAGGAGAGGCTCTGGGTGACCTCGTCGATGAGGGTGCCCATGGAGGTGAGGCCGCCGACGACGATGTACCAGGCCTCGGCGTCGACGTAGGTGACCTTCTCCTGCTTCCAGGCCTTGGTGCCACGCACCAGCGGGTTGTCGAGGATCTCCTCGGCCGACTTGCCCTCCTCGCCGATGGCGGCGTCGCGGTCGACGACGTAGAGCAGGTCGGGGTCGGTCTTCTTCACGAACTCGAAGGAGACGGCCTCGCCGTGGCGGGACTCCTCGTCGCCCAGCTCGCCGGTGGCGGGCTCGACACCGAAGTCGGTGTGCAGGAAGCCGAAGCGCGACCCGACGGAGTAGGCGGTGACCTCGCCGCCGCTGGTCAGCAGGACCAGGGCCTTGCCGGCGCCGTCGGCCTGCCCGCGCAGGGCCTCGACGTCCTTCTCCTGCTCGGCGATCAGCTCCTCGACCTCGTCGGTCTTCTCGAAGATCTTGGCCAGCTCGCGGGCGTTGGCGCGCGAGCTCTCGAAGTAGGCGCTCTCGTCGACCGACATGTCGAGCACCGGCACGTCGTCGAAGGTCTCTTCGAGGGTGTCGTGCATGGCCGAGGAGCGGCCGCCGACGATGATCAGGTCGGGCTCGGTCTGCGGGATCGCCTCGAGGTCGGGCTCGAAGAGGTCGCCCACGCCCACGTAGTCATCGCCGGCGTACTTCTGCAGGTAGGACGGGGTCGCCCCGCCCTTGGCGACGCCGGTGACGGCGTCGACGCCCAGGGTGTCGAGGGTGTCGAGCACGCCCATGTCGTAGACCACGACGCTGTCGGGGTTGAGCGGCACCTCCTCCTCGCCGCGGGAGTCAGTGACGGTGATCGTCTCGCCCTGGTCAGCGGCGGCGCCGTCGTCGGAGCCACAGGCGGAGAGCGTCAGGGCGAGGACGGACGTGACGGCCACGGCGGCCAGGGGCTTGCGGGTACGCACGGATGCAACACCTTCCGGGAGTTGTTCAGGTAAGGCTAACCTAACCACCTCCCTCGGGCGAACTTCCGGCGCCCCCTATTCGTGGACGTCGACGTGCACGTGGTCGCGGTGCTCGAGGACCTCCCGGTCGCCCGACGACGACCGCGGCACGCGGTAGTCACGCCAGCCCTCACCGGAGCGACGGCCCGACTGCCAGATCCGGTCGTCGAAGATCACCGTGGAGATGTCCAGGCGGTCGGCCTGGGCGACCAGGTAGTGGGCCATCGCCCAGCCACGTCGCTTGTTCTCGTCGTTGACCGGGCGGAAGAAGACGTCGACCGCGCGCCCGGAGTAGTGGGTGGAGCCGCTCATGTGGCCCGAGGAGACGCCGCGTGGCTCGAAGCCGCCCAGCGACTGCTGGCCGAAGGCCTCCTCCAGGTCACGACGCACCTCGTCGGCCCGGGCGGTCAGTCCGTTGGGCAGGGGGTCGGGCGACGATGCCTCCACCCCGCCCGAGGTCGTGCAGTGGAACGCCGCCCGCGAGTGGCCTCGGAGCGCGGAGGCCAGCACCCGGGCGTCCTCCTCGTGGTCGGCGTACGCGTCGGGGAAGGCGGAGCGCTGCACGCGCTGCGCCGCGACGGTGACCTCGAGGTCGCGGTAGCCGTCGACCTGCTCGAGGGCGTCGTAGAACGCGTTGGTCGCGTAGGTGGGGTCCATCACCTGCTCCGGCGTGCCCCACCCCGTGGACGGGCGCTGCTGGAACAGGCCGAGCGAGTCGCGGTCGCCGTAGTCGATGTTGACGATCTTCGACTCCTGGTAGGCCGTCGCCAGGGCGATCGTGACGGCCCGCGCCGGCAGGCCGCGGCGCTCTGCGACCGCGGAGATCAGGGCGGCGTTCTCGGCCTGCTCGAGGCTCAGCACCACCTCGCGACCGTCGACCGCGGCCACGCACTCCTCGGCGGCGAGCAGCGGTCCGATCCCACGGTCGACGGCGAGGGCGACCAGGCCCACGACCCCGGCCACGAGTGCGAGGGTCACCAGGACCCCCAGCGCGCGCCGAGGTCGGGCCACGTTCAGTTGGCGTGCAGGGCGGCGTTGAGCTCGATGCCCTGACCCGAGCGGGCCACGGCCTCCACGGCACCGGTCTGCGAGTTGCGACGGAAGAGCACGTTGTCGGCGCCCGACAGCTCGGCGGCCTTGACCACGCGGGTCGAGCCCTCCTCGATCACGCTGACCTTCGTGCCGGCGGTCACATAGCAGCCGGCCTCGACGACGCAGTCGTCACCGAGCGAGATGCCGATGCCGGCGTTGGCGCCCAGCAGGCAGCGCTCCCCGATGGAGATGACCTCCCTGCCGCCTCCCGAGAGGGTGCCCATGATCGAGGCGCCGCCGCCGATGTCGGAGCCGTCGCCCACGACGACGCCCGCCGAGATGCGGCCCTCCACCATCGAGGCGCCGAGCGTGCCGGCGTTGAAGTTGACGAAGCCCTCGTGCATCACGGTGGTGCCGGCAGCGAGGTGGGCACCGAGGCGGACGCGGTCGGCGTCGGCGATGCGGACGCCGGTCGGCACGACGTAGTCGACCATGCGGGGGAACTTGTCGACGCCGTACACGGCCACGTTCTTGCCCGCGGCCCGCAGGCGGGCGCGGGTGAGCTCGAAGCCCTCGACCGCGCAGGGGCCCTCGGAGGTCCACACGACGTTGGTGAGCAGGCCGAAGACGCCGTCCATCGAGATCGCGTGGGGCGTGACGAGGCGGGAGGAGAGCAGGTGCAGGCGCAGCCAGGCGTCCTGGGGCGTGGCCGGCGCGGCAGCGAGGTCGGCGACCTCGACCAGCTCGACGTCGGTACGCACGCCGCGCAGCTCGTCGCGCCCGGCCATCGCCGCCAGCTCTGCGGGGGCGGGGGAGCCGTCCGGCGTGCCCAGGGCGGGCGCCGGGAACCAGGCGTCGAGCACGGCGTCGTTGGCATCACGGGTGACGAGGGCGTGGCCCCAGGCAGCAGTCTGACTCACGCGGGTCACTCTACGGGGGACACCGATATCCTCACCGACGTGTATCCGCCGTTGACCTACGCCGTCGCCGCCTACCTGGCCCTCGTCGCCGTCCTCGCCCTCGTCGGCCTGAGGCGGCCCTCCCTGGACCCGGTCGCCCGCCAGGCCATGAAGATCGGCCACGGTGCGACCGCGCTGGTCGTGGCGCTCGACGCGGTCAAGCTGCTCCAGGGCCACGAGGTGGCCAACCAGGTGACCCACATCGGCTACATGGTCGCGGCCGTCGGGCTGCCGGTGATCCTGCTCAACCAGCAGCGCCCCGAGTTCGACGACGAGGGCAACGCGCTGCGCGACGAGGCGGGCGAGCCCGTGATGACGCCGCCTCCGCACCTGGCGGTGGTGGCGATCTGCGCGGTCGCGATGGTCGTCCTGGTGGTTCGCCTCCAGCAGACGCTGTGAGCGCCCCCGACCCGACGCCCCGGCCGCAGCCGGCCCGCCGCCGCGCGATGGGCCAGGTGCTCATCGCCGCCTACGCGGTCTTCGCCGTCTCGGCAGGGGCCAGGACCTTCTCGCAGGTCGTCACCCAGTTCGACGTGGCGCCGGTGGCGTACGTCCTTTCCGGCGTCGCCGCGGCCGTCTACCTCGTCGCCACGGTCGCGTTCCGCAAGCCGGGGCGTACGTGGTTCCGGGTGGCCCTGGCCGCCTGCCTCTTCGAGATGGCCGGCGTGATTGGCGTGGGACTGTGGACGACGCTGGACCCGGAGCTCTTCGCCCGCGCGACGGTCTGGTCGCACTTCGGCTCCGGCTACTTCTTCGTGCCGCTGGTGCTGCCCTTCGTCGGCCTGGCCTGGCTCAAGCACGTGGAGCCGGAGACCCGGCCGGTGCGCTGACCCGTCCCGCGGCCCGATTTCGGGGGGTTCCGCCGGGGCCCTGCTTCGGGGGTAGGGTGCCGTGACAGTCACCTGGAGGTCCCGTGCGTCGTCGTCCCCTCTTCCGTACGTCCGCAGTGCTCGCCGGCCTGGCGTTGGGGGCGTCGCTGCTCCAGGTGCCCGCCACTGCTCAGGTCGCGGCCGAGCGCCCGGAGGTCGGGCCCAGCACGCCGGGGGCGGTGCTCAGCAGCCAGTCGCTCTCCCTGGGGTCGGCCGACCGGCTCCCGGGCATGCCTGCCAGCGACAAGGCACACCAGCAGCTCGCAGCGATCAGCATCGAGCGCAAGCTCTACGACGACCACGACTGGGTGACGGTCAGGCCCACGCTGGCGGCTGCTCCGCGCAGTGCCGACGAACAGGTCTACGTCTTCGTCGGGCTGGGCCACCGGGTCGACAACACCTGTCAGCTCCAGGCGCAGCGCGCCACCCGCACCACGGTGGGGGAGCGCACCTCGGAATACCTCTACTACCTCGGGGAGAGCGACTACAACGCCCGGATGGGGTCTCGCCCCGACACGCCCTACACCTGCGGTGTCGCGTGGGTCGAACCGGCCGACAGCTCCGCCCAGCTCGACGGCCTGATCGGCGCCCCGACCGACGCCTACGCCGCCCCGCGACTGGCGTTCGGCAAGGTGACGCTCCTGGGGGCCAACCAGAAGAAGCTCAGGCTGGTCAAGGGGGTCTGGACGCCCTACTCGGTGACGGTCCGCAACACCGGGACGCTCGCGGTCACCGGGCTGACGCTCACCGGCTCCGGCAAGAAGGTGAAGGTGCGTCGGGCCAGCAGCAGCGTCACCGTCGCGCCGGGCAAGACGGCCACCCTGTCGTTGCAGGTGCGTCACGGAGGCAGGAAGAAGAAGGCCACGGTGCGACTCGCCGTGAGTGCGCCCCTGGGTGTGAAGGCGACACGGACTATCCGCGTCGTGCGGACGAAGGCGCCGAAGAAGGCCGCGAACGGACGCTACGTCGGAGCCGGAGGCCGGGTGAAGTTCCGGATCAGGAACGGACGGGTCACCGGCTTCTCCGCCACCACCACGACGCGTTGCGAGGCCTCCAACGACACCCAGAGCACCTACAACTTCCCTCGGGTGAAGGTGCCTCGCCACGGCGTCGTGGTCGCCTCCCGCAAGGGCTCCGCCTCCGGGTCGCGGTGGACCAGCAGCCTCCAGATGCGCGCGGTCGGCAAGAAGGTCACCCGGGGACACTTCGGCTACCACTTCTACACCCCCGGCGTGCCCGGCTCGAGCTGCTCGGCCACCGAGTCGTTCAAGGCCCGTCGCGTCGGGAAGTAGCCGCCGCGGCGTCGTGGGGGACGGACGGATTGGTGCGCCCCCCGGACGTTGCGTACGATCGCGGAAGGCGTCCGAGCCGTCATCAGCGGCGAGCCTCCGGAAGAACAGGTCTCCCACGCCGGGGAGGGCCCCAGTAGAACCGGACGGGTCCGGCCCGACACAGCCGACGAACGAGTGGTCCTGGGCCTCGCGCAGGGCAATCGAGGTGGTACCGCGGCTCCCGTCGTCCTCGTGAAGTGTCCGAGACGTCACGACGCAGGAGCCCCACCCATGGCCTACCCCTTGGTCTCCCACACCGGCGAGAGCACCGTCCCGTCGAGCCCGCGCTTCCCCGCGATCGAGGAGCAGGTGCTGGCCTACTGGAAGGCCGACGGCACCTTCGAGGCCTCCGTCGCCCAGCGTGACGGCGGCGAGAACGGCGAGGACGAGTTCGTCTTCTACGACGGACCGCCCTTCGCCAACGGCCTGCCGCACTACGGGCACCTGCTCACGGGCTACGTGAAGGACATCGTCCCGCGCTACCAGACGATGCGCGGCAAGAGGGTCGAGCGCCGCTTCGGGTGGGACACCCACGGCCTGCCCGCGGAGCTCGAGGCGATGCGTCAGGGCAACATCAAGACCACCGACGAAATCGTCGAGATGGGCATCGACAGGTTCAACGACGCCTGCCGCGCCTCGGTGCTGAAGTACGCCGGCGAGTGGCAGGAGTACGTCACCCGCCAGGCCCGCTGGGTCGACTTCGACAACGACTACAAGACCATGAACCCGGAGTTCATGGAGTCGGTCATCTGGGCCTTCAAGCAGCTGCACGAGAAGGGCTGGATCTACGAGGGCTTCCGCGTGCTGCCCTACTGCTGGAAGGACGAGACGCCGCTCTCCAACCACGAGCTGCGCATGGACGACGACGTCTACAAGGTTCGCCAGGACCCGGCCGTCACCGTCGGCTTCACCCTGGAGGACCGTGGCGAGGGCACCCCGCTCGACGGCGCGAAGATCCTCGTCTGGACCACCACCCCGTGGACTCTGCCCTCCAACCTCGCGGTCATGGTCGGCTCCGAGATCGACTACGTCGTCGTCGAGGCACCCGTGCCCGGCACCGAGAAGAAGGCGCGGTACGTCCTCGCCGAGGCGCTGCTGGGCAAGTACGCCCGCGAGCTCGCCGACGCCGACGGCGAGTTCACCGTGCTCGCGACCCACCAGGGCGCCGAACTCGTGGGACGCACGTACACCCCGCCGTTCTCCTACTACGCCGGCCACGAGAACGCGTTCCGCGTCGTCGCGGCCGACGACGCCGTGACCACCACCGACGGCACCGGCGTCGTCCACACCGCCGGTGCCTTCGGTGAGGTCGACAAGGAGGTCACCGACCGCGAGGGCATCGAGGCGGTCATGCCGGTCGGCAAGGACGGCCGCTTCACCCACCCGGTCGTCGAGTACGCCGACACCCTCGTCTTCGACGCCAACGCGCCGATCATGGAGCACCTCAAGGCCGCGACGCGGGGCGAGGGGGAGCGCGGTTCGGTCACCGACGGCACCGTGCTCCTGCGCCGTGAGTCCTACGGCCACTCCTACCCGCACTGCTGGCGCTGCCGCGAGCCCCTGATCTACAAGGGCGTCTCGTCGTGGTTCGTCGAGGTGACGGCCTTCAAGGACCAGATGCTCGCCAACAACGAGCAGATCAACTGGGTGCCCGACCACATCAAGCACGGCCAGTTCGGCAAGTGGCTGGAGAACGCCCGCGACTGGTCGATCACCCGCAACCGCTTCTGGGGCTCCCCGGTGCCGGTGTGGAAGTCGGACGACCCGGAGTACCCGCGCCTCGACGTCTACGGCTCTTTCGAGGAGATCGAGCGCGACTTCGGCCGCCTGCCGCTCAATGCCGACGGCGAGCCCGACCTGCACCGGCCGTGGGTCGACGACCTGACCCGACCCAACCCGGACGACCCGACCGGTCAGTCGACGATGCGCCGCGTCACCGACGTGCTGGACGTCTGGTTCGACTCCGGGTCGATGTCGTTCGCCCAGAACCACTACCCCTTCGAGAACCGCGACTGGTTCGACGGCACGGCGGAGAAGAAGGGCCACTTCCCGGGCGACTTCATCGTCGAGTACATCGGCCAGACCCGCGGCTGGTTCTACACGCTGCACATCCTGGCCACCGGCATCTTCGGCAAGCCGGCCTTCAAGAACTGCATCAGCCACGGCATCGTGCTCGGATCCGACGGCCAGAAGATGTCGAAGTCGCTGCGCAACTACCCCGACGTCTCGGAGGTCTTCGACCGCGACGGCGCCGACGCGATGCGCTGGTTCCTGATGTCGAGCCCGATCCTGCGCGGCGGCAACCTGGTCGTCACCGAGCAGGGCATCCGCGACTCGGTGCGTCAGGTGCTCATCCCGCTGTGGAACACCTGGTACTTCTTCCAGATGTACGCCAACGCGGCCGGCTACACCGCGAGGCGGCGCACCGTCGCCGAGCAGTCCAGGCACCCGATGGACCGCTACCTGCTCGCCAAGACCCGCGAGTTCGTCGAGACCTCGACCGCGCAGCACGACGCCTTCGACATCGCCGGCGCCTGCGAGTCGACGCGCACCTTCCTCGACGTCCTCACCAACTGGTACGTCCGCCGCTCCCGCGAGCGCTTCTGGGCCCAGGGCGTCACGGACGGCAACGTGTCGGCCGAGACCGCGGACGCCTTCGACACCCTCTACACGGTGCTGGAGACCACCCTGCGCGTCGCCGCGCCGCTCCTGCCGCTGGTGACCGAGGAGATCTGGCGCGGCCTCACCGGTGGCCGCTCGGTGCACCTGACCGACTGGCCGTCGCTCGACGAGCTGCCCGAGGACCACGCGCTGGTGGCCCAGATGGACCTGGTCCGCGACGTCTGCTCGGCCGGCTCGGCGCTGCGCAAGGGCGCCAACCTGCGCAACCGTCTGCCGCTGAGCGCGCTCACCGTCGTCGCCGAGGGCGACTCGGTGGCCGGGTTCGAGGAGCTCGTCGCCGACGAGCTCAACCTCAAGTCGGTCCGGGTCGTCGCGCCCGGGTCGGCGGAGGCCGCGGCGTACGCCGTCGAGCAGAAGCTGACGGTCAACGCGCGCGCCGCGGGTCCCCGCCTCGGCAAGGACGTGCAGCGGGCGATCAAGGGCTCCAAGTCGGGCGACTGGTCCGTGGCGGCCGACGGCACCGTGACCGCCGGTGGCCTGGCGCTGGTCGAGGGGGAGTACACGCTCGAGACCGTCGCGGGTGCGGGCGACGGCGGCACCGCGACCGGGATGCTGCCCGGTGGTGGCTTCGTCGTGCTCGACACCGTCGTCACCCCCGAGCTCGCCGCCGAGGGCGTCGCCCGCGACGTCGTGCGTGCGGTGCAGCAGGCCCGCAAGGACGCCGGTCTCGAGGTCTCCGACCGGATCGCCCTCGTCGTCGACGGGGACGAGACCGTACGCGCGGCCGTGACCGCGCACGAGCGGCTGATCGCCGACGAGGTCCAGGCCGCGTCGTTCACCGTGGGTGCGGTCGAGGGCGACGACGTCGTGGTCGGCGACGGCAACGCGGTGCGCTTCACCGTCAGCAAGGCCTGACCGACCGGCACCCGCCGGGCTGCGTACGACGCCCCGCCATCCGACGACGGGTGGCGGGGCGTCGCGGTTCCTGCGGGCCTGCCGCGCAGCGGCGGTTCAGCGGCGGTTCAGCGGCGCCGTGGGCCGTACGCGACCAGCAGCAGGCCGGCGGCGAGCACGAGGCCGTGCGCGATCCGTCCCGCCGGCGGCAGGAAGAACTGCGGCAGGTAGGTCGCGAGCGTGACGCAGGCGAGGACGGCACCGGCGCGTACGGTCGTGCCGGCCGCCCACAGGCCGTGGACCAGCCGCCCGCCGACCAGCACCAGCGCGAGCAGCCCGAGGGTGAACGTGGTGATCGGCACCGGGGCGTAGCGGAACGAGTCGGCCACCTCCAGCACGTCCCAGCGCCCCGTGCCGACGGCGTGCTGCGCCACCGCCTGGAGGCCGTACGCCTCGGCCCCGTAGTACGGCAGCAGCAGCACGGCGGCCAGCCACCCCCGCGTCTCGGTGGCGCGCGCCCAGGCTGCGTTGCGGGTGGGCTGGCCCGCCCACGGACCGACCCAGAACGGGGAGCGACCGGTGCCCGTGCGCAGCGCCACGGCCAGGGCGACGAACCCGACCATCCCGAACAGGTGGGAGGCCACCCAGGCCTGCGAGGCGAGGTCGGCGGCGCCCTCGGGCCCGGTCTCGGGTCCGTACGGGCGCAGCACCGGGTAGGCGGCGAGGCTGAGTGCGGCCATGGTGAGGGCCACGCGGGTGGCGGGGCCGGCTGAGCCGGTGGCACCCGAGCTGGGGACGGCGGGGAGGGCGGCGGCGTGGGCCGGCGGGGTGGTGCTCGGGTCGACGGGTGAGCCGGGGTCGGTGGTCTGCACGGGAGTCTCCTGGAGGTTGGAATGTGAGCACTGCTCTCTTTTCGAGCATGAGGCACGTCGACCAGAAATGCAAGAGCACTGCTCACATATGTGACGGGTGCTCGCAGTACGTGGCAGGATGGCCCGCATGACCAAGGGACCCACGCCGCGCCAGCTGGCCCGGGAGGCCAACATCGCCCGGATCAAGGAGCTCGCCCTGGAGCAGCTCGCCGCCGAAGGGGCCGCCGGTCTGTCGCTGCGGGCGGTCGCCCGCGAGCTGAACCTGGTCTCCAGCGCGATCTACCGCTACTACCCGAGCCGCGACGATCTCGTGACCGACCTGGTCCTCGACGCGTACGCCGACCTGGCGGCGGCCGTGGAGCAGGCGGTCGCCGCCGCCCGGCCCGGGCGGGGGGAGTGGGTCGCCGCGTGCGAGGCGCTGCGTGCCTGGGCCCGGCGGCAGCCGCACCGCTACGCGCTGGTCTACGGCTCGGCGATCCCGGGCTACGAGGCCCCCGGGACGACCGTCGCCCCGGCGGTCCGGGTGCTGCGGGCGCTGGCCCTCCCGGTCGTACGCGCGCTCGGTGGTCGCAACCCCGAGGGGCTGCCGGCACCCGGTGCCGAGCTGCGGACCCAGCTCGACCAGGTGGCCGAGGGCCTCGAGGTCGACGCCACGCCCGCCGTCCTGCTCTCGCTGGTGCACGCCTTCGCCCGGCTGCAGGGCCTGGTCGGGCTCGAGCTCAACGGCCACTTCGTCGGCGGCTTCGAGCCCGCCGACCTGCTCTACGCGGCGGCCGTCGAGGACGAGGCCGACCGCTGGGGCCTGACCTGACCCCTCAGCCGTCGACGTGGGGACGACTGCGCCACGGAGTCGTCGTCGCACGGGGCACCCAAGGGGTCGCGCACATGAACGCGACCCGGTTGGCGGCCCGTCTGGCCTGACTCCGGGGGCGGGCCTGATTGGATGGCCCCATGGCCTCCATCGACCTGACCACCGACGTCGTCACGCTGACCGAGCAGCTGGTCAACGTCTTCTCCGTGAGCCACCAGGAGGCAGAGATCGCCGACGCGGTCGAGGCCGCCCTGCGCGAGCTCGGCCACCTGGAGGTCACTCGCCGTGGCCACACGATTGTGGCCCGCACCCACCTGGGCCGCGCCGAGCGGGTGGTGCTCGCCGGCCACCTCGACACCGTGCCGCTCAACGACAACCTGCCGGCCCGGCTGGAGGACGGCGTCCTCCACGGCCTCGGCACCTGCGACATGAAGGGTGGCGTCGCGGTCATCCTGCGGCTCGCCGCGACGCTGGTCGAGCCCGACCGTGACCTCACCTTCGTGCTCTACGAGGCCGAGGAGGTCGCCAGCGTCCACAACGGCCTGCGCAAGCTCTCCGTCGACGAGCCCGAGCTGCTCGCGGCCGACTTCGCGATCCTGATGGAGCCCTCCAACGCCGGCGTCGAGGCTGGGTGCCAGGGCACCCTGCGCGCCGTCGTGCGTACGCACGGAGAGCGTGCCCACCCGGCCCGCAGCTGGCGCGGGGTCAACGCGATCCACGCCGCGGGGGCGGTCCTCGACCGGCTGCGCGGCTACGAGGCCCGCCGTCCCGTGATCGACGGGTTGGAGTACCACGAAGGCCTGAACGCCGTCGCGATCTCGGGCGGAGTGGCCGGCAACGTCATCCCCGACCTGTGCGAGGTCACGGTCAACTTCCGGTTCGCGCCCGACCGCAGCGAGAGCGAGGCGGAGGAGTGGTTCCGGGAGTTCTTCGACGGCTTCGAGGTGGAGGTGGTCGATCTCGCGCCGGGCGCCATGCCGGGCCTCGAACGTCCGGCTGCCCAGGCCTTCGTGCAGGCGGTTGGGGGCCAGGTCGGCCCGAAGTTCGGGTGGACCGACGTCGCTCGCTTCACCGTGCTCGGGGTGCCGGCGGTCAACTACGGGCCCGGCGACCCGGTGTATGCGCACAAGCAGGACGAGCACGTGCGCGTCGAGGAGATCGTCTCCTGCGAGGAGACGCTGCGGACGTGGTTGACCTCCGGCGAGGCAGGGGGCGCCTGATGGTGATGGACAAGTACCGCGGCCCGATGCGGCTGCGGCGGGGCCAGGTCGACCACACCACCCACGACCAGCGGCTGCTCGACTCGCGTGGCCCCTCCGACTGGGTGCACACCGACCCATGGCGCGTGATGAGGATCCAGGCCGAGTTCATCGAGGGTTTCGGCTCGTTGGCCGACCTGGGCCCGGCGATCTCCGTCTTCGGCTCGGCGCGCACGCCCTCCGACCACCCGTGGTACGCCCTGGGTGAGGAGGTGGGGCGGTCGCTGGTCGCCGCCGGCTTTGCCGTCATCACCGGCGGTGGCCCCGGGGCCATGGAGGCGGCCAACAAGGGCGCCAGCGAGGCCGGGGGTGTCAGCGTCGGCCTGGGCATCGAGCTGCCCTTCGAGGCGGGGCTGAACCCGTGGGTCGACAAGGGCATCAACTTCCGTTACTTCTTCGCCCGCAAGACGATGTTCGTGAAGTACTCCCAGGGGTTCGTGGTCCTGCCCGGCGGCGTCGGCACCCTCGACGAGCTCTTCGAGGCCATCACCCTGGTGCAGACCGGCACGGTGACCTCGTTCCCGATCGTGCTGGTGGGAGTCGATTACTGGAGCGGGTTGCTGGACTGGGCGCGCGAGAAGATGCTCGGGCACGGCATGATCAGCCCCGACGACCTGGACCTCGTCGTCCTCACCGACGACGTCGGCGAGGCCGTCGACCGGATGGTGAGGGCCCGGGAGGAGCGCGCCATGCGTCCTCCCGAGCGTCGGGGACAGTGGGACTGAGGGTGCGAGCCCAGGAGGAGAAGGTCGGATGATGTGGGTGTTCGCGATCTTGGTGGGTCTGGTCCTGGGGGTCGTCGCGACCGTCGCAGCGGGCAAGGTGGGTCACCTGCCGCCCGCCGAGACCAGCTCCCTGCCGGCCCGTGACGTGCCCCTGGACGCCGAGGCGCTGCGTGCGACCCGCTTCTCGTTGGCCCTGCGCGGCTACCGGATGGACGAGGTGGACGCCCTCCTCGACCGCGTCGCCGCTGAGTGGGACTCACGCCCCCACCGAAATGGTCGTGAAGTCGAGAATTCCTGACCATTTCGGTAGGGGCGTGACGCCGGCGGGGGTGACCGGCTGGCGAGACGTGGCGGGTCGCGGCCGCGGTGGGGCAGACTGCGGCCTGTGTCACCTTCTGTCATCGTCTGGGTCCTCAGCCTGCTGGCTGCGGTCGTCGTCGCGCTGACCCGCGTCCGACTGGGGCGCGAGCAGGACGACGGCACCACCGCGGTGAGCCGGGCCATCCTCAACGTGCACACCGCCGTGGGCACCGCTGCCGTCGTCGTGTGGGCGGTCTTCCTCGTCTTCGCTCCCCGGACGCTGCTGGGCGGCGACCTGGTGGGTCTGCTGGGCCTCGGGCTGTGGTGGGTCACCGCTGGCGCCGGCATCGGCCTCCTGCTGCGCTGGCTGCCCTCGCGCGGCAAGCACACCAGCGCCGTCGTCGAGGACGACTGGGCGGAGGGTCCGGGGTTGTCGATGCTCGCCCACCTCGGTCTTCTGCTCGGCGTGCTCGTCTTCACGTGGGCGTTCGCCACGGGCACGGTCTGACCCCCGCCGTCGCCCAGGACCGTCGCGCAGGGTGGGCCTGTGGTGCGGGTCACCCGACCGATGGGGGATAATGGGCGCACGCACAATCCCTGCGGCGCTCGAGCCGCAAGACCACAGGAAGCAGAGGTGCGCTCATGGCGGCCATGAAGCCGAGGACTGGCGACGGACCGTTGGAGGTCACCAAGGAGGGGCGCGGCATCGTGATGCGGGTTCCGCTCGAGGGTGGCGGCCGGCTGGTCGTGGAGCTCAACGCCGAGGAGGCTGCGGCCCTCGGTGACGCCCTCAAGGACGTCGTCGGCTGATCGTGGCCCCGTCCTCGGCCCCCGTCCTGCCCGCCCAGGTCTCTCCTCCTGAGTTCGCCCTCGTCTCCGCGCTGCCCCACGACATCGGTGGGGTCGAGTGCCTGGCGCTGCCCCTGAGTCCCGTGTCCGAGGACGACGCCGCGCCGGGCGCCCTGCCCGGCGTCGGTACGTCCGAGGCCGCCGAGGCGCTCGGCATCGACCTGCCCGCGGTCCTCGAGGCCACGGGGGCCACGGGCCGCGCCGGCGAGGTCACCAAGGTGCCGGTGCTCGTCGACGACCTGCGCCTGGTCGTGCTGGTCGGCGTGGGCGACGGCAGTGCCACGGCCATGCGTCGTGCGGGTGCCGCCCTGGCCCGCGCGGTCAAGGACCGCGAGAGCGTCGCCACCAGTGTCTCCTCCGGCGCCACCGGTCCGGAGTTCGAGGCCTTCGTCGTCGGGTTGATGCTCGGCTCCTTCGGCTTCCACTGGCGTTCGGCCGGTCCGCGTGAGCGTCCGGTCGCCAAGGTGGTCCTCTGCGCGCTGACCGAGGGCGCCGACGGTGACCTCGGCGACCGTCTGGCCCAGGCCCTCACCGTGGGCGGGGCTGGGTGGCGGGCCCGGATGCTGGCGACGGTGCCCTCCAACGTGAAGAACCCGGTCTGGATGGCCGAGCAGGCCGTCGAGATCGCCGGGGCAGCCGGCCTCGAGGTGACGGTGCTCGACGAGGGTGCCCTCGCCGAGCAGGGGTTCGGAGGTCTCCTCGCGGTGGGCCGCGCCTCGGCCACCCCTCCGCGCCTGGTGCGCCTCGACTACACGCCGGTCAGCGACGCGACCGACGGCCTGCCGCACGTGGTGCTGGTGGGCAAGGGCATCACCTTCGACACCGGCGGCCTGAGCATCAAGCCGGCCGAGGGCATGACGACGATGAAGCGGGACATGACCGGAGCCGGCGTCGTGCTGGCCACCCTCGCAGCACTTCCCGACCTGCGCTGCCCGGTGCGCGTCACCGGCCTGCTGGCCCTCGCCGAGAACGCGGTGGGCGGCGACGCGATGCGGCCCGGTGACGTCATCACCCACTACGGAGGGCGCACCTCCGAGGTCAACAACACCGACGCCGAGGGCCGGCTGGTGCTGGCCGATGCGATGGCGTACGCGGTCGCGGAGCTCGCGCCTGACGTGCTGGTCGACGTAGCGACGCTGACCGGCGCCATGAAGGTGGCCCTGGGCCTGCAGACCGGCGGCTTCTTCGCCACCGACGACGGCCTCGCCGGGCGTCTGCGGCGGGCCGCGGAGGACGCCGGTGAGCCGCTGTGGCGGATGCCGCTGGTCGACGACTACGAGGAGCGGCTGGAGTCGAAGGTCGCCGACGGCGACAACGCGGCCGGTGGCGCCGGCGCGATCACGGCCGCCCTCTTCCTGCGTCACTTCGCCGGCGACGTGCCGTGGGCCCACCTGGACATCGCCTCGGTCGGCGACTCGTCGGGTGATCGCCACGAGTGGACTCCCGGACCGACCGGGTTCGGAGCCCGTCTCCTGCTGGAGTGGCTCCGCGCACCAGAACCCCTCGACGGCATCGGAGGCCGCCCGTGACGACACCAACCCTCAAGGGACTCACCGTGCGGTGGTCGCTGACGCAGGCTCCCGCAGGAGCCGCGCAGGCGCTGCGCGACTACGTCGCGGAGACCTCGCACTCCCGGTTCACGGGCATGGCGGGTCTGCGCTTCAAGACGTGGCGGATGCGCGAGGGGGAGTGGTTCGAGGGCACCTACGTCTTCGCCTCCGACCAGGCACGTGACGACTTCGAGCGGGAGTTCCGCGCAGGGGCCGACGAGGCGCCCGGGTCGAAGCTGGTCGGATCGGGCCCGGTGCTCATCGAGCCGTGGGAGGTCGTGGCGGTCGCCGAGGGCTGGGACGGCTTCGCCGCCTCCCCTCGCGGCTGAACGAGCCGGGGCGCGCGGGCGCTGGCCTCAGGCCTCGCCCGCCCACTCCTTCTTGGCCACGAGCAGGCCGTCGCCGACGGGCAGCAGCACAGGCACGAGGTCGTCGTTCTCCGAGATGAGGCGGCTGAGCTCACGGATGGCGTTGGTCTCGGGGTCGCGCTGCGCCGGGTCGGCCACCCGGTCGTGCCACAGGGCGTTGTCGAAGGCGACGACGCCACCGGGCCGCAGCAGGCGCAGCGCCTCGGCCAGGTAGGCGGAGTACTCCCGCTTGTCACCGTCGCAGAAGACCAGGTCGTAGTGACCGTCGGTGAGTCGGGGAAGCACGTCGAGCGCCGCGCCGGAGATCGTCCGCGCGCGCTGCGGGGGCACACCGGCCTCGGTGAAGGTCGCCTTGGCGAGGCGCTGGTGCTCGGCCTCGATGTCCACCGTGGTGAGGACCCCGTCGGGCCGCATGCCGCGCAGCATCCACAGGCCGGAGACGCCGGTGCCCGTGCCGATCTCGACGACCGTCCGCGCGTCGAGCACGGCGGTGAGGAACCGCAGCGCGGCACCGGTGCCGTTGCTGACGGGGGAGACTCCCACCTCCTCGGCGCGCGCACGGGCGGCCAGCAGGACCTCGTCCTCGGTGATGAACTGCTCGGAGTGGTTCCAGCTCGCGGGCTTGAGCGGAGCGGTGATGACGGCCTCCTCGGTCGGACCCGGCTCCAGGGTGGTGGCCGGGGCGCGCATCGTCGCCGCGGGCGGCGGCACGTCAGGGACTCTATCGCGAACCGGGGCCCGATCGCCGAGCAGCGGCGGGAACCTCCGGCATGCCTCGGACGTTGGACTGCTCGGGTGAAGTTCTTGTGCCGCTCACAGGTTCCTCTCAGCCCGTCGATCTAGCCTCGAACCACGAGCACAGGAGGACCAGGTGTTCGGACGACCGCACCGCCCGCGCCGGGAGGAGGAGACCGTGGAGCCCACGCCCCCCTCGTCGAGCGCGCAGGACGTGCCCAGCTGGGACGAGGTCGTCAGCCTGCACTCCGACCGGGTCTTCCGGCTGGCCTACCGCCTCACCGGCAACCGTCACGACGCCGAGGACCTCACCCAGGAGGTCTTCGTCCGGGTCTTCCGCAAGCTCGACACCTACTCGCCGGGCACCTTCGAGGGGTGGTTGCACCGCATCACCACCAACCTCTTCCTCGACCAGGCCCGCCGCCGCCAGCGCATCCGCTTCGACGCGCTCTCCGACGAGCGCGCCGCGCGCCTGACCTCGTCGTCTCCCTCGCCCGAGGCCGCGATGACCGACCAGACCTTCGACGACGACGTCGAGCGGGCGCTCGCCACCCTGCCTCCCGACTTCCGGGCTGCGGTGGTGCTCTGTGACGTGGAGGGCCTCTCCTACGAGGAGATCGCCGAGATCATGGACGCCAAGCTCGGCACGGTGCGCTCACGCATCCACCGGGGGCGCGCCATGCTGCGCAGCGCCCTGGCCCACCGCGCGCCGGTCGACGGCCGCGAGCGCTACTCCGGTCCCGTGAGCGTCTCGGCGACGGGCCACCAGCCGTGATGGGCCACCTGGGCAGTCGGGTCACCGCCCTGCTGGACGGACGTCTCACCCCCGCCGAGGAGGAGCGCGCCTGGGACCACGTGCACGCGTGCCACCCCTGCCGGGACGCGGTGGAGCGCGAGGGATGGGTCAAGACGCGCCTCGTCTCGCTCGGGCACTGCCCCACTCCGTCGTCGCCGTCGCTGCGGGAGACGCTGCTCAGCGTCGACCCCGGGCGGCGCCCGGTCTACCCGGAGACGTTGCCCGACACCTCCCCGGCACCTCGGCACCGCCACCTCGTCGCCCTTGGCGGCAGCGCCGTGGGCATGGCGGTCCTCGGCGTGGTGGCCCTGGGTGCCGCGCCGGCCAACGCTCCCCACCTCGACCGGCGTGGACCGGTGACCAGCGTCGTGCCGCCGCACTCCTCGCCGTCACCCACGCCGACGTCCACCTCCTCCGTGCGTCATTGGGTGGTTCGCGAGACAATCGCTCCGTGATCCAGGAGCCGACCCCGTCCGGAGACTTCGAGCAGGCCCGCCCCGCCGTGCCCTACGGCCCTGCGCTCCCTCCGGCGTACGGGCAGGTGCCCCACCCGCCCCACGCCCCTTCGCACCTGCGTGAGTCGACGCGCCCCGGGGTGCCGGGGTGGATCTGGCCGGCGGTCGCGCTGCTCTCCTTGGTGCTGGGTCTCGTCGGTGGTGCCCTGGGAGCGGGGCTGCAGGAGCGTCTCGACGCACCTGGGCTCGGTCTGGGGTCGACCGGCACCCGCAGCGCGCCGCCGTTGGAGGCCGGCAACTCCTCGGTCGCCGCGGTGGCGGGTGAGCTGCTGCCCAGCACGGTGCAGGTACTGGCCTCGAGCGGCGACAACTCCGGCACGGGCTCCGGGTTCGTGCTCGACACCTCCGGCCACGTGGTCACCAACAACCACGTGGTGGCGGCCGCTGCCGACGGCGGCCGGGTGCAGGTCGTCGACCACCGGGGACGCGTGCACGAGGCCGAGGTCGTGGGCCGCAGCCAGGTCTACGACCTCGCGGTCCTGAGGGCGGACGGCGTGGAGGGCATGGAGCCGGCCTCGTTGGGCTCGTCGGTCGACCTGCTCGTCGGTGAGCCCGTCGTCGCCTTCGGCGCCCCGCTCGGTCTGAGCCAGACGGTCACCTCGGGCATCGTCAGCGCCAAGGACCGGCCGGTCACGACGGGGTCGGAGTCGGATGCCAACTCCTTCATCAACGCCGTGCAGACCGACGCGGCCATCAACCCCGGCAACTCCGGTGGCCCGCTCGTCGACATCCAGGGCCGCGTGGTGGGGGTCAACACCGCCATCGCCACGACCGGCGGGTTCCTCGCCGAGTCCGGCAACATCGGGGTGGGGTTCGCGATCCCGATCGAGCAGGTCAAGGTCACCGCCGACCAGATCCTGCGCACCGGGGAGGCGCGCTACCCGGTGATCGGGGCCCGGGTCGACACCCGTTCCGAGAACGAGCTGGCCGGGGCCGTCATCAGCGAGGTGATGAGCGGGTCGCCCGCCCAGAGCTCGGGACTGCGCGACAACGACCTGGTGGTGGCTGTCGACGGCACCCGGGTGACCGACGGCATCGCCCTGATCGTCCGGATCCGCACCTTCCAGCCCGGTGACACCGTGGAGTTCACGGTGCGGCGCGGTGGCGACGAGCGCACGGTCTCGATCACCCTGGGGTCAGAGGTCGGCTGAGGCCTCTCACTCCTGGGAGGCGCGCCCGGCGTCTGCCTCGACGAAGGGGTGGTCGTCGACGAAGGCCTTGGTCTGGGCATACATCTGCTCGATGAACGACTCCAGCACGCTCGCCTCGACGCGCCACTGACCGCGGCCGCCGATCTTGATGGCGGGGAGCTCACCGCGGCGCACGAGGGCGTACACCTGGGCGCTGGAGGTGTTGAGCACTTCGGCCACGTCGGCCAACGTGAGGAAGCGCGGGGTCCCACTCATCCCTCCATGGTGCCACTTCGACGCCCATACACAAGGGGGAAACCGGGAGGCTGTGGACAGCGACGGCAGCAAACCGGTCGAGGCGCCAAGATGTCACCCGTGAGACTGGCTTCCACAACCAACGAGATCCCTCCTGCCCAGCGCGGTGCGCGCCCCGGGTGGCGTGATGCACGCCTCTGGGTCGGCATCGTCCTCGTGGTCGGTTCCGTCGTGCTCGGGGCGAAGGTCGTCGGGTCGGCCGACGACACCGTGACGATGTGGGCGCTGCGCTCCGACAAGGCGGCGGGCGAGGTCATCACGCCCGCCGACCTCGTCACGTCGCGGGTCCACTTCGACGACTCCGCCGACGCGGCCAGGTACTTCACGGCCGCCGACACCCTGCCCGCGTCGCGGCACCTCGTCCGTCCAGTCGGCGCGGGCGAGCTGCTGCCCCGGGCCGGGCTCGGCGACGCCGACCCCGACACGGCGCGGGTCTCGGTCTCGGTGCCCGCAGCGCACCTGCCTCCCGGTCTCGGCGCGGGCAGCCGGATCGACCTGTGGGTGGCTCCGGCCGGCACCGGTGAGGGGCGTGCCCGCCCGGCGGCCCGCGACGTGGTCGTGCTCGAGGTGCCGCCCCCGTCGGTCGAGCTGAGTGGGGCCGGGGGAGAGCGCCAGGTCGTGCTCGCGGTGCCTGACCGTGGCGACACGCTCGCCGAGGTCCTCACCGCCAGTGGCGGCGGCCGCCTCATGGTCGTGGGGCGGGGCTGACGTGCGCTGCGTGCTCGTGCTCGCCTCCGGAGCTGCGTGGGAGTCCGGGGCGCTCGAGGTGCTGGGAGAGGCCTCCGGCCTGGTCGTGCTCAAGCGGTGCGTCGACGTCGACGACCTGATGGCCACCGCGGCCACCCAGCAGGCCGACCTGGCCGTCGTGTGCGCCGAGGCGCCGGGCCTGGACGGCTCCGCGGTCCGTGCCCTGGCCCGTCACGGCGTCGGTGTCGTGGCGGTCACCCCGCAGCTGGCCCGCGAGGACCAGGCCGCACGGCTCGCGCACGCCGGTGTGGCTGCGACGGTGGTGCAAACCGAGCTCTCCACGTTGCCCGGCACCCTGCTCGCGCTCGGCGACCAGACGTCGGGACCCGAGGCCGTGCGGGTGCCGGAGCCGCGGGCGCCCGGACCCCCGACCCCCGAAGACGTCGCCGAGGCCGGAGCCGAGCCGCCCACTGCACCGGGCCGGGTCGTGGTGGTCTGGGGACCCGCGGGTGCCCCGGGGCGTACGACCGTGGCCACGGCCCTGGCCGGCGAGCTGGCGTCGCGTGCCCGGCCGACGCTGCTCGTCGATGCCGACCCGCACGCCTGCGTGGGCCAGCACCTGGGAGTGCTCGACCAGGTCTCCGGGCTGCTGGTCGCGGCCCGTGGCAGCTCGGCGTCACTGGGTGAACGACTGCCGTCGGCAGCTCGACGGGTCGACGACCACCTCGCCGTGCTGACCGGGCTGCCGCGGCCCGAGCGCCAGCACGAGGTGCGCGAAGGAGTGCTGGGCGAGGTGCTGGAGGTGGCGCGTGAGCGGGGTGACGTCGTCGTCGACACGGGGGCCGAGCTGACCTCGGCACAGGGGTGGCGTGAGGGCACTCTCGGCCTGGCCCTGGAGGCGCTCGAGGCGGCCGACGAGGTCGTCGTGGTGGGCGCGGCCGACCCCGTCGGGCTGGCCCGACTCGCGCGCGGGTTGGTCGAGCTGCGCGAGGAGTGGGGTGAGACCCCCGTCCGCGTGGTCGTCAACCGGATGCGTCCCTCCCTCGGGTGGTCGCGCAGCGACGTGCAGGGGATGGTCGACGGCCTGGCCCGGGTGCGGTCGTTGCACTTCCTGCCCGACGACCGGGTCGCCGTCGACCGGGCCCTCGTGGCGGGTCGCAGCGTTGCCGCGGAGCGTGCCAGCGCGGTGGCCGGGGGCGTACGCGAGCTGGTCGACGCCGTCTGGCCCGACACCGCGGGCGCGGTGCCGGCCGACGCACGGGGGCGACGTGGGCGCCTCAGCCTGCGAAGAGCAGGTACAGCCCACCCGCGGTGAAGGCGACCATGGCTGCCAGCAGCGAGAGCTGGCCGGTGACGTGGTGACGCTCGGGCAGCAGGTGCACCGCCCGGTCGTGGGAGGCGACGGCCCCCAGGACGTGACCGGTGACCACGGCGACGACCTTGAGCACGGCCAGGGCGGTGGCCTGGTAGATCAGCCAGTTGTTGACCGCCCAGTCGCCGGTGCCGAACCAGTCGTCGCCGCGTGAGAGCGGGTCGCTCATCTGGATCAGGGTCTGCTGACCCATGAAGACGAAGTACGAGAAGTAGTGGGCCACCATGTAACCCACCACGATCGGCATCATCGAGTGCGCGAAGCGGCGGGGCAGGTCGCGCCGGCGGGTGGTGTGGTCGACGCCCGTGGCCATCGTGCCCACCGTGAGGATCGCCCCGGCGAGCAGCACGAAGCCGAGCAGGGCGAGGTTGGTGACCAGCGTCTGGTCGACGTCGCTGCCCTGCACGTACTGCACGAAGGGCGGCGACTCGCGGAAGGAGTCGTAGGCCGTGCTGCCGAGCAGGACGGCCATGACGGCGGCCAGTCCGGGCAGCGGAGTGGTGGTGGCCAGGTTGCGCAACGGGGAGAGCAGCACCAGCTCCCCGTCGCGGCGGCCCCACACCGAGAGCTTGGCGAGCAAGGAGGAGTAGACCTCGAAGGGGTCGGCCCGGCCCAGGAACCGGGTGCCCCAGACCAGGGCGCCCATCACCATGGCCACGCCGTAGACCACCAGCCACAGGCGCAGGGTGCCGAGCATCGTCTGGCTGGGGGAGACGAGCTCCAGCCACACGAAGGCGTACAGCCCGATCGCCGCCGGCCACAGGCCCCACTTCTCCGGCAGCGGGAGGACCCCCTCCTCGGGGTCGGTGCGCAGCAGCTTGGACAGGAGCCACGCGATGCTCCGCCAGGGGCTGAGCGCCTTCCAGACCGGACCGAGGGCCAGGCTGAGCGGGACGATGCCGACCCACAGGAGCACGTAGACGATGCCGAAGACGGGGTTGGTCAGCCGGTCCTCACCGGCCAGGAGCGTGAGGGCGACGTAGCCGAAGGCCGCCAGCCCCAGCAGCCGCACGGCGACCAGGAAGGCGGTGGAGTCGACGACACGCTGGATGCCGGGCACCGGGCGACCGAGCACGGCCCCCTCGAAGCGCGGACGACGCCACGCGGTCGCGAGCACGACGAACGAGATCACCAGCGCGAGCACCGCGCCCGCGGTGGCGTACTCCGCCGGGATGGGCAGGTCCTTCGCCCCGCCCAGGCCGTGGGCGGAGATCACGGGAGACACGTCAGCGCACTTCGAGCTGGAGCACGACCAGGTCGGGGTCGTGCATCTCGACCTCGACGACGCCCGGCTGGTCGATGGTCGCGTCGATCACGGTGGTTTCGTCGGCGCTGAACTCCCACTCCTGCTCGGGGGTGGAGTGCACGTGGAGCGCACCCTCGCGGTCGGAGGTGATCTCCACGGTGAAGGGCTCTCCGGCCCCGACCTCGAACCGCTCACCCATGGGGGTGACCTCGTCGTCGGTGATGCTGACCTGGATGACCTGCGGGTCGTCGCCGTCGGCCGTCTCCTCGGCCTCGCCGGAGCAGGCGCCGAGGGCGAGCGAGGCGACCATCGCCAGGGCCGCACCTCGCACCGCGTGACGTCGGAAGGGGGACAGGCGGGCAGACATCTGGGCGGCACTCCTCGGCGTCGGGTTCTTTCTGTCAGAATCCCATGACGACACAAGGCGTTGACGGAAGGGTTCACATGAATGAGCGGCTGCGGCCGCGGGACCGGGCCTTCCTGGCCATGGATTCGGCAACGACCCCGCTGCACAACGCGACCCTCGAGATCTTCGAGGGTGGCACGGGGTTCGACCACGCCCGCGCCCTCGCTCTGGTGGCCGACCGGATCTCCTACGTGCCCCGTTATCGCCAGCGCCTCCTGCAGGTGCCCGGCCAGATCGCCAACCCGGTCTGGGTCGACGACACCGACTTCGACCTGAACTTCCACGTGCGCCGCTCGGCGCTCCCGCGCCCGGGCACGATGGACCAGCTGCGCGAGCTCACCGCCCGGATCGTCTCCCGGCCCCTCGACCGCAGTCGTCCGCTGTGGGAGATCTACGTCATCGAGGGCCTGGAACACGGTCGGGTGGCCATGCTGTCGAAGTCGCACCAGATCCTCGTCGACGGCGTCGAGACCGTCGACCTGGGTCAGGTCGTCCTCGACGTCCACCCCGACCAGGGACCGTTGGGCCACGACGACGACTGGCAGCCGCGGCGTACGCCCTCGCCGGCCTCCCTGCTGCTCGGTGCGGTTGCCGACAACCTCGAGTCCCCCCGCACCCTGGTCCAGACCGCGCGCAGCGGGGCGGGCGCGGTGCAGCGGCGGACGAGCGCGACGGCCGAACGCCTCGGGCAGCTGGCCAACGTCTTCTCCTCCGGTCGTCCCACCCCGACCTCGCCGGTGCTCGGTGAGCTCTCCCAGCAGCGACGGATCGTGACCGTCTGCACCGACCTGGCTGACTACCGCACCATCCGCCGGGTGCACCAGACGACGGTCAACGACGTCATCCTCGCCACGGTCACCGGGGCACTGCGTGGCTGGCTGATGACTCGCGACGAGGCCCTGCACGGCATCCGCAAGCTCAAGGCCCTGGTGCCGATGTCGGTCATCGACGACGAGCTCGAGGCCACCCAGCTCGGCACCCAGGTGATCGGCCACGAGGTCAACCTGCCGGTCGGTGAGGTCAGCCCGGTGGTGCGGCTGCTCCAGGTCAGCTACAGCTTCAACGGCCACAAGGAGACCGGTCGGGCCGTCGGAGCGCAGCGGCTCACGGGCATCGCCGGCTTCGCCCCGACCACCTTCCACGCGCTCGGGTCGCGCGTGGCGGCGCGGGAGATGCGACGCGGCTACCAGGTCTCGGTCACCAACGTGCCGGGACCGCAGTTCCCCCTCTACGCCGCGGGGGCGTTGATGTCGGAGAGCTACCCGATCCACCCGTTGCTCCCCGGCCACGCCCTCTCGATCGGGGTGACCTCCTACGACGGCCGGGTCTTCTACGGCATCACCGCTGACCGCAACCTCGTGCCCGACGCCGACGTGATCGGCCAGTGCCTGCTCGAGGCGTTGGAGGAGTTGAAGGACACCGCCACGGACGTACGCCCCCGCGCGCCGCGCGGCCGCAAGAAGTCGAGCGCGGCCAAGCGGACCACGAAGTCGGCGACCGCCCCGAAGCGGCCGTCCGCCTCGCGGCCCAAGGATGGCGAGTGAGCGTGCGGGTCTACCTCCCGACCACGCGCGCCGGTCTCGCCTCCCTGGTCGCGGGGGAGGACTGGGCGAGCGTGCAGCAGCGTTCAGGTGACCTGGTCGTCGCCGAGGGCGACTCGGAGGACGAGGAGTACGCCGCGCTGATGACCGCCGCCGACGCCTCCACCGCCCTGGTGGTCGCAGCGGAGGAACCGGGGTTGCGGCGCGTGGTCGTGGTCGCCGAGGTCGACGGGTCCGGGTCGCCGGTGGTGCTGGGCGACGTGGTGGCAGTCCACCTGGACACCGAGGACCGGGCGGTCGACGCCGACCCTGATGACGACCTCGCGTGGTTTGCCCCGGAGGAGCTCGGCCACCTGGCCTGAGGGCGGGATCCTCGCCGCGGATCAGCTTCGTGGCTCCAGGAACTCCAACCGGTTGCCGAACGGGTCGGCGGCGTAGAAACGCTCGTGCCCGGGGAACTCGGCGTCCCAGGTCACCCGGACCCCGGCCGAGGTCAGTGAGTCGGCGAGTGCGGTGAGGTTGTCGACGAGAATTCCGGGGTGGGCCTTGCGAGCCGGGGCGAACTCGGACTCCACGCCGAGGTGGACCTCGAGGCCCCCGCCGCGGAACCAACAACCCCCGCGCGCCGCCAGCACCGGAGGTTTCTCGAGCTCCTCCATCCCGAGGACGCCGCCCCAGAAGGCGCGGCACTCCGCCTCGCCTCCGGCAGGGATGGCGAGCTGGACGTGGTGGAGTCGAGCGAAGGAGAAGGTCGTCACGGGGACAGTGTGGCGTCGCCAGGGGCGAACGTCGAGGAGCACGTCCGGGAAGTCCTGTTCGTCGATCCCCCGCCCCTCGGTCCCACGGTCTTACACTGTGAAGGTGAGCGGCTCCTCGAGGTCCGGAGTGGCGCAGGACCGGGCCACATGGGTGAAGCTCATGCTCGTCGCGGCTGCTGCTGGTTGGGCCCTGTCGTGGTGGGCCAACGAGCGCGTCTGGGACGCGTTGGTCGAGTGGTTCGGTCTCGATCTCGGGTCCCGGCCGGTGGGTGCGGTCCACTTCTTCTTCTACGACACCGTCAAGATCTTCCTGCTGCTGCTCGGACTGATGTTCGCGGTCGGGATGCTCCGTGCCTCCCTGGACCTGGAGCGGGCACGCGGCTTCCTGGAAGGCAGGGGCCTGACCGCAGGACTGGTCCTCGCCGTCTTCCTGGGAGCAGTGACACCGTTCTGCTCCTGCAGCTCGATCCCCCTCTTCATCGGTTTCGTCGCTGCCGGCATCCCGCTGTCGGTGACCCTGACGTTCCTGATCGCCTCTCCTCTCGTGAGCGAGATCGCGGCGATCATGATCGGCGACCAGTTCGGCTGGGGCATCGCGGTGGCGTACGTCGCCGCCGGCAGCGCGATCTCGATCCTCATCGGCTGGGCGTTCTCCCGGTTCGACCTGGAGCGGTGGGTCGAGGACCTCGTCAAGACCGGCCGGGTGGCCTCCCTGCGTGACGGCGACACGAAGCCCACGCTGGCGGACCGCGTCGACGCTGCCCTTGCCGAGAGCAAGGACATCTTCTCCGACGTGTGGAAGTGGGTGCTCCTGGGCGTCGGACTCGGCGCCGTCATCCACGGGTGGGTGCCGGAGGACTTCTTCGCCCGGTACGCCGGCCCGGACGATCCGTTCGCCGTGGTGGTGGCGACCGTCGCAGGGATACCGCTCTACGTGAACGGGGCGGGAGTGGTCCCCGTCGGCGAGGCGCTCTGGGCCAAGGGCATGTCCCTGGGCACCGTGATGGCGTTCATGATGAGCTCGATCGCCCTGTCGATCCCTCAGGCGGTGATGCTGCGCCGGGTCCTGAAGCCTCCGCTGCTCGCCCTGTACTTCGGCGCCGTGTCCGTGGGCATCATGGCCCTCGGCTTCCTGTTCAACCTGTTCGGCTGACCCACGAAGGGAAACCCACCATGAAGATCAAGGTCCTCGGGCCCGGCTGCAAGAACTGCCAGAAGCTGGAGAAGAACGCCGTGGCCGCGCTGGCCGAGGTCGGGCAGGAGGCGGAGATCGAGAAGGTCACCGACTACGCCGCGATCGCCGGCTACGGCGTGATGAAGACGCCCGGTCTCGTGATCGACGACCGGGTGGTCGTCAGCGGGAAGGTCGCCAGCGCTGCCGAGATCGCGGACCTGCTGCGCGCCGCGAACCCCTGAGGAGCCCTGCCCCGGAGGGACAAGGCTCCGCGCTCAGGGTGTGAGCGCGGATCTCAGCAGCGCGAGAGTCCCGTCGACGGAGCGGTAGGACGTAGGGCGACTACTGCGCCAGGTAGGCGACCCCGACCTCGTGCTCGGTGCGCAGCGCCTTCTCCAGCAGGTCGCGTACGACCCCCTCCAGCTTCCCGCCGACGAGCGGGACGGAGACGGAGATCTCCAGGTCGACGGACTCGACGGTCCGGCCGCCCTCCTCGTGGAGGGAGACGGTGCCGTTGATGTGCCCGGGGCGGTCGGGGATGCCGACGGTGTAGTCGCCGTTGCGGTGGTCGTGCCAGACCTCGCGGTGGATGATCGTGATCTCCTCGCCCACGATCTTCGCGGCGAAGGCCGGGATGTGGGTGACGGCCTGCACCCGCTCGACGCGCACGTCGGCGGCGTCCCCGTCCTGGGACATCTCGACCTGGTGGCTCACCACCCGCTGGCGGGTGCAGACCCGCTCCCGGAACTCCGGGTCGCGCAGCATGGCGGCCACGGCCTCGAGCGGCGCGTCGTAGGTCAACTGGTGCTGGAGTCGCTTCGTCACACCCCCATCATGACGGGTGCCGGCGTGGTGGGTGTTGCCGCGTCCCAGGTGCCGTCCTAGGGTCGGGGGGTGTCCACGACGAGCACGGAGGAAGACAAGTCAGCAGCGCTCTCGCGGGCTGCTGACGAAGCCAGCGAGCAGGCGTCGGTGCCGGGTGGGACGGTGGAGGCGTACTTCCGTCACGTCGCCCCCGAGGACGTCACGGGGCGCACCACCGACGAGCTCGTCTCGGTCGTCCGGTCGCACCGTGACCTGGCCTCCGAACGCCCGGCCGGGCGGGCACTGGTCCGGGTCACCGAGATCGGTGAGCGCGCCGTCGTGGAGGTCGTCACGGACGACATGCCCTTCCTCGTCGACTCCGTCACGATGGAGATGGTGCGCCAGCACCGGCCCGTCCACCTGGTCGTGCACCCGCGTTGGTCGGTGCGTCGCGACGCGGTCGGCAACCTGCAGGACGTCCGTGCGATCGACGACGCCCACCCCGAGGAGGCGCCGCACGACGGCGGCTGGAGCGTGGAGTCGTGGATCCGGGTGGAGACCGACCGGATCGTCGACGAGGAGGAGGTCGACGCCCTTGTCGCCGGGCTCGAGCGCGTGCTGCGTGACGTGCGCGAGGCCGTGGAGGACTGGACGCGCATGCGCACCCGCATGCTCGACCTCGCCGCCGGCCTCAACGACTGTCCCGACGACGTGCCGCGTCAGGAGATCGCGGCCTCCCGGGAGTTCCTGGAGTGGTTGGCCGACGACCACTTCACCTTCCTTGGGTGCCGGGAGTATGCGCTGGAGAGCCGTCCGGGCGCCGACTCCGAGCACGACGAGCTGCGCCTGCGGGGAGTCCCGGGGACCGGGCTCGGGGTGCTGCGTGACGACCCCGACCTGACCACCGACCCGCCGCCGCTCGGACCGGCCGGCCGCCGGGCCGCGCACTCACGTTCGCCGCTGGTGGTCACCAAGGCCAACTCGCGCGCGACGGTGCACCGCCGGTCGTTCCTCGACTACGTCGGCGTGCGTCTCTTCCACTCCGACGGCTCGGTCGCGGGGGAGGAGCGCTTCCTGGGTCTGCTCTCCTCGCGCGCCTACACGGAGTCGATCCTGCGCATCCCGGTCGTGCGGGAGCGGGCGGAGGAGGTGCTCGCCGAGGTGGGCTTCGACGCCCACTCGCACGCGGGCAAGCAGGTCATCGACATCCTGGAGAACTATCCGCGCGATGAGCTCTTCCACACCGGGGTCGACGAGCTGGTGCCCGTGGTCCGGTCGTTGCTGTACGCCGACCAGCGGCGCCGCCTCGCGGCCTTCGGTCGCCGGGACCCCTTCGGCCGTTTCGTCTCGGTCCTGGTGCACCTGCCGCGCGACCGCTACAACACGACCGTGCGCGAGCGCTTCTCCGCGATCCTGCGCGAGGAGCTGGGGGGTGAGGAGGTCGAGTTCGCGGCCCGCGTCGACGAGTCGCCGACCGCCCGCGTGCACTTCGTGCTGCATCCGCCGGAGGGTGCCTCCATCGGCGACTTCGACGCCCATCGGGTCGAGTCGCTCCTCGCCGAGGCCTCCCGCTCGTGGGCCGACGACTTCGTGGCTGCCGCGCAGGCCGAGACGGCCGGGCAGGACCCCCGTCGCCTGCGCGTGTGGGCGGAGGCCTTCCCCGAGGGCTACAAGGAGCGGCACGAGGCTGAGACCGCCGCCGCCGACATGGTGCGCATCGAGAAGCTGCTCGCCGACCCCGGCCCGGCGGGGGTCGACCTGGCCCTCGAGGAGGAGCCTCTCGAGGAGGGCGTGGACGAACGACGCGCCACCCTCACCGTCTACCGGGTGGGCGACCCGCTCTCCCTCTCCCACGTGCTGCCGTTGATCGCCTCGCTCGGTGTCGAGGTCGTCGACGAGGTGCCGCACCGTCTGGAGGGGTTGGAGCAGCCGGCGTTCGTCTACGAGTTCGGCCTGCGGCACCCGGGCCCCCTGCCCTACTCCGACCCCGAGCTCTTCGTCTCCGCCCTGCGCGCGAGCTGGCTGGGGCACAGCGAGGTCGACGGCCTCAACGGCCTGGTGCTCGACGCGGGCCTGCACTGGCGCCAGGTCTCCTGGCTCCGGGCGTACGCCGGCTACATGAAGCAGGGCAACGCACCGTTCTCGCGGACCACGGTGGAGCGCGCGTTGCGCGGCAACGTCGAGATCACCCGGATGCTGGTCGAGCTCTTCGAGACCCGCTTCGACCCCTCCCTCGACCTCGACGTCGAGCAACGGACCGCCGCCCAGGAGGCGGTGGAGGCTCGCCTCGCCGAGGCGCTGGACGCGGTGGTCAGCCTCGACCACGACCGCGTGCTCCGCTCCTACCTGCGTCACCTGCGGGCCACCCTGCGCACCAACGCGTTCCGCACCGACGAGAGCGGGGCCCGTCGTCCGGCGCTCGCCCTCAAGCTCGACCCCGAGCAGCTGCCCGAGCTGCCGCAGCCGCGGCCGGCCTACGAGATCTTCGTCAACTCGCCGCGCGTCGACGGCGTGCACCTCCGCTTCGGCCAGGTGGCCCGCGGTGGCCTGCGCTGGTCGGACCGGCCCGACGACTTCCGCACCGAGGTGCTGGGGCTGGTCAAGGCGCAGATGGTCAAGAACACCGTGATCGTCCCGGTGGGGGCGAAGGGTGGGTTCGTGGCCAAGCAGCTGCCCGACCCGTCGGACCGGGAGGCGTGGCTGGCCGAGGGCGTCGCCTGCTACCGCACCTTCATCTCCGGCCTGCTCGACGTGACCGACAACCTCGTCGACGGCCACGTCGTGCCGCCCGACGACGTGGTGCGCCACGACGGCGACGACCACTACCTGGTGGTGGCTGCCGACAAGGGCACCGCGACCTTCTCCGACATCGCCAACGAGCTGGCGGTCGAGCGGGGCTTCTGGCTGGGCGACGCGTTCGCCTCGGGTGGCTCGGTGGGCTACGACCACAAGGCCATGGGCATCACGGCCCGCGGCGCGTGGGTCTCGGTGCAGCGGCACTTCCGCGAGCGCGGACTCGACGTGCAGCGCGAGGAGTTCACCTGTGTCGGCATCGGTGACATGTCGGGCGACGTCTTCGGCAACGGCATGCTGCTCTCCCCGACGATGAAGCTGGTGGCCGCCTTCGACCACCGCGACGTCTTCCTGGACCCCGACCCCGACCCCGCCACGTCGTACGCCGAGCGTCGGCGCCTCTTCGAGCTGCCGCGCTCCAGCTGGCAGGACTACGACGCCGCCCTCATCTCCGAGGGGGGAGGGGTGCACTCGCGGTCGGCGAAGTCGGTGCCGATCACGCCGCAGGTGCGCGAGGTGCTGGGGCTGGACGACTCCGTGACCCACCTGCCGCCCAACGAGCTGATCCGTGCGGTGCTGCGTGCACCCGTCGACCTGCTGTGGAACGGCGGCGTCGGCACCTACGTCAAGGCCTCGACCGAGACGCACGCCGACGTG
Organism: Nocardioides malaquae; assembly: GCF_015070385.1. Lineage (GTDB taxonomy): Bacteria > Actinomycetota > Actinomycetes > Propionibacteriales > Nocardioidaceae > Nocardioides > Nocardioides malaquae. The sequence continues at coordinate 75,451 of NZ_JADCSA010000003.1, read as the reverse complement.
GGTGACAAGGCCGGCGACGCGGTGCGGGTCGACGGACGTGAGCTGCGGGCCCGGTGCGTGGGGGAGGGCGGCAACCTCGGTTTCACCCAGGCCGGTCGCATCGAGTACGCCCGGGAGGCGCAGGGAGCGATCAACACCGACTTCATCGACAACTCCGCCGGCGTCGACACCTCCGACCGCGAGGTCAACATCAAGATCCTCCTGCGCGCGGTCGCCGACGCCGGCAAGCTCTCCGCGGAGGAGCGCCCCGAGCTGCTGGCCCGGATGACCGACGAGGTCGGCCAGCTGGTGCTGCACGACAACTACGAGCAGAACATCGCCCTCAGCAACGCGGTCTCCACCGCTCCGGAGATGCTGCACGTGCACGAGGACTGGATGAAGGTCCTGGAGCGTCGCGGCGTCGTCGACCGCGAGCTCGAGGGGCTGCCGTCGTCGAAGGAGGTGCGGCGACGGATCGAGGCCGGCGAGGGGCTCAGCGGACCCGAGCTGGCGGTGCTGCTGTCGTGGACCAAGATCGTGCTGGCCGACGACCTGCTCGCCAGCGACCTGCCCGACGACCCCTACCTGCGCGGAGACCTCTTCACCTACTTCCCCTCGGCGTTGCGGCAGGACTTCCGGGCGCAGATGTCCGAGCACCCGCTGCGGCGCGAGATCGTCACGACCCAGGTGGTCAACGCCTTGGTCAACGGGGCCGGCATGACCTACTGGATGCGGCTCGCCGCCGAGACCGGCCGGGGTGCCGCGGAGCTCACGAGGGCCAACTTCGTGGCGCGCGAGCTCTTCGGTGCGGCCGCGCTGAGGGCCGACATCGACGAGCTCGACCACCGGGTGGCGGCGTCGGTGCAGACCGCGATGCGGTTGGAGAAGCGGACGCTGGTGGAGCGGGCGGCACGCTGGCTGGTGCAGCACTCGCGGGCGCCGCTGGACAGCGAGACGGTCGTCGACCGGTTCAGTGTGCCGGTGCAGCGGCTGATGGCCGACCTGCCGTCGATGCTCACCGGCCGGGAGGCGGACGCCTTCGCCCAGCGTCGCGACGAGCTGGTGCGCCGTGGCGTGCCCGACGAGCTCGCGACACGCGTGGCGGTGCTGCCGCCGGCCTACGCGTTGCTCGGAGTCGTCGAGACCGCCGGGCGCGACGACGTGGCGGAGGAGACCGTCGCCCGGGTGCACTTCGCGCTGGGGGAGCGGCTGGGGCTCAGCGCCCTGGCGCGGGCTGCGGTGGAGCTGCCCCGGCAGGACCGGTGGCAGGCGATGGCGCGAGCCGCGCTGCGTGACGACCTCTACGCGGTGCACGGCCAGCTGACCGCCGAGGTGCTCGCGCGGGCGGCCCGGGCGGGGGAGGCCACGACCGAGCCGCTCGACCAGCAGGCCGCCGAGGAGCAGGTGGCCCGGTGGAAGGAGGACCGGGGCGGCCGCGTCGAGGAGGCGGTCACCACCCTCGAGGAGATCGTGGCCGACGACGACGTCGACCTTGCCCGCATGTCGGTCGGGCTCCGCGTGGTCAGGTCGCTGCTGGCCCCCGCCTGAGGTGGGCTGGGCCTGAGGTGGGCTGAGGTCAGCTGGCCTTGCGGGCCACAGTCTTCTTGCTGGCGGCCTTCTTGGCCGTCGTCTTCTTGGCGGTGGACTTCTGTGCGGACGTCTTCTTGGCGGCGGTCTTCTTCGACGCCGCTGACGTGCCCTTCTTGGCCGCGCTCTTCGTGGGCGTCTTCTTCGGCGTGGTCTTCTTGGTGGCCTTCGTGGTGCTCCGGCCGGCCTTGTCGTCCTCGTCGTCCTCCACTGCCTCGCCACGGGCCTGCTTCGCGGCGGTGACCGACTTCTGCAGGGCGGCGAGCAGGTCGACGACCTCGCCCGAGCTCTTCGTGCTGGTCTCGGTGCGACGGACCTCGCCGCCCTCGATCTTCGCCTTGACCAGTGCCTCGACGGCCTCGGCGTAGTCGTCCTCGAACTCGTCGGGGTCGAAGTCACCGGCCAGGGTCTCGACCAGCATCCGCGCCATCTTCACCTCGGAGTCCTTGACGTCGCCGACCTCCACGGAGAAGTCGGGGGTGCGGATCTCGTCGGGCCACATCATCGTCTGCAGCACGATCACGTCGCCGGACGCCGCCGGGCGCACGCGGAGCACGGCCACGGACGTACGCTGCCGCAGCGCGACAGTGACCACGGCCATCCGGTCGGACTCCACCAGCGCCTCGCGGAGCAGGGCGTACGCCTTCGCGCCCGCGGCATCGGGCTCGAGGTAGTAGCTCTTCTCGAAGAGCATCGGGTCGATCTGGTCGGAGGGCACGAACTTCTCCACCGAGATCTCCCGCGACGACGTCAGGGGGAGGTCGGCGAAGTCGTCGTCGGTGAGCACGACCATCTCGCCGTCCTCGGTCTCGTAGCCCTTGGCGATCTCGGAGTAGGGCACCTCCTCGCCGTCGATCGAGCAGACCCGCTGGTAGCGGATGCGACCGCCGTCCTCCTGGTGCACCTGACGGAAGGAGACGTCGTGCGACTCCGTGGCCGAGTAGAGCTTCACGGGCACGTTGACCAGGCCGAACGAGACCGAGCCCTTCCAGATCGCGCGCATGACCTCTCCTCTGCTTCCGCCGGGTGACCCCGGAGTCCTTCCCTGCCGTGAGGGTCAGTATTCACCAGTCGCGGCGTGGGGAAGGATGGGCGACATGCGCCCGATGCTCGCCACCCGTGGGGACCACGTGCCCACCGGTCCGGGGTGGGCCCACGAAGTCAAGTGGGACGGCATGCGCCTCGTCGTCGAGGTCACCGGCACCAGGGCCCGGTTGACGAGCCGCAACGGCAACGACGTCACCCGCACCTTCCCCGAGCTGGCCCACCTCGACGTGCCCGACCTGGTGCTTGACGCCGAGGCGGTGGCCTTCGCCGACGGTCGTCCGAGCTTCGGGGCCCTCGCCACCCGGCTGCAGCGCAGCGGACGGGGCGCGCGGATCGCCGCCGAGGCGGTGCCGGTGACCCTGCTCGTCTTCGACCTGCTGGTGCTCGAGGGCCGCGACCTGACTGCCGAGCCGCTCTCCACCCGACGCGCCCTGCTGGAAGGGTTGGGGCTCGGGGACGACCTGCTCCAGGTGCCGCCGGTCTACGACGACGGTCCGATGCTGCTGGAGGCCACCAAGGCGCAGGGGTTGGAGGGCATCGTGTCGAAGCGACTCTCCTCGCGCTACGCCTCGGGGGTCCGCAGCCCCCACTGGCTCAAGTTCGCGCACCGACCGCGTACGTCCTGGGTCGTCGGCGGTTGGCGCCCGGAGACCGGGTCGGCGCACCGTCTCGGCGCGGTCCTGCTGGGGGAGCCCACCGAGGCGGGCCTGCGCTTCCGCGGACGTGTCGGCTCGGGCCTCACCGGCCGGGTCGCCGCCGAGCTGAAGGCCCGGCTGGAGCCCCTGGCCGCCGACGAGTCGCCCTTCGACGAGGCGGTGCCGCGACTCGACGCGACGGGCACCTCGTGGGTGCGCCCCGAGGTCGTCGTCGACGTCGAGTCGCTGGGCTTCGCGGCCAACGGGCGACTGCGACAGCCGTCCTTCCAGGGCGTACGCAGCGACCTGACGCCCGCCGACCTGCTCGGCGTGGACCAGGCGGGAGGTGCACGATGACTGACGTTCCCGTGGAGGTCGACGGTCGACGGATGACGATCAGCAACCTCGACAAGGTGCTCTACCCACGCACGGGCACCACGAAGGGCGAGGTGCTGCACTACTACGCCACGATCGCGCCGGTCCTGCTGCCGCACCTGGCCGACCGTTGCGTCACCCGGATCCGGTGGCCGCACGGGGTCGGTGACTCCAGCTTCTTCGAGAAGAACGCGCCCTCCGGGACCCCGTCGTGGGTGCGCACCGTCGAGGTGCCGACCACGGGCTCGCGCAGCGGCAACGGTGCGGGGGTGATCCGCTTCCCGGTCGTCGACGACCTCGCGACCCTGACCTGGCTGGCCAACCTGGCGGCCCTGGAGCTGCACGTGCACCAGTGGCGGGCCGACGCCGACGGCACGTTGCTCCCGCCCGACCGGCTGGTGATCGACCTCGACCCCGGCGAGCCGGCGGGACTGCACGAGTGCGCCCAGGTCGCGCTGCTGGTGCGCGACGCCCTCGCCGAGCGGGGTCTGGCCTGCTGCCCGGTGACGAGCGGCAGCAAGGGCCTGCACCTGTATGCCGACCTCACCGTCCTCGACGAGGGCGAGGTGCCCGACTCCGACGCCTCGACCGCGCTCGCCAAGGAGGTCGCCGAGGAGCTGCAGAAGGCCCACGGCCGACTCGTCACGGCCACCATGACCAAGTCGCGGCGCGGCGGCAAGGTCTTCCTCGACTGGTCGCAGAACGCCGGCTCGAAGACCACCGTGTCGCCCTACTCGCTGCGGGGCCGGGAGCGTCCGACGGTGGCCACACCGCTCACCTGGGCCGAGGTGGAGGCCGGCGCCGAGGACCCCTTGGCGCTGGAGCAGCTCGAGTTCACCGACGTGCTCGCCCGGGTGGAGGAGCTGGGCGACCTGCTCGAGACCGGCTGAGACTCCGGGCGGTCGGCGCGGCGCTATGCTCCGCGCGGAGGTGGGTCAGCGTGGAGCAGACGGGTGGGGCCACAGGAGCGGGTGCGTCGCTGCCCGTGCGCGACGTGATGGGCGTCGAGGTCGTGGCGGTCCCGGCCGCCGACGTGGTCGCCCACCTCGCCCGCGCCCTCGACGAGGGTCGCCGCCTTGCGGTCGCCTTCCTCAACGCCCACGCCTCCAACGTGGCCGCCTCGCAGCCTCGGTTCGCGCGGGCACTCGACGAGGCGCTGGTGCTCAACGACGGGGTGGGGGTCGACCTGGCGTCGCGGCGCCTGCACGGCTCGCCGTTTCCCGAGAACCTCAACGGCACCGACTTCGTGCCCCGCCTGCTCGCCGAGCTCGTCGAGCCACGGCGGCTCTTCCTGCTGGGTGGACGACCCGGCGTGGCCGAGGCGGCGGCCGAGGTGCTCGCGCAGCGCGCGCCGCAGCACCGGGTGGTGGGCACGCGTGACGGCTACTTCACCGACGACGAGGCGGCGGCGGTGGCCGCCGAGGTGGCGGCCAGTGGTGCGGAGGTCGTGCTGGTGGCCATGGGCAACCCGCGCCAGGAGCTCTTCGTCGCCGAGCACGGTGCGGCCACGGGCGCGACGCTGCTGCTCAGCGTGGGAGCGCTGCTCGACTTCCTCAGCGGTCGGGTGGAGCGGGCGCCCGCCCGGGTGCAGCGGTGGCGGCTGGAGTGGGTGTACCGCCTTGCCCTCGAGCCCGGCCGGATGTGGCGCCGCTACCTGGTGGGCAACGTACGTTTCCTGCTGCGCCTGGCACGCACGCCGCGCGTGCGTTGAGCCTCAGGGCCGGTCGGAGAGTCAGGCGCGTGCGGCCGGCGGCATCCAGCCGGCGTTGTGGGCCAGGCCGACGGCGCCGATCTGCGAGCTGACCTCGAGCTTGGCGAGGATCGACTTCACCTGGGTGCGGACGGTGGCCTCGGAGACCACGGACTCCTCGGCGATCTGGCGGACCTGGCGGCCGTTCATCAGCTGACCCAGCACCTCGGCCTCGCGGGCGGTGAGGCGGTTGAGGCGGTCGAGCAGCTCGGCGACCTGGGCGCGCTCCTCCTGCCAGTGGCGCACGAGGTCCTCGCGCTCTTCCACGGTCATGACCGGACGGCCCTCACCGATGAGGCGGATGGTGGCCAGGATCTCGTTGAGCGGCGCGGTCTTCTCCATGACCTTGCGGGCCCCGAGGCGTACGCACTGTCCCCAGCGGGCGCGGTCGGTCGAGCCGGTCAGCACGACCACGGCGGTGCCGGCCCGGGCGACGGGCTCGATCAGGCGGCTGCCGTCGGCGTTGCCGAGGTCGAGGTCGAGGAGGAGCACGTGGGGCTGGTGCTTCATCACCGCAGGCAGCAACGTGGTGGCGCTGTGCAGGTCGTCGGGGAGGGGAACTCTCCGGACCTCGTGTCCCTTCAGCTCGAGTGCGATCTGAAGTGACTCCGCGAAGAGTGTGTGATCCTCGATCACGCACACGCGGGAAGCGCCCCTCATGCCCCATGTCCTCCTGCATCTGCTGACGCCTCCAGCTCCCGGCCCTCCCGGAATCTGCCACGTCCAAGCGGCGTGGCACGTGCGTCAGCGCTCACCATCGTAGGTGCTGCGCATCCCCCAAGGTGGGGAATGGGTGCACCGGCGGTCCGTGCCGACCCGTCAGGCCGGTCGGGAGGCCCGTGCTGGGGGCCCCGCCGGGTCGAAGACTAGGCTCCCGTGAGCGGCGAATGGCCGGCATCTCGGCCCCCGCTCACCAGTATTGGGTAAATGCCACGGTGTGGCTCCGGAGATCGCCCGGTACCCGAGCGCGGCCGCCGTAGGGAGTGCCACGCTGGGACAGGTCCCGCGCTGGTGGCCGAACACAGGCACGGGGCTGGAGAAGGGCTGGACGAGATGGTGCAGGACGGGGGCCCCCGCGGGGTTGAGATCCCTCGCGTGGTGGTGGTTGCCTCGGGGCTGGTCGTGGGGCAGACGATGGCGCTGGCCCTGGAGGCCCAGGACTTCGAGGTGCGCAGCTACGACTACCCGCGCTCGCGGCCCGAGCTGCTGGAGACCCGGCGCCGTGCCGCGGAGTTCGGCGCCGAGATCGGCATCGTCGTCGCCGAGATCAACGACGTCGCGCAGTGGCGTGACGTGCTGGCGGTCGTCGAGACGATCCCGCTGCAGTGGCTGCTGGTGACCGGCTCCACCGACGCGCCACGGTGGGGCGGGTTGGTCGCCGCCGGGTGTGCCGGTGTGGTCCCGATGACCGACGGCCTTGATGCCCTGGTGCACGCCGTCCGTTCGGTGGCCGAGGGCGGCCCGGGGATGAGCCCCGCGGTGCGCGACCAGGTGCTCACCGCGTGGGAGCGTCTCGGTCCGCAGCGCCACGAGCTGCTCCGGCGCATCGCCGCGCTGTCGCCGCGCGAGTGGCAGGTGCTCGGCATGCTCAACGAGGGCCAGTCGATCACCGTGATTGCCCAGGCCGGTGGCGTGAGCGAGGGCACGGTGCGCAGCCAGGTGCGTGCGATCCGGCAGAAGCTCAACGTGAAGTCGCAGCTCGCCGCCGTGGCGGCCTACCAGGAGGCGATGGAGTTCGACCGCGTCTGACGCGGTCGGGTTCAGCCGCGTCGACGAGGGGTAGGCGTCCTTCTCGACACGAGAGGAGCACGCCATGACCGAGAAGCCTGACGAGACGCTGCACCTGACCACGAACCCCGACATCACCGGCGAGGAGTCCTGATGGGCGCTGAGCACGCGGTCCGGATCAGCCGAGAGGTCGACGCCCCGGTCGACGTGGTCTGGGAGGTGCTCTCCGACGGCTGGCTCTACCCGCTGTGGGTGGTGGGCGCGGCGCGGATGCGCAACGTCGACCACGGCTGGCCGGCCGTCGGCACCCGGTTGCACCACTCCGTGGGCAACTGGCCCTTCCTGCTCGACGACAAGACCGAGGTGCTCGAGGTGCAGGAACCGCGCATGCTCCGCCTCAAGACCCACGGGTGGCCCGCCGGAGCGGCCGAGGTCATCCTCGACGTGGAGGACCTCGGCGGCAACCGCTCGCGCATCAGCATCCGCGAGGACGCGACCGACGGCCCCGGTTCCCTGGTGCCCAAGCCGGCGCGCCAGATGGGGATCGGCCCCCGCAACCGCGAGACCATGCGGCGCCTGGCGCTGCTGGTGGAGGGACGCGCCGAGGGGCGCTGACCCTGCCCACCCGGTCGGGTCAGCCCAGCAGCCGGGACCAGGCCGTGCGTGCGAGCCGTCGCCGCACGGCCTTCTCTGAGCCCAGGGCCGCGCGGGCGGCGTTCCAGCCGCAGGCGCCGTGCACGCCGCCGCCGGGATGGGCCGACGCGCTGGCCAGGAAGAGCCCGGCGACCGGCGTCTCAGGCCGACCCAGGCCGGTGGCAGGACGGAACACCAGCTGCTGGTGCAGGTGGGCGGTGCCGGAGTTGATCGCGCCGCCGACGAGGTTGGAGTTGGCGGCCTCGATGTCGCCGGGGCGCTGCACGTGCTCGGCGAGGACCATGTCGCGGACGCCCGGGGCGGCCTCCTCCATCACGCGGCGCATCGCCTCGGTGCTGGCGGCCAGAGCCTCGTCGTCGTGGGCGAGGCTGTGGGAGAGGTGGCTGTAGGCCCACACCGACTCCGTGCCGGCAGGCGAGCGTGAAGGGTCGGCGGTCGTCATCTGGCCCAGCAGCACGAAGGGAGCGGTGGAGACCCGTCCCGTCGACATCGCGGCGGAGTGGTCGACGAAGCCGTTGTCGTCGACGCCCAGGTGCACCGTGCCGGCGCCCACGGCCTCCGGGGAGCGCCACGGCACCGGGCCGTCGACGGCCCAGTTGACCTTGAGGGTGGGGTGGTCCCACTGGAAGCGCGCGAGCGCGTCGACGTAGGAGGCGGGCAGGTGCTCGGTGCCGACCAGCTGGGTGAAGAGGCTGGGCGCGTCGACGTCGGCGAGCACGGCGCGGCGGGCCGCCACCCGCTCACCGTCGGTGAGGCGTACGCCCACCGCCCGGCCCCCGCGTACGTCCACCGACGCCACGCGCGCACCGGTGCGGACGGTGCCGCCGGCGGCCTCGAAACGGCTCCGCAGGGCATCGGCCAACGACTGCGCGCCGCCGGAGGGCACGGGGAAGCCGACGTCCTGGCCGAGCATGGTGAGCAGCCACCCGAAGAGGCCGCTGCCCGCTGCGTCGGGGGGCAGGTCGGAGTGCATCGCGTTGCCGGTGATCAGGGCTCGGGGCCCGGGGCCGGCGAACTGTTCCTCGCCGAGGCGGCGCGCGGGCAGCACCGCGAGGCGCGCGAAGTCGAGCAGGCCGCGGCTGCCGAGCTGACGTCCCAGCGAGAGGCCGGCGCGCACCGGCGGGAAGGGGGAGAAGAGGGCGTCGAGCAGCGGGTCGCGCAGGCGGCTCCACTGCTCGAGCATGGCGAGCCATGCCTCGCCGTCGCCTGCTGCCTGGCTCTCCAGGTGGGCGGCGGTGGCCTCGGCGTCGCGCTCCATGGTGGTGGCGCTGCCGTCGGGGAAGACGTGGGTCACGACCCTCGGGGCGTGCTCCCAGCGCAGGCCGTGGGCCTCCAGGTGCAGGTCGCGGATCACCGGGGAGGCCGCGGCGAGCGGGTAGAAGGCGCTGAAGAGGTCGGTGCGGAAGCCGGGCGCGGTCACCTCCGCGGTGCGTACGGCACCACCCACGGTGTCGTTGGCCTCTAGCAGCAGCACCTCCCACCCGGCGTCGGCCAACGCGATGGCGGCGACGAGCCCGTTGGGCCCGCCGCCGACCACGACCGCATCGGCGCTCAGTCGCCCGGCCACTCGCCCGTCCAACGCTCGAAGGCTCGGGCCCCGCCACGGTTGATCAGCGCGCGGACGACCGTGAAGATCGCGCCCTGGATCGCTGCCGCGGCGATGATCTTCGGCAGGTGGTGCTCCGACTGCAAAGGGGTCGGGGGGTCCTCGGAGACCGGGTCGACGGCGGCCCAGATCTTCTGGAAGATCTGTCCGGCGATGATGCCGCCCAGCATGGAGGCGACGAGCCCCCACGGGCGGTAGAGGATCTTGGCCGACGTGCTCGTCTGCTTCTCGGGCTTGCCCGAGGTGAGTGCGTTCATGGGTTCCTCCTGGTCAGTGGGCGTGAGGGGATGCGTCGGCCGGGTCCTGGCTCTCCCCGCGCGAGGAGCGCAGGGCCCGTGCGCGGGCGACGTCCTTCGTGCGCTTCTTCGCCGCCTTCTCGCTCTTGGTGGTGTCACGCGGCGGGAGCTGGATGACCTCCTCGGCCGGGAGCCCTGCCTGCAGCTCGCGGGCGCGCTCCATCTCGGCGTCGAGCTCGGCGCCGAAGAGCAGGGCGAGGTTGGTGATCCACAGCCACAGCAGGAAGACGACCACACCGGCCAGCGAGCCGTAGGTCTTGTTGTAGTTGGAGAAGTTGGCGACGTAGAACCCGAACGCGGCCGAGGCGGCGACCCAGACGAGGATCGCCAGGAAGGCGCCGATGCTGAGCCAGCGGAATCGGGGCTGCTTGATGTTCGGCGTGGCGTGGTAGAGCAACGCGACGATGAAGACGACCACGAGGAGCATGACCGGCCACTTCGCGATGTTCCACACGGTGACGGCGGTCGCTCCGAGACCGATCGCCTCACCGACGACCTCGGCGGCAGGACCGGTGACGACGAGGCCCACGAGGACCAGCGCGGCCAGCGTGATGGTCACGGCCGTGATGAGCAGCATCATCGGACGCAGCTTCCAGATCGGACGTCCTTCGTCGACCTCGTAGATGCGGTTCATGCCCCGGCTGAACGCGTTGACGTATCCCGACGCCGACCACAGCGCCGCCGCGAGACCGACGGCCAGACCGATGCCCGCGCCGGTGCTGCCGCTGAGCTCGACCAGCACGGGTTCGAGCGTGTCGGCGACGCCCGCGCCGCCCAGGTCACGCAGCATCGACATCAGGGTGGCCACGGTCTCGTCGCTCTGGCCGACGAGGCCGACCAGCGACAGCAGGGCGATGGCTCCCGGGAAGAGGGCCAGCACCGAGTAGTAGGTCAGGCCCGCGGCCAGGTCGGTGCACTGGTCCTCACCGAACTCCCGCGCCGTGGAGCGCAGGGTGTAGAACCACGACGGCTTCTTGAGGTCGGTGGGGGAGTCCGCCTTGTCGGCGGCCTCGTGCGCCTCCTCCGACGAGTGGGCGAGCGCCGTGTGGGCGCTGCCCGGACCCGAGTGCGGGTCGAGGTCTGCGTGGCTGGTCCCGGTCGCGGACGGGCGGGACTCGGGCACGCGGGGGCCGCCGTCGGTGTCGCTCGTAGTCTCGCCGGCGGTGTCGTCGTCGGTCTTCTTCTTGAACAGACCGAGCATCACGACCACCGCTTCCAGCTCGTACGCTTCTGGCGACGGCGCCACAGAGCCACCAGGACGACGGCGGCGATGCCCGCCACCACCGCGCCGCCCGCGCCGAGCGCGGCCGGACGCGGGTGCCCCTGGGGATCGACGACCTTCTCCTTGGCCCGGGCGCTCAGGTCGTGGACGCTGGCGGTCGCCCGTCCCTTCACGTCCAGCTTGGCCTGCAGTTGGTCGACGGTGTCGGCGAGTTGCTCACGGGTCCGCTCGATGTCGGCCTGCAGGGCGGCCACCTGGGGGTCGTCGCTCTCGGCGGGGCCATCAGCGCGGTGGGTGCCCCCGGTGGGGGAGGTGGGGTCAGTCATCAGTGCTCCTGGGCAGAGTGCTGGGCTGCAGAGTGCTGGGCGGGGTTACGCACGGCGTCGATGTCTTCCTTGACGTTGGCCATGGCCTGACGCGGCACCGGGGGCGAGGCCTCGCTGACCTGCTTCTTGCCCAGCAGGGCGGCGACGCCCGCGATCGCGAAGAGCACGACCGCGACGATCAGCGCCGCCAGCCAGGCGTCGACGACCAGCGCCAGCGCCAGCACGATCGCGGCGAGCAGGACGCCGAGCCCGTAGAGCGCGACGAGCCCAGCGGCGCCGAACATGCCGACGCCGATGCCGGCTTTCTTGGCCTTGCCGGTCACCTCGAGCTGGGCGAGCTGCAGCTCGTCACGCACCAGGCGGGAGATCTCGGTCGACAGCTGGGAGACCAGCTGACCGGTCGAGGGGTCCGGCGGAGGGGTGGGGGCGCCGGGCACGCCGGGACCGCTCACGAGACCGACCCGCCGGGCACGCCGGGCTGGGCGACCGGGTGGGGCGGCAGCTTGGCCGACGGGCTGTCGGCCGGCGGACCGGTCTCCGGCATGTCCTTCGGCGTCGGGGTGGACGAGGGCGTCGAGTTGCCGCCGGCATCAGCAGGGCTCGAGACCGGGCTGGTGGCGGTCGGGTCAGCGGAGCCCGACCCGGAGTTCGACGACGTGCTCGACGGGGAGCTCGGCGACGAGGCAGGGCTGGAGGTGGAGGTCGAGGTCGACGACGAGGTCGAGTCGTCGGAGTTCTTGCGCTCCTGCACCTTCTCCTTCACCTTGTCGGTCACCGCTGAGCCGGCCTCGCCGGCCTTCTCCTTGACCACCTGGCCGGCCTGGCCGGCCTTCTCCTGGGCGAGGTGCTGGGCCTGCGAGGCCACCTGCTGGACGCGGGGGTCCTTCGCGACTCCGCGGACCTTGGTGATGATCTGCTCGTAGCGCTGGCGACCAGCCCGGGCGCCGAGGACGTATCCGGTGCCCACTCCGAGCAGGAATCCGAGCTTCTTCGGCATGTGCGTCTCCTGAGTCGTTCGTCGTGCGACCCGGATGGTCGCGGTGACGAGGCGGACTCCTGTCTGCCTACCCACTTGGTGCCAAGTCATGCCCGAGGGCAGCCCCAATGCTGGGTATTTCCGGGCCGCCGAGAGGAGTTCTCCACAGATACGCCGTTCGGCCGACGCGCGGCAGGGCCGGTTCTCGCTACCGTCCCGAGCGACTCACGACCTCTCGGGACCCCAAGGACTCAGTCATGGCCGGCACCACCGCTGCAGCACCGCGCGCCGTCGTCGACGCGCTCGACGCGGCGCTGCGGGAGGACGTACGCCGCGAGGGGGTCGACCCGCAGCGTGAGGTCGACGTCGTGCGGCGGTTGGCCCGCAAGGTCGTGGGTGACCACGACGAGCGCTCCCTGACGGGGGCCACCACGCCGCTGGCCGACGCCGCCGCCGTGGTGGAGGAGCTCGTCGCCCGGATCGCCGGCTTCGGGCCGCTCCAGGCCCTCCTCGACGACCCCGACGTGGAGGAGATCTGGATCAACGACCCGACCCGGGTCTTCGTCGCCCGGCACGGCCGTCACGAGCTGACCGACGTCATGCTCGCCCGCGGGCAGGTCGACGAGCTCGTGGAGCGCATGCTGAAGTCGAGCGGACGTCGTGTCGACCTCAGCCGGCCCTTCGTCGACGCCCTGCTACCCGGAGGGCACCGCCTCCACGTCGTGCTCGAGGGCATCAGTCGAGGCTTCACCGCGGTCAACATCCGCAAGTTCCGGCTCCAGGCGGCCCGGCTCGACGAGCTGGTCGAGCTCGGCAGCATGCCTGCGAGCGCGGCCGCCTTCCTGGCGGCGTCGGTGCGCGCAGGGCTCAACATCCTGGTGGCCGGTGGCACGCAGGCCGGCAAGACCACCCTCCTCAACTGCCTCTCTGCCGCGATCCCCGGTGGTGAGCGGGTGGTCAGCTGCGAAGAGGTCTTCGAGCTGAAGTTTCCCCACCCCGACTGGGTGCCCATGCAGACCCGGCAGGCGGGCCTCGAGGGCACCGGTGAGATCCGGCTGCGCGACCTCGTCAAGGAGTCGCTACGCATGCGGCCCTCCCGGGTGCTGGTCGGGGAGGTCCGGGCGGAGGAGTGCCTCGACCTGCTGCTGGCCCTCAACTCGGGGCTCCCGGGCATGTGCACCCTGCACGCCAACAGCGCCCGTGAGGCCCTGACCAAGATGTGCACGCTCCCGCTGCTCGCCGGGGAGAACATCTCCGCTCGGTTCGTCGTGCCCACCGTCGCCAGCTCCGTCGACCTGGTCGTCCACCTCGCGCTGGACCCCGGCGGCACCCGCCGGGTGAGCGAGATCGTGGCGGTGCCGGGCCGGGTGGAGGACGACGTGATCGAGGTCGAGCCGATCTTCGAGCGCCGCGGCACCGACCTGCGGTGGGTCGGCGGAGTGCCGGCGCGGCTCGACCGGTTCGAACGGATCGGCGTCGACGTCCACGCCCTCCTGCGGGGTGGCCGCTCCGTCGTGCCCGCCCCGGCGGGGGTCGGCTGATGGGCGTCCTGGTCGGGCTCGGCTTCGGCGTGGGCGCGCTGCTCGTCTGGTCGGCGTTCGCGCTGCCCCGGGCGACCCGCGAGGAGGCAACGGGGCCCGGAGCGTTCGGCGAGCTCCTGGCGCGCGCGGGGCTGGGCCACGTCACTGCGTCCAGCGTCACTGTGTTGGCCCTGGGGCTGGGGTTCGTCGCCTTCGTGGTGGTCCAGGTCGTCTCCGCGACCCTCCCGGTCTCCCTGGTGTTCGGGCTGATGGCCACTGCCTCGCCCTACGTGGCCGTGCAACGTCGGGCCCGGGTGCGGCAGCAGGAGTTCGCCCAGGTGTGGCCCGAGGCCGTCGACAACCTGGCGTCCGCGGTGCGTGCGGGCCTCTCGCTACCGGACGCCCTGAGCGGTCTGGCGACCAGTGGCCCCGAGCCGCTGCGGGACGCCTTCGCCCAGTTCGCGCTCGACTACCAGGTGAGCGGAGGCTTCGGCGAGGCGCTTGACCGGTTGAAGGTCCGGCTCGCCGACCCGGTCGGCGACCGGATGGTGGAGGGCTTGCGCGTGGCGCGCGAGGTCGGTGGAGGAGACCTCGGCCGCCTGCTGCGCAACCTCTCCCACTATCTGCGCGAGGAGGCGCGCACCCGCTCGGAGCTGCAGGCCCGGCAGGCGTGGACGGTCAACGGCGCGCGTCTGGCCGTGGCCGCGCCGTGGGTCGTGCTCCTCCTCATGGCGTTCCAGTCCGACGTCATCATCCGCTACTCCTCACCCACCGGGGTGCTGGTCCTGGCGGTCGGCGCCGCGGCCTGCGTGGGTGCGTACGCCGCCATGGTGCGGATCGGGCGCCTGCCGGTCGAACGTCGGATCCTCGCGTGAGCCCCTCCCTGGCCGGGGCCGTCCTGGGAGCGCTCTGTGGCAGCGGCCTGCTGCTGGTGGCGTGGCGGGTGGTCATCATCCGGCGCACGCCGTTGGAGCTGCGGGTGACGCCGTGGATCACCGACCTGCCGCGACGCGACGAGGTCCGGTCCCGCCAGGTCGTACGCCCCCCGAGCGACTCCCCGTGGGCCGCCGCGTCGGGCATTGCCCGGCCCGCGTTGCGGCGTGCGGCCGACGGGGTGGAGCGGGTGCTGGGTGGCGCGCACTCGGTCGAGCGGCGGCTCGAGCGGGCCGGGCTCGACATCTCGGTGCACGACTTCCGGGTGGAGCAGGTGGTCTGGGGCCTGAGCGCCTTCGCGGTCGCCGCGGCCTGGCGGATCATCGCCGCCGTCGGCGGTCAGGGGCAGATCGTCCTCTCGCTGCTGCTCTGCCTGTGCGCCTTCGCCGGCGGGGTGATCGCGCGCGACCAGCGGCTCAGCACCCAGGCCGTCGAGCGGGACCGCGCGATCCTGGCGGAGTTCCCGGTGCTCGCCGAGCTGTTGGCCCTGGCGGTGGCCTCGGGAGAGGGGCCGGTCGCGGCCCTCGACCGGGTGGTCGGCCGCAGCAGCGGGGAGCTGTCGCGCGACCTCACGCGGGTGCTGGCCGACATCCGCACCGGTGAACCGGTCGCCTCCGCCTTCGAGCAGCTCTCCCGCACCACCGGTGTGCCCGTCGTCGCCCAGTTCGCCCAAGGGGTGGCCATCGCCATCGAGCGCGGCACGCCCCTGGCCGACGTCCTGCACGCCCAGGCCGGCGACGTCCGTGAGGCCGGACGCCGGGCTCTCATCGAGTCGGCGGCGCGCCGCGAGGTCTTCATGCTCGTGCCGGTCGTCTTCCTCGTGCTTCCCGTCGTGATCCTCTTCGCGCTCTTCCCCGGCTTCGTCGGGTTGAGCCTCACGACTCCCTGACTCCTCTCACCCAGACCCAGCTCGATCCATCGCACTCGCACCTCGGAGGAACCATGCAGTCCACGTCCCGCACCAGCATCCGTCTTCTCGTCCAGATGGCGGCCCTGAGCCGCGACGCCTTCCGTGAGCGTCGCACCGAGCGCGGCGACGTGCCCGGCTGGGTGATGATCACCGTGATGACGGTCGGCATCGTCGTGGCGTTGCAGCTCTTCGTCGGCCCCGAGCTCGAGTCGATGATGCGACAGGCCCTCGGTCGCGTCGCCAACTGAGGTGCTGGCGTCGCGCCGCCGGGACGAGCAGGGCACCGCGGTCGTCGACTTCGTGCTCGTGATGCTGGTCCTGGTGCCCTTGGTGCTCGCGATCATGCAGGTCTCGCTGGTGCTCTACGTGCGCAACACTGTCGCCCTGGCTGCCTCGGAGGGGGCCCGCCACGCAGCGGCCTGGGGCGCGAGCCCGCAGGACGGGCTGGAGCGCACCCGGCAGCAGTGGACCGGTGCCGTGTCGTCGCGGTTCGTGACCGACAGTCGGATCGAGGCGGTCGAGTTCGCCGGTGCTCCGGCCTACCGGGTCGTGGTGGAGGTCGACGTGCCGGCCCTGGGGCTGGGTGGACCCGGCGTGGGGTTCGAGGTGTCGGGCAGCGCCGTCATCGAGCCCGACCCGTCGGCGGCGGCGCCGTGAGGCGGCTGTGGCTCCCGACCCGGCGTCGGGACGAGTCCGGGAGCGCGGTGGTGGAGTTCGTGTGGCTGGGGATCCTGCTGCTGGTGCCGCTGGTGTGGATCGTGCTCTCCGTCTTCGAGGTGCAACGCGGTGCCTTCGCGGTCAGTGCGGCCGCGCGGGCGGCGGGGCGGGCGTACGCCCTGGCGCCCGACGAGCAGACCGCCCGGCAGCGCGCCACAGAGGCGGCGCGTCGCACGTTGGAGGACCAGGGGGCGCCCGACATGCCCCTCGAGGTCGAGGTGACCTGCAGCCTCGGACGTGGACAGTGCCTCGCCGGTACGTCGGTGGTGACGGTGACGATCCGGTCGGGGGTGGAGCTGCCTGCCATGCCCGAGGTCTTCCGTGACGCCCGCACCGACTTCGCTCTCGAGTCGGTCCACCGCGTGCCCATCGGCCAGTACGTGGAAGGGGTGAGCGGGTGACCCGGGCGAGCCGCGTGAGTCGGCCGCAGCGCGACGAAGGCGGGTCCATCACTCCGATGATCATCGGGTTCGCCGCGATCCTGCTGGTCCTGGTGGCCGTCGTCGTCAACGCGTCGGCCGCCTACCTGCAGCGCCAGGGCCTCACCACGCTGGCTGACGGTGCCGCGCTCCAGGGCGCCGACCTGGGTTCGGTGGGCGTCTACGCCGAGGGCATCCCGGAGGAGCGTCTGCTGCAGAGCGGACCCCAGGTGCACGAGGCCGTGGCAGCCCACCTGCGGTCCGTCGGAGCCGTGCGGACCTACCCGGGCCTGGAGCACGAGGTCCGGGTCGACCCGACCACGCGGGTGGTGACCGTGACCCTGCGGGCGCCGCTCGACCTCCCCCTCACCGTGCCAGGTGTGGAGGCCAGCCCGACGATCGCCGCGACCGCCCGGGCGACCGTGACGGTGCTGCGTTGAGGGAGGGCGGGCAGCAGACGGTGAAGCCGGCCACGTCGTTCGTGGTGGCGGCCCTCCTCCTCGTCTCGACCGCAGACCAGGGCGACTGGCGAGCCGACGGCCCCCTCCAGGTGGGCGGGGCCCACGTGGGCATCAGCCTCTGGGCGCCGGAGGGACACATGCAGTCGTGGTCGGGCACGTTCGGCGGACTCAGCCTGTGTGTCGAGAACGGGCGGGCAACGATCGTCGAGGTGGCGCCGCTGGGTGGCTTCCCTGCCGATGCGTTCACCGCGTGGGTGCACACCGTGCCCGCTGGGCAGGCGAGGAAGACGCGCCTCGGCTCGGTGTTGGGGGCCCCGCCGAAGTTCGACGAGGAGTACGCCGCTGGCGCGGCCGACTTCGGTGTCTTCACGGAGCCCTCGGGGCACTCCGTCGACCGTCCCTGTGCCCCCGACCCGGGGGATGAGTGGGATGACGTCGAGATCGTGGTGTCGGTGGCGACCGACCGCGATGGGGCTTCCCTGCCGGGGGTCGTCGTGGTCTACGACGTGGCGGGTCGGCGCTTCCGGGAGCACGTGCCCGGCACCATGATCGTCTGCGGCGACACGACACCACCGCAGCATTGCCGGGGCCTGGCCAGGTGGAGATGACGGGCCGCGGGCCGGTCTCGTGGGTGCCCCCGCACAGTCACGAGACCAGCCGCGGCTCGGTGGGGACTACTCCGTCACCACCGCGACGTGCAGGTCGCTCACGGACTCGGACTCGCCACCCACGGAGACGATCAGGACCACGCTGAGGGCCACCGCGCCTGCGGCGACCACGCGTCGTACCTGACCGAGGGCGCTTGTCGAACCGTTTGTTTTCCGCACGGGTCCGACTCTCTCGTCGGGCCCGGGTGCGCGGGCAGAGTGCAGATACTCAGATCTCGGCTGAGTATGAGTACGTCCTGCGCCGATCCGCTGCTTGTGTGGCAGGTAGGTGTCACCACGTGACACTGACCTGCCGCACAGAGTCCTGGTGGATCAGGGTGCGCGCAGGGCGGCGATCTCCTCGGGCGGCCACCCCAGCAGCTCGCCGAGCACGTAGTCGTTGTCGGCGCCCAGGTCGGGGCCCACGTGACGCACCGGCACCGACTTCTCACCGAGCACCGGCACCACGCCGGGGAAGGCGACCTCGCGCACGTCGTCGACCGACTCCACCGCCACCGGCAGCCGCTGCACCATGTCGCGCGCCAGGAACTGCTCGTCGTCGACGATGTCGGCGCCCGTGAGGATCGGCCCGGCCGGCACCCCGGCGGCGTCCAGCAACTCCAACGCCTCGGCGCGGGTCCGCGCCGACGTCCACGCCCCGATCGCGTCGTCGAGCTCGTCGCGCCGCTCCCAACGCCCCTGGTTGGTCACCAACCCGGGATCCTCGGCCAGGTCGTCGCGGCCGATCGCCCGCATGAACTTCGGGAAGAGGTTGTCGGCGTTGCCGGAGATCACCACGTCGCCGTCGGAGCAGGGGTAGGCGTTCGACGGTGCGATGCCCTCCATGCGTCCGCCGGTGCGTACGCGCGTGACGCCGTAGGCGGAGACGTCCGGCACCAGCGACTCCATCATCGAGAAGACCGCCTCGTGCAGCGCCACGTCGACGTGCTGCTCGGTGGGGGAGGGCCCCCGCCCGCCGGCGGCGCGGGCCCGCTCGAGCTGGTGCAGCTGCATCATCACGCCGAAGGCGGCGTGGAGCCCCGCGATCGAGTCGCCGATGGAGACGCCCACCCGTGACGGCGGCCGGTCGGCCTCACCGACCAGCTCGCGCAACCCGCCGTACGCCTCCGCGACGGCCGCGAAGCCCGGGCGTGCGGCGAGTGGACCGGTCTGGCCGAAGGCGGAGATCCGGGCCACCACCAGCTCGGGGTTCAGCTCGGTCAGGGTGGCGGCGTCGAGGCCCCAGCGGTCCAGGGTGCCGGGCCGGAAGTTCTCCACCAGCACGTCACAGGTCGCGATCAGCTCCTTGGCGGCCCGCAGCCCCGCCTCCGAGCGGAGGTCCAGCTCCACCGACAGCTTGTTGCGGTTGAGGGTGCGGAAGAGCATCGATGTCTCGCCGGCGAAGAGGCGCCAGTTGCGCAGCTCGTCACCGGTGCCGGGCCGCTCGACCTTGATGACCTCGGCCCCGAAGTCGGCGAGCATCCGGGTCGCGGTGGGGGCGGCGATGAAGTTGCCCAGCTCCAGCACCCGGATGCCGTCGAGGGGGAGAGGCCGCTCCTGCGGCTCGGGACCGGCGGGGTCGACGTCCATGCCCGGACTCTAGTGCCGGGGTCTGGTGCCGGACTGCAGCCCGGGCTCCGGTGGCCGGCTGCTGCGGACGATCCCTCGACGCGAGGCCGCCGACTCGCTAGCGTGCGGAGCCCGCCGTCATGAGGAGTCCGATGAAGTCCTTCGCCACGTCCGTCGCCGCCCTGGGCACGGTGCTGCTGCTCGCCGTCGTGCCCGCCCACGGATCGGGCGCCGGTGCGCCCGACGGCTCCGCGGCCGGGGCCGACACGTCCGCGGCGGCGAAGCAGGCGCCCAAGGGGGAGAAGAAGTACCGCACCTCGGCCCAGAGGGCGGTGAACGCCCACCGCGCCGAGGCCGACCTCAAGAAGGTCCGGTTCACCGGCCAGCGGTGCCTGCGCAAGGCCGCTGCGGCCTACGCCGAGCGCAGCGCCGACGCGCAGGGCATGGTGCCCCACGACCTGAAGGCCCTCGCCCGGCGGTGCGAGGTCTCCGGTCTGCGGGAGGCGCTCGGCATCGGGTTCACCACCGGCGCGAAGATGGTCGACGCCTGGATGACGGTCGGCGGGTCGCACCGGCGCGCGGTCATGCACCGGAAGAACCGGGTGGGTGCCGTCGAGGCGAGGCGCGGTGACGACGGCCTGTGGTACGGGATCATGCTGGTCGCCGCTTCCTGACCCGTCTCGCGCGCCCACCGGGTGCGTACGCTCGACCCGACCTGTGCAGCCGACTCTCGGAGACGTCGTCGTGACCCACATGCCCCACTCGCTCCTCGCCCGGTCGGCGTCCCGACTGGCCACCCTCGTGACCGTCTGCGCCTTGACGATGACGGTGCTGGTCGTGGCGCCGACCGCGCCCGCCGAGGCGGCCACCGGGGCCCAGAAGTACTCCCGCTCGGCGCAGAAGGCGACGAACGCGGTGCGGGTGAAGCGAGACCGGGTCCGGCTCACGGGCGACCGGTGCCTGCGCCAGCACGCCCGCCGGCACGCGCGGGCCATGGCGCGGCAGGGCTCGATCTGGCACCAGGACATGCAGGCCGTCCTGGAGGCCTGCGACCTGACGATGGTGGGCGAGAACGTCGCCATGGGCTATCCGACCGGGCGCGCGGCCGTGCGCAAGGGCTGGATGAAGTCGCCGGGACACCGGGCCAACATCCTGCGGCGGCAGTACCGCCTCGGCGTCGTCGCCGCCGCGAAGGGTGACGACGGGCTCTGGTATGCCGCCCAGCTCTTCGGGCGCCGCTGACCTGCGGCCCCTCCCACGTCCGGCCCCGGCCGCGCCTGGCGACGTCCCGCTCCGTCCCACCGTGGTCGCTTCGACACCGTGACCGCCCGCGCCGTAGTCTCACCCTCGTGGCTGGAACCGACTTCGACGCAGAGATCCGCGCGCTGAGCGCGACCATGAAGACCATCGGTCAGGTCCTCGACCTCGACCAGATGCGTCTCGAGATCGCGGAGCTCGAGGACCAGGTCGGCTCGCCCGACCTGTGGGACGACCAGGAGAACGCCCAGCGCATCACCGGCCGCCTCTCGCAGCTCAACGGCGAGCTGGAGCGCTTCACCAGCCTCGAGTCGCGGATCGAGGACCTCGAGGTCCTCGTCGAGCTGGCCTCCGACGAGGGCGACGCCGAGTCGATGGCCGACGCCCAGACCGAGCTCGACCGCATCAAGAAGTCGGTCGAGTCGCTCGAGATCCGCACCCTGCTCAACGGGGAGTACGACTCCCGCGAGGCGCTGGTCTCCATCCGCGCCGGCGCGGGAGGCGTCGACGCCGCCGACTTCGCCGAGAGCCTGCAGCGCATGTACGTGCGCTGGGCCGAGCAGCACAACTGCCCCGTCGAGGTCTACGAGACCTCCTACGCGGAGGAGGCCGGCATCAAGTCGACCACCTTCGCGGTCAAGGCGCCCTACGCCTACGGCACCCTCTCGGTCGAGGCCGGCACCCACCGCCTCGTGCGGATCAGTCCCTTCGACAACCAGGGCCGCCGGCAGACCTCCTTCGCCGCGGTCGAGGTCGTGCCGGTGCTGGAGCAGACCGACGAGGTCGACGTCGACGAGAACGACATCAAGGTCGACGTCTACCGCTCCTCGGGCCCCGGCGGTCAGTCGGTCAACACCACCGACTCCGCGGTGCGCCTGACTCACATCCCCACCGGCACCGTGGTCAGCTGCCAGAACGAGAAGTCGCAGCTGCAGAACAAGGCCGCGGCGATGATCGTGCTCAAGGCCAAGCTGCTCGCCCTGAAGAAGGCCGAGGAGGCCGCCCACCTCAAGGAGCTCAAGGGCGACGTCCAGGCCAGCTGGGGCGACCAGATGCGCAACTACGTGCTCAACCCCTACCAGGTCGTCAAGGACCTGCGCACGGGCCACGAGTCGGGCAACCCCTCAGCGGTCTTCGACGGTGACCTCGACCCGTTCCTCGAGGCCGGCATCCGCTGGCGCCGCGGCACCGACAAGGCCGACGCCAACTGAGCCCCGCCGGGTCGGGGGCCCGGCCACCCGACCTCAGCGAGCGGTGACCGGACGGCTCCAACGGGAGTACGCCGACCATCCGGCCGCGCTGCCCGCGCGGACGCGCACCTTCCAGCGGCCCTGACCGAGGCGAACCTGCCGGGTCACCCGGGCCTTGCGGGTCGTGACCACGACGACGCGCGCCTTGCCGACGACCTTGCCGCGGGCGTTCACCTTGCGGAGCACGATGCGGTAGCGGGTGACCGGGTGACTGCCGGAGGCCTTCGGGGCGCGCCAGCGCACCCGGACGGTCTTCGGGCCGCCGCGGGGGCCGGACGCCGCCTTGACCTGACGCGGCTTCCCGGGACGCACCTTCGGTGCCGGGACCGGGGCGGTCGTCGGGCCGGCTGTCGGCGCGCTCGTGGGACCAGCGGTCGGGCTGGCCGTGGGGCCTGCGGTCGGCCCGGGCGTCGGAGCGCCGGTGGGCGCCGCCGTCGGTGCCGAGGTGGGGCTCGGCGAGACCGTCGGGCTGGGCGACGGGCTGCTCGTGGGGGACGGGCTCGGCACGGCCGTGGGGCTCGGACTGGGTGACTCCGTCGGGCTCGGTGTCGGGCTCGGCGTGGGCCAGGGGCCGGGAGTGGGCGCGGGAGGGGCCGTCGCGCCGACGGTGAAGCTCTTCCACGGGCTGGCGCCCGCCGCGTTGGTCACCCGGGCCTCGAACACGCTGCCGAGAGGCAGGTCCTCCTTGTAGATCAGGGTGCGGCGGGTGAGCGGGACGGGGCTCCAGGTCCACCCGCCGGCCTTGATCTCGAGGTGGGTCCCGGGGTCCTCGGTCTGCTGGACCACCACGGGCAGCCACGAGATCTCGTCGTAGGACTCCATCCCGACGTGCACTGGCGCCGGGGGCGGGAGCAACGAGGCCACGGTGGCAGCCGGTGAGGTGCCAGCGGCGTTGACGGCCGCGACCGACGCCGTGACCCGCACTCCGGCGCCGGTGACGGCGCTGTGGCTGCGCGCCGTCGCAGGCAGGGTCACGGCCGCTCCGGAGCCCAGCCGCACGACGTAGCTTGTGACCGGAGCACCCCCGGTGGTGGTGGGGGGAGACCAGGTCAGGGTGGTCGTGCCGTCCTGGGTGGTCACGGCGGCGGCAGCGGTCGGCGCCCCGGGAGCGGTGGCCGGCACGGAGGCGCAGCCGCTCACGTCGAGGGTGTAGTTGCCCAGGCTCGCGGTGTTGTCGTAGACCCCCGCACCACCACCGGCGGCGGAGCCGGCGCCGCGGACCGCGAGGTAGTAGGTCCCTCGTGTGACGGTCCGCTCCAGCGAGGCATCCAGGCCAGCGAGCACGCCGTTGGTGTAGGTGGTCTGCGGGGCGTCGGCAGCGAGCTGGGTGCCACCGGCGTCGTGCAGCGACAGGTGCAAGTCCAGGTTGGGGCCGTGCGTCGCCACGCGGGCCGTCGCGGCCATGGTGGTGCAGCCGTCGTAGCGGAACCAGTCGACGTCGGTGCTGGCGGCGATCGTGCCGTGCACGGGGGAGGTGGTCGTCAGCGGGGCGTCGGCGCGCGACGTGCCGGGCTCGTCGGCCACCACGGACAGGCCGTGCGCGGGGATCGCGTCCAGGTCGACGCGGGTCCAGACCGTGCGGGGTGCCCGGCCCACACTGGGATACATGAGGGCGTGGTGCAGCTGCGTGCTGCTGTCGGAGACGTGGTCCAGCGAGAGCGTGTGACCCACCTCGTGCGTGATCGTGTCGGCGACCACGGCGGCGTCAGGGCCGAGCCGCCCAGAGAAGACGAGCGCGGGTGAGTCGGCCCCCACACGGTTGAAGATGTCGATGTAGGCCATGCCGATGGTGGAGGTGCCGGGGCCGGCGACGGCGTCGGCCAGGGCGGCGCTGTCGCTGAGCAGGGCCCGCATCCCGAAGTTGTCGTCGCTGGTCGACGACCGCACCAGGGCGTCGTGGCCGGGGTCGGCGGTGGTCACGTTGACGTCGTAGTGCGCGTAGTCCTCGGCCACGCGGGCCCAGACCTCCTGCAGCAGCCGGAGCTCGCCGTCGGAGAACTGGGGCCCGTCCTTGGCGGGGTCCCACCCGGCGTGGAAGCCGTCGGCCTCCCACCAGCTGTCGGTGAGGTCGTGGCCGTCGACGTCGAGGTAGATCGTCCGGTTCGATCCCGGACGGCTGTGCAGGTCGAGGGTCTGGGCCAGGGGGGCTGCCAGGCCGGCGCGGCCGGAGGAGGCGACCTCGTCTGACCCGTCTGCCTCGGCTGCCTTGTCCGCGTGGTCGTGCAGGTCGGGGTGGCGCTCGTCGGCCACCAGCAGGCGGCCGGCCCGGTCCACGCCGAACGTGGGGTCGGAGACCAGCAGCTCTCGTAGCGCCCGCGGCGTACGTCCGTTGCGGCGCGCCGCCTCGGCCAGCGCGCCGTTGCGCTCGAGCGCCCGGACGGCCCGCGCGCCCAGGGCGCCGTCGGGCAGCAGTCGGGTCTCCTCGGACGGAGCACCGCTCGCCCTGCTCGCCCCCTCGACCGAGGGCTGGGCCACCGAGGGCTGGGCCACCGAGGACTGCGTGACGGAGGGCTGGGCAGTGGTCGACGGGGCCATGAGCACGCCGGCGGCAACCGTCAGGGCGGTCGTGGCGCCGAGCGTACGAGCCCAGGAGCGGGGGAGAGGCACGCCCGCAATCTATCCGCGCGCGGGCGCTGTGACGGGGGGTTCGTCGAAACCCCGAGGATGCCGTGGGCGAGCGTCCCGGAGAGCAGCCACGGCTCGGCTAGTGTCGATCCACGTGATTCGCTTCGAGAAGGTCACCAAGTCCTACCCCGGGCACCCCCAACCGGCCCTCGACCAGGTGTCGGTCGAGATCGACAAGGGGGAGTTCGTCTTCCTCGTCGGCTCGTCCGGATCGGGCAAGTCGACCTTCCTGCGGCTGGTGCTGCGCGAGTACCGCCCGACCTCCGGCCGGGTCTACGTCGCCGGCAAGGAGATCAACCGCCTGGCCAACTGGAAGGTGCCGCGGCTGCGTCGCGACATCGGCACGGTCTTCCAGGACTTCCGCCTGCTGCCCAACAAGACGGTCTCCGAGAACGTCGCCTTCGCCATGCAGGTGACGGGCCGTTCGCGCTCCGACATCAAGAAGCTGGTGCCCGAGACGCTCGAGCTCGTGGGCCTGGACGGCAAGGCCGACCGCATGCCCGACGAGCTCTCCGGCGGTGAGCAGCAGCGCGTCGCCGTCGCCCGGGCCTTCGTCAACCGGCCGATGATCCTCATCGCCGACGAGCCCACCGGCAACCTCGACCCCACGACCTCGGTCGGCATCATGAAGCTGCTCGACCGGATCAACCGCACCGGCACCACCGTCGTCATGGCCACCCACGACGCCGGCATCGTCGACCAGATGCGCAAGCGCGTCATCGAGCTGGAGCACGGACGCACCGTGCGTGACCAGGCCCAGGGCGTCTACGGCGGGAAGGGCTGAGCCATGCAGCTGCGATACGTCTTCTCCGAGCTCGGCCAGGGGCTGCGCCGCAACCTGTCGATGCACCTGGCCGTGGTGCTGACCCTCTTCGTCTCCCTCACGCTCGTGGGCATGGGCGTCCTGCTCAACCAACAGGCCTCCAAGGCGGCCGACCACTGGGGCTCCCAGCTCCAGATCACGGTCTGGCTGTGCAAGGCCAACGACTCCAACGCCGCCTGCACCGGCGAGGTGACCGACGCCCAGCGCGACGCCGTGGTGGCGGTCGTCGAGGAGAACCCCGAGGTCGCCGGCTTCCACCTGGAGTCCAAGGAGGAGGCCTTCGAGAAGGTCAAGGAGCTCGTCGGCGAGGAGCGCTTCGAGGGCCCGAACCCCGCGGCCACCGCCGACGACATGCCCGAGTCGGTCTGGATCGAGCTCAAGGACCCCGACGAGTACGAAGGCATCACCTCCGCGGTGACCGGGCTCGACGGCGTGTCCGGCATCCGCGACATGCGCGAGACCCTCAAGCCGATCTACGGCTCGATCAACGCCCTGCAGTGGGGAGCCCTGGGCATCGCGGGCTTCCTGGTCGTCGCCGCGCTGCTCCTGGTCGGCAACACGATCCGGCTCGCGGCCTTCGCCCGCCGCAAGGAGATCGGCATCATGCGGCTGGTGGGCGCCTCGACCACCTACATCGCGCTGCCCTTCCTGCTCGAGGCCCTGGTCACCGCCCTGGCCGGCGTCGCCCTGGCCTCGGGGGCGCTGGGCGCCTTCATGTACTTCGGCATCCACCAGCGGGCCGGCGACGCGTTGAAGTTCATGCCGTGGATCGGGGCAGGTGAGTTCGGCACGGCGGTGGTGGCCATCGCGCTGCTGGGCCCGCTGCTGACCCTGCTGCCGACACTCGTGCTCACGCGGAAATACCTCAAAGTCTGATCCGGCTGGGCTACGGTCGATCCGTTCTCTTCCCCGAACTTCGAAGGCTGCCTTCGTGCGTCACTTCCTTCCCCGCTCGCGACGCCGCGTGACCGCCGCGGTCGCGGTGTTCGTGGCGTCCGCCGCCCTGCTCGCGGTGCCGCAGGCCAGCGCCGACGACCTGAAGGACAAGCAGCGGCAGAACAAGGAGCAGATCAAGGACGCCCAGTCCGACCTGCACTCCTCGAGCCGTCGCATGGCCCGGGCGAGCGCTCGCCTGGCCCAGGCGCGTACGGAGCTCTCCCGCGCCCAGGGCGTGCTCGCCGCCGCGCAGGCCAAGGTCGACGCCGCCGAGGTGCGCGACGCCCAGATGCAGAAGGAGCTCGAGGAGGCCGTCGCGGAGCTGCGACGCGCCCGCCGCGAGCTGGCCGAGGGCCGTCTCGCCGCGCTGCTCCAGCGCGAGCAGGTGGCCGCGACGATCACGGAGTACTACCAGCAGGGCGACCCGGCGCTGATCGCCTTCGCCTCGCTGATGGACGCCCAGACGCCGGCCGACCTGGCCCGGCAGACGGAGATGCGCGACGCCATCGTCGACCGCGAGGACCAGTCCTACCAGGCACTGCTCGCCTCCGAGGTGATCCTCGACGTCACCGAGGCGCAGGTCGAGGAGGCGAAGGAGGACGTCGAGGACAAGCGCGAGGCCGCCGCCGCCCACCTGAAGGCGATGGAGGGCCTGCGCGCAGAGGCCAAGCAGGCCCGCGACCAGGTCTCGGCCCTCGTCTCCGCGCGGCGTACGGCGCAGTCCTCGGCGGCCCGCGCGAAGGCCGCCGACCAGAGGGCGCTCGCGAAGCTGAAGCAGGAGGAGGACCGGATCGCCCGGATGCTCGCGCGCCGCGCCGCCCGCCAGGGCAGCCGCGCCAAGCCCGGCAACTCGTCCGGCGTGCTCTCCTCCCCGGTCAGTGGCGCCACCATGACGTCGCCCTACGGCTACCGTCGCCACCCGATCTACGGCTACTGGGGCATGCACGACGGCCAGGACTGGGCGGCCGGCTGCGGCTCGCCGCTCTACGCCACCGCCAGCGGCCGCATCGCCTCCTCGTACTACAGCGAGGTCTACGGCAACCGCCTGGTGCTCGACCACGGCCTGCTCGCCGGCGTGGGCGTCGCCAGCATCTACAACCACGCCACCCACTACACGGTGGGCGTGGGCCAGCGGGTCCGGCGGGGCCAGATCATCGGCTACGTCGGCTCGACCGGCTGGTCCACCGGGTGCCACCTGCACTTCACGGTGATGGTCAACGGCAAGACCGTCGACCCGCGCAAGTGGCTCTGACCCGCGCGAAATCCACTTGCCCGGTGTTGAGAGGATGGGCAGATGGCCAAGGAGCAGGGCACGAAGCTGATCGCGCAGAACAAGAAGGCGCGGCACGACTACCACATCGAGGACACGTGGGAAGCCGGCATCGTGCTCCAGGGCACCGAGGTGAAGTCGCTGCGCCAGGGTCGCGCCTCGCTCGTCGACGGGTTCGCCGAGATCGACAACGGTGAGGCATGGCTGCTCCAGGTGCACATCCCGGAGTACTCCCAGGGCACCTGGACCAACCACGCCTCGCGTCGCAAGCGCAAGCTGCTGCTCAACCGCCACGAGATCGACAAGATCGAGAAGAAGGTCACCGACAAGGGCTACACGTTGGTGCCGCTCTCGCTCTACTTCAAGGACGGGCGCGCCAAGGTCGAGATCGCCCTGGCCAAGGGCAAGAAGTCGTTCGACAAGCGCCACGCGCTGGCCGAGCGGCAGGCCAACCGCGAGAAGGAGCAGGCCGTCCAGCGCCGGCTCAAGGGCTTCAAGGACTGAGCCGCGCCGGTGACGACTGAGACCGAGCAGGTGCAGCGCGTCGAGCTGCACCCCGACGCCGCGGCGGTCCGCGACTGGACCGAGCGCCTGACGCTGCCGGGCCTCTTCGACGTGCACACCCACTTCCTGCCGCCGCGCGTCTTCGCCAAGGTGCGCGCCCAGTTCGACCTCGCCGGCCCGGCCATCGGTCGCCCGTGGCCGCTGCGCTACCGCGACACCGACGTCCGGCTCGCCGAGATCCTGGGCGAGTTCGGCGTGCGCCACTTCAGCGCCCTGCCCTACGCCCACAAGGCCGAGATGGCCGAGTTCCTCAACGACTGGGCCGCCGACTTCGCGTCGCGGACGCCCGGGGCGCTGCACTGCGGCACCTTCTTCCCCGAGCCGGGTGCGGCAGCGTACGTCTCTGAGCGGATCGCCAGCGGGCTCGAGCTCTTCAAGGTGCACGTGCAGGTGGGCGCCTTCCACGTGACCGACCCGCTGCTCGACGACGCGTGGGGCGTCGTCGCGGAGGCCGGTACGCCCGTGGTGCTGCACGCCGGCAGTGGGCCGGTGCCCAACGCGTACACCGGGCCCGGGCCGGTCGCGGAGCTGCTGCGCCGTCACCCGCGGCTCCAGTTGGTCATCGCCCACATGGGCGCCCCGGAATATCGCGAGTTCCTCGAGCTCGCCGAGACCTACGAGCGCGTGCGCCTCGACACCACGATGGCCTTCACCGACTTCTTCGACGAGATGGGCGGCGTCTTCCCTGCCGACCTGCTGCCGCGTCTGGAGGCGCTGGGGGAGAAGGTGCTGCTCGGCTCGGACTTCCCGAACATCCCCTACCCCTACGCCCACCAGCTCGAGTCGCTGGAGCGCCTGGGGCTGGGGGAGGAGTGGCTGCGCGCCGTCTGCTGGGAGAACGGCACGCGCCTCTTCGGTCGCTGACGCGGCGACACGTGGGCGGCGAGCGAGAACGCCCGGGCGACGTGTGAGAATGCCCGGGTGGCTGCACCGACTTATGAGGAGCTCTCCGCGCTGCCTGCCTTCTGTGAGCAGGTCGTGCCCCAGGGCTTCGAGGACATCAACGGACATCTGAACATCCGCCACTACGTGGGGATCGCCTCCGAGGGCCTCGACGAGTCGCTCGTCGACCTCGGCATCCCGATGCAGTGGCCCAACATCGCTGGGCAGGCCGTCTTCACGGCCGAGCACCACATGACCTACCCGCACGAGCTGCGCACCGGCGACCGGCTCTCCGTGCGTGTGCGTCTGCTGGGCCGCTCCGACCGTGCCGCCCACGTGCTGGTCTACCTGCTCGACGAGACCCACCAGCGGGTCAGCTTCATCATGGAGGAGATCTTCCTCCACGTGGACCTCGAGACCCGCAAGACGTCTGACTGGCCTGCCGACGTGGCCGAAAAGCTGGACGCCCGCATCAAGGAGCACCAGGACCTCCCGTTCGCGGCGGAGACCTCCGGCGCGATGTCGCTGCGCTGATCACCGCCGGGGCGGCCCACCCGGGCCGTCCGACAGCCGCTCGGGCCGCGGCCGGGAATAACCGGTCGCGGTCCGCTGGTTGTGACCCGTAGACTGCTGAGCAGTTCGGTTTGAAAACTCAAGAGGGGCTGATCGGTTTCGACTTGGGACGTTAGTTCCAGGGGAAGCGGGTCGAGAAGCCAGCGTCATCTCGTAAACGATCGCTGGAAACCCATAGTTGCCAACGTTAAGCGCAACGACTTCGCTCTCGCTGCCTGAGCAGTGATCGAAGGGTCTGACCGGGCATCCGTCCTCGTCCCGGACCCAGGCCTCATCTAGAGGACTTGCTTGTCACTCTCTGTCAGGAGGGGTGGCAGGGACTTTTTCCTGGCTGAGCCCGTCGGTGATGTGTCAGCGCAAGCACCGGGGCCGAGAAAAGCGACAGCACTGACTACACCCGTAGAAGACCTGGATCGGCGCTCGAGGACCGGGGTTCGATTCCCCGCAGCTCCACCAGCACCATTCACCACCAGCCCTCTTGGCCATGACGAAGGCCCCCGCCTCGGCGGGGGCCTTCGTCGTTCACGGAGTGGGGTCGGGCACCGGGGGCGGAGCCGTCTCCTCCGGGGCGTCGGTGGGCGACGGGGAGGGCGCGGGCGACGTGCTGCCACTCGGGCTGGGACGCCCCGTCGGCCCCGAGGTCGGGCTCTCGGTCGGTTCCTCGGTGGGCTCGGTCGGTTCGTCGCCTGGTCGGGTCGGCGTGGGGGAGGGGCTCCGGGTGGGGCGCGGCGTCGGCGTCCACTCCTGGTCGGGCTCCGGCTCCTGGGTGCGTGTCGGCTCGCCCTGGCGGGGCGTGTCGACGCCCGGGTCGGTCACGGGCTCCGGAGGGCGCACGAAGAGATAGGTGACGAAAGCGGCCACGAAGATCACCGCGAGCACCACCGTGGAGGGGCGGGGGCCGCGGCGTGGCCAGGACCAGCGCTTCGCGCTCATGAGGAGGAGCCCGTCGGTTCGCCGGTCGCCAGCTGGGCCGACGTACGGATGCCCTCGGCGAGGAGCTGGCGCGTGATCATCGCGCGCAGCGTACGCCCCACGGCGAACTGCTTGCCGGGCAGCGTGCGGGCCACCACCCGCACCTTGAACTGGTCGACCTCGATCGACTCCACGCCCATCACGGTCGGCACATCCAACAGGAGGGCGCGCAGCCGCTCGTCCTCGTACGCTGCCTGCCCGACGTCACGCAGCACGTCGGTCACGTGGTTGACGTCGACCGTCACCGGCAGCGGCACGTCGATCACCGCCCGCGCCCACCCGCGCGACAGGTTGGTCGTCTGGATCACCTGCCCGTTGGGCGTGATCACCACCTCGCCCTCGGGCGTACGCACGGTGGTGGTGCGCAGGCTGAACTCCTCGACCGTGCCGATCACCGGGGTGCCGACGCCGAGCGCCTCGAGGCGGATCAGGTCGCCGTAGCCGTACTGCCGCTCAGCGAAGAGGAAGAAGCCGGCCAACAGGTCCTGCACGATGCGCTGGGCCCCGAACCCGAGCGCCACGCCGGCCACGGTCGCCGCCGGCACCACGGCGCTCAGGGAGACGCCGAGCGCCTGGAGCACCAACAGAGCGGCCACGATGTAGACCCCCACCACGGCAACCCAGGCGAGCAGCTGGATCAGGGCGTGGTTGCGCTTGGCCTCCTCCGAGCGCACTAGGTTGCCGGTGTCCGGCTCCTTGCGCTCTATGCGTCCGGTCCAGCGCGTGGCGCTCCACGTCACCAGCCTGGCGACCAGCACGGAGCCGGTGAGGAGCATGACGATCTCCAGGCCCTCGCGGCGGACCCAGAGCAGCAGCTCGGAGAAGGCAGAAGTCTCCACGCCGTCACCGTACCGGCCGGGGGCCACCGTCCTGCGTCCCAGCGCGAGGCCAGGGAGGTCGTCCAGAAATGTGAGACGCCTCTGTTTGGGGAGCCACCGGAGGGGGAATGGTGGTCGCGTCAGCTTTGCGACTTTCGGGAGTCCGCCGTGCTCAACGCCCTGATCGACCTCACCCGCCGCGCCCGCGGATCCGGACGCCCGGTCCCCGACGCGGCCTCCGTCCCGGCGCCCCGGGTGGAGACGTGGACGGAGGGGGAGGCGTTGCAGGTCCTGGTCGCCAACCGGTCCGACCGTCCCGTGCACGACGTCCAGGCCTTCGTGACCTTGGGGCGGCGTGCCGACTGCGTGGGGTGGATCCGCACCCTGCCGCCCACCGGCGACTCGGCGGCCCAGGTGGCGTTGACGGCCGACGGGCGTGAGCGCTGGATCTCGTGGCAGCACCGCAAGGGGTTCGGTGAGGTCGAGGTGGAGTGCACGTTCCGCGACGACGCCGGCCAGTACTGGCGCTGCGGCCGCGACGGCGCCCTCGTGCCGATCCAGCGCTGACTTCCGACGCCGCGCGCGAGTGACAGCAACCCCTTAACTGGGGTTCCGTCGCGTCGTGGGCGCGGGTTAGTCTCGCCGTCGGTCGAGACAGGGAGTGACTCAGTTCATGCACACAACCGTGGTCGTGGGGATGGCTCACGCCGTCGGCGGCGGGGTCATCACCCTGGGGCTCGTCGCCCTTGCCGTTGCGGGCCTGCTGGTCGCCAACTGGATGGCCGAGGGGCGACCCTCCTCGTCGCGCAGCTCCTCCCGCTCACGCACGTCGTCGCGGTCGACCTCGTCACGCAGCACTGCCCCCTCCCAGGTCTCCGCCGGCGCAGGTGCAACGGCCGACCGCGACGAGACCCAGGCCCGGGCCGTGCGGGTGTGGGCCGGCCAGAGCTCCCCGAAGGTGCTCGTCGCCAACTCCTCCCCGTTCGCCGTGCACGAGGTCCGCGCCTTCGTGGCGCTGGGGCGCCGCCGCCCGGAGATGGTCGGCTGGGTGCGCGAGCTGCCCCCGACGAGCGACGAGGGGGCGCGGATCGCCCTCACCGCCCAGGGGCGCGAGTCGTGGATCCGGTGGATCCGCGACAGCAAGGGTGCCCGCCAGGGTGTGTCGGTCGAGTGCACCTTCCGCGACGCCCGCGACCAGTTCTGGCGTCTTGACCGCCACGGCGAGGTGCATCCCATCGACGCCGACGAGGCGTTGGGGGAGCCCCGGCGACGCTGAGGCTCGCGTCCCGACGCCGCAGGACACGACAGCCCGGGCGGGTAAGAGTTCTTTCACGTGGCTCTCACGGTGGGTTCATCGCCGTCGACCAGTCTCGTTGGTGACATCGCTCCTCGCCGGGCATGAAGACCTGACGAGACATTTCACGGAAGGGACTCCCATGTTCACCCTGCGCAAGACCGTCGCCGCCCTCGGTGCCACCGCACTGCTCGCCAGCCCCCTGGCCCTGGCGGCTCCCGCCCAGGCCGCCGACCGTGAGTTCCGCTGCGGCGGCGCCGAGGTCGACTTCGACGTCGAGAAGGACGACCGCCGCTTCGAGGTCGAGGTCGACGTCGACGACGCCAAGCCCGGCAGCCGCTACCGGGTCACCCTCCGCCACAACGGCAAGGTGTTCCACAAGAAGGTTCACCGCGCCGACAGCGACGGCGACGTGGTCGACATCGAGAAGAAGCGTCGCGACACCCGCGGCAAGGACCGTTTCAAGGTCACCGTGAAGAAGATCGGTGGACCCAAGGCCTGCTCGCGGGTCATCAAGCGGCGCTGACGATCTCCTCGCCACACGCCGACGGCGCCTGCCCCCGACCGGGGACAGGCGCCGTCGCGCGTCGTGGCTGCGCTTCTCAGGCGGTGGCGGGACCGGCCTCGTCGCGGACCGCGGCCTCCTTGGAGGCCCGCTTCGCCCGACGCCGGCTCGTGCGCCGTTCTTTGCGACGCTCCACCAGCAGGTAGAGCACCGGCACCAGCAGCAGGGTGAGCAGGGTGGAGG
This sequence comes from Nocardioides malaquae, assembly GCF_015070385.1. GTDB lineage: Bacteria > Actinomycetota > Actinomycetes > Propionibacteriales > Nocardioidaceae > Nocardioides > Nocardioides malaquae. The sequence goes on along the minus strand of NZ_JADCSA010000003.1, from coordinate 42,082 downwards.
AGATCAGGCCCCCGATCACCACGATGGCCAGCGGCTGCGAGATGAAGGCGCTGCCACCGGTCAGGCCCAGACCCATCGGGGTCAGGGCCAGGATGGTGGCCAGCGCGGTCATCACGATCGGCCGCAGTCGCTTGCCGCCGCCCTCGTACAACGCCTCGAGGATCGACGCCCCTGCGTTGCGTCGCTGGTTGACCAGGTCGATCAGCACGATGGCGTTGGTGACCACGACGCCGATCAGCATGAGTGCGCCGATCAGGGAGGCGACGCCGAGCGGCACCCCGGTCACGATGAGCAGCAGCAGGGCACCGGTCGCCGCGAACGGCACGGACACCAACAGGATGAGCGGCTGCACCAGCGAGTTGAACGTGCCGACCATGACCATGTAGACGATCGCGACCGCCACCACCAGGGCCAGGCCCAGCTGGGCGAACGCCTCGGCCTGGTCCTCGGCCACACCGCCGAGCGACACGTCCGTGCCCTCGGGCAGGTCGAGTCCGTCGAGCACTTCGTTGACCTCCGCCGTCACCGCGCCGAGGTTGTCGGAGGCCGGGTCGACCGAGATGGTGACGGTGCGGTCGCCGTCGAGGCGCGAGATGGTCGCGGCCACCTTGCGTTCCTCGACCTCCGCGACCGCGGTCAGGGCAGTGCCGCCCGGGCCGACGGGCAGCTGCTCGAGCTGCTGCACCGAGGTCGGCTTCGGTCCGGTCACCAGCACCACGTCCAGCGGCTCGTTGTCCAGGGTCACCCGCGCGACCGGGGGCTGGAAGAGGGTCTGGGCCAGGATCCCGCCGACCGCGGCGGAGGTCAGGCCCCCGGCCTCGGCGGCCTGACGTGCCTGCACGGCGAGGATCGGCTGGGCGGGAGCGGCGTCGGAGGTGACGTCGCCGATCCCGTCGATCCCCTCCAGGGCGGCCTCGACCTGCTCGGCGGCCTCCAGCAGGTTGTCCTGCTCGGTGGCGCTCACCGTGACCTCCAGGGCGGAGGCGAAGCCGGTGTCGCCGGCGCTGACGGTGACGTCACCGTCAGCGTCCTCGAGGAGCGTACGCAGGTCGTCGGCGACCAGGTCGGCGTCGGCCTCCTCGTCGAGGGTGACGGAGAAGGACGTCCCGCCACCGCCGAAGGCGGCCGCGAGCGGGTCACCGCCCACGGTGGTGAGCACCGTGTCGACCTCGTCGACGTCGGTCAGCACCTCCTCGACGGTGCGTGCCGCGGCGTCCTTGCGCGCCAGGCTGGCGCCGGCCTCCAGCTCCTGGGTGACCGCGAGGGTGTTCTGACCGGTGTTGCCCAGGAAGGAGGTCTTCAGGTAGGGCGTCAGCGCCAGTCCGACGGTGCCCAGCAGCAGGACGAACGCCATGGCCACGACGAGCCACGGCTTGCGCAGCGACCAGCGCAGGGCGGGGTCGTAGAGGCGGCGCAGCCACGTGTGGTCGTCACTCTCCTCCGCCTCGGCACGCAGCGCGGCGGCCTCGGCGTCGCTGCTGACCTCGGGCTCCTTGAGGAACCAGTAGGCCAGCACCGGGATGATCGTCAGCGCGACGAGCAACGAGGCGAGCAGGGCCAGCGACACGGTGATCGCGAAGGGCCGGAAGAGCTCGCCGACCTGCCCGCCGACCACGCCGATGGGGAGGAAGACCGCGGCGGTGGCGATGGTGGAGGAGGTGATCGCGCCGGCGACCTCGCGCACGGCGGTCACGATGGCCGCCGTCTTCCCCTCCCCGTAGGCGAGGTGTCGCTTGATGTTCTCGATCACCACGATCGAGTCGTCGACCACGCGACCGATGGCCACGGTCAGGGCGCCCAGGGTCAGGATGTTGAGGCTGTAGCCGCCCACCCACAGGCCGATCAGGGTCACCAGCAGCGAGAGCGGGATCGAGATCGCGGTCACGATCGTCGAGCGCAGCGAGTGCAGGAAGACGAGGATCACGAAGACCGCGAAGATGAGGCCGAGTCCACCCTCGGTGCTGAGGTCCTCGACGGACTTCTCGATGAAGGGCGCCTGGTCGAAGGCCACGGAGAACTCGGCGCCGTCACCCAGCTTCTCCTCGAGCTCGGGGATGAGCTCGTTGACGGCCTCGGAGATGTCGACGGTGTTGCCGTCGGGCCTCTTGGTGATGGCGACGGAGAGGCTGGGCTCGCCGTTGGTGCGAGCGAACGAGGTCGGCGCGGCCTCGGCCACGCGTACGTCCGCCAGGGAGCCCAGGGGACGGGTGCCGTTGCCGTCGGGCAGCGAGACCGGGATCCGCTTGAGCTGCGCCAAGGTGGTGGGCGTGGTGCCCACCTGCACCGAGAGGGAGCGGTCGCCGGCGTCGAGGCTGCCGGCCGGCACCATCTGGGCGGAGTCGAGGGCCGAGGAGACCTGCTGGCCCGTCACGCCCTGAGCCTGGGCCCGGGGAGTGAGGGTGATCTCGACACGGTTGGTCGGCGCTCCGGTCAGCTGGACCTCCCGCACGCCTTCGATGTCTTCGAACTCGGGCTGGACGACCTGCTCCAGCTCTTCGGCGAGCACGCTGGGCTCGAGGTCGGAGGTGACCGACAGCTGGATGATCGGGAACTGGTCGAAGTCACCTGCGAAGACGATCGGCTCGACCGACTCCGGGAGCGTCCGCAGGCCGGTCACCTCGGCCTCCACCTGCTGCACGGCCCGGTCCAGGTCAGTCCCGTACTCGAGCTGGAGGAGCACCGTCGAGGAGCCGGACGACGAGGTCGACGTGACGGACTCGAGGCCGTCGATCCCGGTCAGTCCCGACTCGACGGGCACCGTGATCTCCTGCTCCACCGACTCGGGTGAGGCGCCGGCGTACGGGGTGATGACGCCCACGGCCGGGAACTGCAGGTTGGGGATGAGCTCCAGCTTGAGGGAGCCCAGGGAGATGAAGCCGAAGATGGCGACGATCACCGTGGAGAGGGCGACGAAGGCGCGGTTGCGCAGGGAGAACGAGGCGAGTGAGCCCACGAGCGAAGTGCTCCTGTTCGGGACGTGTGGAGTTGTGGAGCACGAGGTGGCTCGTGCGCGCAGAGCCTAGCGGCCCGCCGTGACGGTTGCGTCAGGCAACGGTGAGGGTGACCTCGACGTTGCCGCGGGTCGCGTTGGAGTAGGGGCAGACCTGGTGAGCCTTGGCGACGACGTCCTCGGCGACCTCGCGCTCGACCTTGGGCAGGGTCACCTCGAGGGCGACGGCGAGCCCGAAACCTCCCTGGCCGTTGTCACCGATGGAGACGTCGGCGACGACCTCGGAGTCGGAGACGTCGGCCCCCGTCTGCTGCGCGACGAGCCGCAGCGCGGAGTGGAAGCAGGCGGCATATCCGGCGGCGAAGAGCTGCTCGGGGTTGGTGGCGCCGCCCGGGCCCCCCATCTCGGTCGGGATGCGGACGTCGGCGGCCAGGAGACCGTCGGTGGACTCGACGCGTCCGTTGCGGCCGTCCCCGGTCGCGACGGCGCTGGCGGTGTACATAGGTGTCATGCGCAACTGTATTGCGCACAATCTAGTTGGACAAGGGTATTCTCGTCCCGTGGACGACGACTTCCCCCAGCTGGCCCTCGACCAGCAGATCTGCCTGCCGCTCTACGCGACGTCCCGGGCGTTGACCCGTCGCTACCACTCCCTGCTGGCGGAGCACGGACTCACCTACCCGCAGTACCTCACCCTCCTGGCTCTCTGGGACTCCGACGGGCCGGTGGGCGTCGGCGACCTTGGCCAGCGGCTGCACCTCGACTCGGGCACGCTCACCCCGCTGCTCAAGCGCCTCGAGGCCGCCGGCCTCGTGACCCGCACCCGCGACGACGTCGACGAACGCCGCGTCCTGGTCGCGCTCACCGACGCCGGCAGGCAGATGCGTACGCGGGTGGCCGACGTCCCCGCGCGGCTGGTGGAGGGCATGAACATGGCCGCGGATGACGTCGTCACGTTGCGCCGCCTCCTGGACCACGTGCTGGGCGAGCTCGAGCGTCGCGAACGCGCCTGAAGTGTCGAGTGGTGGAGAGCCGACTGGTGGTGACAGGAGGCGCCGGACGGTCCACCATCGTCGGATGCGGGTGAGTGCCATGTGGCTCGCCGCCAACAGCGAGCCCGTCCGCGGCGTGGTGCGGCTCCAGCGCAAGGTGCAGCGACCCCAGGGATGGACGAAGAAGTGGCGCACCGTCGCGCGGCGGCGTACCGATGCCCAGGGCGGGGTCTCCTTCACGCAACGTCCGCGGCGCACGGTGAGGTGGCGGGCCACGGCCGCGTCCCCGCGCGGGTGTGGCGCTCGATGGTGGGCCGGTCCTGGCGCAAGGGGTGTCCCGTGGGACGGGCGGGCCTGCGCCTGGTCGAGGTCAACCACTGGAACTTCGACGGTGCCTTCACCGAGATGCACGCACGCCGCATCCCCGTGCGGTCGATGCACCGGGTCGACCGGTTCGGCTACTCCCGCCGCCTCGGGGGCGCCGACGACTACCGCTCGATGGCGGCCGACAACACCTCGGTCTTCAACTGTCGAGGCGTGGTCGGCAACCCCTCCGTGCGCTCGCCGCACTCCTACGGGCGCTCGCTGGACCTCAACCCGTGGGAGAACCCCTACTTCTCGCGCACCGGCGTGGTGCCGAACCGGTGGTGGGTGCACCGCAGCCACCCGCGGGTCGCGTGGCGCAGTCGGGAGCACGAGGTCGTACGCCTGCTCGCGCGTCACGGCTTCCGCTGGACCTACGGTCGGGCCGACGCCCACCACTTCGATGCGGTGGCCGGTGCCGGTGGGGGCCCGCTGCGTGAGCTGCTCTCCTCCCCGGAGTGCCGGCGCACGGTCTGCCACTAGTCGATGCGCCCGTCCCTGCTGGCCTCCCTGCACGGTGCGTCGTTGCCCGACAGCCCCTAGAGTGTCGGGCGGCGCCGGCGGAGAGGCCCCGGCCCCGACGTAGGAGGAATGCCCGATGGGTCGGTTCGACGGTCGTGTCGTTGTCATCACCGGAGCCGCTCGCGGCATCGGGTTCGGGACCGCGCAGCGGTTCTCCGCCGAGGGCGCGAAGGTCGCCATCATCGACCTCGACGAGGCCGCGGCCGCCGAGGCGGCCGACCGCCTCGAGGGCGAGGCCGTCGGCATCGGCTGCGACGTCTCCGACGCGGCGGCGGTCGAGCGCGCCTTCGAGCGCGTCGTCGCCGAGCTGGGCGGGGTGCACGTGCTGGTCAACAACGCCGGCATCACCCGCGACAACCTGCTCTTCAAGATGACCGAGACCGACTGGGACCTGGTCATGAACGTGCACCTCAAGGGCGCCTTCCTGATGACCAAGGCCGCGCAGAAGCACTTCGTCGAGCAGAAGTACGGCAAGGTCGTGAACCTCTCCTCGGTGTCGGCGTGGGGCAACCGTGGCCAGGCCAACTACTCCGCCGCCAAGATGGGCATCCAGGGCTTCACCCGCACGCTGGCCATCGAGCTCGGACCCTTCGGCGTCAACGTCAACGCCGTGGCGCCGGGCTTCATCGCCACCGAGATGACCGACGCGACCGCGGCCCGCCTGGGCCTCGGCGTGGAGGAGTTTCGCGAGCTCAACGCCCAGAACAACCCGGTGCGCCGGGTCGGGTTCCCCGAGGACATCGCCGCGGCCGTCACCTTCCTGGCCAGCGACGAGGCGTCCTACGTCACGGGTCAGACCCTCACCGTCGACGGCGGGGCCAAGCTCGTCAGTTGATGCAGGTCACTTTCGGGCGCGTTCTACCCCGCCGGCGGGGTCCGCGCCCTGACACTGGTGCCCTCGTAGTTTCACGATCGGAGTTGCACGTGCGTTCTCGTTCCGCCCTCACCGCCGCCTTCGTCTCGGCTGCCCTCCTGCTTGCAGGCTGCAGCGGAGGCGAGGAGAAGGAGTCGCCCTCGGCCGACCCCGTCACCGAGAAGGTCGAGCCGGCGACCTGGCCGTTGACCGGTGAGCAGCTGGCCGAGGGCAAGGCCGCGGAGCGCGACCACCCCGTGCTGGTCGCGAAGATCGACAACACCTCCAGCGCCTCGCCCCAGGTCGGTCTGGGCAAGGCCGACCTGGTCTTCGAGGAGATGGTGGAGGGCCGGATGACGCGTCTGGCCGCCTTCTTCTACTCCACCCTGCCCACCGAGGTCGGCCCGGTGCGCTCGATGCGGGCCACCGACATCGGCATCGTCTCCCCGGTCGACGGCGTGCTCGTCACCAGCGGTGCGGCCGAGGAGACCAAGGCCCGTCTCGCCCGGGCGGGCGTCACCTTCATCGAGGAGGGGGTGGCCGGTTTCCGACGTGACCCCTCCCGCTCGCAGACCTACAGCGTGATGGCCGACCTCAAGACGCTGGCGAAGGGCAAGAAGGCGAAGCCGGCCCGCCCGGACGACTACTTCGTCTTCGGTGCGCCCGAGGACCTGCCGCAGGGCAAGCCTGCGAAGGCCTTCGACGTCGACTTCGGCAACCACACCACCTCGTGGGCGTTCAGCAACGGCACCTACGCCAACGTCAACGGCCTGGCCGGTCAGGGTGACGAGTTCCCCGCCACCAACGTGCTCGTCATCCGGGTCAAGGTCGCCGACGCCGGCTACACCGACATGGCCGGCAACTTCGTGCCCGAGAGTGTCTTCGAGGGCGAGGGGCAGGCCCAGCTCTTCCACGGCGGCAAGGTCATCGACGCCACCTGGAGCAAGGACGGCCGCAGCGGCGCGCTCCAGCTCGAGGCCAACGGCGAGGAGCTGAAGGTGCCGGTCGGCAAGACCTGGGTGGAGCTGCTCCCGGTCGACGACGCCAAGGTCACGCTCAAGAAGTGAGGCCCGGGGCCGAGATCGCGGCCACGGCGTCCTCGAGGGAGTCGTGCTCGGTGCTGACGCGACGCAGGGCGGCGATCAACAGGCCGACGGCGAGCTCGACCTGACTCGCCTCGGCGCCCGGGTCCTGGCTGGTGGCCACCCGGGCGCCGGCGGAGCTCAGGGCTCCGAAGACGATCCGACCGAAGGTCTCCACGAGTGCCTCCGGCACCGACCAGACGCCGGCCCCCAGTGCGGCCGCGACGAGCCGTCGCACGCTGGTGTAGGTCGTGCGCGCCGACGCCTCGGTGTGGGCGATCCCGAGCACAGCGGGGCCGTCCTGGATGATCAGGCGGCGGTAGGAGGGCTCGCGGGCGATCTCGAGAAACGCGCGCAGCCCCGACTGCGCAGCCGCCCACGGGTCCGTCTCGAGACCTGCGGCGGCGTCGATGCGGCGTACCGCCTCGGCCTCGACGTCGGCGTGCACGGCGCGGAAGAGGTCCCGCTTGCCGTCGAAGTGGTGGTAGAGGGCGCCCTTGGTGACACGGGCGCCCGCCACCACCGCGTCCAGTGAGGTCGTGGCGTATCCCTGCTCACTGAAGAGCCGCCGCGCGACCTGCACGAGGTCGTCCTTGGTGCTGCCGTTGACGGGCGTGGTGCTGCTCATCGTTCGAGCATAGGTCTCGGCAGGTCCACGACGACGGATGTAACAGGCGTCACCGTCCATCTGGTTGAAGTCGCGCGTACCCGACCGTACTCTCGGTATGTCGCCTGGTCCCCACCGGACTCCGGGCGGTCGGCTCGCACACCTTCGTGGAAGGAGGGACCATGACCTGGACCCCGCCCCGCCGCGACCAGGTGCTGCGCGCCGTCCTCGCCGAGGTCGACCGTCGCCTCGACGGGGAGCTCCCGATGGACGTGCCCGGCGTCGACCAGACGTTCCGGGACGCCCGGACGCTCGCCGACGTGCTCCACGTGCGGTGGCGCGCAACGCTCGCAGCCGAGGTCGAGCGGTGCCTGGACGAGGACGCCGAGGACCCCCGGGCCGCCGTCGTCCGCGCCTGGCGGCGCACGGTGCGCGCGCTCCCGGGCGTACGCATGGTCCTCGACCGCGAGTGGGAGTCGGCCGACGAACGACGTCGGGTCGTCCTCGTCCGTCGCCGCGACCGTGAGCACCAGTGGCTCGCCGGCCGCAGCGGCTGGCCCGTTCCCCCTACGGGCACGGACCTCGAGGCCGTCGCTGTGGGCGCCGCCCTCGAGGCCGAGGGTCGACGCCACTACCGCCCCGGTCAGCGACCGGCACCCCCGCCGCTGCTCAAGCGGCTCCGGGCGGCCCTCGCCGCCTGACCCCCAGGACAGACAGCCCCGATCCGGTGTGTCGCGGTTCGCCGCGATCCCTCCCTCCCTCCCACGCACCGGAGCCGGGGCTGTCTTCTGTACACCTGGCGCGTCATGATGGAGACATGGGCGCGCAGGACCGAGCAGGGCGGCAGACGCACGACGTCACCCCCGTGCGCCCGGGCGTGCTCCTGGTGGCCCAGCCGGAGATGGGTGACCCCAACTTCGCGGAGTCGGTCGTGCTGGTGCTCGACGTCGACGACGAGGGTGCCCTCGGTGTCGTGATCAACCGGCCCTCGGCCCTGCTGGTGGCGACCGTCTTCGAGGAGTGGCGCGACCTGGTCGACGCCCCCGAGGTGCTCTTCCGCGGCGGCCCGGTGGGCGCCGACGGTGCGCTGGCACTCGCGCTGCTGCGCGACAGCGAGCAGGTGCCCCAGGGGTTCCGCCCGGTTGTGGGTCGTCTGGGGGTGCTCGACCTGGAGACACCGACCGACCTGGTGGAGACCGCCTTGTCGCGGCTGCGGATCTTCGCCGGCTACGCCGGGTGGGGCCCGGGGCAGCTGGAGGACGAGATCGCCGAGGGGGCGTGGTACGTCGTGCCCTCCCGCCCTGAGGACCCGTTCGGCGTCGAGGCGGAAGGGCTGGGCCGTGCCGTGCTGCGTCGCCAGCCCGGCGAGCTCGCGTGGCACTCGACCCGTCCTGCCGACTCCGGCCTCAACTGAGCTGACCCCGTCGGGCAGGCGCGGTGTCGGGCCACTGGCCTACACTGGCCGGACCATGACCCAGTTCGGTTTCCAGCCCTCCGGTTCCACGCTCGAGGACCGTCGCACAGACCCTGTGGAGGACGGTGACCACGAGCGCTTCTCCCACTACGTCCCGAAGGACAAGCTGACGGAGGCGATGGTCATGGGCACGCCCGTCATCGCGCTCTGCGGCAAGGTCTGGGTGCCGAGTCGCACCCCGGAGAAGTACCCGGTGTGTCCGGAGTGCAAGGAGATCTGGGAGACCCTCAACCCGGGCTCGGGCGGAGGCTCCGACGCGTGACGGACCGGCCTGACGCCGCCTCCGTACCTCCCGCACTTCCTCCGGCCTGGCCGGAGCGTGCGGCGTGGGGCACGGCCACGTCGCTGCGTGCGTGGCAGTCGGAGGCGATGACCAAGTACTTCACCGACAACCCGCGCGACTTCCTCGCCGTCGCCACGCCGGGGGCGGGCAAGACGACCTTCGCGCTGACCGTGGCCTCCGAGCTGCTGTCGCGCCGGGTGGTCGACCGGATCACCATCGTCGCTCCCACCGAGCACCTCAAGACCCAGTGGGCCGAGGCCGCAGCCCGGGCCGGGATCCCGATCGACCCCGCCTACTCCGCGGGGCAGGGCAGGACGTCGAAGGACTTCGTCGGCATCGCCGTCACCTACGCCGGCGTCGCGGTCAACCCGTTGGCCATGCGCATCCGCACCGAGCGGTTCCGCACGCTGGTGATCCTCGACGAGGTCCACCACGCCGGCGACGCCCTCTCGTGGGGAGACGGCGTGCGTGAGGCGTTCGACCCCGCCACGCGACGCCTGGCCCTGACCGGCACCCCGTTCCGCTCCGACGTGAACCCCATCCCGTTCGTGCAGTACGAGCCCGGTCCCGACGGCATCCCGCGCTCGCGGGCCGACTACACCTACGGCTACGGCGAGGCGCTGGCCGACCACGTCGTGCGCCCGGTGCTCTTCATGGCCTACTCCGGTGAGATGAGCTGGCGCACCCGTGCCGGCGACGAGATCGCCGCCCGCCTCGGCGAGCCGCTCACCAAGGACCTGACCCAGCAGGCGCTGCGTACGGCGCTGGACCCCAAGGGGTCGTGGATGCCGGCCGTGCTCCAGGCCGCGGACAAGCGCCTGGGCGAGGTGCGTCGTCACGTGCCCGACGCCGGCGGCCTCGTCATCGCGACCGACCAGGACAGCGCCCGGGCGTACGCGAAGCTGCTGCGCTCCATCACCGGTGAGGCGCCGGTGGTCGTGCTCTCCGACGAGAAGGCGGCGTCGAAGAAGATCGCGGCCTTCACGACCTCCGACGACCGGTGGATGGTGGCCGTGCGGATGGTCTCCGAGGGGGTCGACGTGCCCCGCCTGGCCGTCGGCGTGTGGGCGACCACGACCTCCACGCCCCTCTTCTTCGCCCAGGCCGTGGGCCGATTCGTCCGGGCGCGCAAGAAGGGGGAGACCGCCTCGGTCTTCCTGCCCTCGGTGCCCAACCTGCTGGGCTTCGCCTCCGAGATGGAGGTCCAGCGCGACCACGTGCTCGGCAAGAAGATCACCGACGAGGACGACATCTTCGCCGCGGAGAACGCGCTGATCGCGCGGGCCAACGCCTCCGAATCGGCCTCCTCCGAACTCGAGGGCAGCTTCGAAGCGCTCGACTCAAGCGCCACCTTCGACCGGGTGCTCTACGACGGCGGCGAGTTCGGCCACGCGGGCGAGGTGCACGTGGGCTCCGACGAGGAGATGGACTTCCTCGGCATCCCCGGTCTCCTCGAGCCCGACCAGGTGCGTGACCTGCTGCACTCGCGGCAGAGCGAGCGTCGCGAACGCCAGAAGAAGGACCTGGCCGCCAAGGCGCGCGAGGCCATCCAGGCCACCCGCGACGTCGAGAAGCTCTCCCAGCACGAGCAGCTGGGCGTGCTGCGCCGTGAGCTCAACGGCCTGGTCGCGGCTTGGTACCACCGCACCGGTCAGGCGCACGGCATCACCCACGCCGCGCTGCGCAAGCAGTGCGGAGGCCCCGCGGCCGCAGTTGCGACGGCCGACCAGCTCACCGCGCGGATCGAGAAGATCCGTGAGTGGGCCCTGAAGAAGAGCTCCTGAGAGGCGGAGGCCATGGACGGCTACGAGCAGTTGACCTGGGTGGCGCAGGGCGTCGTGCCGGTCCCGATCGCGACGACTCTCGAGATGGACGGTTTCGACGTCGAGCGGGGCTCGGTCACCGTCTACCTGACCCCCGACCCGGTCAAGCACTGGAACCCGATCGGCATGATGCACGGGGGAGTGATCTCGACCCTGCTCGACACCGCGGCCGCCTGCTCGGTGCACTCCACCCTGGCGGCGGGGGAGACCTACACCTCCCTGGACCTCAACGTGAAGTTCCTGCGAGCGGTGACCGAGGAGTCCGGCCGCCTGCGCTGCGTCGGCAGCGTGGCGCACCGCGGCAGGCGTACGGCGCTGGCCGAGGCCCACCTCTACGACGCGGCCGACCGGCTCGTCGCCCAGGCGACCTCCACCTGCATGATCTTCTCCTGACCGGATCAAGCTCCGGGCGGCTCCAGGCCCCGGGTGGCTACATTGGCCCCCATGGCCTCGGAGACCTCCCAGACACTGGACCGGGGCATCCGCGTGCTCCGGGTGCTCGCCGCCACCCCCGACGGGTTGACGGTCACCGAGCTGGCGGGGCGGCTCGACGTCAACCGCACCGTCGCCCACCGACTGGTCGCCACCCTCGAGCAGCACGGCCTGGTGCGTCGCAGCGAGCGCGGCCAGCTCCACCTCGGCATGGGGGTGCTGGCGCTCTCGGGCGCCGTCCACCCCCTGCTGCGTGACCGGGCGGTCCCGCCGTTGCGCCAGCTCGCCGAGACGGTGGGCTGCACCGCCCACCTGACCATCGCCGACGGCGACGAGGCCGTGGCGCTCGTCGTCGTGGAGCCGTCGTGGACCGACTACCACGTCTCCTACCGCATCGGGTCGCGTCACCCGGTCGCCCAGGGGGCGGCCGGCAAGGCGATCTGCCTGCTGCGCGACGGCGACACGACGACGCCCTACGCGGTCACCACCGGGGAGCTGCAGTCCGGTGCGCACGGGCTGGCCTGCCCGGTGCGCGGGGTGGCCGGGCTCGAGGCCTCCGTCGGGATCGTGACCCTCGGCGGCCCCGTCGACGAGTCGGTGGTGGCGCCGCGCGTGGTGCGGGCGGCTCGCGAGGTGGCCCTAAGCCTGCGCTGAGTGACTCTCGTGGGGTCAGCGAGTCGGTGGCTCAGTGGGTCAGCAGGGTGACGCCCAGCGCGCCCATGACCACGGCGATGCCGCCGTCGAGCACCCGCCACGAGGTGGGCTTGGCGAAGAGGCCGCGCAGCAGGCGGGCGCCGTAGCCCAGGGCGAAGAACCAGGCGGTGCTGGCGAGCAGCGCGCCGGTCAGGAACCACCAGCGGTCGGCGCCGAAGGAGTTGGCCACCGTGCCGAGCAGCACGATCGCGTCGAGGTAGAAGTGCGGGTTGAGCCAGGTCAGCGCCAGGGCGGTGAGCACGGCCGTACGTCCGCTCATGCGCGACCCGGTGCCGGCGTCGAGGCCCGTGGGGCGCCAGGCGCGCAGTGCGGCGTGGAGGCCGAAGGCGAGCAGGTAGATGCCGCCGATGACCTGGGCGACCGGCAGCGCGCCGGGCCACCGCTCGATCACGGCGCCGAGGCCGGCCACGCCCGCGGTGATCGCGACGAGGTCGGAGACGAGGCAGGTCAGCACGATCGGCAGCACGTGCTCGCCACGGATCCCCTGGCGCAGGACGAAGGCGTTTTGGGCGCCGATGGCGACGATGAGGGCGAGTCCGGTGAAGAGACCGGTGAAGAGCACGTTGAGCACGCAACAAATCGTAGGCAGCGGAGAGTCATCAATCCAGCGAAGGATTCTGGGGAATCATTAGTATGTCTAAGTATGAAAGACCTCACCCAGCTGGACCCCGTCGCGCTGCGCACCTTGGCCACCGCGGTGCGCCTCGGCACATTCGAGGCAGCCGCCAAGGAACTGCACGTCACGCCCTCGGCGGTCAGCCAACGGATCAAGGCGCTGGAGACCCGGGTGGGCCGTGTGCTGGTGCACCGCACCAAGCCGCTGGAGGCCACCGACGCCGGCCACGTGCTGGTGCGTCTCGCCGCCCAGACCGAGATGCTGGAGCGCGAGGCCTACGCCGAGCTGGTCGACGACCCGGACGAGGAGGCCACCGAGGACGCGCCCTGGACGGCCGTGCCCCTGGCGGTCAACACCGACGCCCTCTACGACTGGTTCGTCGAGGCGATGGTCCGGGTGCGGCAGCGCCACCGGGTCACCTTCGAGATCCTGCGCGAGGACCAGACCCGCACGGCCGAACGGCTGCGTCGCGGTGAGGTGATGGCGGCCATCACCTCCGACCCCCGGCCGGTGCCGGGCTGCACGGTCGAACGGCTCGGGGCGATGCGCTACGTCGCCGTCGCGGTGCCGGAGTTCATGACTGAGCACCTGGCTGAGGGCCCCACCCCCGCGGCGCTGGAGCGGGCCCCCATGGTCGCCTTCGACCGCGACGACACCCTGCAGCACGACTTCCTGCGCAAGGTCACCCGCCGTCACCTGGCGCCGCCCACGACCTGGATCCCGTCGGTGCACCAGTTCGACCACGCGGTGCGTCGCGGCATCGGGTGGGGGATGCTCGTGGAGACCGACGTGCGCGCCGACGTGCGCGCCGGGCGGTTGGTGGAGATCGTACCGGGCCGGCACGTCGACGTGCCGCTCTACTGGCAACGCTGGCGTCTCGAGTCGCCGGTCATGGCCGACCTGACCGCCGCCGTCACGACCGAGGCGCGGAGCTGGCTGGGGCGGTGACTGCACACAGCGCGAGAACGTCAGCGGCGACCGCTCCCGAACAACCTGACGGCAGGCAGATCGACATGTGGGCGGGGTGACCCACATGACGGAGGTGCCACTAGTTTGCTCCGAAACGGAGAGGGAGTCATGAGAAGTGTGACGATGCTGCTGTCGACAGCGTTGACCTTGGTCCTGCTCACTGTGCCCGTCTCGCCGGCCCGGGCGAGCGGCGATGGCGTGGACACGGGGAAAACGTGCAACGACGCTGGAGGCAAGTACGGGTACAAGGCCAACTACCGGGTGAAGGTCAAGACCAAGAGGCCGAAGCTCACCCACCTCCAGGCTCACGCATTGCCGCCCACCGGTAAGAACAGCAAGGTCGTGACTCGTGAGTCTGAATGGACCAGGACCCTGAAGGTGAAGGTCCACTACGAGGGATCAGGTGGCCTCGAGGCGTCGGTCAAGAAACTGATTCTTGCCAAGGCCGGGACCAAGGCAGGCTTCGGGCTGGCCGGAGTCGGCAAGAGGACTGAGACGAAGACGATCACGGTCACGAGCTCTTACAGCAATCCCACCAAGAAGAACCAAGATTTTGTGGCCTTTGCCGGCCGTACGCAGGTCAAGGGAACGTTCCGGTACCGCTATTGCTGGCGACACCGTCGTGCCGAACCCGCAACCATTCACTACCGTGACGGGCGCTGGAAGAGTTACGCAGTCCGCGGCAGTGGCCTTGTCCGCTGCGGCGCAGGGGAAGGAAGCCGTGGTCTCACGGCGCTGGCACTGAAGCACGGCTGCAAGTGAAGCTCTGGTTCGCCTAGGCGCCACGGAACTTTGGGGAGCGCCGCTCGACGAACGCCGTCATCCCCTCCACCAGGTCGGCGGTGCGGGCCAGCATCATCTGGCCGCGGTGCTCGGTCTCCAGGGCCTGCTCGAGGTGCGGGAGGCTGGCCGCGTTGATGGCCTTCTTGGTGGCCGCCATGGCCAACGGCGCGCCCTCGGCGAGCTTCTCGGTGAGTGCGCCGACCAGGTCGGTGAAGGTGTCCTCGGTGGTCACGTGGGAGACGAGGCCGTGCAGGTAGGCCTCGTTGGCGTCCAGCCGCTCACCGAGCAGCGCCATCCGCATCGCCCGCGCCCGCCCCACCGAGGCGGCGACGGTGGCGGTCGAGGCGCCGTCGGGCATCAGGCCCAGCCGGGTGAAGGTGAGGCTGAAGGTGGCACTCGGGTGCGCCACGACCACGTCGCAGGCCAGGGCCAGGGCACAGCCGAAGCCGGCCGCAGGGCCGTTGACGGCGGCCAGCACGGGCTTGTCGAGACCGGTGATCGCACGGATGGCGCGGTTGGCCGCCACCATCGCCGAGCCGTCGGCCACCTGGGCCGGGTCGAGACCGGCGAGGTCGGCGCCCGAGCAGAAGGCTCGGCCCTCGCCGGTGAGCACCACGGCGCGGACGTCGTCGTCCCCGACGGCCTGCTCGAGCGTCGCCGAGAGGGCCTCCACCATCGCCGCCGACGCGGCGTTGAGGGTGGTCGGCCGGTTGAGTACGAGCCGGAGCACGCCGTTGGCGCGCTCGACCACCAGGTCGGGACCGGTGGCCGCCGTGGGGTCGGCGTGGCGGTCAGTCAACGCGGACACCCGCCTCGTCCATCTCGACGAGCGCCGCTTGGGTGGTGCCGGGGGCGACGCCGGCGCACAGCGAGGTGAGCACCCGCGTGGAGAAGCCGGCCCGCACCGCGTCGAGGGCGGTGGCCCGCACGCAGTGGTCGGTTGCGATGCCGCAGACGTCCACCTCGCTGACGTGGTGCGTACGCAGCCACTCGCCGAGCGCGACCCCGTCCTCCGTGCTGCCCTCGAAGCCTGAGTAGGCCGCGGAGTGCTTTCCCTTGAGGAAGATCGCGTCGAAGAGCTCGCCCTCGATGGCCGGGTGGAACTCCTCTCCCTCGGTGCCCACCTCGCAGTGGACGGGCCAGGTGGAGACGTAGTCGGGGTCGGCGGACCAGTGGCCCTCGCCGGGGTCGATGTGGTGGTCCTTCGTCGCGACGGCGTAGGCGTAGTCGGGCGCGCCGCGCTCCTGCTGGCGTAACCGGCGCATCAGCTGGGCGACCTCGCGGGCCACGTGACCGCCACCCTTCACCCCCAGCGACCCGCCCTCGCAGAAGTCGTTCTGCACGTCCACGACGATCAGTGCGCGCCTCATGGAGTCACCCTAGCCCCGGACCCCTCGCTCGAAACTGTCGTGGCGATGGGGTGTCAGCCGGCGTGTCGCGCCATCAACGCGACAATTTTCGTGGGGGTTGAGGGGTGGACCTGGAGGCGGGGTCAGGACCCGAGAGCGGCACCAGACGCCCGAGGAGTCGGAGCCGTCCCGATCGAGTCCGGGCGGAGTCGCTGAGGAGGTCCGTCCACGCCGCGACCCGGCCGGGCTGGTGACGTCGGCCGAGGGAGTCGTCGACGTCCCGCAGGACGGAGTGGGGATGCACGAGCAGGTCGTCGCTGGTGTAGCCGCGACGGATCCACCCCGCGGCCACCAGACGGCGGTGACGTCGCAGGTCAGCCCGCTGGCGGTCGACGTCGAGGTGGTGGTGGCCGTCGTACTCGTGGAGGACTCGGGTGTCGCCGACTCGCAGGTCTGCGCGCGCCACGAAGCTCCCGACGCTGTCCCGCACCACGAACTGGGGCGTCACGGGTGCTCCCACGCACCGGTGGAACTCCCGCAGGATCGTCTCCCACGGCGACTCCGAACGTACATCCACCAGGGGGAGCAGGGCGCGCAGCAGCGGCGCCCCGCGACGTCGGGCCCGGGCGGCACGCTCAAGGTCCGCCAAGTTGGCCACGCCCAGGACCAGCGCCGACTCCACGGCGACCAACGCGTCGAGTGGTCCCAGGTCGCGACAGAGGGTGAGGAGTACCTCGTCGACGGGCGCGACCCGCAGGCCGAGCACCTCCGTGCCGCCCTTCCCACGGGAGCACCTGATCACGCGGAGGTCCGGTCGCTGGGGAGCGGTCGTGCCGGTCGGCACCTGCACCGTCACCGGGATGCCGCGCGGCAACGGCGGGAGCCAGAGACCCAGGAGCCGGGCACCGGTCACGTGGGTGAAGGCCGCGCGAGGCGGCAGGACAGCGGCCCACGCGCCCAGGTCGTCGGTGGCTGGATCGGCTGAGTCCACCCGGCGGTGGGCACCGCGGGTCACCCGCGTCCACCCGGGCCCAGCGGTCCGGCCGCTGGTGGTGAGTCGGATCTTCATCTGCCCAGCCAAGGGCCCTGGCCGTGGTGCTGGGGCGTGCCCGCCGCCGGAATGGGGAGGACGCCGAGGGTGTGGAGGCCCGGTGGCGCATCCCAGCCGTCCGACGTGGACCCCGCTCCGTGACTGGACCTGCCCAGCAACGGAACCCGCCCCGCAACTTTCGGGTTGATGGGGTGTCAGCCGGCGTGTCGCGCCATCAACTCGACAGTTTCCGTGGGTGCGTGGTGGGCGCCGCTCAGTCCAGGTGGAGGGTCGGGATCACGGGCTGTCCCTTGCTGAGCATCCGGGCCGGGAGGGGGAGCTCGTCCCGGCTGGTGAGGTGGCGCTCCCGGGCGGCGCTGAGCGGCTCGTGGCCGACGACGGCACCGTCGCGCACGAGGCGGACCAGGAGCTCGCGGTCGTCGCCGTCGTCACGCGGTGGCGTCCCGATGCCGACGACCTCGGCCTCGGCGACGCCGTCGGCGCTGAGGTGACGCAGGGCGTACTTCCGGCCGCCGACCGAGCCTTTGTCCTTCGACCGCTTCGCGACCGGCACCATCTGGCCGTCGTCGCCCTCGCGGGAGACCAGCTTGTAGACGAAGCCGGAGGTGGGGTGGCCCGAGCCGGTCACCAGCTGGGTGCCTACGCCGTAACCGTCGACGGGGGCCGCGGCCAGCGCCGCGATCGCGTACTCGTCGAGGTCGCTGGTGACGATGATCTTGGTGCCCGTCGCGCCGAGGGAGTCCAGCTGCGCACGCACCTCGTGGGCGAGCAGCCCCAGGTCGCCGGAGTCGAGGCGTACGGCACCGAGCTCGGGACCCGCGACGTCGACGGCCGTCCGCACCGCCTCGGCGATGTCGTAGGTGTCGACGAGCAGCGTGGTGCCGCGCCCCAGGGAGGTGACCTGGGCCGTGAAGGCGTCCCGCTCGGTGTCGTGGAGCAGGGTGAAGCTGTGCGCCGACGTGCCGGTGGTGGGGATGCCGTGGCGCTGCAGGGCTGCCAGGTTGGAGGTCGCCTCGAAGCCGGCGACGTACGCCGCCCGCGCGGCCGCGACGGCGGCCTCCTCGTGGGTGCGGCGCGAGCCCATCTCGATGCAGGGGCGACCGCCCGCCGCCCACGTCATCCGGGAGGCCGCCGAGGCGATCGCGGAGTCGTGGTTGTAGATCGAGAGCAGCACCGTCTCCAGCAGCACCGCCTCGGCGAAGGTGCCCTCGACCACGACGAGGGGGGAGTAGGGCAGGTAGACCTCGCCCTCGGGGTAGCCCCACACGTCACCGGTGAAGGTGTGGTCGGCCAGCCACGCCAGCGTCTGCTCGTCGACCACGCCCCCGGCGTCGAGCGCGCCGAGGACCTCGTCGTCGAAGCGGAACCGTTCGATGGCCTCCAGCGCCCGGCCCACCCCGGCGACGACGCCGTAGCGGCGACCTTCCGGCAGGCGGCGGGGGAAGAGCTCGAAGACCGAGCGTCGGTGCGCCGTGCCGGCCTGCAGCGCGGCCTGGAGCATCGTCAGCTCGTAGTGGTCGGTCAGCAGGGCGGTGGAGGAGGCGGTGTCGCTCACGCCCACCACTGTGCCACCCGGGGGCGTGGTCCAACCCTGTGCCACGATGGAAGGCGTGTCATCCCCCAGCCCCGTCGAGGTCGAGCCGGACCTGCACGTCGACGACATCCTCCGCCCCGACCGCGGATGGGTGACGGTCGTGTGGAACGACCCGGTCAACCTGATGTCCTACGTGACCTACGTCTTCCGCACCCACTTCGGCTACTCGAAGGCCAAGGCGGAGAAGCTGATGATGGAGGTCCACGAGGACGGCCGCTCGGCGGTGAGCACGGGGAGCCGTGAGGAGATGGAGCGCGACGTCCAGGCGATGCACGGCTACGGGCTCTGGGCCACGATGGAGCGTGCCTGATGGGTGGCTTCACGCGGCACCTGGGCACCGGTCTGGTCATCGCCAACTTCTCCGGCTTCGAGGCCGACCTGCTGCGCAGCCTGGCCGCCCAGCTGGTGGAGCTGCTGCGCGACGAGCAGCCCGAGGTGGACGAGCACCTCGACCCGCTGGAGGCGATGTTCAACTTCTCCGGGCCGGTCGACGAGCCGGAGGACCCGGTGCTGCTGCGCCTCTTCCCGACGGCCTACGCCGACGACCCCGAGGCGGCCGGTGAGTTCCGCCGCTACACCGAGCCGACGCTGCGTGACGCCAAGGAGCGCACGGCGATGAGCATCATCTCCGCGCTCGAGGAGGGCGGCCTCCCGCCGGAGTTCGACGACCTCGACCTGGTCATCGACGTGGAGCTCGACGAAGCCGCTGCTGCGGCGTGGCTGCGCGGCTTCACCGACCTGCGCCTGGCCCTGGCCGCCCGGCTCGGGGTGGAGGAGGGTGACGAGGACTTCTGGGAGGCGCTGCCCGACGAGGACCCGCGCGCGGCCGCCCACGACATCTACGAGTGGCTCGGCTACCTCCAGGAGACGCTGGTCAGCGCCGTGACCGGCTGACGAGTTGCTCGGGGAAGGGCACGGGCCGCTCACCTAGGATTGACGGCGTGCTGACGATCTCCCGGACCCTGCGTGACGCCATCGTCGACCATGCTCGACGCGAGCACCCCGTGGAGGCCTGTGGCATCGTCGCCGGCCCGGAGGGGAGCGACACCCCGGCGCGGCTGGTGGAGATGGTCAACGCGGCCGGCAGCCCGACCTTCTACGAGTTCGACTCCACCGAGCTGCTGGCGCTCTACAAGCAGATGTGGGCGGCCGACGAGGAGCCGGTCGTCGTCTACCACTCGCACACCGCCACCGAGGCCTACCCGAGTCGCACCGACGTCGACCTGGCCAGCGAGCCGAACGCCCACTACGTCCTGGTCAGCACCCGCGAGCACGGTTCCGACGACGGGCCGGTGGAGTTCCGCTCCTACCGCATCGTCGACGGCGTCGTCACCGAGGAGGACGTCGACGTCGTCGACTGAGCCCGGCTTGCCCCTGCCCCACACCATCCCGCACAGGAGGAACCCCATGGCCATCGAGGTCAAGATCCCGACGATCATGCGCACCCACACCGGGGGCGAGAAGGCCGTCACCGGCGAGGGCGCCACGCTGGCTGCCCTGATCGACGACCTGGAGGCCCGGCACCCCGGCCTCGCCGACCGCCTGCTCGAGGACGGCAAGCTGCGCCGCTTCGTCAACGTCTACGTCAACGACGAGGACGTCCGCTTCCTGGGCGGGCTGGAGAGCCCGCTGAGCGACGGCGACGAGGTCGTCGTGCTGCCGGCCGTCGCTGGCGGCTGACCCCGCGATGGCCCGCTTCGACGACCTGCTCTCCTCGGTCGGCGGTACGCCCTTGGTCGGGCTCCCGCGCCTCTCGCCGTCGCCGGAGGTGAGGCTCTGGGCCAAGCTGGAGGACCGCAACCCCACTGGATCGATCAAGGACCGTCCGGCCCTGAAGATGGTCGAGATGGCGGAGGCCGACGGCACGTTGCGGCCCGGGTGCACCATCCTCGAGCCGACCAGCGGCAACACCGGGATCTCCCTGGCGATGGCGGCCAGGCTCAAGGGCTACCGGATCGTCTGCGTGATGCCGGAGAACACCTCCCAGGAGCGTCGTCAGCTGTTGAGCATGTGGGGCGCGGAGATCATCTCCTCGCCCGCCGCCGGTGGCTCCAACGAGGCGGTGCGGGTGGCCAAGGAACTCGCCGCGCAGCACCCCGAGTGGGTGATGCTCTACCAGTACGGCAACCCCGCCAACGCGCTCGCGCACGAGGAGGGCACCGCTCCCGAGCTGCTCGCGGACCTGCCCGAGATCACCCACTTCGTCGCCGGTCTCGGCACGACAGGCACGCTGATGGGGGTCTCCCGTTTCTTCCGGCGGGCCAAGCCGGACGTACGCATCGTGGCCGCGGAGCCGCGCTACGGCGAGCTGGTCTACGGGTTGCGCAACCTCGACGAGGGCTTCGTGCCCGAGCTCTACGACGCCGACCTGATCGACACCCGGTTCTCCGTCGGTCCGCGTGACGCGGTCAAGCGCGTGCGTGAGCTGCTGGAGCTCGAGGGCATCTTCGCCGGCATCTCCACCGGGGCGATCCTGCACGCGGCGATCCGCCAGGCCCAGGCCGCGGTCAGGGCGGGGGAGCGGGCCGACATCGCGTTCGTGGTCTGCGACGGCGGCTGGAAGTACCTCTCGACGGGCGCCTACGAGGGCACGCTCGACGAGGCCGAGGACCGCCTCGACGGTCAGCTCTGGGCGTGAGCGGGGTTCACGGCGACGTCAGCACCAGGTCCTGCGCGGCGTTGATCTCGCTGTCGGCGACGGCCGGCAGGCCGAGCAGGTCGAGGGCCAGGTTGGCGACCTCGGCGTTGCGCACCGGAGGCACCTCGGCGTCGTAGCCCGGCTGGCTTCGCCCGGGCGCCCGGCGGTGGTCGGAGTTGAGGGCGTACAGGTCGGCGCCCCGGGAGACGCCCGGGCCCAGCGCTGCAAAGATGACCCGCTGGTTGCCCCTGGTCGCCTCGTCGTCGTGGCTGCGCCCGGCGTGGGCCCCGTGGTCGGAGGTCAGCAGCACGGTGACCGTGCCGCGCAACCCGGGGCGGCGCAGCGTACGCAGGAGGCGGCCGAGCATCGCGTCGACCTGCTCGACGGCCGCGAGGTAACGACGGGAGCGGAAGCCGGCCCGGTGGCCCGCCCGGTCGGGGGTGGCCACGTGCCAGAACCGCAGCTCGCGGCGGTGGCGGCGCAGGTCACGACGCACGGCGCGGGCCAGCCGCGCGTCGTCGCGCCGGACCGTCATCCGGTCGATGGTGCGGCCCCATGAGCGTTGCCACAGCCGGAACTTCGGCTTGCCGACGAAGACCGCGCTCTCGGCGCCGGCAGCGTCCAGGGTGGTGAAGAGGGAGTCGACGTGCTCGCCCGCGGCCCGGTGGACCGTCTCGGCCTCCGCCTGCGCGGTGTGGTTCCACGTCACCCCGTGCCCGCCCGTGGACGCGTCGACGCGCCGGCCCGTCACCATGCTGGTGTGGTTGGGCAGGGTGCTGGTCGACTCCACCACCGTGCGGGCGTTGCGCGTCGAGGCACCCTGCCGCAGGAAACGGTGCAGGTGCGGTGCTCCGGCACGGCCCAGCTGCGTCAGCGCGCGGGGTGAGAGCCCGTCGACGGAGATCACCAGGACGCTTCCCGTGGCCGGGTCTGCGGTCCGGGTGACGGGCTGCGGAGCGCCGGGGGAGGGCACCGCCGAGGCCGGCGCCGGCGTCGTCGGGAGAGCCAGCACCGAGGCCAGCAGGAGGACGGTGGCTCGGGTCCGCACCTCTCCACCGTACGTCGGTGCTGTCCGTCGAGCGGACGTGAGATCAGTCGCGCCGGCCCCCGCTGCACGCTTCGAGCACATAACCTGTCCACGGACGCGACCTCTCGGCGCGGACCGCGGCGCGAAGGGAAGGCACCCATGAGGCTCACTGTCGTCGGCTGCTCGGGGTCCTACCCCGGGCCCGACTCGCCGGCCAGCTGCTACCTGCTGGAGGCCGAGCACGACGGTCGCACCTGGCGCGTCCTCATGGACCTCGGCAGCGGCGCGCTCGGAGCGTTGCACCGCTACGCCGACCCGCTCAAGATCGACGCGGTGCTGCTCTCGCACCTGCACGCCGACCACTGCCTGGACCTGTGCGGCTACCACGTGCTGCGTCGCTACCACCCGACCGGTCCGCAGCCCCGCATCCCGGTCTGGGGTCCCGAGGACACCGCCGACCGCATGGCGCGGGCGTACGACCTGCCCACTGACCCGGGCATGCGGGAGGAGTTCGACTTCCGCACGTGGCAGGGCCCGGTCGAGATCGGTCCGTTCACCGTCGAGCCGTTTCCCGTCGTGCACCCGGTGCCGGCCTTCTCGCTGCGCGTCACCTGGCAGGACAAGGTCTTGGCCTACACCGGAGACTGTGGCCCCTGCGAGGGAGTCGTACGGGCCGCGACCGGCGCCGACCTGCTGCTCGCCGAGGCGTCCTTCGAGGAGGGTGCCGACAACCCTGCGGACCTCCACCTCACGGGCAAGGAGTGCGCCCAGCTGGCGAACGCCGCAGGTGTCCCGAGGCTGGTGCTGACCCACGTCCCGCCCTGGCACGACCCCCAGGTGGTGCACGACGAGGCGAAGGCCGACTACGACGGTGACCTGGGGCTGGCCCGGGCCGGGGCGGTCTACGACTTCACGACCTTCTGAGCAGGCACACGAGGCAGGGGCTCGCCTCCGCACCCCCTCCGTGACGTGGGCCACCTCGTTTGACAGGGTGGGGTCATGATCTCTGTCCAAGGACTCAGCAAGAGCTACGGCGGGTTCCGTGCGGTCGACGACGTCTCGTTCGTCGCGGAGCCCGGCCGGGTCACCGGCTTCCTCGGCCCCAACGGTGCGGGCAAGACCACCACCATGCGGATGATCACCGGGCTGACCACGATCACTTCCGGCACCGCGACCATCGGCGGGATGCGTTACCCCGACATCCCCAACCCGGGCCGCCACGTGGGGGTGCTGCTCGACGCCTCGGCGCAGCACGCGGGACGCACGGGCCGGGAGGTGCTCGCACTCTCCGCGGCGACGATGGGGTTGCCGTCGCGCCGCGTCGACGAGATGCTCGAGCTGGTGAGCCTCACCGGCACCGAGTCGAAGCGCCGGGTGCGCAACTACTCCCTGGGCATGCGTCAGCGGCTCGGCATCGCGAACGCGCTGCTCGGTGACCCGTCGGTGCTGATCCTCGACGAGCCGGCCAACGGTCTCGACCCCGCCGGCATCCACTGGATGCGTGGCCTGCTCAAGACGTTCGCCGACCAGGGCGGCACCGTGCTGCTCTCCTCCCACCTGCTCAACGAGGTGGAGCTGGTCGCCGACGAGATGGTGATGATCGGCAACGGCCGGATCGTCGCCCAGGGCGACAAGAGGGCACTGCTCGAGCAGGCCGGCGGGTCCGGGTGCTTCGTCACCGGTGAGGACCGCGACGCGCTCGCCACGGCGCTGCGCAGCGCCGGACTGACGCATGAGGTCGCGGGCGAGGGCTTCCGGGTCGACGCCGAACCCCGTGCGGTCGGTCGCGCC
Source organism: Nocardioides malaquae (assembly GCF_015070385.1). Classification (GTDB taxonomy): domain Bacteria; phylum Actinomycetota; class Actinomycetes; order Propionibacteriales; family Nocardioidaceae; genus Nocardioides; species Nocardioides malaquae. The sequence goes on along the minus strand of NZ_JADCSA010000003.1, from coordinate 18,169 downwards.
GCCGCCCAGCACGGGGTGGTGCTGGTCGACCTGCGTCCCTCGGAGGGTGGGCTCGAACGTCTCTTCCTCACCTTGACCGCCCCCACCCAGCGCGACCACCAGGCAGCTCCGGCACCAGCAGGTTCGGCAGAAGGAGTCTCGGCATGAGCACCACCGCACCCACCCGCACCTTCGACGTCTCCGGCACCTCGCCGGTGCCCTTCGGGAGGCTGGTGAAGGTCGAGCTGCGCAAGATGACCGACACCCGCGCCGGGCGCTGGCTGATCGGGATCATCGCCGTGGCCACCGCGGGCGTGGTCCTCATGGGCTTCCTGCTGACCCGGGACTCGATCGACGACCGCACCTTCCTGAGCTTCTTCGAGAACACCAACACCCCGCAGATGCTGCTCCTGCCGGTGCTCGGCATCCTGCTGGTCACCCAGGAGTGGGGCCAGCGGACTACGCTGACGACCTTCGCCCTGGAGCCGTCGCGCGGCAAGGTGATCGCGGCGAAGACGGTGGCGGCGCTGCTGTTCGGGCTGGCGGCCGTGGTGCTGGCCGGTCTGGTCAGCGCCCTGGCTGCCGTGGTCGGCGGGGCCGCGGACCCGTGGGCCGACACCGAGGTGCTGAGGATCGTCAACCTGACGCTGCTGCAGGTGATGGCAGTGCTGCAGGGCGTCGGGTTCGGCCTCCTGCTGCTCAACTCGGCGGGCGCCATCGTGCTCTTCTTCGCGCTGCCCGTGGTGGTCAACCTTGTGGCGTCGTTCTGGAGCTGGCTCGCCGAGCACGGCGCCTGGATCGACATCGCCATGGCCCAGGGGCCGCTGTACGGCTACGACTCGCTCACCGGCGAGCGCCTCTCGCCGTCGCTGTCGGGCGAGCAGTGGGCCCAGCTCGGGGTCGTCAGCCTGCTGTGGATTGTGCTGCCCTTCGCGATCGGCATGGTGCGCGTGTGGCGCACCGAGATGAAGTGACCCGAGATGAAGTGAGCCGAGACGGAGTGACCCGAGACGGAGTGACCCGAGACGGAGTGAACCGAGACGGAGTGAACCCGGGCCGAGTGACCCGGGACGGGGCGAGCTGACCCGCAGCTCCGTCAGCGGCGCAGTTCGTCAGCGGCGCACCCGCGCGGACTGTCGGGTCACTCGCACGGGCGCGTGTCCGGCGCGGGTGAGGGTCATCGTCACGCGGATCCGCGTCCCCGCCACCGCGGGGGTGAGGGTCAGCGTGGCCCCCTTCGCGCCGGCGATGCGCCGCTTGCCCACGAACCATCGGAAGGTGACCCGGGCGGGCGCCGCCCGCCACGTGCCGGGGCGGGCGCGCAGCGTCGCGCCGACCCGGGCCTTGCCGGTGAGCTTCGGCCTGCGTACCTGCTTCATCCGCAGCCGCGCTGGCCGCGGCTCGGTGCCCCCGGCGGTGTGGTCGAGCAGCCACACCGCGTCGGCCGTCGTGCGCGGCAGGTCCTCGGTGAGCACGATGATCGGCACCAGCGGGTCGGGTACGGCACCCTCGACCGTCGAGCCCGGGAGGGCGGGGTCGGGGTCGACCCGTGAGACCGGACGCGTCGGGTCGAACGCGTCGTTGAGCAGGGCGACGTGGTCGCCGGCCTCGTTGTCGAGGCAGTGCATCTCGGCCCAGTCGCCCGACCAGACGAAGAACCAGTGACGCGCAGGGGTGCACGCGGAGTAGGTGGGCCAGTCGCGCGGGTCGAAGTCGCCGGGCACCTCGGGGGAGGTGACCTGCTTGAGCAGCGGGGCCAGGCCCGTGCTGGTGTCGAAGGCGGCCAGCACGTGGCCCTCGCGGTGGCGCACGCCGGCCAGCACCCGGGGCCGGCCGTCGTCGCCGGTCACCTCGAGCGACCTCAGGTCGTCGAGCCGGGAGGTGAGGGTGCCGGACCGACGCGGGTCGAAGAGCCGCACCACCGGGTAGGGGCGGGCGCCCGAGGCCAGGGGGCCGGCGTTGTCGTGGAACACGAGGGTCGCGACGTCGGACCGGTCCACCGCCACCATCGGCGCGCGGGGACGCTCCAGCCGCTGGAGCGGACCCAGGTGGTGGCGGGTGGCCCACCGGTCGCTGGTGGGGGACAGGACGGACCAGGAGGCGGTGGCGGCCAGCACCTTCTGGTCGGGACGGTCCGGGTCCTCCGCGCCGCGGTCGCGGGTGAGGTAGGTCAGGTGCATGTAGCGGGAGTCGGCGTCCAGCGCCAGGGAGTCGGCCACGACGGGCGTCCGCAGCCGGGGTCCCAATACCTCGGGACCGGACCAACCGGCGCCCACGTCGGCGGAGGTCACCGGGCGCAGGGTGCGGCGGTGCCGGGTCACCCACGCCACCGCGTCACGCCACGGACCCGCAGCGACCTGCGGTCCGCCGCGGGCCCGAGCACGGAACGAGACCGGGCGGGCTGCCTTGTTGCCCGCGACGCGGCGCACGACGACGGAGTGGACCTTGCCGCGCCGTTCGGCCCAGGCCGCGAGCAGGGAGCCGTCGGAGTCGAGGTCGACGTCGTGGCGCACGACGTCCGCCTTGCGTGGACTGAGCCGGACCTTCCGCCCCCAGGTGGAGCCGCGCTTGACCCGGGCCCAGAGCACGCTGCGCCCGCCGGCGCGCACCGTCCAGGACACGGCGACGTGGGCGCCGTGCGGCGACTCCTCGACCCGGACGTCGCGGGCGCCCTTCGCCAGCTCGACCAGCTGACCGGCGCCGAGCACGGGATCCTCTCCGGGAGCCGGGGAGGCCGGGGGCGTCACCCGCGGCTTCGCCTGGGCGGGGAGTGGGCTGCCCAACGTGAGGACGACGGCCAGCGTCATCAGCACCGCCGCGACGATCGCGGCCGATCGCGAGCGTCCAGTCGTCCCTGCCATCTCGTCCCCCCCCGTACGTGCTGTGCCTGCCTGGCCTTCAGCACTCTAGGACGCCCCACCGACACTGGCACCTCGATCTGCTGGATGCGACCAACCCGTGGTGGCTCGCCTAGGCTGCTCTGCCATGGACGACACCTCGAGCGCCGCCCCCGCCCCCGCCCACGCAGGCGGGGCAGCCACCCGGGCCGACGGACGCGCGGACGACCAGCTGCGCGAGATCCGCTTCACCCGCGGGTGGCAGGACCACCCGGCCGGTTCGGTGCTGGTGGAGTTCGGCCGCACCCGCGTGCTTTGCGCCGCCTCGGTCACCGAGGGCGTGCCGCGCTGGCGCAAGGGCTCGGGCCTGGGGTGGGTCACCGCCGAGTACGCGATGCTGCCCTCGGCCACCAACACCCGCTCGGACCGTGAGTCGGTCAAGGGCCGCATCGGCGGGCGCACGCACGAGATCTCGCGCCTCATCGGCCGCTCCCTGCGGGCGGTCATCGACGACAAGGCGCTCGGCGAGAACACCATCCAGCTCGACTGCGACGTGCTCCAGGCCGACGGCGGCACCCGCACCGCGGCGATCACCGGCGCGTACGTCGCCCTCCACGACGCGGTGGAGCACCTGCGTACGCGCGGGGCGTTGCGCGGCGAGGCGCTGACCGGGTCGGTGGCGGCCGTCAGCGTCGGCATCATCGACGGTCGTCCCCGTCTCGACCTGCCCTACGAGGAGGACGTGCGGGCCGAGACCGACATGAACATCGTGATGACCGGCGACGGCCGCTTCATCGAGGTGCAGGGCACCGCCGAGGGAGTGCCCTTCGACCGCGCAGAGCTCGACGCCCTCCTGGCGCTCGGCGCGAAGGGCTGCGCCGACCTCACCGGCCTGCAGCGCCACGCCCTCGGTCTGGGGGAGTGACATGGGGGCCGCCGGCGTGAGCCACGAGCTCTTCCTGGCCTCGCGGAACCCGAAGAAGATCGCTGAGATGCAGCGGATCCTCGCCGAGCACGTGCCGGGAGTGCGGGTGCTGGGCCTCGACGACGTCGACGACTACGACGAGCCCGCCGAGGACGAGCCGACCTTCGCGGGCAACGCCCTCCTGAAGGCGCGCGCCGGCACCGCAGCCACCGGGCTGCCCTCCCTGGCGGATGACTCCGGCCTCTGCGTCGACGCCCTCAACGGGATGCCGGGGGTGCTGTCGGCCCGGTGGGCGGGCCGGATGAAGAGCGACGCCGCCAACAACCAGCTCCTGCTCGACCAGCTGCACGACGTGCCCGACGGACGACGCGGGGCCCACTTCCGTTGCGCCGTCGCCTGGGTGACGCCCGGCGGCGTCGAGCGGGTCGTGGAGGGACGGATGCCCGGACGGGTGATCCGCGAGACCCGTGGTCACGGCGGCTTCGGCTACGACGTGCTCTTCGTGCCGGAGGAGTATGCGACCTCCGGCCTGACCTCGGCGGAGATCCTTCCCCAGGAGAAGGACCGCATCTCGCACCGAGGTCGGGCCCTGCGCGAGATCGCCCCGCTCGTCGCGGCCGACCTGCGCGACGCGGCCAGCTGACCGGGTCCGGACGCCACGCCCCTCAGACGTTGGCGGGGGCGGGCCGCTCGGCCGGGGTCGACTCGCGACGGGAGACGAAGCTGCCCCACAGGGCGGCGAAGACGAACATGATGATCGCGTAGACCGCGGCCGGGACCGAGGCCTTGGTCTCGCCCAGCACCTCCACCGCGATGTAGATCGCCAGGGTCGCGTTGTGCACGCCGATCTCCATCGACGACGCGATCGCCTGGGGGCCCGGCACCCCGAAGACCTTCGGCACGAGGTAGCCCACGACCAGGCTGGTGGCGCAGAAGAGGGCGGCGACCGCACCGATCTGGGCGAGGTAGTCGGTGATGTTGGCGCGCTCGGCCAGCATCACGCCCAGCACCATGACCGCCAGGATGACGGCGGAGGCGATGCGGACCGGCTTGTCCATCCGCTGGGCGAACGCGGTGCGGCGTGCGCGCACGAGCATGCCGATCCCCACCGGCACCAGGATGATCGCGAAGACCTGGATGACCTCCACCAGCGGCATCGCGAGCTCGTCGTTGCGGCCGTAGTAGCTGATCGCCAGGCCCGTGATCAGCGGCAGGGTGATGATGGCGACGAGGGAGTTGATCGCCGTCAGCGAGATGTTGAGTGCGACGTCGCCCCGGAAGAGGTGGCTGAAGAGCGCGGCCGTCGTGCCGCCGGGAGAGGCCGCCAGCAGCATCATGCCGATGCCCAGCAGCGGCTCCAGGTCGAGGGCCACGACGAGTCCGAAGCAGATCAGGGGCAGCAGCGCCAGCTGGCAGACCAGGGCGATGACCGCCGCCTTCGGTTGCCGGCCGACCCGCTTGAAGTCCTCCGGGGTGAGGTCGAGCCCGAGGCCGAACATGATGATGCCGAGGGCGACGGGCAGGCCGATCGCAGTCAACGCAGAGTCCATGTCGCCGCACACTAGAGTGATCCACGTCACGGTGGGCGGACTTGGTCATTCTCTGGACGAATCGATCTGGCATCGTGACGTGACGGTGTCGCCACGTCGCCACGTCGTCGTGGGGTGCCGAAGGGGGGACTCGAACCCCCACGCCCTGCGGGCACAGGAACCTAAATCCTGCGTGTCTGCCAGTTCCACCACTCCGGCCCGAACGAAAGTGTAGGTATGCGAGACCCACACCCCGCCAACGGGACCTCGATCGAGATCCGCGGCCTGACCAAGACCTTCGGTGCGGTGAGGGCGGTGGACGACCTCACGTTCGACGTGGCGCCCGGCCGCGTCACCGGCTTCCTCGGTCCCAACGGGTCCGGCAAGACGACCACGCTGCGGATGCTGCTGGGCCTGGTGCGGCCCGACTCCGGCGTGGCGCTGGTGGGCGGACGCCCCTACGTCGAGCACCCGAACCCGGGCCGGGTGGTCGGAGCGTCGCTGGAGGCGAACTTCCACCCCGGCCGCACGGCGCGCGCCCACCTGCGTACGCTCGCGCCGCACCTCGGGGTGGGTGACGCCCGGATCGACGAGGTGATCGGTCAGGTCGGTCTCGCGGACGCGGCCGAGCGCAAGGTCGGTGGCTTCTCCCTCGGCATGAGGCAGCGCCTCGCGCTGGCCGGCACCCTGCTGGCCGACCCCGGTGTGCTGGTGCTCGACGAGCCCGCCAACGGCCTCGACCCCGCGGGCATCATCTGGCTGCGCGACCTGCTGCGCTTCCTCGCCGGCCAGGGGCGCACGGTCCTGGTCTCGAGCCACGTGCTGGCCGAGGTGCAGGCGAGCGTCGACGACGTCGTGGTGATCGCCAACGGGCGCCTCGTGCACGCCTCCAGCCTCACCGAGATGGTGCACCTCTCCGACTCCCACGTGCGGGTCAGCGGACCCGACCCGGCGGCGCTGGGTGCGGCGGCCGAACGCCTGGGCTGGAGGGTCGAACGCGCCAACGACGTCCTGCGGGTGCGGGGGGCGAGCGCGGCCGAGGTCGGCGCCGCCGCCTTCGCCGCAGGCCTCGAGCTGCACGAGCTCACCGCGGTCGAGGCCAACCTGGAGCAGACCTTCTTCGAGTTCGTCGCCCGCGGTGAGCAGGACGCGGGCCAACCGGGCGACAAGGGCAACAACAACGGGGAGGCTGCGGCATGAGCGGGCACATCCGGGCGGCGCTCCGCGTCGAGCTGCGCAAGGTCACCTCCACCCCGTTGTGGTGGATCTTGGCGGGCGGCGCCTTCCTCTACCTGGCGTTCATGGGGGCCGTGATGGCCTTCGGCGTCTCGGTGCCGGTCGAGGAGGGCGGCCTGGCCGCCGAGGGACTGTCGTCCGAGGCGATGACGATGTCGATCTACGGCCTGCCCGCGTCGATGGGCTACGTCTTCCCGCTGGTGCTGGGTGCGCTCGCCATCACCGGCGAGTACCGGCACGGCACCTTGACCCAGAGCCTGCTGGTCGACCCCAGCCGCAGCCGGCTGCTGCTGGCGAAGATCGCGGTCCAGGCGGGCTTCGGGGCGGTGCTGGGGCTCTGCAGCGTGGCGGGGGTGACGCTGGCCGGCGCCGGCGTCTCCCTCCTCACCGACACCCCGACCTACCTCGACACCCTGAAGGCGTGGGAGACGCTCGGCCTGACGGTGCTGGCGCTCGCCCTGTGGGGCATGGTCGGGGTCGGGTTCGGTGCGCTGGTGCCCAACCAGGTTGCCTCGATCGTGATCATCCTGGCCTTCACCCAGCTGCTCGAGCCGCTCCTGCGCCTGGGCCTCGCCGCGCTCGGCGACGTGGCCTCACAGGTCTCGCTCTACCTGCCGGGGGCGGCCGCGGAGGCGCTCGTCGGGGCGAGCATCTACACGGCCATCGGTGGCGCGGACCTGCTCTCGCGGTGGGCCGGTGGCCTCGTGCTCCTCGCGTACGCCGTGGCCTTCGCGCTGCTGGGTCGCGTCACGACGCTGCGCCGCGACGTCGCCTGAGGCGACCGGGGGCGGGTCAGTCGAGCGCGAGGTCGCGGCGCAGCTTGGCGACGTGGCCGGTCGCCTTCACGTTGTACTGCGCGACCTCGACGGTGCCGTCGGGCCCGACCACCACGGTCGAGCGGATGACGCCCTGGACGACCTTGCCGTAGAGCTTCTTCTCGCCGAAGGCGCCGTAGGCGGTGAGGGTCTCCTTCTCCGGGTCGGAGAGCAGGGTGATCGTCAACTGGTCGCGCTCGCGGAACTTCGCCAGCTTCTCCGGCTTGTCGGGCGAGATCCCGATGACCTCGTAGCCGGCCGCCTGCAGCGCGTCGAGGGAGTCGGTGAAGTCGCACGCCTGCTTGGTGCAACCGGGCGTCATCGCCGCGGGGTAGAAGTAGACGATCACGCGACGGCCGGAGAAGTCGGCCAACGAGACCTGCTCGCCGGTGTCGGAGGTCAACGTGAAGGCGGGGGCGGTGTCGCCGGGGGAGAGGCGGTGGCTCACGGGAGTTCCTCCGGGGTGGATCGAGCGTGGCTCGAGGGTGGTCGGCTCGAGAAGTGGTCGGCTCGGGTCGGGTGGTCGACGCCGACGTTACCCAAGCAGCACCCGGCGTCTCGGCATCCGCCTGCCCCGCCCCGGGCTCGCGCGGGTTGGTAACCTGCCGGAGTGACCAATGACGTTGCCGCCCTGGAGCGGGAGATCGAGCAGGCTCGGGACCGACTGACCGACACGTTGGACCAGTTGCTCTACCGCGTGCACCCGAAGACCATCGTCAGCCGTGAGGTCACCACGCTCAAGTCGCACTTCGTCGACCTCGACACCGGTGCGCCGCGCACCGACAACATCCTGAAGGTCGCCGCGGGCGTGGCCGGCTTCGTGGTGCTCTTCGCGGTGGTGCGCAAGATCGCCCGTGACTGAGCCCGCCTCGCAGGGAGCCGCCGACCACGGGTCGGGGTTCAAGGCCCCGGTCAAGATGCTCCATGACCGGGTGCTGGTGCAGCTCGACGAGCAGGCGGGTGAACGTCGTTCGTCGGGTGGGATCGTGATCCCCGCAACGGCGGCGATGGGCGCGCGCCGGCTGGCCTGGTCGCGCGTGGTGGCGGTGGGTCCTCAGGCGAGGGCTGTGCAGGCGGGCGACCGGGTGCTCTTCGACCCCGAGGACAAGGCCGAGGTCGAGGTGCACGGCGAGACCTACGTCGTCATGCGCGAGCGCGACGTGCACGCCGTGGCCTCCGAGCGCCTCGAGGGTGGCTCGACTGGTCTCTACCTCTGAGTCAGCCCCCGGTGGTGTCTGGCCCTGCAGCTCAGACCGGCAGGTAGACCCAGAACGTCGTGCCGACGTTGACCGTCGAGGTGACCTCGATCTGTCCGCCGTGGCCCTCGACGATGGAGCGCACGATGGAGAGCCCCAGGCCGGTGCCCTGGATGTGCTTCTCCTGCGAGACCGAGGAACGGAAGAACTGGGAGAAGAGCCGGTTGAGGTCCTTCTCCGGGATGCCGTAGCCGGTGTCGGCGACCTCGATGATCGCCCAGCGGGCCTCCTGCCACAGCCGCACCGTCACCCGGCCGAGCGGAGGGGTGAACTTCACGGCGTTGGACATCAGGTTGACCACGACGCGCTCGAGCTTCTCGGCCTCGCCGCTGATGACCACCGGCACCGACGGCACGTCCATCTCCAGGCTGACCTCGGCGGTCCGCAACCGGGGGAGGATGGCCTGCTCGCCGGCCCGCACCACCTTCACAAGGTCGACCGGCGCCCGGGAGATCTCCATCTTCGCCGAGCGCAGCGCCGAGAGGTCGAGCAGGTCGTTGATCAGGGCGAGCAGTCGGCGGCCGTTGTCGCCGATGCGGATGGTGGCCTCGCTCTGGTCGGGGCTCAGGCGTCCGAAGTCGCCGTCCTCGAGCATCTCGGTGTAGCCGATGATGTTGGTGATCGGGGTCCGCAGCTCGTGGCTCACCGTGGAGACGAACGCGTCCTTGACCCGGTCGACCTCGCGCATCTCCTCCAGGGCCGAGCGCTCCGCCTCCAACGCCTCGAAGACCGTGTTGAGCTTGGTCTCCGCGACGGCGTCAGCCTCCGCGACGGCCTCTCGCTGGCTTTCCGCTCGCGCGCGGGCGCTGCTGATGTTGAGCGCCACCACTGCCACCGAGGAGGTGATCAGGAAGATCTGGACGTAGACCATCTCCAGGTCGGGCGGAAGCGTGCGGTTGTGCGTGGCGCCGACGTAGGGCCCGATGTTCTGCGCGGTGAAGAAGGTGACGATCACGCGCACGACGACCAGCTGGATGAGGGTCTCGAGGAGGGAGAGGCGCAGGCCGGCCCACATGAGGAGGACCAGCACCACGTAGGGGAACTCCGTCGTCCAGGGTGTCGAGAAGACGGCGACGGTGGCGAGGACCAGGCAGACCCACTGCGTGACCCGCTCGGACCACTGCGCCAGGGAGGGGGCCTCCAGGCCGTGGGTCGCGAGGGGGAGGAAGAGGACCAGCGAGGCCGTCATGTTGACGAATGCGCCGAGCGTCAGGGCAGCCACCTCGTCGATCCCCACGACGGCTGCTGCGAGACCCGCGGTGACACCGACGAGGAGTCCGCCCAGGTTGGCGGCCAGGATCACGCGCAGCAGGTCGCGCTCGGTCCGCATCTGGAGCGGCCCGTCAGAGGCTCGGACCACGCGCAACGCCAGCACGGCGGCGGCGACTCCCGAGCCCGCGAAGGCCACGGAGAGGACGGGGGAGGTGCCCAGCTGCCAGAGGAGGGAGGCCGTGGCGACGCCCGAGAGGGCGCCCACGGCCGGCCGCAGCGGTTCGGGGCAGTGCAGCAGCACCAGGGCCAGACCGCCCAGCGGGAAGAGGCCCAGACCTGAGGCCCCCGGCGCGTTGGCCCCGTCGGCCAGGACGCCCAGCAGGAGGAGCCCGACGAGCAGCAGCAGGGGCCGTCCTGCTCCCGACATCCGACTTCCTCCCTGACTGGTCGGCGTCCGAGACCCGGACGCGACGGCCATTGTGGCCCGAAACGGCGACGTCATGTGGGCGAACGGGGCGACTGTCACTGGCGACGTGGCGTGGAACACGCACGGCCGCGGGGCGTGAGACAGGGCATGGGACAGCGAGCCTTCCTGCGTGGAACAAAGCAGAAGGCCCGACCGGTGAGGTCGGGCCTTCTGTGCTGTACGCCATCAGGGACTCGAACCCCGAACCCGCTGATTAAGAGTCAGCTGCTCTGCCAATTGAGCTAATGGCGCCCGTCGCCCGGCCTGCCGGGCAACGAGAAGAAAGATTAGCACCGGGGGATCTGGCCACCAAAATCGGGCCCGCCCGGTCGGTCAGTCGGCCGGCCGGCCGGTCGCGGGAGTCAACCCATCGTCGATCCGGGGCTAGTCACTTCGGGTCATCTGCTCCGTCGGTCGGCCGCGCCTGGGTCAGTTGACCCCGGAGCGCCCCGGCGCCGACGCACAATGACCGAGGTGGCAGGTCGGAGGGGCTCACCACCGGGAGACCCAGGGAGGGGTGGCGCGATGACGGCACGGCCGCGTCTTGCCTTCGCCCTGCTGGTGCTGTGCACCGTGGTCATCTCCGTCTACCTGGTGCACGTGCAGCCCACGCCGCTGCTGGTGACCGAGGCGTTTCCGGTGGGTCTGCTCGCCGGTGCCTGGCTCTTCGTGCCGCGGTGGGCCCGCGGCTACTTCTTCGTGGGCACCGTCGCAGTGACCACGGCGCAGTACCTCGTGCACGACCGTCCCTTCGTGGTCGCCCTCGGATGGGCTCTCGCGGCTGCCGTCGGATCGGCGTACGTCGCCCACGGCGTGGGGCAGGGGGCTCGCCGTCGCGCTGTGCTGCTGACCGAGGACGACCTGCGCCGCTTCGTCTCCCACTCCTTCGTGGGTGCCGCCCTGGCCGCGGGAATGACCGGCGTGGTGGCCGTGCTCACCGACCACGTGCAGTGGTGGATCGCGGTGGGCGGCGTGGGCCTGGCCCACTTCGCCACCTACATGGTGCTGCTGCCGCACTTCATGGGGCGGCCCCGTTTCCCCGGCGTCGCGCCGCTCACCGAGCGGGTGATCCAGTGGTGGTGCACCGTGACCTTCACGGTCTTCGCCTTCCTGCCGCTGGACCTGGGGCCCGGCATCCTCTTCTGCGTCATCCCCTTCCTGGGGTGGTCGGCGCTGCGCGCACCGATGCGCGAGACGTTGGTGCAGCTGCTCGTCGTGGCCACCATCGCCCACACGATGACGGTGCGCGGCCTGGGGCCCTTCGCCGTCGACGCCTCCATGTCGTTGGCCCGGGCGGAGCTGACCACGATGGCGTTGGCGCTCTTCGTCGCCGCATGTGCCCTGACCACGATCCCCTTCTCCCTGGCAGTGGGCGTCCAGCGGCGCCAGTCCTGGTTGGCGCGCCAGGAGCAGGCCCGGGTGCGCCAGCTGGTCTCCAGTGCAGCGGTGGCGATCATCGGCACCGACGCCCGGGGACACATCGACCTCTTCAACCCGGGAGCCGAGGAGCTCTTCGGCTACTCGGCCGCCGAGCTGCACGGACGCTCGCCCAGCCAGCTCATCAGCGTCGCCGAGATCGTCCGTCTGGCCGACATGCTGGGCACGAGAGCTGCCTTCGCGGCGGTCGCCCACGAGCTGGCCACGGGTCATGCCGAGAGTGTCGACGTGGAGTTCCTGCACAAGGACGGTTCACCGCTCACGCTGCAGTTCTCCATCACCGCCATCCGCCGGGCCGACGGCAAGCTGGTGGGCTACGTCAGCACGGCCGAGGACGTCACCGACCGGGTGAAGCGTGAGCTCGCCCTCGAGGAGGCGTTGGCCGCCGAACGGGTCGCGGTCGAGAACCTCAAGGAGATCGACCACGTCAAGGACGCCCTGGTCTCCGGGGTGAGCCACGAGCTCAGGACCCCGATCACCGCGATCCTCGGCTACCTGGAGGTGCTCGAGGAGGGCGGGTTCGGTCCTCTCGAGAGTGACCAGCTCCGGGCGTTGGCGCGGGTGCGGGGCAACTCCCGTCGCCTGCTCGCCCTGATCGACGACCTCCTGGTGCTCTCCCAGATCCAGGGCGATGCGCTGGCCGTGGACGCCGGCCGCCTCGACCTGCGTGACGTCGTCGGGGATGCCTTGGCGCGGGTCACGCCTCCGCTGGCCGACAGTGGCCTCGAGGTGCGCACTGCCCTCCCGGAGCAACCTGTGCGGATCATCGGTGACGCCGACCGGTTGACCCGGGTCGTGCTCAACCTGCTGGACAACGCGGTCAAGTTCACCGACGTGCCCGGACGCATCACGGTCGACCTCGTCGTCGACGACCGTGACGCGGTGCTGACGGTCGCCGACACCGGGATCGGCATCCCGCCCGAGGAGGTCGGCGGTCTCTTCGAGCGCTTCTTCCGGGCCAACGCGGCCCGCGAACGCGCCACCCAGGGAAGCGGGCTCGGGCTCTCCATCGCGAGCGCCGTAGTTCACTCCCACGGCGGCAGCATCGGGGTCGACTCGACGGTCGACGCCGGCACCACCTTCGAGATCAGGCTCCCGCTGGAGAGCTCTCTGGCGGTGGTGGAGCAGGCCGGCGTCCCCCTGGTCGAGCTCGCCGCCCCGCAGGAGGCGCCGCGCCCCACGGGGTGAGCACCCCCGACGCCAGCAGGAGCCCCCGGTCATCGACCGGGGGCTCCTGCTGACTGGGGTGAGTGACGGGGCTCGAACCCGCGACATCCGCGACCACAACGCGACGCTCTACCAGCTGAGCTACACCCACCATGGCGACCTGTTGGACAAGTCGCTGAGAAGCATAGAGGACTCAGGCGCGCGACGCGGAATCGGGGGGTGACGCGAGCCCGGTCAGCGCGCCGGCGTGCCGGTGCGCGATCTCCTTCGCGGTCGCGGAGTCCGGACCGGGGGGAGCGACGAAGACCGCTTCCCGGTAGTAGCGCAGCTCCTCGATGCTCTCCTGGATGTCGGCGAGCGCCCGGTGGTTGCCGCGCTTCTCCGGCGCCTGGAAGTAGGCGCGGGGGAACCAGCGCTTCGACAGCTCCTTGATCGAGGAGACGTCGATGTTGCGGTAGTGCAGGTGGCCTTCGAGAGCGGGCATGTCACGCGCGAGGAAGGCGCGGTCGGTGCCGATCGTGTTGCCGGCGAGCGGCGGTCGGCTGCCGTCGGGGCAGTGCTCACGGACGTACGCCAGCACCTGCGCCTCGGCGTCGGCCATCGTGGTGCCGGACTCGAGCTGCTCGAGGAGCCCCGAGGTCTCGTGCATGGTCCGCACGAAGTCGATCATCTGGTCGAGAGCCTCCGCAGGGGGCTTGATGATGACGTCGACCCCCTCGCCGAGCACGTTGAGCTCGAAGTCCGTCACGAGGGCCGCCACCTCGATCAGGGCGTCGTTCTCGAGGTCGAGGCCGGTCATCTCGCAGTCGATCCACACCAGTCGGTCGTTCACGGGCAATCACACTACTCGCCGCCGCCGACGTCACCGGCCGCCGGTGTGAGGTGCGTGACGTACGTGGGCAGACCCCGGTGGTGCCGACCCTTGCTGCCCTAGGGTGGGGAACGTGCAACCGTCCCGCGCGCCGCAGGGGGCACTCCCCTGGATCGGAACCCTCGCCCGTCTGGTGACGGGCGGTGTGTGGGTGGTCGCCGGCGCCATCAAGCTGCCCGATCCCTACGAGAGCATCAGCGCCGTCCGCGCCTACCAGGCCCTGCCTGAGGCGGTCGTCCCGCTGGTCGGCCACCTGCTGCCGATCGTCGAGGTCGTCGTCGGCGTGATGCTCATCCTCGGCGTGCTCACGCGATGGGCCGGCCTGGCCTCCGCGGTGCTCTTCGCGGTCTTCATCGTCGGCATCGCCTCGGTCTGGATGCGCGGCATCGAGATCGACTGCGGCTGCTTCGGCGGGGGAGGCGCCAAGGAGGGCGCCATGGAGGACTACCCCAAGGAGATCGCGCGCGACGTGGGGCTCCTGCTGGCGTCGGCCTGGCTGGTCTGGCGACCGCGGACCCGGCTGGCCGTGGACAACCTGCTCTTCCGCTCGTCCGAGCGGGCACCGGAAAGGAACGAGGATGGCGAAGAACGCCCCCAAGAAGAACATGCCGGGCAGCCGGGCTGAGCAGAAGGCGAGCACGGAGGCCAAGCGCGAGGCCCGACGGGAGAAGGCGGCCCGTCAGGCCGCGGCCGCGAAGGCAGAGGCCGCCCGTCGCAAGCGCCGGGAACGCCTGATCGTCGGAGGCGTCGTCGCCGCCGTGCTCGCGCTGATCGTGGGTGGCGTCCTCTTCCAGGTCAACCGCACCTCCGCGCCGGCGCTCGAGCCCGCCAACGCCACGGACACCTACGGCTTCTCCATCGGGGAGGACGACGCCGAGACCCAGATCGACATCTACGCCGACTACCTCTGCCCGGCCTGCGCGAGCTTCGAGGCAGCCGTCGACCCGTCGCTGGTCGCCCTGGCCGAGGCCGGTGCGGCGCGTGTCACGTACTACCCGGTGGTCATCCTGGACCGTTACGGCGACTACTCCGAGCGGGCCGGCAACGCCGTCGCCGCGGTGCTCGACACGGCCGGGCCGGAGGTCGCCGCCGAGTACAACCGCAACCTCTTCGCCCAGCAGCCCAGCGAGGGTCAGGGCGGCTACCCCGACAACGACTGGCTGATCGACCTGGCCGTCGAGTCCGGGGCGGAGGAGTCGGAGATCCGCGAGGCGGTCGAGGATGGCTCCTACGTGGAGTGGCTCAAGCGAGCGACCCAGGAGTCGGAGAAGCGGGGCCTGAGGGGCACGCCGACGATCTTCATCGACGACGAGCAGCTCGAGCCGGACGCCGCCGCGGCCCGCATCGCCGAGCTGAGCCAGGCGCTGCCCGAGGAGAGTGACGACTGATGCACGTCGTGCGGGTGCAGCGGTGGATCGTCTCCGCGCTGGTGCTCACCACGGCGTTGCACTTCGTGGGCGGGCTGCTGATCCTGGCCGTCACCCTGGGGCGTCCCGACGCCTTCTGGGTCCTGACGACGATCTCCACCATCGTCTCCCTGCTCTCGATCATCGGGGTGCGGGTGCTCAACGAGTTGCGTGTGCTGACACCGTGGCTGCTGGTCGCGGCGATCCCGTTCGCCGTGGCGCTGTACTTCAGATGACAGCCTTCAGGTGACAGCCTTCAGGTGAGGAGCACACGGATGGACCACCCCGACCGCCGGCTGGGCGACTTCATCGCCGGGCTGCCCAAGGCCGAGCTGCACGTGCACCACGTCGGCTCGGCCTCGGAGCGGATCGTTGCCGAGCTCGCGGCTCGGCACCCGGGCAACGTGCCGAGCGATCCGGAGGAGTTGCGGCGCTTCTACGAGTTCCGCGACTTCGCGCACTTCATCGAGGTCTACCTGGCGGTGGTCGACCTGCTGAAGGAGCCGGAGGACATCCGTCTGCTCACCTACGAGGTCGCGCGCGAGCTCGCCGTGGGGCAGCAGGTGCGCTACGCCGAGCTGACCTGCACGCCCTACACCTCGGTGCTGCCGCACGACCCCGGGCGGGGGATGGCGATCGAGGCCTACACCGAGGCCATCGAGGACGCCCGCGTCGCCGCGCAGAGGGACTTCGGCATCACCCTGCAGTGGATCTACGACATCCCGGGGGAGTCCGGCCTGCCCGCTGCGGAGGAGACTCTGCGCTTCGCCCTCGACCACGCCCCCGAGGGACTGGTCGGCTTCGGGTTGGGCGGTCCTGAGGTAGGGGTGCCCCGCCCGCAGTTCCAGCCCCACTTCGACGCCGCGCGCGCAGCCGGCCTGCGTTCGGTGCCCCACGCCGGGGAGACGACGGGGCCGCAGACCGTGTGGGACGCCCTGGACCTCCTGGGCGCCGAACGGATCGGCCACGGCACCACCGCGGCGCAGGACCCGGAGCTGCTGACCCACCTGGCGGAGCGAGGCATCCCGCTGGAGGTCTGTCCGTCGTCGAACGTCGCGACCCGTGCGGTGGGGTCCCTGGCCGAGCACCCTCTCGCGACCTTCCGTGACGCGGCGGTGGTGGTCACGATCAACTCCGACGACCCGCCCATGTTCGGCACCACGCTCAACGCCGAGTACGAGATCGCCGCGGACCTGCTCGGGCTGGACGAGCGGGGTGTGGCCGACCTGGCCCTGGCCGCGGTCGACGCCTCCTTCGCGCCCGACGCGCTGAAGCGTGACTTGCGCGCCGAGGTGGAGGCCTGGACGGCGACCGCCGCGACCGACCGGGCAGAGTGAGGCTCGTGCCTGACTCCCGGACCCGTCCCCTGATCCCCACGATGCGTGACCGGATGGTCGCCGGTCAGCCCTACGTCGTCGACGGCACCGTGCGTGCCGCCCTCGCGCGGGGGCAGCAACGCGCCGCGCGCTTCAACGCGAGCCCCGTGGAGGACGAGGAGGCGCGCCGTGCGCTCCTGGCCGACCTCGTCGGCACCCTGGGTGAGGGCGTGGAGGTGCGTGCGCCCCTCCACGTCGACCTGGGCAGCAACCTGCACCTGGGCGCAGGCACCGTGGTGCACGCCAACCTCGTGGCAGCGGACCGGGCACCGATCCGGATCGGTGCCCGGGTCCAGGTCGGTCCCAACGTCCAGCTCGTCACGGCCGTGCACCCCCTCGACGTGGAGAAGCGCCGGGAGCGGTGGGAGGGCGCGGCCCCGATCACAATCGGCGACGACGTGGTGCTGGGCCCCGGCGTGATCATCTGCCCGGGCGTCACCGTCGGCTCCGGATCGGTGGTCGGCGCCGGCTCCGTGGTCGCTACCGACGTGCCGGAGGGCGTGCTCACCGTGGGCAACCCGGCCAAGGTGATCCGCCAGCTCTGAGTCGTCCGCCCGCTCTGACTGATCCGCCCGCACTGAGTGATCCGTCAGCGCCCAGGACTCCGGGTGGGTCGCGGCCGTTAGCGTGGCGACATGGACTCCACCGCGACGTCGCCCATGCTCGACCGCCTTCTCGCCGGTGAGGAGTACGTCGCGGACGAACTCGTCGACCAGCTGAC
Organism: Nocardioides malaquae; assembly: GCF_015070385.1. Taxonomy (GTDB): domain Bacteria; phylum Actinomycetota; class Actinomycetes; order Propionibacteriales; family Nocardioidaceae; genus Nocardioides; species Nocardioides malaquae. The sequence goes on along the minus strand of NZ_JADCSA010000003.1, from coordinate 936 downwards.
CGACACCGCCGCCGCCAAGGCCTCCGGCTACAACTCCTCGCCCTCCGGTGATCCGGCGGCCCGGCACGCGTTGCTGGTCAGCATGCTGGGATCGGTGGGGGAGGGCGTCGTGATCCGTCCGCCGATGCGGGTCGACCTGGGCACCCACATCTCGATCGGTGACCGCACCTTCGTGAACTTCGGCCTCGTCGCGTTGGACATCGCGCCCATCACGATTGGTTCCGACGTGCAGATCGGCCCCAACGTCCAACTTCTCACCCCGACCCATCCGTTGGACGCCGAACGACGGCGCGCGAAGTGGGAAGGCGGCGCACCCATCACGATCGGCGACAACGTCTGGCTCGGGGGAGGCGTGATCGTGTGTCCCGGCGTCACCATCGGGGAGAACACCGTCGTCGGCGCAGGTGCAGTGGTCGCCAGTGACCTGCCCGCGAACGTGCTGGCCGTGGGCAACCCGGCGAGGGTGATCCGCCAGCTCTGAACGAACCGCCAGCCCTGTGTAACGGTGTCTCGGCGTCGGCATGCCTACCTCCGTCGGTGGAAGCGGTAGTCGCCGGAGGCGAGTCGGGTCATGTCGTAGGTGTCGTCGTGGGCTCGGTGGTGGTGCCGTGAGCAGAGCAACAGTGCGTTGTCGAGATCGGTCGCGCCGCCGTGTGACCACGGGATGAGGTGGTGGGCTTCGGTCCAGGTGCCGGGGATCGTGCATCCTTCGGCGCGGCATGTCTTGTCCCGTAGCAACAGGGCCCGACGTTGGGCTTTGGTGAACAGCCGGGCGCCGCGGCCGAGGTCGAGGATCTCGGAGTGGGTGCCGAGCACGGCGGGGATGATCCGGGCGTTGCACGCCAGGCGCCGGGCCTGGGCGGCGGTGAGGGTGTCGAACCCGTCACCGGGGGTGCCGTTGTCCAGCGACGCGACCCCGAGACCGGTCTTCAGTGC
>NZ_JADCSA010000039.1 GCF_015070385.1 Nocardioides malaquae | reverse complement strand
TCTGTGTTTCTAATACAGAATGACTCAGCAGAATTGTGAAATGCCTATGTCCGATCTTTGGCTTAGTATGCAAAAAGTAAAAGTCGAATGCGATTTCTGTTTTCGCACACAGCGTTCAGACACCTTGACGTTGTTGCAGTGCGATGCGTATGTCGTTCGGATGAAAAATGTGGTTATACGAGCGATCTAGAAATCTGTCTCTTTAACAAAATGAACTAGAAAGACAAAATGAAATTAACATGGTCGTCAATGGAGAGATGTGATGGCACTCCTGTCACTCTCTGCGCCCTCATTGAAATTCTGTATGTGTCTGTATTTTTTTAGTCACATTTTACGAAAGAGGGCAAGTGTGGCAACATTTTGACCAAAAATCATTCAGCAGCGCAGAATATTTTGGCTGTGCGGGCGATTTGTTCGGGAAATTTCTGCTCTTTAAAAACTATCTCTCTCACTCTAGCCTACACTCTAAGAGATGCTTTCCCGCCAAAAATAGGGCAAAACACACCGGCTGTCGGCGGCGACTGTGGCAAAACCGTAATACGAAATCGAATACGGTTTGAACGACGAAAAAGTGCAAAGTCGGGCGCACGTTGGAAAGTTTAAATCAACTTCCAGGACAAAAGTATGCCAGAGAAACGAGGCTGTGAAGTGAGGTAAATATCAGGGTTACACCCAATGCATTCTCTATGGGATAAAATAATTATGAATAAAGTTAAATAATTAAAAAAATATAAATCTTTTCAAAAATATA
>NZ_JADCSA010000374.1 GCF_015070385.1 Nocardioides malaquae | reverse complement strand
GTTTCTTTTTCTCCTCTTCCTGCCTCTTCCTCTTCTCCTCCTTGAGTTTCCGAACGCGGGCACGCGCCACCTGACCTCGCCTGTGTTTCTGCAGGACCAGAGTGGCCTTGCGCTTCTTCACGAACTGCCTGCGCAGTATGTGTTTGCGCAAGTGCTTCTGAAGGGTGACGACGCTGAGGCGAACTTTTTTGAAGTGCTTCCTGTGGGCAGAATTTGTACAGTGACACACGTACTAAGTAGAAGTAGGATTAGGATTCATGGGCTACATGATAC
>NZ_JADCSA010000373.1 GCF_015070385.1 Nocardioides malaquae | reverse complement strand
TGATATATAGTCAATGATGGACAAAACCTCCTAACTCCATTTGAGCTGGACCTCAGAGCTCACAGCAACGCATTACAACACATTGTAAGCTTGATAATCCGTTAATTAGGGTGAAGTATAGATCAAAAGCTGTATGTTGTACTTTAACACATTTTATTTTAAATGCATTGTAACCAACCATGTATGGATCTGCAGCTGGGTGCAAGCAATTATGTCTCACTACTCAATTATTATTATATTACTATTCAAAATAAATCATGTTTATGTTCCGTA
>NZ_JADCSA010000372.1 GCF_015070385.1 Nocardioides malaquae | reverse complement strand
TGTAAACGGAAATTTTGTCGATAAACGAGTCCGGGCGGGCAAAGTATACATACTCAAACAGGCACGGATTGCTGACCGGATTGTCAGCACATTGACGGGTAAACAACTGCCCTTCTTCAGTGATGTAAATCGCTTCGCCCGGCGCGACGTCACGCAGGAAATCAAAGCCCAGCGTATCGAGCGCTACGCTTTCGGAAGCGACCATATATTCTGTACGGTTCTCGTCAATATCACGTTTTCCCAGTACCAGCGGACGAATCCCGTTTGGATCGC
>NZ_JADCSA010000371.1 GCF_015070385.1 Nocardioides malaquae | reverse complement strand
TGGGACCCAAACTTTGATTGGCTCTCCAGTGGTCTCGCGATGTTTGCGGCAGAGCAGGCCTCTCATTCTATGTACCTTAATGACCAAGTGAATAGAAAAAACACAAATAAAAAGTATGTTATGACATCACAGGTCAAACCCTATTCTTTGAGCTTTTGGGCCAGTGGATCCCCGACTATAAGTTCTGAAACCATGAAATGGAGGATCTCTCCTTCATGGACACTTTTCATTTTGGTAACTGAAGTACATTTTGATGGCAATAGCCTCCCTACT
>NZ_JADCSA010000370.1 GCF_015070385.1 Nocardioides malaquae | reverse complement strand
GTTTGTTTTCTGTTTGTCTCTTTTATCTCTCCCAGAACTCTCTAAATTATTCAAACAGCTGAATAAAGCTTGTCTGGTTGAAGTGGGGCCGTTTGATTTAATTTACTGACACAGATAAACACAGGAGGGTTCACATATCTGCCTCCACGCGATCTGCTTGTCTGCGGAGGCACGCGCGCGCGCACGCACTCAACACAAAGAAACACACACAAACATCTCTTTTATCCGTTGACATTTCCAGGCACCGCTTTTTAAATGATGATTAAGTGTCAC
>NZ_JADCSA010000369.1 GCF_015070385.1 Nocardioides malaquae | reverse complement strand
GGGTGGATCCTGCTCGGGACTCAATGTTAAGGAGTTGGCTGTGAACTGTTGCCATTATTAGTAGTATTAGTCTCTGAAAGTGGTCCCAATTGTACATAATTGCAACGAAGCGGGCTAAAAAAGGGCTAAAATTAGCCGGCAATCGAAGTGACCGAATGGGACAGCCCGCCTTAGCGCCTCCCCGACTGACCAACGATTGGCGGTTGTCTGGCCACCCAGCGTGATCACGGCATTAGCGCCGCACTCTCCAGCCTCTCACACCCTGGTCTTCCC
>NZ_JADCSA010000368.1 GCF_015070385.1 Nocardioides malaquae | reverse complement strand
TAAATGTTAGCGTTCACACAGCGGGCCGGGTTCAAATCCTGGATTAAGTGGCAAATGTTCTGACATATTTTTAATTTGCGTTTCTTTTGTCGAAGCACTGATTAAATGCTTATTGCAGTGTTGAAAATGTGTTCTTACAAGGACAAGGTTAAGGAAAAAAATATGTTATATCCACCTGCTTGTTAAAGCCACTGACTTTTGAAGCACTGAGCTAAACCGCATTCCATACAAGTCTATCTCGGCTGATTTTCTTTATGATGTACAGACAATGAG
>NZ_JADCSA010000367.1 GCF_015070385.1 Nocardioides malaquae | reverse complement strand
AAAGATGACATGTGGAGCAGCGTAGGGCTGTCGCAATTATCGCATACCGCAATATTATAATTTGAAACCGCAATGAGGAGAACATATCGCAAACCGCCAAATGGTCATAAAGCATTAAGTCTAACACATTATTTTGTCATTTGCACTAAATATTGTGTCCATGTTTAGTTTTTATTTTTGTTTTATATTTGTATTAAGACCAAAGATATTAAGCCTTATGCCTTATTTTAACACCGTTCTTACATCAATGAAGACTAATTGAATGTGAAAACA
>NZ_JADCSA010000038.1 GCF_015070385.1 Nocardioides malaquae | reverse complement strand
GTATCGGGTTCGGCTCGTGCTTTATCATCACCACTCGGGCCGGTTCGGAATCGGTGGCATTACCTCAGGGCCGTGTTGGCATTACCACCAGTGCACCAGCATTTAAAGGGATATTCCACTTTCAAAAAAACTTTTGGTCATTTTATCATCTAATCAGGTTTTTATGTACACCCTAAACAGATTTTAATTTGCTTGATTCAATATTTAGATATTTGGTGTAAACATGACCAGGCCCTGAAGGCCCAAAGCCTTTCCCCACACACATATATTGTACCTTTAAACTCCATTTCAACAACGATAGATTCATTATAGAGACCCATTATTCTTTCTGGTGACTCATACTACACCCCTAATACGTAGGCTGGCCGTGTTTTTTCAATAACCCTTTTCATTCTTTTTAATATACATTGCTCAAAAAATAAAGGGAACACCTAAAAAACGCAACATAGACCTTGATGAATGAAATATTCCAGCTGAAAATCTTTATTCATTAGACAGTGGAATGTGTTTCGAACAAAATAAACTAAGAATGATCAATGGAAATTAACCCATTGAGTTCTGGATTCAGAATCATACTCAAATTCAAAGTGGACTGATGCCCTGATCCAGGTCTGGGAGGAGATCCCTCAGGTGACCACCCGTCGTCTCATCAGGAGCATGCCCAGACGTTGTAGGGAGTGCATACAGGCACGTGGAGGCCACACACACACACACACACACACACACGTCTCACACACAGACACAGAGGGTCTCTCTTGGTC
>NZ_JADCSA010000366.1 GCF_015070385.1 Nocardioides malaquae | reverse complement strand
CATGAAGAGATCCTGCAACTGATCGACAATTTCGCCCGCTGCGCGCAACTGGCGCGGGAGGCAGGATACGACGGTGTAGAGGTGATGGGTTCCGAAGGGTATTTGATCAACGAATTTCTGACGCTGCGCACCAATCAGCGTAGTGACCAGTGGGGCGGCGATTACCGCAACCGGATGCGATTTGCCGTAGAAGTAGTGCGTGCGGTGCGCGAACGCGTCGGCAACGACTTCATTATTATCTACCGACTGTCGATGCTCGACCTGGTCGAAGAC
>NZ_JADCSA010000365.1 GCF_015070385.1 Nocardioides malaquae | reverse complement strand
GGCGAGCCCGGCTGGTCGCCGAGGCGACGATCCACCGCGACCCGGCCCTGTCGCCCGTGGCGTTGGCGTGGATCGACGCGCAGGGGGCGCCGTTCCTGGAGAAGATCGGCCGCGCCCAGATGGAGCGCATCCTCGCGCAGGCGATCGAGCTCTACGGGGTGGCGGCCCAGGAACCACCCCGGGATGAGGACAACGACGGCCGGGACGTCCACATCCACACCCCGGTCGGGCCGCCCGCGGGATCGATGCGCATCGAGGCCGGGGGCTCGAGAG
>NZ_JADCSA010000364.1 GCF_015070385.1 Nocardioides malaquae | reverse complement strand
CTCCCGCAGGGCTCTGGGGGGGGGGGTTACAGAAGAACATATGCATTAAAGGTAAACAAAATCTCACGCCTGGAAAAATGTTGAGTGGACAAGTCCTAATGTGCTATTTGTGAAACAGGGTGAAAAGAGAAAGATTGGGAGTGAGTCTGCAGTTCTAACCAGGGGTGTTATGCCATAGGAACGGTCAGGAACGACGTTCCTGTACTTCTATTAAGCTGCACGCATGCGCCCCCCACATGCACGCACACGCACGCCGTCAAGATGTGTGGCGGCG
>NZ_JADCSA010000363.1 GCF_015070385.1 Nocardioides malaquae | reverse complement strand
GTTGTCAGTATATGAGTGGAAATGAGTCTCATAATAAGCATTATAAACCACCATAACCACTTAAGCCCCATATACATCATTAATATCATTATACAACATATTTGTGGAAATTCTGTGGTATTACCTTTTCAGTTTTCGCCTATAATGGCACGCCCAAAGTAGAGACGCTATAAGACTAATGCTGTGCTCACCCTGGCAGCTACAAAGAAACAAACTACAATTAATTTCCACTAGACATGGAGATACAAAGATACGTCCGACGTTTGTAGCCACT
>NZ_JADCSA010000362.1 GCF_015070385.1 Nocardioides malaquae | reverse complement strand
GATATCTACACAATTCAATGCATTTAAGCACTCTTGGACAAACTATGGGCTTACTCTAGTAAATAACCAATAAGTAATCCTAAACTGAATGTCCGCTTTCTTTTTTGATATCACTGAATTGTTCTATTGGAATTTACAACAAACATGCAAGCACACACACAGGCACGCATGCACACAAACACACACACACGCACATGCACACACATCAGTTTGGGTTCAGGGTTAAATGTCATGGAAAAAGGACTCACATTTGTTACTTAAGTAAATGTATTTA
>NZ_JADCSA010000361.1 GCF_015070385.1 Nocardioides malaquae | reverse complement strand
GGAAACCCAAAAACAATTTCTTCAATTTTGCATTGATTTTTTCCGACAAGCTTTACTTTATAATTATAGCGCCAACAATTTAGTATTTCTGGAACCGAAGACCGAATCTTTTAAGTTAGAAAAATTTGCGCCTTTTGTGCATGGCAATAATATTATGGATATTAGTAATGAACTACAGGATGCGATATATCACATTGAGCGTAACGAAAATTCCAAAATCATTTTAACCGATTTATCAATTAAACTCACGCGATTGTTACACAAAAAAGCTGAA
>NZ_JADCSA010000360.1 GCF_015070385.1 Nocardioides malaquae | reverse complement strand
CTCCATGTGTCAGCTTGCGTATGAGCCATGAACACTCACAAAAAAAGGGTGAAAAAAAAAACTAAACTAAAAGGGGAATATGCATCAGCCCTATGTGTCCTGTTTTGTACAGGGAATATAAATTGACAGTAGACGTTAGGTTGTGTTCTTCAAAGCAGGCTGTGGTCTGTCTATGTACAGAATCTTATTTTTTTATTGTCTCATTATCAAAATCACACACCAGGTTAGTGGCCTTGTGGGTGTCTGCCCTGAAACTGAGAGGTCGGGTTCAATC
>NZ_JADCSA010000359.1 GCF_015070385.1 Nocardioides malaquae | reverse complement strand
ACCATGTGCTGTTAAGATGTATAGCCCTATCTCTTGAGATACTCTTAAGAAATATCTAATTGATAAGTCTCACTGGAGACTCCCTCCCCTTGTATAATATGTAAATTATATATATTTGATTAGTAGTTGAGTATCCTTAACTCCTTGTTTCTCCATTGATAATTATCATAATAATGCCTCCTGTTTAGTCTACGTTACCCACCCCAACATACAATGTGTACTGAATACTACACTCGGCAACAGTACAGTATATCTTTTTCCATTACTGTCTTTT
>NZ_JADCSA010000358.1 GCF_015070385.1 Nocardioides malaquae | reverse complement strand
CGTTAAACAATGGAGGCGGCAAGTAACCGCCCACGTACCTAGTGCAAGCGCCCCACTTTATGTCTCACCCCTGCACACCAGCGCTGCACTTAAGACCACGAGGCAGAGAGAATAGGGGTCCTTGCAGAAGATTTTTACAGTCAAATAAAAGAAAAGTTTAAGTCATTTATTGCCTTCTCTGCTGCGATTGATGAGAGCACCGACAATACAGATGACGAGCTCAATTGGGGATATTTATTTGTGGTGCATCTTTCACCCTCAATGAGGAGTTTGT
>NZ_JADCSA010000357.1 GCF_015070385.1 Nocardioides malaquae | reverse complement strand
TATTAGATCAGTGCTACAGTAACATAAAGAAAGCATTCACTGCCATCCCCAAACCTGAATTTGGGAAATCTGACCACCTGGCAATCCTGTTAAGGCCCACTCACACCTCGAAGCTGAAAGATAACCCAGTCACAGGATGTGGACTAATAGTGCACTGACAGAGCTGCAGGGCTGTCTGGAGGCCACTGACATGAATGTTTTCAAAGAGGCCATGGACAATATTCACAACTACACAGAGAATGTCAGTTGTTATGTTGAATGGTGCACCTCCATC
>NZ_JADCSA010000037.1 GCF_015070385.1 Nocardioides malaquae | reverse complement strand
CACGTTCAGCGTGCACGCGTGCACATTCTCAAACGCTCTCGCACGCGCACATGTTTACATGGGGTTTCATACACATAGCGACTGATTGACAAACAGCTTCAGCACTGAATTCAGACACAACTTATATTTTTCTATGTTTTCTGGTAGGTTAAGTGAGCATGTTTACATGAAATAACAATAAATGTCTATGAAACCACCAAAGACAGCTATTATTATCTTAATTATGGCGAAAACCGGGACAATTTGGTAGTGAATGTTGCAAACCGGGACATATCAGTGTTTTAGAGATATCTGTCGGGACACGGGACGCGCAGCCTGAAATCAGGACAATCCCGGCCAAATCGGGACGTCTGGTCACCCTACAGTACTTTAGTCACTAGTTACTTTGCAGATATAAATTATAACATTATAAAACATAAATAAAACACTTTAGCCCTGTTTTATACCGAGGCTATTTGACGATCTACAAGCTCACAACCCGTCGCATCGCTATTTTCAACCATTTTGTACTTTTGATACTTTAAGTACATTTTGATGCCAACACTTTCATACTTTTACTCAAGTACCTTTTGAATTCCAGACTTTTATTTGAGTATTTCTATTTTGCAGTATTGATACTTTTACTTAAGTAAAACATACATGAGATTACATTTTCACCACTTAAAAGACAGACAGACAGACAGACAGACAGACAGACAGACAGACAGACAGACACAGAGACACACAGATGGACGGACAGACAGACAGACAGACAGACAGACAGACAGACAGACAGACAGACAAGCATGGACCACTCTTCAAATAAAG
>NZ_JADCSA010000356.1 GCF_015070385.1 Nocardioides malaquae | reverse complement strand
GGCTGAAAGGCGGCGTGCTGGCAGATGGTCTGGTTTCTGTTATCGCCTCCGCTGTCGGTTCATTACCATTAACCACGTTTGCGCAAAATAATGGGGTTATTCAGATGACTGGCGTCGCTTCACGTTATGTCGGGCGAACCATCGCGGTAATGCTGGTTATCCTCGGCTTATTTCCGATGATTGGCGGCTTCTTCACGACCATTCCCTCGGCAGTTCTGGGAGGCGCAATGACGTTGATGTTTTCCATGATTGCCATCGCAGGGATTCGCATCAT
>NZ_JADCSA010000355.1 GCF_015070385.1 Nocardioides malaquae | reverse complement strand
GCTGTCACTGTCGTTGGTGACCAGCACCTCTCTGTTCTCATAGGTCCAGAAGCCGTTGAGGTCGATGAGGATGCTGGAGACCGTGTCGCCCTGGCAGCTGTTCACTAGGTCCTGGAGGGTGATCTTGAAGGGGTCCTTGGGCTTCACCATGTCAAAGATCTCATCCTGAGACAGAGAAAAATTATTCAGAATCAGAACATCTTTCTCACCAATGTAGTGAGTCATTATGCCAATTGATTCCTCCCCAAACATATTTCTGTGTTGGTGGTGGGCA
>NZ_JADCSA010000354.1 GCF_015070385.1 Nocardioides malaquae | reverse complement strand
ACCAGGGGCCGCCCGGCTTCCGCGTTACACCACAACAATTTATAAACAATAGTGTTTTTAGTAAAAAATTGGTAAAAAGGAAAATACATTTCACAATGAATGAATGAATACAGGAAAAATCATCTAATTTAAAAACAAAGTCTGAATGCACTATACAGTTAACCAGTGAAAGTTAGCTGCTCTGTCTAAATATTCTAAGTACTAAAGCATCTTCTTGTCTCTAGTCTGAGTAAAAAAGCAGAGTTGGAAAGCATCTTCCTAAGCAGAGGAGGAG
>NZ_JADCSA010000353.1 GCF_015070385.1 Nocardioides malaquae | reverse complement strand
TCAAAATGGTCGTTTAAACGTTAATGGAATTTAACCGGCTCACTGGCCTTGTGGTAGAGTGTCCGCCTTGAGTACGGGAGGACGTGGGTTCGCGCCCCGGCCGGGTCATACCAAAGACTTGGTAAAAATGGTACCCGAATCTCCCTCGCTTGGCACTCAGCGAAGAGGGATGGTTTGGGGGGTGCAAGCTATCACCATCCTAAGCTAGTAGCACCCTGTACGGGCTACGGTGCCGGGGCGGTGTCGTCGGTTCGACTCCCGAACCGGCGAAATG
>NZ_JADCSA010000352.1 GCF_015070385.1 Nocardioides malaquae | reverse complement strand
TGTGTAGCCTACAGTATATGTAAGAGATAATTTCACTGAGTTATTTAAATATGTATGATGTGACGATAAAATTGATTCTTGATTCATACCAATTCAGAGGAACATGGCGTTTGTGGGGACCGTACCTATGTTCCCCAGGTTCTATGTTCCCCACTAAGGCTAGGGATAGGATTAAGATTAGGGATAGGTTTAGGATTAGGATTAGGGTTAGGCACAGGGTTAGGGATAGGGATAGGTTTAGGGTTAAAGAGAAAAAACACCTATTTTCAATATTG
>NZ_JADCSA010000351.1 GCF_015070385.1 Nocardioides malaquae | reverse complement strand
AAATGCACTTCAAATTCGATTAACCGAAACCGAAGAATCTAGACTAAATAATACACCAACAAATAATCCGGCAGCCTATAATGCGTTTAAAGAAGGTCAAACCTATTTACACAGAGGCGGAGGTAAAGTTGAGGAGTTAAAAAAAGCTGAAGAATTATTTAAAAAAGCAATAGATTATGACCCTAATTTTTGCAGAGCTTATGTAGGTCTTGCCGAAACATACTTAGAATATATTTTCTGGGGAAGGGAATCTCCAGAAAAAATGTTGGAGTTAG
>NZ_JADCSA010000350.1 GCF_015070385.1 Nocardioides malaquae | reverse complement strand
GTGTGTCTTTCTCTCTATATAGATGCTGGTAGTCAGTCGTCTGTCCCTCTCCTCTCCCTCCATCAAGCTGTCAGACTTCCAGGAGGCCAGCAGACTGTGCTGCTCTGATGCCAGCGCTAACATCCTGCACGGTGAGAGCACAAGAAATATACTAATAATGATGATGAACAAAATGACTCCCGGGCACATACCACATATGGGCCATGGTGCCGTCTGTTTGAGTCCTGAGTCGGGCGATCTTTCTGCATGTAACTCCCCCTTTTCTGTCGGCCTAC
>NZ_JADCSA010000349.1 GCF_015070385.1 Nocardioides malaquae | reverse complement strand
TACAGGAGAGCAACACAGATTAGTACTATAAACACAAACAAACAAATTACAAAGGACAGCACACCCTGTTTTTCAGCTTAAAGGCAACTGTACCAGGAACGTATAGTCAGTTCCGGTTGCACTTTTCGAAATAAAATCTTAAATCGTAATTGCAGTTTAAACTAATGATCAAATCATTGCAGTGCAAATAATTAAATATTGATCTGAAAAACGAGTTGATGACTGCCAGCTAGCCAAATGTTTAACATAACAGCACCGATCAATATGCCTTGGTC
>NZ_JADCSA010000036.1 GCF_015070385.1 Nocardioides malaquae | reverse complement strand
ATCTTTCTCAAGATGTGTGATTTTACAGGGAGAGTTGCACAGTATAGCTTTAAATACTAGCAAACCGTACACTGTATTATTGATGTCCACTTCAGAAGATCCCCTCTGTGTCTTTTTTTCTGCACACTGTTCTGTCTATACCTTATATCAGTGTTTCTCAAATGGGGGTACGCAGAGGTACTACAGGGGGTACTTGAGAGAAAATGGAATATGAAAAAATGTGTTTTACTGTTGCTGAATGAGAAAACACAGACAAATGGATGTGAACATGCTGCTCTGTAGAGCTGTAAACTAAATAATTTTGACTAATACAACTATTATACTGAATAGAAATTAAGGGATACTTATTTTTATTTTCAATTGACATTAAAACTGGACTATTGAGTAATTTCTAATCAAAATATGTTGACGCGTCCCAGCGTGACGCGTTGTAAGCTTGTCGAGCTGCTATTTTCAGCAAAAGCCTTCCACACAAAAGGATGGGGTTCAAGTGGTTAAAAAAATCTAGATCACGATCTTTCTAAAAATGAGATTGAATAGGTGTCTGAATCTAGATCTCGATCTTTTTTTTTCGATAATTGTGCAGCCCTAGAGAGAGGGAGAGGATGAGGGAGAGGGAGAGGGAGAGAGGCCTTGGGTTGGATTCGGACCAGGGTCAACCTCAGGAAGGATTATAGCCTTATTTATGTTTATACTCTGCAGTGCCCTAAGCAGCACAGAATTGATTCAGAATCTCACTTGCTGCACGCATGCAGAAAATTGCCTCTCTCTCTCCCACTATAATGTGCGCGGTTTTGTGGCACGCTTTTTATTATCACCATTTTTGCTTTCTCAT
>NZ_JADCSA010000348.1 GCF_015070385.1 Nocardioides malaquae | reverse complement strand
AAAGCCTGCGATCTGGTGTTAAAACAGGGGCTGAACTTCATTTCCTGAACCGCGAAACGCCGCGTTTTAGCTGTTACCCGGCTGACGCGGCTCTCTCCTGCCCTTTTCCCTGCTCCTGGACGGTTTTACCCCTGTTACACGGGAAGTGACCGTAATCAAAAAAGTCTGTTTATAAACTAATTCCTAACAACATCGCATTTTTTTGACACTAGAATTGCAGCAATATGGCGACGCCATTACATTGTGCTTCTCAAAAAGCTTAAACGTTGGCTAAA
>NZ_JADCSA010000347.1 GCF_015070385.1 Nocardioides malaquae | reverse complement strand
AGGGGATATAAAACAAGAGAATTGATCAGCGAGCAGAGGGTAACTCGCTGCCTGGGGTAATTCGAAGTGCCACCATTCGCTGGAGATACCGACAAAACCGCCACCAGTCATTATCGCATTCAGCAACAGCCGATTGCGCTGAGCGGCGGGCGGGACGGAAGGGTGATAGGCATGGGAGCGCTCGTGCATTTCATCGAACCCTGCGCCCATATCGAGGATGTTCCCGTGCTCATCACGAAGCGTCAGGTCGATCGCCGTGCCACGGCTGTGATTAG
>NZ_JADCSA010000346.1 GCF_015070385.1 Nocardioides malaquae | reverse complement strand
GCTCCACATTTTGGGCAAAATTTAAACAGCTCCATTATACGACATTCATCTACAATCCACCTCCTTCCTTTCCATCCCTTTGGGTTGTCACCAGCATTATCTGACATGGTTTCTGAACTAGACAGGAATCTGGGTGGAGCATAGTCGGCATCTGAGTGGTCAGCTTCACCCATCATTGAGCTCTCGTAGTCAGAGGCTTCCTCTTCCATCTCTTCTTCTGGTTGAAGCTGTTGAAAAGAAAATGTATTATTTACAGGCAATTATAGTGAATGGCA
>NZ_JADCSA010000345.1 GCF_015070385.1 Nocardioides malaquae | reverse complement strand
TACCAGACCAAGTTCGCCGAAGCAGGTGGCTTATTATCTGAAATTTGAACGTCAAAACCTTTGATTAGCGAAACAACAATAATGCGTCACCAACACAGTGCAATGAGGACACCATCAAAATCTCTGTGGACCGCTCGTCTTCATTATTTCGAAGCAGAAATGAAGACAATGGAGTATGGACAGTGGGTATTAACTCGGACTCTACGGAGTACTTGTGAAAGTGGGGATTAGCAGGTTCTTTGGAACCCCAATACTCATTCTTGTGAACCCCCACC
>NZ_JADCSA010000344.1 GCF_015070385.1 Nocardioides malaquae | reverse complement strand
TGAAAAATCCTGTAATTTTTTAGCAAATCTTTGAATACCGGTATATAATTTGTGATAAGTGAACATTTTTTACTCAAATCTTTTTAGATGGGAGTCCGCGGCCAAATTCATATTATTTTGGGGGTCAAAATCACAAGACAAAGTTTGGGATCCACTTCCAGGAATTGGCCTCAGGTCTTAATTGGTTAAAAACAGATGCATTGAGACTTTGATTTGCACACTTACCTTAGCGTCCAGTTCAACATATGCCTGAAAAGGTTAATTTACAAGATCAC
>NZ_JADCSA010000343.1 GCF_015070385.1 Nocardioides malaquae | reverse complement strand
ATCGCCACTGCGGGCGTTTAACTCCCTGAATCGAATCGGAGCTTCTGGTCTGAGTAACGAGATTGCTGCCGGTTCCATATTTTTTGCCGTTGGCGGATTATGGTGGCTGGTGGCAGTCATCGGTAAAATGCCGCAAGCGTTGGGGAAACTCTGGTTACTTTTCAGCATGGCGCTCGGCGTCATTTTCGTCTGGATGATGACCTGCGTGTATCAAATCGACACCGTGCCAACCTGGCATAACGGTTACACTACGCTGGCTTTCTTCCTGACGGTAT
>NZ_JADCSA010000342.1 GCF_015070385.1 Nocardioides malaquae | reverse complement strand
ATCACCGCTTCGACAACACCCGCTACAGGCAGCTGATGTGCCATTGCCATGTAGCCTGGTGAAAAACGCAGCTCGACATAGTGCAGGCCGTGACGGGCTGCATCTTCAATGTTTTCAAATGCCACGCGGCGACAGGCATCAAGAGAGGCGAGAACTTTAACGCCCCAGTCAAGTTTGGTCAGAAAGCTCACCAGATCGGGTTCGTTGGCAATGACCTGAACGTGGGGAATCAGTGTTTCCAGGGATTGTGCAGGAAGCGAGATATTATACTGGCG
>NZ_JADCSA010000341.1 GCF_015070385.1 Nocardioides malaquae | reverse complement strand
GGTTGCACACAAACAGCGCCGTGGCAACCGTCAGGAACACGGGACCCTCCTCGGAGCCAGAGAGGAAGCGCCCGCTGGATTTCCATTGGTGGACGCAGCCGCCTATCATAAGTCCAAGGAGGAGCGTGTAGGGAATCAGGAAACCCAGACAGAGTTTAGCAACTGTGTATGAGAGGCCAGCCTGGACTGGATCTATAACGCAGCAGGTGTCCTCTCCGTCCGAACCCTGGAAGCTGGGTCTGGGGAGTCCACGGAGCCCCGCCAGCAGCAGGGAG
>NZ_JADCSA010000340.1 GCF_015070385.1 Nocardioides malaquae | reverse complement strand
ATTGCCAAAATCATTCTGGTTATAAATATTAGCCTAATTTAATTTAATGGATCATTTTGGTTATAAATATTAGTCTAATTTATTATGTATTTTTTTCTCTGCATTTGATGTATTATGACGATGCCTTTCGATTTCGATATTCGACGATTACCTTGCTTATTGTAGGTCGCTTTGGATTAAAAGCGTCTGCTAAATGCTTAAATTGTAAATTGTAATGAACATGAACTCTCCCTCTCCGGCTGAACTAATGTTGTTTAGGCTGCTTGGCAAACTCG
>NZ_JADCSA010000339.1 GCF_015070385.1 Nocardioides malaquae | reverse complement strand
CCAGAACTGCGTAAATGTGGCCGTCCCTTCAATCGAGGGCGCATTGTACCGAACCGCAGTGTAGATGTCGTATGTCCCGCCATCAGAGCTCACTGTTCCGCGATACGTCCCCCCACTGCCGGGGTTGTAGGTGCCGTATGATTCAACAATGTAGTACTCGATTAGAGGGTTCTGGGTCCAGCCGTAAACGGCAAGGTAGCCGTTACCGCTGGGGTTGAAGTTTCCGCTGTAGCTTATGGATCTGTGGCTGTTAGTTGCAGTTTTATTTTATTTTAT
>NZ_JADCSA010000035.1 GCF_015070385.1 Nocardioides malaquae | reverse complement strand
GCCGTGCTTCGGCCGGCCGGTGCGGGTGTGGTGGCGCAAGCGGATCTGGCGCTGCCCGGAGCCGTCGTGCCCGCGGTCGACGTGGACCGAGGACCCTACGCACCGGCTCGGGCCAAGCTCACCACGCGGGCCACCGCGTGGGCGGTCGACGCGCTGCGCCACGACGACACCACCGTGTCCGCGATCGCCCGACACCTTGGGGTCGCGTGGGACACCTGCTGGTCGGCGATCAAGACCGCCGCGCAGACCCGGATCGCGGACCCGGCCCGGCTGGGGAGCATCAAGACCATCGGCGTCGACGAGCACATCTGGCGTCCCTCGAGGATCTCGAGCATCGACAAGGCGGTCACGGTGATGGTCGACCTGACCCGCGACGAGAACGGCTGCCTGCGCGCCCGCCTGCTCGACGCCGTGCAGGGCCGCTCGGGGAAGGTCTACGCCGACTGGCTGAGCGACCAGGGTGTCCAGGGTGTCGAGGGTGTCGATGTGAAGGTCACCATCGAGCACGCCGCCCTCGACCCGTTCCGCGGCTACGCCAACGCGATCAGGGACGAGTTGCCCGACGCGGTCGCGGTGCTCGATGCGTTCCACGTGGTCAAGCTCGCCGGCAACGCCCTCGACGAGGTCCGTCGCCGGGTCCAGCAAGCGACCCTGCACCGACGCGGCCACAAGGACGACCCGCTCTACAAGATCCGCCGCACCCTGCTCACCGGCGAGGAACACCTCACCGACCGGCAACGCCAGCGGCTCGAGAAGTACCTCCCGGTTGGAGATCCCGACGCGGAGGTCGAAGTCGCCTGGCGGGTCTACCAGCAGGTCCGTTCGATCTACCACGCCGAGTCCCCGGCCGCGGGACGCGCCATCGCGGAGACGGTCCTCGAGTCGCTGCACACCTGCCCGATCCCAGAGGTCAAGCGGCTCGGCAAGACCTTGCGCCGCTGGCGGGAGGAGGTCCTGGCCTACTTCGCCACCGGGGGCGTGTCCAACGGCGGCACCGAGGCGATCAACGGCGTCATCGAGAAGACCCGCCGCCTGGCCCACGGCTTCCGCAACTTCACCAACTACCGGATCCGGATCCTGCTCGCTGCCGACGGCTCACGTCCCTACCGACGCCGTCCCTCGATCAGACCCGAACCATGCTGAACTGGGAAGGGCCG
>NZ_JADCSA010000338.1 GCF_015070385.1 Nocardioides malaquae | reverse complement strand
GGATAAGTACAGCTGTGTGGTGCCTTCGATAGGTGGGGGCATTGTGCAGGTTTCCCACCACGCCCATTGGCCGCCAGCACAAACACACTGTGTCGAATCGATGAACAGCAATCGGACCATTAGTGAGAGGTGAAAAGAAGGAATAATTCCGATCTTGAACCACCACAGCTGACCCACGATACCGCATACGATACCGGCCTACTGCGTTGGGCGGTATCATTCCGACTGACCAATAACAGCTCATCTTGCTGGTGATGTAGTGCCCCTGAAAAGGAA
>NZ_JADCSA010000337.1 GCF_015070385.1 Nocardioides malaquae | reverse complement strand
AAATTATATAAAGACTACGGAAAATGGAATGGCCAGCAATTACTGGACTCTGCTTATGCTGTAAAAAGTGTAACACCTCGATTTAAAGAAAGTCCAGAATACGGTTACGGCTGGTGGATGAAAGACGTTATTGGAAAACACTTTTTTATGATGCGCGGCCATCTTGGACAATATGTTATTGTACAACCAGATGACAATGTGATGATTGTACGATTAGGCCACAGAAAATCACCTGATGAAGGGGTTGGTCAATTCACAAAAGACATAAGTATTTAT
>NZ_JADCSA010000336.1 GCF_015070385.1 Nocardioides malaquae | reverse complement strand
AGTCATGGAGCATGTTAAATAGTATGTAGAGGACAGTGCACAGTAAATGATGTACCGATGCACATTATAAACACATCATACAACATGTAAGGGGTACAGTACGCCACGTGCCTAAGGCTTTCAATGTAGCAGCAGATACAGATGGCGCCGCAGTAGAGACATTAACAGACAATATTTGCTATTAATCATACACATTTTGTTCTGCTACATCTCTGGAGTCATGTGATGTTTAGGTATCACTCTAACTTTCCATAGGTGATTTGGAGAGAGGATTTA
>NZ_JADCSA010000335.1 GCF_015070385.1 Nocardioides malaquae | reverse complement strand
GATCTTCCACCACCAGGCCGAGGCCATCGAGGCGCACCTGACCATCGTGTTCGCTGCGCTCGCTGTCGCCCGCTGGCTCCAGACCACGACCGGGCTGAGCATCAAACGCCTCGTCCGCCTGCTCCGGCCGCTGCGTGAAGTCACCATCCAGATCGCTGGGCAGACCACCACCGCCGACCCAAGAATCGACGCCGACACCGCCAAGTTCATCGAGAAGATCTCAGGGCACTAAAGAGGTCCAACTCAGGTACAAGTCAACGGCCTGCTGACGAAACT
>NZ_JADCSA010000334.1 GCF_015070385.1 Nocardioides malaquae | reverse complement strand
ACCTCACAAGCAGCGATGAATCCGGTTTCGGTCGCGTACTGGAAGATCAAAGCCATCGGCAAAACGTTCCCCGTTCTCTCCCGTGTCGCTGACTATGGGCTGGACTATTCCCAGCGTAGCAACAAACTGGGACATCACCTCGTCCTCCATCCTTCCGAGTTCGCCGTCGCAGGCCCCGCAGCGGTCGCTAATGAAGGATCGATCTTTCTGACCGAGTGGGATGGAACACTCCAGCAAAAAAAGACTCCGCGAGAGATCCCACGACTCCCGTCACGT
>NZ_JADCSA010000333.1 GCF_015070385.1 Nocardioides malaquae | reverse complement strand
CTTTTTGGTTGGGCAGTGTTACAGTATACCTGCAGCAGCCAATGTTGGTATATCTTCTCTTCACAGGGGTCGAGTTGTTTGTGTTTCTTTCAGTTTTCAACCTCAGTGGATAATAATTTAAAGTTAACCAAGTGTACACTGGAGAGTGTACAAATGGCACACCCTTATGGTTCCATTTGGTTGCATTTGTACACATTTGTCTCATTAAGACCTTATGTCGTGGATTACTGTGGATACCGGCAGAACCTGACTGTCTTTCTCTCCTTCCCTCTATCC
>NZ_JADCSA010000332.1 GCF_015070385.1 Nocardioides malaquae | reverse complement strand
AATTCAACGTTCACAGGCGAGCGATCTCTCGGCCAATATGTCGGTTGCAGCAGTGTCAATAGGCAGCTTTGCTCCTTCCTCTATAGGACCGAGGGTAACATTAATAGGTAGAAGTTACAATTCAACGTTCACAGGCCAGCGATGCACAGCGCAGAATGTGGATGATCCTCCTCTTTTCCGTCCTCTTGATGAGCGCGAACTGCAGGGGAACTTTTGGTCAGCTAGTTAGTAGATTGTTTTTTGTAAGTGAGGGCCGGCCGCGTTCACATATCCTAC
>NZ_JADCSA010000034.1 GCF_015070385.1 Nocardioides malaquae | reverse complement strand
GGCGGATTCCAGTTGGTCACGCAACACCGTGGTGTTTGTGGTGGGTCAAGAGTAGGTCGTCGAGGACCTCGGCCGGGGTGCGGAACCCGTGACGCTTACGAGGGCGGGCGTTGAGTTCCGCGGCGTAGGCATCGAGCAGTCCGGGGCCGTGGAACGACAGGTCGGTGCCCTTGGGCAGGTACTGGCGAAGCAGTCCGTTGGTGTTCTCGTTGCTGCCCCTTTGCCACGGCGAGTGCGGGTCGCAGAAGTAGATCTCCAACCCGGTGGCCTCGGCGATGGCCACGTGGTTGGCCATCTCCTTGCCCTGGTCCCACGTCAACGACCGGCGCAGGTGCTCGGGCAGCTCGGTCATCTTGGCCACCAGTGCTTCCTGCACCGCCAGCGCGTCGTGTCGCTCGGGCAGGTGCAGCAACATCACGAACCCCGTGGCGCGCTCCACCAAGGTGCCCACCGCTGAGCCGGACTCGGTCGACCCCAAGATCAGATCGCCCTCCCAGTGCCCGGGCACGGCCCGGTCAGCCACCTCTGGTGGGCGTTCGCTGATCATCACCATCCCCGGGATCCGGCCGCGGCGCTCCTCGGGTCGCCTGTGCGGTTTGCGCATCGACCTGCCAGTGCGCAGGTGCCGGGTCAGCTCGCGGTTGAGCCCGCCACGGGCCTGTACGTACAACGACTGGTAGATCGTCTCCGCGCACACGTGCATCTCCGGTCGGTCGGGAAAGTCGACTCGGAGTCTGCCAGCGACCTGCTCTGGGCTCTCCTTGCGTGCAAGACCGGCCTGGACCTCGCGTCGCAACGCCAGGTTGGTGGCCAACCTCGCTGCCCGTGGGCCACGTCTGGCCGCATCAGCCCTGCGCTGTCCCGCCCGCATCGAATACCCATGCGTGGTGCGGCCGCGCGCCAACTCCCGGGTGACCGTGGACCTGTGGCGGCCCAACACCTTCGCGATCTGTGAGGCGTTCACCCCGCCGCTGTGCAGCCGCAGGATCTCCTCACGCTCGGCTTCACACAGGTACCTGCCTACACGTGGGGTCGACCGAGTCGGGTTCACCCCGCCAGCGTCACCGAACACCCGGCGCCCCCACGAGACCGACGCGCCCACCGCCACCGCCGCGTCCTCCACTCCGTGCCCGGCGCGGACCAGCCACCAGAACCGTTCACGTACCTCGAACGAATACGCCATCGACAACAACTCCTCGAACCTCGAGGTGTTGCGTGACTACCTAGAACCCGCC
>NZ_JADCSA010000331.1 GCF_015070385.1 Nocardioides malaquae | reverse complement strand
GACATTTGGTTCAATCAGCACCCGGGCGGAGGGTTACCGAGCAGGGATCACATTTTTGCATGCTTTTTTTTTCTTCTTTTTTTCAAAGCGGGTCCTGGATCTCAAAAGATCCTCATGTCACATCATATTATGGATCAGTCTAGAGAGCAGTCTGATCATGAAATGTGATCATAAAAAACTTATATAATTATATATAAAGCAATATTGTGACAGCAGTTATGTGAATGCAGTTATTGAGAATCCAAAAAGCTTTGGCAAACACCCGAAAGAGCTTGG
>NZ_JADCSA010000330.1 GCF_015070385.1 Nocardioides malaquae | reverse complement strand
GAGATCGGTGCACAAGTTGTTTGTTCTGTGTTGACACAGCTGTATAGGGATTCTCTGACCAATACAAATAAGTGCTCAAAGCTTTACTCATTAACATTTAGGGCAAGTACTGCACCAAAAGAACCTCATGCTGATTGGGGCCAGATTTACACCTCGTTCGACACCGCTCCTCTCTCAAAAGGGGTCTCAGTAGCCTCGGCGAGCCATGAGGCTGATAGGGCAGGAGCCTATCTCCTGTGAGTCAGCTTGATGTACAAGTACACTCCCTGGACATGA
>NZ_JADCSA010000329.1 GCF_015070385.1 Nocardioides malaquae | reverse complement strand
ATAGAAACTTAAATCAAGTCTTGAATTTAATATTTATCCTTTATGGTATTCTCCTAATTTTTATGTTTGTCTCCCTGTATTGTAGGTGGTATGGGAACATTCCATGCCATGCTGAACTGTGCAGTCCATGTCATCATGTACACATACTATGGCATGACTGCCTTGGGCCCCAGTTTCCAGAAGTATGTCTGGTGGAAGAAATACCTCACCACTGTCCAGCTGGTATGTACAATTGGTTTGTTGGCTGACCTGATGGTAGTTCACACATACTGCTCT
>NZ_JADCSA010000328.1 GCF_015070385.1 Nocardioides malaquae | reverse complement strand
GAGTCTGGATGTGACCAGCTTATTCGTGGGGCTACACACAGGTCTGGTAATTGTTTAGATCTTGCCCTGACTGATGCCCCTGGTGTTGTCTCGTGCAATATTGGCACTCCAATAGGAACCAGTGATCATTCCTATATCTCTGCTGTTATTAAAACTGAGCAGACTGTGCCTGACGTCTCTTTCTCTCGTAAGATTTACATGAAATTACGTGCTGACTGGGATAGTATTTTGAATGATCTCTCCCTTCTTAATTGGCCAGTCATCTACCATCAAGAG
>NZ_JADCSA010000327.1 GCF_015070385.1 Nocardioides malaquae | reverse complement strand
CTATTCAAATGGAGATGCCAGCTCCTTTCACTGAAACAGTGATGTGTATTGGAGAACACCAGCCTGTTGGCCTCAGACATCTCGTCTGAATAGCTGTCTGTCTATATGAGACAATAGGCTCTAACTTATGCCCTTTACATGAAAGATCTACCAGCAGCCAAGAGGACTAAATCAAGCTCTCGTAATTTAGAGCCTGGGGTTTGATATATAAAGGGTCATTTATACTGTACTAATTACAGTATAATATCAATCAAATCAGGATTTATCTGAAATGCAT
>NZ_JADCSA010000326.1 GCF_015070385.1 Nocardioides malaquae | reverse complement strand
AAATCCTCTGAGGATGAGGCCATCTCTGAACAGTGCTGATTACAAGATCTACTAAACATTACTGGTGCCCCCCTGACCTGTTGCTGTTCAGCACAGCAGTGGCTCCCAGTAATTTCTCCCTACGGTTTTGGGGAAGTCATCACTACTCTCAGAAAAAATATCCCCAGAGCTAATTGCCAGGCATGGGGACAAGTGACAATGGGAGGGTCATCCCATGACAAACTGCATACCGGGTGTTTTCTGACAGTCATTCTGTCAGACTGGATGGCACAAGATG
>NZ_JADCSA010000325.1 GCF_015070385.1 Nocardioides malaquae | reverse complement strand
ACACTGGAATAAGAGCGTTTGTATAAATGCCCAAACTGTACATTGTATAACTGACAGGTAAAATGGAATGGTAAAGGACTCAAGGTGACTTCTATATGCTGTTGTGATGTGAGAGTGATAACTGGGAGGAACCCAGTCATGAACAGACAGACAACGTTGCAGTAAACACTAAAGCATTGGATGTAAAGCACATGCAATCATCAGTCCGTTCTGACAATTGAGGCATTTAAAAATACATAGCTATAAATACAGAGAAAGATCTATTCTAGCACGTCTA
>NZ_JADCSA010000324.1 GCF_015070385.1 Nocardioides malaquae | reverse complement strand
ACAATTTTGCTAGCATATAATGCACAAAGAATACACCTAAATAAAGTGTTTTTATATTTTTCCTGAGCTACTACACTAGATAGTAACTGGAGTGGGTATGACAGCTAATAAAGGTACTCTCAGATCAGGGCATATAAACCTTAAAATTACTTATATTTGTAGAGCTCAAAAACTTCTGTTCAGCAGCATGTGTGGTCAGGTGACCTAGTACTTCCTATTTCCATGACAACTACGTTGTTGGTGTTTGAGGAAAACTTCTGAGGTGGTGGGTCTGACA
>NZ_JADCSA010000033.1 GCF_015070385.1 Nocardioides malaquae | reverse complement strand
TCAGTGTGAGGCTTCTGCTGCCGCTGTTGCGGTGGTTGGATCCCGAGCACCTGGTGTCTGGCTCGTAGCCTCCGTGCCGACCTCGGTCTGGCGGGCATGTGTTTTGCCGACACCGGGTGTGAAGGAGCCGGCCGGCGTGACTTGATAGGAGCGTGGCACCGCCCCCACTGAGATGTGTCCGCCGACCGGCCCAACCGTCCCTCGCATCAAGTGAAGGAGGCAACCACCATGGTTGTTGTTGGAGCCGATGTGCACAAGCACACCCACACGTTCGTCGCGGTCGACGAGGCTGGTCGACAACTGGGTCAACTCACAGTCGCGGCCACGACGAAGGGACATCGCAAGGCGATGGCCTGGGCGTGGCGGACCTACGGCAGCG
Source organism: Nocardioides malaquae (assembly GCF_015070385.1). Taxonomy (GTDB): domain Bacteria; phylum Actinomycetota; class Actinomycetes; order Propionibacteriales; family Nocardioidaceae; genus Nocardioides; species Nocardioides malaquae. Next base: position 900 of record NZ_JADCSA010000033.1, on the reverse strand, counting down.
ATTTGCTGTGGGCGATCGAGGACTGCCGCCACCTCTCAGCGCGGCTCGAACGAGACCTGCTCACCGCGGGGCAGTCGGTCGTGCGGGTTCCGCCGAAGATGATGGCCGAACAGCGGCGTACCGCGCGCACACGCGGCAAGTCCGACCCCATCGATGCGCTCGCTGTGGCGCGGGCCGCGCAACGCGAGCCCGATCTGCCCGTGGCCTCGCACGACGATGTCTCGCATGAGTTGAAGCTGCTCGTCGACAGGCGCGATGACCTGGTCAAACACCGCACCGCCACCATCAACCGGCTGCTGTGGCGCGTCCACGAGCTTGACCCCGCGCTGGCACCACCTGCCCGCTCGATGGACCTGGCCAAGCACCAGAAGTTGCTCTTGGAGCGATTGGCGGGCGTCGAAGGTCTCGTCGCGGAACTGGCACGCGACGAGCTCGCCGACGTGGTCGAGCTGACCGCGCGGATCAACCAGCTCGAGCGCCGCATCGCCGTACGTGTCGAGGAGGTCGCACCGACCCTGCTGGCCATGCCCGGAGTTGGTGCGCTGACAGCCGCCAAGCTCGTCGGTGAGGCCGCCGGGATCACCCGGTTCAAGTCCGAAGCCGCGTTCGCCCGCCACGCCGGGATCGCACCGATTCCGGTCTGGTCGGGCAACACGAACGGCCGGGTGCGGATGACCCGGTCCGGCAACCGGCAGCTCAACGCCGCGATCCACCGCATCGCCGTCACCCAGATCCGCCTCGACGGACTCGGCAAGGCCTACTACGCAAAGAAGAAGTCCGAAGGCATGTCCACCCCCGAAGCACTGCGATGCCTCAAACGACGCCTCTCCCGGATCGTGTTCAACCACCTCACCACCGACCACCAAGCCCGCGCTGCGACTGGACTCGCAGCCGCCGCTT
>NZ_JADCSA010000323.1 GCF_015070385.1 Nocardioides malaquae | reverse complement strand
AACTGTGGCACCACGGTGCAAAACGACACCGCAGTTATAACATACGCGGCAGCGGTTAGGAAATCGGTCGAACTGAGGGCACTCTGGTCGTTCATTGTGTGACAAGTGCTGGAAAAGAAGCACTGTGTTTGGCCAGTATTAGTTACTCTACCTGAGTGGCAGCGTGCCCTCCTCCCTCCCGTTTTTTTAAAGGTAGCTTTGATGACCTGCTGCGGCGAACGAGACATCTACATTTTTATATTCATGATTTCAACCCTGCAGACATTTAAAATGGTGT
>NZ_JADCSA010000322.1 GCF_015070385.1 Nocardioides malaquae | reverse complement strand
CTGGATTAAATACTGAAGGTGTAAAGCAGGTTGCAGGTTAGTTTCATGTTTCAAATATCATTCATATATCAACTATTATTACAGCATTCATGTCAACATACTGTTCTGGATGAATAGAGTTCATCATTTAAATGAAAACAGTGTTGCTTAAGTAAGTTATCAACTGAATACAAATGTATTGAATTGATCAGATATTCAGATTCTTCCCTGAGATGATGTAATTAGGTGAATCAGTTCATTGAATAGTGTGTCATTTGATGCAGCTTGTGGCTTTAGA
>NZ_JADCSA010000321.1 GCF_015070385.1 Nocardioides malaquae | reverse complement strand
ATCCTTACGTAGCGCTGCAATTTTACGCATCAACCGATGGCTCAATGCGATTGGCAGTGGCATTAATTCAGGGGTTTCGTTGATGGCATAACCAAACATCATCCCTTGATCACCAGCACCGATTTGATCTAATGGGTCAGCATCGCCAGAACGCGTCTCCAAGGAATCATCGACCCCTTGCGCGATATCTGGTGATTGTTCATCCAATGAGACAAGGACGGCACAATTGTCACCGTCAAAGCCGTATTGACCATCAACATAGCCAATCGACTTGATC
>NZ_JADCSA010000320.1 GCF_015070385.1 Nocardioides malaquae | reverse complement strand
ACTAAAAAGGCTAAATACATTCAGAAATACATAATTTGTTACATTTAGCGTGACTGAGGATTAGCGGTAGGCTTGCTGATAAAAGTCGAATAAACAAAATAAACTTTTTCTGTATACATTTGATTAAAGAACAGCTGCACATTGGTCAGGCTTAAAGTAACAGTACTCTTTTCAAAAAGGTTTATTCAATTATTATCCTCTGTTCTTGACCCTATATTCCTGCATGGTATTAATAAAAAATGCCAGCGATTAGTTACTACTAAATTAGTTGGCAACT
>NZ_JADCSA010000319.1 GCF_015070385.1 Nocardioides malaquae | reverse complement strand
TGTCGAAAAAAGAACAGATCTACAAGGTAACAACGCACCGCATCGGGACGCTCTTTTAGCTTGTAGATCTCTCCTTTTTATGCTCGCGACACCGTTCTACTTCAGCCTATATAATATATTCATCCCTTTTTTGTACCGTTATGTTGCTCTCCGAGGCATCTGATGAAGGACGCGCTGTGCTGTTATAACAACACATTACAACAAGACAACACCTTCGCTAAACGGCGATGGATCCCTAGATGGAGGACCGACATGATCATGTATGTTTTGGTTTTGT
>NZ_JADCSA010000318.1 GCF_015070385.1 Nocardioides malaquae | reverse complement strand
ATCAGCTGTTCGGCAGCACGGTCGTACATCTCTTTTACGATCATGTCTTGTTCGTTATCTTTCGCTAACGCCATTTGCGGGTTATCGAAGAACGAACGGAAGACTTTGGCGCTAATCGGGTAGATATCACGGCCGGGGATCAACACGGTCGCATTAACCGTCATGATCATCTGATACTCTGCTGTTTGACCGTTACGGAATACCGATGCGGTATCTTTCGCGATGCTCACTTTACCCAAACGCAAGGATGGAACGTCCTTACGCGTGGTTTCTTTAT
>NZ_JADCSA010000317.1 GCF_015070385.1 Nocardioides malaquae | reverse complement strand
CGTTGGTTAGACATTGTGGTTTGGTCAAATATCCAACAACAGAAAGTCAATATTAGACGTCAGGATGACGTTGGGATAATACGTTAAACAGACGTTGGTTATTGGTGAGTTACCAACACAACTTAAAACCAACCAAATACCAATGTCTAGTGACGTTAGACTGCAATGCTTTGTTGACGTTGTCATAATAACCTTAGGCAGACACTGAGGTTGGTCAAAAATCGAACAACAGCATATGTAAGTATCCAACGTCAAACTGATGTTGGGATAACACATT
>NZ_JADCSA010000316.1 GCF_015070385.1 Nocardioides malaquae | reverse complement strand
AAGTAAATAAAACCGCTAAGGGAGAATATTGTGGCAGCTCAAAACATTTGCTTTTGAATTTGAATTTGACATTTTCTCTCCTGGAAGATGATTTTTCTTTCCATCTTGATTCATTATTATTAACTGTCATACTGCCATAGCACTTGCCTTTGCACTCTCTCTATCATAGTACCTAATAAAATTAGTGCTATCTTAATCTTTTTCCTGGGTAAAAACTTTCATAAGCTGGATTAGTTCCAGCTTGACTATTGCTCTTGTGTCAGAGTGACTTTCCTTG
>NZ_JADCSA010000315.1 GCF_015070385.1 Nocardioides malaquae | reverse complement strand
GTGCACTTACTATTACGAAATTAACAACCAGAAACCGCCATTCAACGATGTGCGTGTGCGTACCGCACTGAAACTAGGTATGGACCGCGATATCATTGTTAATAAAGTGAAAGCGCAGGGCAACATGCCCGCCTATGGTTACACTCCACCGTATACTGATGGCGCAAAATTGACTCAGCCAGAATGGTTTGGCTGGAGCCAGGAAAAACGTAACGAAGAAGCGAAAAAACTGCTGGCTGAAGCGGGTTATACCGCAGACAAACCGTTGACCATCAAC
>NZ_JADCSA010000032.1 GCF_015070385.1 Nocardioides malaquae | reverse complement strand
TTGCACAGATTCCTGAGGGCTGGAACGCGCTGACCTGCGGTGATGCTTGTTCTTAGTGCGTCGGCAAGGCACTAATTCGGGTCGGTAGGATCGTCTGGTGGCTTGGGTCCGCAAGGTTCGTACGGCTTCGGGGGCCACGGCGGTGCAGATCGCGGAGTCGGTCAATGGTCTTCGGCGGATCGTTCGCCATGTCGGCTCGGCGCGTGACGAGGCCGAGCTCGGGCTGCTGATCGAGGAAGCGAACCGGCTGCTGGCCGATGACCAGCAGGGGGTCCTCGACCTGGGGATCACCCCGGCCGTCGCGAAGGCCACCATGGTCACGCCGTCGACCCCGCCGGGACTGTTCGCGGACACCGCGACGCCGGCGCCCCTTTCGCGCCAGCGGGTGTCGCGTGCGCGGGTGCTGAAGACTTCCTCGGGGTTGGTCTACGACGCGCTGGCTGGGGTGTACTCCAGCCTGGGTTTCGACGTCGTGGACGACGAGGTCTTCCGTGACCTGGTGATCGCCCGTGTGGTCGAGCCGACCAGTCTGCTCGACATCGACCGGGTCCTGGCAGAGATGGGGCGCGTGTCAGCGAGTCTTTCGACCCGTAAACGGACGCTGCGTCGTGCTCACGCCGGCGGGTACCGCGATCAGATCGCGACCGCCTGCTTCAACCACGCCGTCACCGCCGGGGATGTGTCGTTGGTGCTCTACGACGTGACCACCTTGTACTTCGAGGCCGAGAAGGAGGACGACCTCAGGAAGGTCGGGTACTCCAAGGAACGTCGCGTCGACCCGCAGATCGTGGTCGGGCTCCTGGTGGACCGCAACGGGTTCCCACTCGAGATCGGCTGCTACGAAGGCACCAAGGCCGAGACCACCACGATCATCCCGATCGTGAAGCAGTTCCAGGCCCGCCACGGGCTGGCCGACATGGTCGTCGTCGCGGACGCCGGAATGCTGTCGGCGTCGAACCTCTCGGCGCTGGACGAGGCCGGGCTGCGGTTCATCGTCGGATCCAGGGTGACGAAGGCGCCGAAGGATCTGGAGTCCCACTTCCGCTGGCACGGCGACGCGTTCGCCGACGGTCAGGTCATCGACACCCTCACCCCACGCACCGGCCATCACAAGGACGCGGCGAGCAACCCGTCGGTGAAGGCCGAACCTATCTGGGACCCCGGACAGCATTCTGGGTCGTGGCGGGCGGTGTGGGCGTACTCGAAGAAGCGGGCCGTGCGCGACAACCGGACGCTGACGTTGCAAGAAGAGCGCGCCAAGGCCGTCGTGGCCGGGGAGAAGACGGCGCGGGCGCCGCGGTTCGTGAAGACCCGCAACGGTGCTGCTGAACTCGACGAGACCTCACTGACCAGGGCCCGACGGTTGGTCGGGTTGAAGGGCTACGTCACCAACATCCCCGCCGATCTCATGCCTGCGAGCGAGGTGATCGGGAGCTATCACGCGTTGTGGCAGGTCGAGCAGTCGTTCCGGATGTCCAAGACCGACCTGCGGGCCCGGCCGATGTTCGCGCGCACCAGGGATGCGATCGAGGCCCACCTCACCATCGTGTTCACCGCGCTGGCCATCAGCCGCGAGGTCCAGAACCGCACAGGGTTGTCCTTGCGCCGGGTTCTGCGGACCCTGAAGCCACTGCGTTCAGCGACCGTCGAGATCAATGGCATCACCACCACGATCCCGCCCGGACTCAGCCCTGACGACGAAGCTCTCCTCAAGGCCTTGCAAACACCCGCCGCAAGGCACTAAGGCGTTTGACCCAAGTCAGG
>NZ_JADCSA010000314.1 GCF_015070385.1 Nocardioides malaquae | reverse complement strand
TATTTAAGTTACTGGTCATATCTGCCCCGGTGCAATTTGTGATTATGAAGCCTAAAAACCAAACAGAAATTAAAATGTTTTTCTGTTCCAATCTTCAACGCCAATAACAATTAAATCGTTAATCGCAATTATTTGAGTGACAATTAATCGCCATTTAAAATGTCCTAGTCGTGACAGCCCATTGAACTCCACATTTTCATTATAGGGAAGATTTTGCAAATAAATTATAAAAAAAAAAGATCCAGACATTTCATAAAATAATATGGCAGATCCACAA
>NZ_JADCSA010000313.1 GCF_015070385.1 Nocardioides malaquae | reverse complement strand
ACACACGCACGCACGCGCACACGCACACTCAACCGTAGGCCACTGTTAGAAAAATTACTCAGGTTCTTTACTTAAGGATGCAGTGCCATAGTTTTAAGCCATTTCTGTTTTTTGAGCGATGCCTCATCGCTCCTACAGACAACTTTGTCCCTCCGTGCCTCCATGCCTGGCTCCGTCCCTGGCTCCGAAGCCTCAGTGGTGTCAATTGGTTTATTGGGTATGGCCTACACTACCGCTGATTACCACTGAACGGCGCTGTTTCGCAAGCCTGTGTCAG
>NZ_JADCSA010000312.1 GCF_015070385.1 Nocardioides malaquae | reverse complement strand
GTGTGTTTTTAGTTTGGTAATGCAAGTAAAGTGTTTCCCACACTGATCACAGCTGTGTTGTTTTTGCTTCGCCAACCTTCTTTTTTCATTCACCTCTGGTAGGACAGCGACGGCAGACTGTTGGCGCAACACTGGGACGAAAACAAAGTCAAAATAAAGATCATGGAGATGTGGACATTACCAAATGGATTTAACAATGTGTTCATGATTACTTTGTTGCACACAAACAAATGAAATCACTACAGTAAACAATAACATCATTATACCTATAAACACA
>NZ_JADCSA010000311.1 GCF_015070385.1 Nocardioides malaquae | reverse complement strand
TGTGCGGCTGCGCGCCAGCCAGTTTAATTTGCGGGACGATCGCGGTCAGCCTGTACCGTATTTTATTCGCCATGCCCGTGAGATCGATCCAGGCCTAATCGATCGGCAAATAGTTCATTACGGTAATTACGATCCCTTTATGGAGTTTGATATACAGATCAACCAGATTGTCCCTTCTATGGGCTATCGCACGCTTTATATCGAAGCGAATCAGCCTGGCAACGTAATTGCGGCAAAAAGTGACGCTGAAGGGATACTGGAAAATGCTTTCTGGCAAA
>NZ_JADCSA010000310.1 GCF_015070385.1 Nocardioides malaquae | reverse complement strand
GGTGGTTTTGTAAAAAATGACTGGCATGTAAAATATATTGATCAAATTGATAAAAGATTAAAAATAATCTACACAATACGAGAAATAAAATACATGAAAATGACAACGATGATAGTTGGCTACTGATATGTATTCCTAAAAGCCTTTAATGACAGGGTAGCTTTGCTAAAAATGACTAACATTCTAAGCATATTGAACAAATTGAAGGAAAGTAAATAAAAACCTAAATTATAAAAAGTTAAATAAAAATAAAGATAACAACAATGATAACTGGCTAA
>NZ_JADCSA010000309.1 GCF_015070385.1 Nocardioides malaquae | reverse complement strand
GTACCACTTTTCTGCGTGCAAGAACTTTTTACTCTCTGATAAGAAAATTTGATGGGCTAGATTTCGTTCAGTCACATCTTTGACTATTGTTAACATGATATGATACTCATACACTAATGGCTGCCCTTTCATGCTGTGTGGTTCTCTCCCAAAAAATAATCATGTCAAATTGGGTAATTCAGCGTAAATTAAAACTCACCGACCATAGTGGTCGTACAAATAATGCTTGATGCACATACATAGTACTGGGAATTTAATGTTTTTATCCTTATTTTATT
>NZ_JADCSA010000308.1 GCF_015070385.1 Nocardioides malaquae | reverse complement strand
GCTTGCTAAGCATCGAGTGCGACGGAAATGCCAGAATAGCACTCTCCTGCATACACGCACCGATAGCCACTTTTTTTCGCCCCCCAAATGTAGACCAGACGGGGGGCGAAAGGGAAGACTCCAGGTACGACAAATCAGGCGTTAAATCACGTTTTCTGGTCTTATTGCTGAAAAATTATACCAATATTGCTCTCACCCGCCTCACGCAGGTCTGCCCTAAGGCCTTTTATCAGCTCGATATCGCGTTCTTCGCACTCAGCTAAAAGTCGGAATATTTC
>NZ_JADCSA010000307.1 GCF_015070385.1 Nocardioides malaquae | reverse complement strand
CGTTTTTATTTCATTTGTCTAACGACCTATTCTATCCAACCTATCCGGCTATTAAAACCCTCACTTCAAATAAAGTGTTGTAGAGTAGAAACTACATTGTCCATGTGTATTCTCATACGATACGGGATATTCTCAATTGCCCTATTTCCTGGGTGATTGTGATCAAACACTTGTAAATCGAGCCTGACGTCATTCTGCAATCCGACCCGAATCAACCATCAACACGCACAGCCCATCCTCTTTACTGAAATATGCATGGGCCTATCAATGTACATAAG
>NZ_JADCSA010000306.1 GCF_015070385.1 Nocardioides malaquae | reverse complement strand
CACAGGGCTCTTAGGGGTAGGCTACTACTACGTCTACACGCCCACAGATTGGGCGCCACGGCCTGTCAACATTGAGCAGCGGATCAGCTAACATCATTAGCCAACAAGCTCCCCAATGCACTGTCTGGCACTTCCTTGTTGCTATGCCAAAGTTGGCAAATATATTAAGGCTCGTGTTGCATTCCCCGATCGACGAACTATAGGAGCCGTGTATTGAGTTGTTAATGTGAGCTTATACTAGGTAACACGGTTCAGCTTGATCAGTATTAAAATAACGT
>NZ_JADCSA010000305.1 GCF_015070385.1 Nocardioides malaquae | reverse complement strand
GATATGTGGAGTGTTTTGGCTTGTTTGTGGAAAGCAAACCGTGTTTGTGGCGAGTAATGTAATGCAATGTGCCGGCCTCTCCTGATCCATATTACTCTCAGTCACGAGCGATCTGCAAGAGTCATTAAACAACGATTTGAGTCTTCTGAAAGGATAACAGTTTAACACTGTCAGATAAAAGCCATTCAGACGGCCTTGTTCTCATCACGCCTTAAAAAACTGACTTATGCACAGACCTGCTTGAAACAAAGTATGGAGCCATGTACAATTTATTTGAC
>NZ_JADCSA010000031.1 GCF_015070385.1 Nocardioides malaquae | reverse complement strand
CACCCAGGGTGGTGTGGGAGTTGCCGATGTCGGCCGCGAGCAGCGTCATCGCCTCACTCCTCGTCGAGGTCCAGACCGAGGTCGAAGACGGTGACCGAGTGGGTCAGCGCACCGACGGAGAGGAAGTCCACCCCGGTCTCACCGACCTCGCGGGCCCGGTCGATGGTGAGGCCGCCGGAGGCCTCCAGCACCGCCCGGCCGTCGGTCACGCGGACCGCCTCGGCCATGTCGGCGGTCGACATGTTGTCGAGCAGGATGCGCTCCGCCCCCGCCTCGAGCACCTGGCGCAGCTCGTCGAGGTCCTGCACCTCCACCTCGACCGGCAGGCCGGGGTAGGCGCGACGCACGGCCTCCAGCGCGGGCACGACGCCCCCGGCGGCCACGACGTGGTTGTCCTTGACCATCGCCATGTCGTGCAGACCGAAGCGGTGGTTGACCCCGCCGCCGGTGCGCACCGCGTACTTCTGCAGGTCGCGCCACCCGGGCAGGGTCTTGCGGGTGTCGAGCACCTTGGCTCCGGTGCCCTCCAGCGCCTCGACCCACCGGGCGGTCGCGGTGGAGACGCCGGAGAGGTGTGAGGCGAAGTTGAGGGCGGTCCGCTCCGCGGTGAGCAGGCCCCGAGCCGGTCCGGAGACCCGCATGACCACGTCGCCGGCCGAGACCCGGCTGCCGTCGGGCAGCCGGTCGGTCACGTCGACGGTGTCACCCATGACGGCGTGGAAGACGAGCGCAGCGACTCCCAGCCCGCTCACGACGCCCGACTCGCGGGCGACGAAGGCACCGGCGGCGCGCGCGTCGTCGGTGATGGTGGCGGCGCTGGTGGTGTCCTCGGTGCCGGGAGGCACGTCCTCGAGCAGGGCGAGCGTCAGGTGGCGCCAGAGGGCCTCGACGTCGAGGCCGGCGTCGGTCAGCTCGGTGAGCAGGCCGGCGGGCACCTGACCGAGCTCGACGACGGGCAGGGCAGGGGGCGGGACGGCACTCACGAGGGGCTCCTCTCCAGCACGGACGGATCGGTGGCCGGGGCGGGCACGAACGCCGCCTCGGCATGGCCCTCGACGAGGGTGACGTCGATGTGGCCGCCGCCGAACCGCACGTCGTCGCGCTCGGGGAAGTCGTCGCGCCAGTGCGACCCGCGGGTCTCCTCGCGCAGCAGGGCGGCGAGGGTGAGGGCGGTCGAGACCGCCACCAGGTTGGTGGTCTCCCACGACGCCGTGGCCGGTACGTCCGTGGCCCGGGCGCCGACCTCGTCCAGCGCCACGGTCGCCCGGTCAAGGCCGTCGGCCGAGCGCAGCACGCCGACGAGGGTCGTCATGACCTCCTGCAGCTCGCGTCGCGCGGCGGGGTCCACGAGGCCGGGGGTGCGGCTCTCGGTGACCGGCTCGACCTGGTCCCGCAGCTCGGCGGGCAGCACCTCGGCGATGCGCCGGGAGAAGACGAGGCCCTCCAGCAGGGAGTTGGAGGCGAGCCGGTTGGCGCCGTGCACGCCGGAGCAGGCGACCTCGCCGGTGGCGTAGAGGCCGGGCACGGACGTACGCCCCCACAGGTCGGTGGCGACGCCGCCGGAGACGAAGTGGTGGGCCGGGGCGACCGGGATCAGCTCGGTCACCGGGTCGACGCCGTGGCTGCGGCAGGTCGCGAGGATCGTGGGGAAGCGCTGCTGCCAGAACTCCGCGCCCAGGTGGCGGGCGTCGAGCCACATGTGCGGCCGGTCGGTCTCCATCATCCGGCGGGTGATCGCCTTGGCGACCACGTCGCGCGGCGCCAGGTCGGCGAGCGGGTGGACACCCTCCATGAGCCGGTTGCCCTCGAAGTCGACGAGGAAGGCGCCCTCGCCGCGCACGGCCTCGGAGATCAGGGGCT
>NZ_JADCSA010000304.1 GCF_015070385.1 Nocardioides malaquae | reverse complement strand
AAGGGGATAATGGAGAGAGGGATTTATAGGGGTGGAACTGGAAGGATAGGAGAAATGGTACAGTAGGAGGGCAACTGAGATTTAAAGTGAATAAATAAAATATATATTTTATAAAAAAACATTAATAAAAAGGGAAAATATTCCATTATTATCTGTTAGCTAACAACACCAAAAAGCAGGAAATATCACCAATTGGGAAAAGTTTTAAAGGTGAAAAACTTACTATGTAGAGATTTTGAAAGGTATTTTTATAAAAAAAAAAGAGACTAATGAAAAAT
>NZ_JADCSA010000303.1 GCF_015070385.1 Nocardioides malaquae | reverse complement strand
CCAATGAAGCAATCCTTATGGATACTATCTTCGTCTTATCTTCCTTTAATTCAATCTAATTTTATTTATGTATTAATTCAATTATCTTTTTATTATTTCCTTTATTTACCTATTCTTTTATTTATTCATATATCTATTCTTTTATACATTAATTCATTTATCTATTTATCTATTATCTGATACATTTATTCATTTATATATTTTAATTATTGTTTTTATCAATTTATCTATTTACTTATCTATCAATTTATTGTTTATTTAATTACTTATTGATAAGC
>NZ_JADCSA010000302.1 GCF_015070385.1 Nocardioides malaquae | reverse complement strand
CTTGGAATACGCTAAAGAAGCAAAATTTAGCAAAGACGCTTCAAAACCAACTCAAATTGGCACCATTACATTTAATTTTATAGGCAAACCTTAGATTTAATCTGACATAGTAATTCGGTAACATCATTAAGAACATTCTGCCCTTTATCATTGTTATACCAATACTGTAAATCTTCTTTAAATTCTGGTGTTAATTTACCATTTTTCGCCTTAAAACGTTGCACATAAGTTGTAGCTTCACTAGGCCTAGGCCCATAGGTTTCAAGAATTTCATTTGT
>NZ_JADCSA010000301.1 GCF_015070385.1 Nocardioides malaquae | reverse complement strand
TCCGCTTATTTGATTTTCAAGCCCCTCCCCCATCCGTCTTCAAGCCCCTCCCCTTCCGTCATTAAGCCCCTCCTCCTTCATTGATATTCAGACTCCTCCCCCTTATTTGATATTAAAGGCCCTCCCCTTCCGTCATTAAGCCCCTCCCCCTTCATTGATATTCAGACTCCTCCCCTTATTTGATTTTAAAGCCCCTCCCCCTTCCGTCTCCATGACCCCCCCCTTCCCTCTTTTTGCCCCTCGCCCCTCTTCGTTATTCATATCCCTTCCCCCCTTTT
>NZ_JADCSA010000300.1 GCF_015070385.1 Nocardioides malaquae | reverse complement strand
TGATATTACAAACAACACTATGATATTTAATACTGGATTATTCTTTAACTACGGACACCTATGGTAATCATTTAGACTTGCTGGTTGAATTTCACCCTCACAGAAGAATATGCAATATGGTATTTCATTATTTTTGTTTACAGAATATGAAAATTGAATTCCTATGTCAAATACACCAATCACACAAGCTTTAGGCAAGCCCACAGATAAACAATGTGCATGTTTTTTAAGAAATGATTAAAGATGACCCACCTTCTTTAGCACCTTGAAGATTTTTC
>NZ_JADCSA010000299.1 GCF_015070385.1 Nocardioides malaquae | reverse complement strand
TGGTGTGTTTTTGGGGATGAACTTGGTCTTATCTAAAAGTACAATGGTAGCAAGTCCCCAAATCCTATTCTGCCACTTATCCCTGTGTGTCAGGATACTCAATGCCAAATTTCAGACTTCCTAGTCTGTTTATGTAATTTCAGCAAATTAATATTTGCCTTTACACAATTTCGCCTGTGTTATTTACCAAAAAGGGGTTTTTGGGGGAGATGGGACATTTTGAGAACTTTTTAACATAGCTCATCATTTTCAGCACATTTTTTCCAATGAGAAAACAC
>NZ_JADCSA010000298.1 GCF_015070385.1 Nocardioides malaquae | reverse complement strand
ATATGATACAGCAAAGGTTGTCAGGATCTGAATTCAAACAAGCACAGCCTTGGTTACCGGAATGCTACACCAGCCACCCTGGCCAATATTTAGACTTTTGCACAATATACAGTAGGTTTGACATGACTTGTAATACAGTCTACTGCATCATACAGAGGTGTGTTTGTGTGTGACAAATACAGTCCCTGCATTTTGATTCCATTTAAACACTTGTAACTACCACATGCGCCATTTATTGTACTGAACTAACCTTGTGATTCTTCTGCATTCTCAGTGAC
>NZ_JADCSA010000297.1 GCF_015070385.1 Nocardioides malaquae | reverse complement strand
TTTCTTCTTTTCTTAAGACTTCTGTTAAGATCTCTTTACCCTCTTGTGTGTAATTTTTTCTCTGTGCAACAAATGTGGAATCTTCCATGAAAAATAACTGGATACCGAATAAACTTCCAAAAAAGATAACCAAAAACCAATAGCACCATCTCCAACCTAACGTTTCATTGTCAACAATATAACCAGCAACAAATGGACCAAGATACGAACCTGAATAAAGGGCAAACGTTAATAATGATATTCTCGTTGCTCTTTCATGTTGAAAAAAAATATCTGTT
>NZ_JADCSA010000296.1 GCF_015070385.1 Nocardioides malaquae | reverse complement strand
CCAACCGGAGCAAACCACCGGAACACGATTGTTTTTTGGGTTTTTGGGGGTTTAGTTTGACTATCTTTTCTAAATCGGATCACGCGGCTCAGTTTTGGAAAGAATACCAGGCTTTTGTCCGCTGTAGAAAGCCTGGTGGTGCAAGATTACTATATCCGTAGTGATAGTCACCCACCGACCTGGGTTCCCTGCAGCCCTATGCTAAAAACGTTGTCTCCAACCTTGGAGTCAAATTGGATAATGCTCTCAAACTTGACAAACAGATTAGCGCTGTGGTC
>NZ_JADCSA010000030.1 GCF_015070385.1 Nocardioides malaquae | reverse complement strand
CCGACAGTAATGATGAGAACCGCCCGCGGCGGTCGTGGCTCGTCTCATCCGACTGACGTCCTGCTGGACTGTCTTTCAACTGTATTGCCCGGCCGGTGCGGGTCCGTATGACGGCGCCAGCCGGGCGGACATGACTTCATAAGAGCCTGGCAAGCGCCTCATTACTGTCCTGTCTGCCCACCCGGCTGGGGCCTACCTCCATCGAGTGGAAGGCAGTTCCAGCGTGACAGCGAACGACGAATCCGGGCAGGTCTACGGCGGGGTCGACACCCACGAAGACTCCATCCATGTGGCCGTGATCAGCAGCCTCGGGCACGACCTGGCCGACCAGGAGTTCCCCACCACCCCGGCTGGCTACCGCCGCGCGTTGGCGTTCATCGCCAGCCACGGCGACCCGATCGCAATCGGCATCGAAGGCACCTCGTCCTACGGTGTAGGGATCACCGCGGAGGCCGTGGCCGAAGGGCTGCTGGTGGTCGAGGTCATCCGCCCCGAACGGGCCGAGCGACGTCGGTTGGGCAAGTCCGATCCGATCGACGCCTACCAAGCAGCGAGGGCCGCGTTGGGCAACCACCGCATCGCCCCGGCTAAGGACGCAGCCGCGCTCGAAGGCATCCGTGCGCTGCACAACGCCCGGCGATCGGCGATGAAGGCCCGCACAGGCGCGATGCGGCAGATCCACGCCCAACTCATCACCGCGCCGTCCGTGATCCGGGAGAAGTACCGCGACATGCCCAAGGAGAAGCGACTCACGGTCCTAGCGCGGATGCAGGTCCCGGCCAACCGGACGCCCGTCGAGCGAGCCGTCCTGCTCGTCCTGAAGACCCTCGCGCAGTGCTGCAACGAACTCGCCCGTGAGCACGTGCGGCTGGGTGCCGAACTGGACCAGCTCGTCACCGCCGCGAACCCCGGACTGCGTGCCGCCTACGGCGTCGGGCCCGACACCGCAGCCCAGCTCCTGCTCACCGCCGGCGCCAACCCCGACCGCCTCCGCAGCGAATCTGCCTTCGCCGCTCTATGCGGTGCGAGTCCGATCCCCGCGTCGTCGGGCAAGGTCACCCGCCATCGCCTTTCGCGCGGCGGGGACCGCGGTGCGAACGGGGCGCTCTACCGGATCGCGCTGGTGCGGATGTCGAGCGACCCACGGACCAAGGAGTACGTGGCACGTCAGCGCGACGCTGGGTTCAGCAGCCGCGACATCCTGCGCAAGCTCAAGCGCGCGATCGCGCGGGAGGTCTTCCGGCTGCTCACCACACCGGTCACGGTCCCCGGCGTCGACGACCTTCGTCCACTGCGTCAGGCCAAGAACATCACCCTCACCGCGGCGGCGAACCAGCTCGGCGTGTGGCCGACCACGATCAGCGAACTTGAGCGTGGCATCCGTAGGAACGACGAGCTGGCCCAGACTTACCGCGACTGGCTGGCCGCCGCATGACGCCCAACAATCACGGGGACGGCAGACTGGCCACGTGACTGACGTGTTCAGCGAGAAGTTGGCAGCCTGGCGCGACTACACGGAAACCCCGTGGGCGCGGATCCGGTACGGCGTTGTCGGCGAGGTCCTACAACGTCAGACAGAACACCTCGGCAAGCAGATCCGTGTCCTTGATGTTGGGGGCGGCGACGGCATGGACGCACTGCCGCTCGCGCTGGCGGGGCACGACGTGACCATCGTCGATCCTTCAGCAGAGTGGTTGGAAGAGGCCACGCGGCGCGCGGCCACTGCGGGCACCAACATCACGACGATCCGTGGTGGTCTGGATGATCTCCCAGACGGTGAATGGGACCTCGTGATGTGTCACTTCGTGCTGCGCTACCGCAGCGGTGCCGATCGCGATGTCGCGACCCTTGCGAGTCACGTCCGTCCAGGCGGGCGGCTCTCGATCATGGACGTCAACCCCGACGGCCGCGTCCTTCGCGAGTTGCTGAACAGCGGCCCCGCTGCGGCACTCGCCGAACTACAGGCTGAGCGAGCCAAGGTCGAGACCTTCCAAACGGACGCTAGGAAGGTCAACGTCGACACCATCGCGAGAGAGGCAACCGAGGCGGGCATGACACCCGTCGGGGTCTACGGCAACCGGATCGCGAACGACCTACTCGTCGACAACACCGCCAAGCACGACCCGGCCTTCTTCGAAGACCTCCTGGCGCTCGAGTTGGGGCTCTGCGACCGCGAGCCGTTCAACCGTGTGGGATTCGCCTGGCAGCTGATCTTGCAGCGCTGAGTCCCCACGGCCTTGACGGCCAATAGGAGCATCAGTTTTG
>NZ_JADCSA010000295.1 GCF_015070385.1 Nocardioides malaquae | reverse complement strand
CATTGCGTAGTCCTCTGAATGGATCAACGTAAACAAACACCAAGAATAAGACCAATATTATTGTTAATAAGGTTATTAACTGACCGAGCACAGACATCTTGTCGCCTTTCCTGTTAAAGAAAATTTCGAAGGAAAGCAAGGTTCTAATGAGCAGTTAGTCTTGTTCTTAAAAGTGAGTTGACAAAAATAGTTAAGTGTTCACAATAACTCGTCTAATGTATAATGCATCAGCCTTTTAATCCTATCTGTATGACTCGGGAAAGTCGATATTACTTTAT
>NZ_JADCSA010000294.1 GCF_015070385.1 Nocardioides malaquae | reverse complement strand
GCGATGGCAAGCCTAAAATAATTTTACTGTTAGATGTGCGTAGGCACGTGAAAAGATGAGGAGGAGTATTCTTGAAGAAGATTTTGGTATTACACACTGGTGGCACCATTGCGATGTCGGCCGATGAATCCGGCAATGTGACCCCCGGAGATGAAAATCCTATAGACAATTATCAGAGTTCATTTGGCACGGATATTGAGTTAGAGACTGAGGACGTCTTTAACGTGCCGTCGCCGCACATCACCCCGGCACGGATGTTGCAGTTAAAGCAACGGATC
>NZ_JADCSA010000293.1 GCF_015070385.1 Nocardioides malaquae | reverse complement strand
GGGCGGGGTTTAGGGATGGGTACCGAAGTATCGGTACCGGCAGGAACCGATATCGGAATCGTTAAGCAGGAACCGGTATCGAATCGTAAAGCAGGAACCGGTATCGAAATCCACATTTTCGGGGGGCCAAAAACACAGGCATAGCCATGAAGCAATGTTACCAGACGTGTAGGCAGCGGTAATAAAGGGTCTGCTACAGCATTCATAATATTCCATTGTCATTCAACAGAGTAGGTGAGACTATAGTGTCGCCCATTGAAGGCCATGTAAATTTCTCC
>NZ_JADCSA010000292.1 GCF_015070385.1 Nocardioides malaquae | reverse complement strand
AGGTTTGGAGAGGCCATCAGAGAGAGCTTCAAGTTGTGATCAATGTCATTGTTGGCTATTGATGGAACGTGATTTTGGGCGCAGAGCGTTCCTTTTGGACATGGGTACGGCATTAACATACAGCAAGTTTACAGGAACTGGTAGCCAACGTAGATGGAATAGCGAAACGTTGCACTCAATGAGAAGTACCAGTGGTATTATGAGCAGAGAGATGAACCGCCTAAACCGGGGATGCCAAAGTCTTACGTCGTAGGTAGGTTAGGTATATACAATGCTAC
>NZ_JADCSA010000291.1 GCF_015070385.1 Nocardioides malaquae | reverse complement strand
GATATTAGGGAATAAAACAGACTTAATTTCCTCATATTTGTGTTGCTTTCAAGTAGGCCTAGGCTATTCAGTAGCCATAGTGTCTTCTTGAGGTTATAAGTAATGGCCTTGTTGTGTATTGGTTTCGAAGCAATTCACACATTACACACTGAACAACAAGAAGAATGATCATAAACAATCGCCATGGATTACCATAACCACCACACATGCCATGGGAGGGGAGGGGAGAATGATTTGATTTGACATCAAACCCAAATTCATTCATATTTTTTTATGAT
>NZ_JADCSA010000290.1 GCF_015070385.1 Nocardioides malaquae | reverse complement strand
GTCAGGATGGACCATAAAAACGATTTCGTAATGACGCATCGAATTGCTCCTTACGGATTATTCAGCCTCCTGTCTGGGTCAGCCGAATCCCGGGGAGGCAAGGAACGTGTTAAAGGTCGGCTGAAAAATGACGCGTTATAGTACTTGTATGCCTCGCTAAACTCAAGGGCAGAGCCGAAATAAATCTCCCCTTTCGCAATTAACCTCTAACACGCTGATTTGAAGTTCATCACACTTCATCATGGTGTTTTTTTGAACAACTGCATCAGAAATGGTCA
>NZ_JADCSA010000289.1 GCF_015070385.1 Nocardioides malaquae | reverse complement strand
AACAATATATGATTTTAAAATGTAAATCCTCTCTCTCTCACACCTCTGCCAGTGTGCCAGTGACCACCCTCCCGAGTGCCAATGCTGGCACCTGTGCCTAAGGTTGCCTACCCCTGTAGGCTCCCACTACTAATCTTATCCAAGGGGCAGGCCTTCATTTTCCCATATCCCAGGCTGTCCCTATGTTCTTTTTTTTTTAAGATATTTTTTGTTGGCTTTCGCCTTTATTATCATTTTTTACAGGACAGCTGAAGGGGAAATAGGAAAGGGGGGAGAAGT
>NZ_JADCSA010000288.1 GCF_015070385.1 Nocardioides malaquae | reverse complement strand
GGCTAACTACGAGAATAATGACGGATACTATCTTAACCCAGAATCTAATGTGCCAGATGACGGACTTTATAGTGCTGGGGTTTCAATGTCTTTAGCAAAAGGATTTCTTGCTAAAGAACGTATGGCAACACTTAAGCAATCCAAATTATACAAGGATATAAGCCTAAATAAACAGAGCCTGGTTGTCAACGAAGTTCTTTACAATGCTGTCGAAGCCTATTTTAATTGGTTAAAAAATTATCAGGAATATAAAGTCTATAACGATTACCAAAACAACGC
>NZ_JADCSA010000287.1 GCF_015070385.1 Nocardioides malaquae | reverse complement strand
TACGCCTCAACCTGTTTGCTGTTCTGATCGTCATCATCGGTGGTCTGGTTACCGCCATCCTGCATAAACTGTTTGATATTCCACTGCCGGTAGTGCTGGGGATTTTCTCCGGTGCGGTTACCAATACGCCAGCGCTGGGGGCAGGGCAGCAGATTTTGCGCGACCTGGGTACACCAATGGAAATGGTCGATCAGATGGGGATGAGTTACGCGATGGCGTATCCATTCGGCATTTGCGGGATTTTGTTCACCATGTGGATGTTGCGGGTTATTTTCCGCG
>NZ_JADCSA010000002.1 GCF_015070385.1 Nocardioides malaquae | reverse complement strand
CGACAAGAACAAACCCTGACTAACTTACGTTGTCAGAATTCATTGTCAAAGAAATCCATCGACACCAACCAAAAGACCGATGCCGACGGGGCATATCAAACTAATTCGTCGACTATGACACACTGTTGAGTTCTCAAGGATCAAGCGCTGCCGTGCTTTCCCTTGCGGTTCGGTCACGGCACTTGGTGTACCTCAGCGCGCTGGGCCCGGACCAGGTCCGACCTCGACGTGCTGTTGTCTGCCGCTCGACCTGCCCGGAACCCTTCGGGGTTTCGGCCCGGTCACCTTCAGCGGCAACAGGAAGAACATTAGACGACGGTGGCCGACCCCTGCAACTCGGGGTGGGGTGACGCCGCGCACAGGGGCCGTCCAGGAGGCATGAACGCAGGTCAAGCGGGGTAAGGGTCGTCGTTCTGCCGGGTCTGGGGCGCGGTCAGCGCACCTCCACGCCCGCCAGCTTCTTCTTGCCGCGGCGCAGCACGAGCCACGAGCCGGCGACCACGTCGTCGCGCGAGACGACGGCGTCGGGGTCGTCCACGCGTACGTTGTTGAGGTAGGCGCCACCCTCGGTGACCGTGCGGCGCGCCTCGCTCCTGCTCTTCGCGAGGCCGGTGAGGACGAGCAGGTCGACCACGGTGCCGAGCTCGGCGGCCGGGAGCGTGATCGAACCTGCCTCCGAGAGAGCGGCGCCCAGGGTGCTGGGCGGCAGGGCGGTCAGCTCACCGCCGCCGAAGAGGGCCGAGGCCGCCCGCTTGGCCGCCTCGGTCTCGCGGGGGCCGTGCACCAGCGTCGTCACGGCGTCGGCCAGGGCCTTCTGCCCCGCCCGCAACCAGGGCTCGTCGGCGGTCTGCTTCTCGAGCGCCTCGATCTCCTCCCGTGAGAGGAAGGTGAAGATCTTGAGCAGCTCGACGACCTTCTCGTCCTCCACGTTCAGCCAGAATTGGTGGAAGGCGTAGGGCGACATCATCTCGGGGTCCAGCCAGAGGGCCCCGCCCTCGGTCTTGCCGTACTTGGTGCCGTCGGCCTTGGTGATCAGCGGCGTCGTGAAGGCGTGCACCTTGCCCCCCGCCGCGCGGCGGATCAGCTCGACGCCGCCGGTGAGGTTGCCCCACTGGTCCGAACCACCGAACTGCAGCGTCACCCCGTGGTCGCGGTAGAGGTTCAGGTAGTCCATCGACTGCAGCAGGATGTAGGAGAACTCCGTGTAGGAGATGCCCTCCTCGAGCCGGGACTTCACCACGTCACGGGCCAGCATCCGGTTGACCGGGAAGTGCTTGCCCACCTCACGCAGGAAGTCGATCGTCGACAGCGACGCGGTCCAGTCGTAGTTGTTGACCATCGTCGCCGCGTTGTCGCCCTCGAAGGAGACGAAGGGCTCGATCTGCCGACGGACCCTCTCCACCCACTCCTTGACGGTGTCGAGCGAGTTGAGGGTGCGTTCCCCGGAGTCGCGCGGGTCACCGATCATGCCCGTGGCGCCGCCCACCAGGATGAAGGGAGTGTGACCGGCCTCCTGCAGGCGCTTGGCCGTGACGATCTGGACCAGGTTGCCCATGTGCAGGCTCGGCGCGGTCGGGTCGAACCCCACGTAGTACCGGACACTGCCCTCCCCCAGCGCCGCACGCAGCGCCTCGAGGTCGGTCGAGTTGGCAATCAGGCCACGCCACTCGAGGTCGTCCAGGATGTTCGGGCTCGACACGTTCGTTCCTTCCTTCGCCGACGCGGGTCAGGGCAGGGGCGTCGGTCGGGCCTAGCCTGCCAGACGGTGACGTTCTGGGTCGGGGTGCCTAGGCTGCAGGGGTGAGTGGGGTCAGGTACACGTTCGAGCGCCAGATCGGTCGCGGCGCCAGCGGCCCGGTCTGGGCCGGACGTGACACCGTGCTCGGTCGTCAGGTGGCGCTGAAGCGCGTCGGCACCCAGCCCGGGGAGCCATCCGGGCCGCTGGGGCCCGATGGTGCCCGTGAGGCACGCCTGGCCGCGTCGCTCAGTCATCCACACGTGGTGGACGTGCTCGACCTGGCGGTCATCGACGGTGAGCACTGGCTGGTGATGGAGTACGTCGAGGGCACCGACCTCTCCGAGGTCGTCAGGTCCGAGGGGCCGATGGTCCCGGTGCGCGCCGCCGGCCTGCTCGCCCAGGTGGCCGAGGCGCTGGACGCCGCTCACCGGGCCGGCATCGTCCACCGTGACGTCAAGCCCTCCAACGTCCTGGTCGACGCCGAGGACTGTGCCAAGCTCACCGACTTCGGCATCGCTCGCAGCGCCGAGGACGACGCCCTCACCGCCACCGGCCTGGTCACCGGCTCCCCGGCGTACCTCGCCCCCGAGGTTGCGACGGGCAGGAGCGCCAGCCCCGCCAGCGACGTGTGGTCCCTGGGCGCGACGCTCTTCCACCTGCTCGCGGGCCGGCCGCCCTACCACGTCGGCGACAACGTGCTCTCCACGATGTATCGCATCGTGCACGAGGAGCCGCCGCGCCTGCCCGAGTTCGGCCCCCTGGACCAGGTGCTCCAACGGACCATGGCCGTCGACCCGCAGCAGCGGTGGACCATGTGGCAGGTGCACGAGGCGCTCCTGCACTACGCGGAGCACGAGGCGCACGAGGCGGGTCTCCCCCGCCCCGTGGTCCGCGGGATCCCTGCGTACGTCGGGGGTCACGGCACCACGTCGACGCGGTCGACGCCCGCGGTGCCCCTCGCGTACGCCGCCGCCGGTCGCCGTCACGTCAGGACCGGCGCCTGGCTGCTCGGCGCCGCCACCACGGTGGTCGTGACGATCCTGGCCTTCCAGCTCGGGCGCGGCGGCGAGGACCAGGCCGAGCTGACGGCCGCGGGCCCCGGGGTCACGAGCGATGCTCCGCCGGTGACCGAGGCGTCGTCGCAGGAGTCGGCGAAGCGCGCCATGCGGGAGTTCGTCACCTCCTACCTCGCCGAGGTGACCACCGACCGGCGCTCCGCGTGGCAGCGCCTCACCCCCGAGTTCCAGAAGGCCAGCAACGGCTTCGGGTCCTACTCGGGGTTCTGGCGCACGGTGGAGTCCGCGACGCCGCGTGACGTCGTCGCCGACCCCGCCACCATGACCGTCACCTACGAGGTCGACTACGTGATGACGGACGGTCGCCGGCTCACCGACCGCGTCACCCTCCAGCTCAGCGGCAGCGGCAGCAGCCTGCGCATCGCCGGCGAGACCTGACGCCGACACGGGCGTTGGCCGGTTGGTGGAGCGTTCTTCACGCAGACCCGCAGCGCCGGCCACCGTCCGTTCACGCCACCGCGTCACGGTCGCTGCATGCGAGTTGCGATCGTCACCGAGTCCTTCTTCCCGCAGGTCAACGGCGTGACCAACACGGTGCGCCACACCGTGGACCGTCTGCTCCAGACCGGTCACGAACCGGTCGTCATCGCCCCCGGACCGGGTGCGGCCTCCTACCGCAACGCACCCGTCGTGCGGGTCCGTTCGATGGCGCTGCCCCGCTACACGAGCTTTCCCATCGGCCTGCCCGACCCCGTGGTCGAGCGAACCCTGGCGCAGTTCCGTCCTGACGTCGTGCACCTCGCCTCCCCCATCGCCCTCGGGGCCGTGGGCATGCGCGCAGCCCTGAAGCTCGA
This sequence comes from Nocardioides malaquae, assembly GCF_015070385.1. Classification (GTDB taxonomy): domain Bacteria; phylum Actinomycetota; class Actinomycetes; order Propionibacteriales; family Nocardioidaceae; genus Nocardioides; species Nocardioides malaquae. The sequence continues at coordinate 319,232 of NZ_JADCSA010000002.1, read as the reverse complement.
CCTGCCGACCGTCGCGGTCTACCAGACCGACATCGGCGGGTTCGTCCGCCAGTACGGGCTGCGGGCAGAGCCGGCGGTGGCCAGGTGGGTGGGGCGGATCCACCGCCGCGCCGGACGCACCCTGGCGCCCTCGACGGCCTCGCTCATGCAACTGGGTCGGATGGGGGTGCCGAACCTGCACCGGTGGGGCCGCGGCGTCTCCCTCGACCTCTTCGGCCCGGAGTGTCGCAGCGACGAGCTGCGCTCGCACTGGACCCGGGGTCGCGACGAGGTCGTCGTCGGCTACGTGGGTCGGCTGGCCGCCGAGAAGCAGGTACGCCGCCTGGCCGCGCTCGCAGACCTGCCGGGGGTGCGCCTGGTGGTGGTGGGCGACGGACCCGAGCGGGCCGCGCTCGGCCGACTCCTCCCCCGGGCCCGCTTCACCGGCATGCTCTCGGGCGTCGACCTGGCCCGGGCGTACGCCAGCCTGGACGTCTTCGTGCACACGGGTGAGGCCGAGACGTTCTGCCAGACAGTGCAGGAGGCCCAGGCCAGCGGGGTGCCCGTCGTGGCGCCTGCCGCCGGCGGGCCGATCGACCTCGTCGACCACGGTCGTACGGGCCTGCTGTACGCCCCGGGCTCCGACGCCGACCTGCGCCAGCACGTCGCCCACCTCGTCCACGACCCCGAGAACCGGCGACACCTGGGTGAGCAGGGGCGTACGGCGGTCGCCTCACGCACCTGGCCCGCCGTCGTCGACCAGCTCATCCACGAGCACTACGCAGCCGTGCGGCGTCCGGGCCTGGCCGCAGCGGCGGCATGAGTGTGGCCCGCAGGCCACACCCCGCGCTGGCCACGCTGCTGGGGATGGGTGCTGGCGCGTCCACGGCGGCCGTCGCCGCCCGGGTGCTCCTGGCCCGTCAGGCCGCGGTCGCCCGGCGCGTCATCGGCAAGCCGCTGGGCGAGGAAGCCCACGTCGCCGACCGGGTGTACCGGGGAGCGCACGGGGAGGCCATCGACCTGCTGCTCCTCGGCGACTCCATCGCCGCTGGGCTGGGCGCCGAGAAACCCGGGCGGACGCTGGGACGGCAGCTGGCCAAACGGGTCGCGCGACGCACGGGGCGCACCGTGCACCTGCGTGTCGTGGCCCAGGTCGGCGCCGAGACGTCGATGCTCGCCGACCAGCTGGCGACGCTGGAGGCCGACTACCGACCCGCTGTGAGCGTCGTGGTGGTGGGCGGCAACGACGTCACCCACCGGGTCCGGGTGAGCGAGTCGCGGACGCACCTCGCGCAGGCCGTGGCGGCGTTGCAGGAGCGCGGCAGCGCTGTCGTGATCGGCACCTGCCCCGACCTCGGTGCGCTACGGGCCGTGCCGCAACCGCTGCGCTCACTCGCCGGCCTGATGTCTCGCCAGCTCGCCGCCGCGCAGCGCCAGGTCGCGGCCGAGCACGGGGCGTACGCGGTCAGCCTGGCCGCCGTGGTCGGCCCCTTCTTCGTGACGTGCCCCGACGAGATGTTCTCCGAGGACCGGTTCCACCCCTCCGGCGCTGGCTACCGTCGCACCGCGAAGGCGTTGCTGCCGAGCGTGCTGGCGGCGCTGGGCGAGCGCGACGCCGTGCCCTTCGGGCACCACCCACCGACGCCGGTGACGCACCCCGCCGGCGGCGGGTGAGGGCCACTAGGCCTAACCCGCCTCCACGGGCTCTCCGGACTCGGCGGGGGCGAGCAGCTGGTCGACGGCCCGCACCACCAGCTCCGCCCGCTCGGCGACCTCCCGGCTCCCCGGACGCTTCGGTGCGAGCACCGCCTGCAGGTGAGCCTCCTGTGCGAGGTGGGACTGAGCAGCGACCAGGATCTCCTCGACATGTGGGCGGGATGAGGGGAGCCCCAGCATCTCCTGCGTCCGGACGACGGCGAGCAGGGCCACCAGCAGGCCGCGGAGGTCGGCGGAGCCGAGGCGAGCCAACGCGTCCGCCACGGCGGCCCGCAGCTGCTCGGCTGCCGCCTCCTCGTCCTGCTCGACGACCCTGACGGGCGGTGAGCCGACCCCTGTGGCCACCTGGAGCCCGAGCATGCCCGCGACCACTCCCCCGGCGCCCGCGGTGGTCGCCACCAGACCCCGGCTGGGGTCGGTGAGGCCAGCTGGCAACGTGGACCACAGCGCCCCGCCCGAGACCGCCTCCACCACGCCCGAGCCGGCCCGCCACCGTCGGCGCTCCGGGCTGAGGGCGTCGGAAGCGGCGTCGACCGCCGCCGTCACCGCGGCGGCGAACTCGCTGTCGCTGATGCTGCCCTGCCGACGGCGTACGCGGTCGAGCAGCGCCTCCAACGCCGCGCGGCGGTGCGCGGGGGCCACGGCCAGGTCGAAGGGCTGCACCGGTGCGGCGAGGTGGCACTGGACGGCCAGCGGCACCAGGTCGCCGTCGGACCAGACGTCGCGCACCAGGTCGGAGGCCCGGTCGAGCAGGTCGTCGGGCGAGGGGGCCGAGCCGAGGTCGAGGTCGTGCTCGGCCTCCTCCACGAGTCGGGTGGCCGCGATCCGCCGGGCGGTGTCGAAGCGGCGCCGCCAGGAGAACTTCTTCGGCGAGCAGGTGCGGGAGAGCTGCTCGGCGTAGGCGTGCCCGAGCAGGTGCAGGTGCCAGCCGGGGGCGAGCGCGCGAGCAGGAGGGCGCTCCCCGGCCGTGGCAGGTTCTCCGTAGAGCAGGTGGCCGAGCACGGCGCCCACCGCGGGATGGGCCGCGTAGCCACGCACGCTGTGGGAGCGGATGTCGACGGCCAGGTCGACCGCCATCGGGAACCGGCCGCTGATCCCGCGGCCGAAGGTGATGGCGTCGCGCGGGTCGAAGACGTTGACCCACGCGCCCACGCGGTCGTAGGGGAAGTCGGCCGCCAGCGGGCGGGTGTGCCTCCACATCTCCGAGGCCAGTGGGCTGCCGAGGGTGAGGAGCGCGCTGACGCGGAGTCCCGGTGGCAGACGGGTCAGCAGGTCGGCAGCGATGACGCTGCCGAGGCTGTGGGCGACCAGGACGACCGAACCCTCGTGTGGCAGCTGGGAGAGCACGTCGCGCACGACCTCGGCACGGACAGCTCGGTGCGAGGCGTAGACCTTCGCCTCGGTCAGGTCGCCCACCCGGGCGACGACGTTGCTGACGTGGCCGGAGAGGCGTAGCGGCGTGTGGCCGAAGTGGACGCCACGGGAGCGGTGGGTGAGCCGTCGGACGAAGGCCCCGGTGTCCTCCTGGGTGAGCGCGTAGTCGCGCGCGGCCTCACCGTCGTCGTCGGGGGCCTCCCACGTCGGCCGCGAGTCGTCACCACGGGACGTACGCCCCTGAGGAGGCGCGAGGAGCAGCGACTGGTAGGTGACCGGCACGACGGTGTCGTAGGCCGGGTCGACCGGTGAGTGGCCGGCCTGGGCCAGACCGACGTTGAGGGGATCGAGCCAGTCCTCCAGCGGCGTCACCCCACCGACCCCGTGGAGGTAGACGATCGTGTGACTCACCTGTGCCCCCCAGCTCTAACGTGTCCGGCGGTGGTAGGGCGGGTGGGGCTCGAACCCACGACCCAAGGATTATGAGTCCTCTGCTCTGACCGACTGAGCTACCGCCCCTCGACGGGTGACCCTACAAGGGCCAGACTGGCCGTAGACGGAGAGGGGACACACGATGAGCAGAGTGGTGCACTTCGAGATCCAGGCCGACGACCTCGAGCGGGCGATGCGCTTCTACGGTGACGTGTTCGGCTGGGAGTTCCAGGACTACGGGGCGGTCACCGGCTCCCCCTACTGGGGCGTGGTGACCGGCCCGGACGACGAGCTCGGCATCAACGGCGGTCTCCTGGGCAGGCCCACCGGGGCTCCGACTCCCGAGCAGGGCACCAATGCCTTCGTCTGCACCGTCGGGGTTGCCGACTACGACGCCACGGAGTCCGCGATCTTGCGGACCGGCGGCCAGGTGGCCCTGCCGAAGACCGCGCTGCCCGGCATGGCCTGGCAGGGCTACTACCTGGACACCGAGGGCAACACGTTCGGCATCCATCAGCCCGACCCGGACGCCGCCTGAGCCGACGGCGGCTGCCAGGACGACGAAAGGGCCTGACCGCGCTTGCGCAGTCAGGCCCTTTCTCTGGCTCCCCCGGTTGGACTCGAACCAACAACCCTCCGGTTAACAGCCGAATGCTCTGCCAGTTGAGCTACAGGGGATCAGCCGCCCTCACGAGCAGCGAGAGGAACATTAGCAACACACCTGCCGCGACACCAAAGCGGGGTGGGCCCATCCACGGCACCTCTCAGAGGTCGCCGACCTCCTCCTTCGCACGGTGCAGCGCGGCCGCGGCGGCAGCGCGTACGACAGGGTCCTCGGGGTCGACTCCGGCGTCGTACTCGTAGACCCATGCCAGGGCTCCGTCACCGTGCGGAGCACGCCGGGCAATCACCCGCACACCGCCCCCGGCCACCTGCAGGTCGCGCTGCAGCACGATGCTGGCCGTCACCCGCTCGTGCACCATCTCCAGCAACAACCGGGCGTCCTCGAGGACGAACGAGTGCTCGGGGCGATCCTGCCCCCACTCCCCCACCTCGCTGAGCCTGAACGTCGAGGTATCGGCCTCCCACTCGGCAGCCTCGACCTGCTCCCACGGGATGCGCCGCGCCTCACCGTCGTTGGCGGGGACGAGGTGGAAGGCGTCCCGGGTGCCCACGAGCACCGTGCCGTCCTCGGCCACGGCGCGCGCCAGCTCCCGCTCGCCGCGCGCGAGGGTGGGCACCGACGTACGCCCGGGGCTGCGACTCCAGATCACCCGCCCACCGCCTTGTCGGCCAACGCACGACGCTTCTGCTCCAGCTCCATCAGCTCGGTGAACACGGTCACGGACTCCTCGGACGACGGATCGATGCGTTGCAGACGCGACTTGAGGTCGGCGATCCGCCTCAGGACGGTCAGCTCACGCAGGCGGTAGGCGTGGGCGAACATGTAGGCCTCGGTGGGCTCGGCCGACGACCGCACCGGCTCCACGGACAGCTCGGCGAAGGCGGCCGACACGAACGGGTTGTCGGCCGCGTCGCGCACCCGGGCGGTCCACCCCGGGTCGGCCACCGCGGCCGCCGCGCCTCCGTGGGCGTCGCAGGCCTGCCACACCGCACGGTAGGCCGGGTGGGTGAAGTCGTCGGGCGTGACCTGCTCGAGGCTGCGCTGCACCAGGCCCGGGTACTGCAGCAACAGCTTCAACGTCTCGCGCTCGATCGAGAACCGGGGGTCGCGCAGGTCGGGCATCGGTCGTCGCTCTGGCGCCGCGGGTGAGGCCTCCTCGGACGGGGCTCCGGAGCGCGACGGCTCGCCGCGCGTACGCCGGTCGCGGCCCTGCGGCTTCTCGTTGCCCCACTTCTCGGCGCGGCGCACCTGGGCACGCACCTCGTCGACCTCGAGGCCGACCATCTGCGCCACCTCGCGGGCAAAGGCGTCGACCTTGGACCGGTCGCGCACGCTCGCCACCAACCGGGCGGCCTCGCGCATCGCGTCGACCCGGCCGTCGGCGCGGTCGAGGTCGTAGCGGGAGACCACGTTGCCCAGCACGAACCGGTAGAGCGGCTCACGGCCGGCGACCAGCTCGCGCACGGCCTCGTCGCCCTTGGCCAACCGCAGGTCACAGGGGTCCATGCCGGAGGGCTCGACGGCGACGTAGGTCTGGGAGACGAAGTTCTGGTCGCCACCGAAGGCACGCAGGGCCGCCTTCTGGCCGGCGGCGTCGCCGTCGAAGGTGAAGATGACCTCCCCGCGCAGCCCCCCGCGGTCGTCGAGGAAGCGTCGCAGCACGCGTGCGTGGTCGTCGCCGAACGCGGTGCCACAGGTGGCCACCGCGGTCTTCACCCCCGCCAGGTGGCACGCCATCACGTCGGTGTAGCCCTCGACGATGACGGCTTGCGCGCTCCGCGCGATCTCCTTGCGGGCGAGGTCGAGGCCGTAGAGCACCTGCGACTTCTTGTAGATGGGCGTCTCGGAGGTGTTGAGGTACTTCGCCTCGACGCGGTCGTCGTCGAAGAGGCGCCGCGCACCGAAGCCCACGGTGTCGCCGTTCGACTCCCGGATCGGCCACAGCAGCCGGCCACGGAAGCGGTCGTAGAGCGAGCGCCCCTGAGCCACCAGGCCGCTGGTCACCATCTCCTCGGTGCTGAAGCCCTTCTGCCGCAGCAGGGTGGTCAGGGCCTCGCCCTCGCGCGGCGCGAAGCCGACGCCGAACGTCTCGGCGGCCGCCTGGTCGAAACCCCGCTCGTCGAGGAACCGGCGGCCAGCGAGCGCATCGGGCCCGCCCAACTGGTCGGCGTAGAACTCCTGCGCCACCCGGTGGGCCTCCAGCAGACGCCCCCGGGCCGGCCCACGCGGACGTTGCGGCTGGTCGTCGCCGTCCTCACGGCGCAGCTGCACACCGTACTTGTCGGCCAGCTGCTCGACCGCCTCGGAGAAGCCGAGCCCGTCGATCTTCATCAGGAAGCTGATGACGTCGCCGCCCTCCTGGCAGCCGAAGCAGTGGAAGAAGCCTCTCGACGGGGTGACGTGGAACGACGGCGACTTCTCGTCGTGGAAGGGACACAGGCCCTTCATGGAGCCGCCGCCGGCGTTGCGCAGCGTCACGTAGGACGAGACGACGTCGTCGATGCGCGCCCGCTCGCGCACCGATGCGATGTCCTCCTCGCGGATCAGTCCAGCCACGCCCGGAGTCTACGGGGAGGCCAGCGACGACGACGCGAGGTCGCGACCGGTGAGGGAGGCATGCCAGGAGAGCGCACTGGCGTCGGTCAGCGACGCGACCTGGTCGATCACGACCCGCCGCCGGGCGGCGTCGTCGGGCGCCGCGCGCCAGTCGGCCGTGAAGTAGGGGTCGAGGGCCGAGTCGCCCCGCTGCCAGAGCACGTCGACGAGGTCGGCGAGCACCTCGCGTTGGCGCGCCATCAGGTCGACGCGGTCGTCGGCGCTCATCACGTAGTGGGCCGCGATCCCCTTGAGCACCGCGATCTCGAGGGCAGTCTCCTCGGGCACCACGACTCCGCCGGCGTAGCGGACGAAGGGCCCCTCGCCGGAGGCGAAGGTGGCAGCCTGCACGCTGCCGCAGAAGCGCCCGATCAGGTCGCTGGTGAGGTTCTTGAGGGCTGCCAGACCGCGCCGACTGCGGTCGTAGGGGGCCCGCAACCAGCTGCCCATGGACTCGAGCCCGTCGAGCACGGCGTCGAGCTGGTCGTCACTCGCGCCCGGCAGGTACCACTCCCGCACGCTCTTCCAGAGCCCGGCCCGGTCGAGCCGGCTCAGGTCGATGCGTCCGGCGACGACCCCGTCCTCCACGTCGTGCACCGAGTAGGCGACGTCGTCGGCCAGGTCCATCACCTGCGCCTCCACGCACTGCCGCACCCCGGCGGCCGGGGGCCGCATCCACGCGAAGACGGGCGCGTCGTCGTCGTAGACCCCGAACTTCACGGTGGTGCGCGGCGTGCCGTCACCGTGGACGCCCGAGGGGGGCGTGGCGTCAGCACGGGTCCACGGATACTTCGTGCACGCGTCGAGCGTGGCCCGGGTCAGGTTGAGGCCGACGCTGCGCCCCGACCCGTCGAACGTCTTCGACTCGAGCCGGGTGAGCAGGCGCAGCGTCTGGGCGTTGCCCTCGAAGCCACCGCACTCGACGCTGAGCTCATCGAGCGCCCGCTCGCCGTTGTGGCCGAAGGGCGGGTGGCCCAGGTCATGGGCCAGGGCGGCGGTCTCGACGATGTCGGGGTGGCACCCCAGGGCCCTGGCCAGGTCGCGCGCCACCTGGGCGACCTCGAGGCTGTGGGTGAGCCGGTTGCGCACGAAGTCGTCGCTCTGCGGCCCCATCACCTGGGTCTTGGCGGCCAGACGTCGGGTGGACGCGGCGTGGACCACGCGTGCGCGGTCACGCTCGAAGGGCATGCGGACAGGGGCGTCCACGCGCTTCGGGGGCTCGGGGACCAGGCGCTCGCGGGCGAAGTCGTCGTAGAGGTGCTCCATCGACGCTGACGCTACCCGGCGCCGCCGACGGCCAGGCCCAGCGCCGCGGCCGCGACGCAGCCGACAGCGGTGGCCGCGGCGTGCGTGGCCGCCCGAGCGGTGGTGGCAACCGTGGCGTCCTGCAACGCCAGGGTCACCGTCTGCACCATGGCAGTGCTGAAGGTCGTGAACCCACCCAGCGCCGCGACCGAGGCCACGCGCAGCACCGAGTCGGGCGCGGTCAGTCCGACCGCGAGGCCTGCCAGCAGCGAGCCGAACAGGTTGACGGCAAGGATGCCGCGCACCTGTCCGACACCCCAACGCCTGGTCGCGGCGGCATCGAGGAGGTGCCGCAGCGCCGCGCCCACCCCGCCAGCCAGAGCGACCAGGGCGAGGCTGCTGGGGGTGAGGTCGAACGGGGTCACGCGTGGGCTCCCGATCCTCGACGCGGCCGGGTCAGACGTGCCGCGACCCGCGCGCCGGCGACGGCGGCGAGCAGCCCGCCGACCACGCTGAGGACCAGCACCAGCGCGCCCGCCCACGGGCCCGCACCCTCACCCGTGCCGAGCACCTGCAGAGCCAGGCCGCTGTAGGTGGTCCACCCGCCGAGCACCCCGGCGCCAAGCACCAGGGTGACGGGCGCTGCGTACGCAGCTCGCGAGGAGGCGAGCAGGGCCAGGAGCATTCCCAGCAGGAACGCGCCGGTGAGGTTGGCGACCACCTGACCGACGAGGACGGTGCGCCATTCCCCGAGTCCGGCCTCGAGGGCGGTGCGGGCCAGGCAACCCACAGCGCCCCCGGCCGCGACCAGCACGAGGGACGCCGCGGGGGCGGATCGTGGTGGCGGGCTCAGGGGCGCGCGCGGGACTGCGTCGTTCAGCGGAGTCTCAGTAGACCGTGACGTGGACGTGGTCGTAGTGGTTGGCGGTGGTGGAGCCGCGGTCGGACATGCCGCGCCAGCCCTCGCCACTACGCTCGACCGACCAGATCTTCTGGGCGTAGATGAGGTACTCGATGCCGAGCGACGCGTGGTTGGCGCGGAGCATCTCGGCGATGGCCCACCCGGTCTCGCCGCTGACCATGATGTCGACGGCGCGGCCCTGGCCGTGCTCACCGTCGCTGCGCCAGGTGCCGTAGGTGGTCACCTGCGGGAAGGCGGCGCAGACGGCCCGGTGGACCTTGATGATGCTCGGATCGACGTTGGAGGGCACCGAGGTGCCGTTGGTGCAGTCGCCGTTGATGGTGGTGGCGACGGGCTTGTCGGCCGACAGGTAACCAGCCGTCACCCAGCGGGACTTGCCGTTGACGACGAGCTCCTCGCGGCCGTCGGCCTCGCGACCGGTCACCAGGACCTTCTTGCCGGCGTCCAGCAGGCCGACCTTCTCGCCCGCCTTGCCGGAGGCGCTCCAGAGGTTGAGTGCCACCGTGGTCCAGAGCCGGGTGTCGGCGTTGGCCACTGCCCGCTGCGTGGCCCGGCGCTCCTGCGCCTCGGCCTTCCGGGCCTCCACGCGCTTGGTGACGACGGCCTCACCCCGGCGTACGGCGGCGCGGCTCACGGGCTGGGTACGGTCGGCGATGGCGGCCTCGACTCGCTGGGTGTCTGCCAGGTAGGTGCCCTGGGGGGCGGGGTCGGCCTGGACGACACCCAGGGTGACGGCGGAGACGGTCGCGAGGACAGCCACCGGCGCAGCCACGAGGGCGGCACGGGGAATGGCGCGGGCATTGGTTTCCCGCTTGTGGCGATGCTTGGCCACAGCGCTGATCCTTTGCTGTTGCTGATCGGGGGGCGTGCGAATCGGGATCACCGACGCACACGATCTGGGAGTCAAGCACACCCGTCGCGCAACGGGGGCATCGGGGAGGGGTGTCTCAAACGTGCCCCTGATCACCCCAATTTGAATGACGCGAGGTGCGTCGATCAGCCACCAGTTGCTTCGTTCGCGTCCTCTTGGACATGGATGCCGGCGCCATCAGCGTCGTCGAGCCAACCCTCGGGCAACACGACTCGCTTGCGCGGCGCACCCTGGCGTCCGCGCGGCGCCCCGAGTTCGCCGACGGGGAACGGCTCATCGGGGTCGAGCTCGGCCAGCAGGGTGTCCAGGGTCGCGAGCGTGTCGACCAGGGCCAGGGCACGCCGCAGCTCACCGCCGGCGCGGAAGCCCTTGAGGTACCAGGAGACGTGCTTGCGGAACTCCTTGCAGCCACGCTCCTCCCCCATGTGCTCGCACAGCAGCTCGGCGTGGCGGCGCATCACGGTGCACACCTCCCCCAGCGTCGGCAGCACCGTCGTGGTCGGCGTGCCGGAGAAGGCCGCTGCGAGGTCGCGGAAGAGCCACGGCCGCCCCAGGCAGCCACGTCCCACCACGACACCGGCCGCACCGGTCTGCTCGACCATGCGGACCGCGTCGGCCGCCTCCCAGATGTCGCCGTTGCCGAGCACCGGGATGTCGACGTGGTCGACCAGCGCGGCGATCGCCTCCCAGTCGGCCTGGCCGGAGTACGCCTGCTCGACGGTCCGTCCGTGCAGGGCGATGGCGGTGACGCCTGTCTCCTGGGCGATCCGTCCCGCGTCGAGGTAGGTGAGGTGGTCCTCGTCGAGGCCCTTGCGGGTCTTGATGGTGAGCGGCACGTCGTAGCGCGAGGTGGCGCTCACCGCAGCCTCGAGGATCTCCGCCAGCAGACCCCGCTTCCACGGCAGGGCTCCCCCGCCGCCCTTGCGCGTCACCTTGGGCACCGGACAGCCGAAGTTGAGGTCCACGTGGGCGACCCCGTAGTCGTTGCAGAGGATCTCGGCGGCGCGACCGACGTGGCGGGGGTCGGTGCCGTAGAGCTGGACCGACCGCACCGTCTCCAGCTCGTCGAAGACGAGCATCCGCTTCGTCGCCTCGTCGCCCTCCACCAGTCCGCGCGAGGTGATCATCTCGCAGACGTACAGCCCGGCCCCCTGCTCCGCGCAGAGCCGCCGGTAGGCGGCGTTGGTGATCCCGGCCATCGGCGCGAGCACCACGGGCGTCTCCACACGCACGTTGCCCAGCACGAGTTCGGTGGGCAGGGCAGGCGCGGTGGTCGACACCCGACCATTGTCCGACCGAGCGCGACCTCCGCCCAAATTCTGCTCCCGCCCAACCCGTTCCCCCTCACGCGGTCGGCCAAGCGCGTCGATGGGTCAGCTGTTGAGGCGGCGCCACCAGACGTACTTCTCGAACGGCACCGAGATCCGTCGACCCCAGCGCGACGCCCGCTCGCACGACCCCTCCGGGGTGCAACGCACGAGGATCGAACGGCCGCCGCGACGCACCTCCAGCACGAAGGCGGAGTCGGACTCGAAGCGCGCGGTCTGCTCGTCCTGGGTGTGGATGTCTCGGGGCTGCACCCGGCCTCCGTAGCGGAAGGCCCGCACCAGCGTGCCGTCGGACATGCGGCGCAGCTCCAGCACGCGCGGCCTGCGATGGTGGGTGACGAGCGTCCGGGTGCCCAGCACCAGCTCGCCGCCCGGCGAGACATCCAGGGCGGCGAAGCGGGCGGCCCACTCCGGCGTGGTGGGCTCCTCGATCGACGTCGGCCCCCGCTGCAGTCCCTTCGTCTTCGCGAAGACGAGGTCGCGGGCGATGAACGCCGCGTTGCCCGCCTTCACGACCGCCGTGTTCGACTCCCCGGGCACCAGGTCGCGGACCCCGGCGTCGAGGCGTACGACGAGGCGCTCGCCGTCGGCGTCCAACGGGAACGCCGTCACATCGGTGGAATACCGCTCGATGACCTCACCGGAGGTGGCGTCACGCACCGTGTGACCGGAAGTGTAGGCACCCCACCGGGTCTGCACCAGGCGCTCGCCACCCCTGGCCAGCAGCCATCCCATGCGGTTGCTGCGGGCCACCACCGTGCGGGTCCGCGGCACCGCACGGTGTGAGCCGTCGCGCCTGACCGCGTAGACCCTCTGCCACGACCTCGTCTGGGCGGCAACCAACCATCGTCCGTCACTGCGCTGACCCAGCAGGCGCAGCTGTCCCTTGACGGCGGGCACCCGCACCCGGATCGGCTTCGCTCCGTCCGACGGTCGCAGCGTGCGGCCCTGCAGCAGCGGAAGGCGAGCGGCGGGACCTCTCGGCAGCCGCGACGGCTTCAACGTACGCACCGCGACTGCGGAGTCGCGAGCCGCGTCGGACGCTGTCTCCGACGACGCGGACCCGCTCGGTGCGGCAGCGGCCGGCGGAGCGAGCAGGGCGACAGTCGTGGCGAGCACGACCAGTGACGACTTGAGCATGGACTTCCTCCCGAGAAGGTGGATGACTGGTCACCACAGTGGCACACCGTGGGGACACCATGCAGCGAGCGCGGCCGCGAGGGAGGCCGCACTCGCGAGTCAGGTCGGCGTCAGCAGCCGAGCAGCTTGTCCGCGAAGTAGCGCGAGATGCCGTCGAGGCTGATGCGCTCCTGCGACATGGTGTCGCGCTCACGCACGGTGACGGCGTCGTCCTCGAGGGTGTCGAAGTCGACCGTGACGCAGAAGGGCGTACCGATCTCGTCCTGACGACGGTAGCGGCGACCGATGGCACCGGCGTCGTCGAACTCCACGTTCCAGTTGCGGCGCAGCTCGGCAGCCAGCCCCTTCGCCTTGGGCGAGAGGTCGGCGTTGCGGCTCAACGGCAGGACCGCGACCTTGACCGGCGACAGGCGCGGGTCGAGCTTCAGCACGGTGCGCTTGTCGACGCCGCCCTTGGTGTTGGGGGCCTCGTCCTCGGTGTAGGAGTCGACCAGGAAGGTCATCAGGGTGCGGCCCAGCCCGGCGGCCGGCTCGATGACGTAGGGCACGTAGCGCTCGTTGGACGCCTGGTCGAAGTAGGACAGGTCCTGTCCGGAGTGCTCACCGTGCGTGGTGAGGTCGAAGTCGGTGCGGTTGGCGATGCCCTCGAGCTCGCCCCACTCAGAGCCGGCGAAACGGAAGCGGTACTCGATGTCGGTGGTGCCCTTGGAGTAGTGCGACAGCTTCTCGAGCGGGTGCTCGTAGAGCCGCAGGTTGTCGCGCTCCACACCGAGGTCGACGTACCAGTTCAGGCGCTCGTCGATCCAGTACTTGTGCCACTCGTCGTCCTCGCCGGGCTTGACGAAGAACTCCATCTCCATCTGCTCGAACTCGCGGGTGCGGAAGATGAAGTTGCCCGGAGTGATCTCGTTGCGGAACGACTTGCCGATCTGGGCGATGCCGAAGGGCGGCTTCTTGCGCGAGGAGGTGACGACGTTGGCGAAGTTGAGGAAGATGCCCTGCGCCGTCTCGGGCCGCAGGTAGTGCAGGCCCGACTCGTCCTCGGTGACCCCGAGGTGGGTCTTGAGCATGCCGGAGAACTGCTTCGGCTCGGTCCACTGGCCGCGGGTGCCGCAGTTGGCGCAGGCGATGTCGCTCAGCGGCACGTCGTCGGGGTTCTCGATCCCCTTCTTCTCCGCGAAGGCCTCCTGCAGGTGGTCGGCGCGGAAACGCTTGTGGCAGGAGGTGCACTCGGTCAGGGGGTCGTTGAACGTGGCCACGTGACCGGAGGCGACCCAGGTCTCCTTGGGCAGGATGATCGAGGAGTCGAGACCGACGACGTCCTCGCGGCCCTGCACCATCGCCTTCCACCACTGGCGCTTGATGTTCTCCTTGAGCTCGACGCCGAGCGGACCGTAGTCCCAGGCGGAGCGGGTGCCTCCGTAGATCTCACCGCAGGGGAAGACGAAGCCCCGGCGCTTGGCCAGGGAGACGACGGTGTCGACAAGGGATGCGGCTGGCTTCGCCACGGTGGATCACTCCTGCAGGGGGCACGGTCGGCTGGCTGCCGACCTGGAAGGCGTCAGCCTATCGAGCGGGCCTGCGGGTCGTTGAGCACGGCTCCGGGAACCACCGGCTCGTAGGCGCTGGGCTCGTCGACGGCGAGGCTGAGCGTCGGCACCGCGGTGAGCTTCGCGTCGTACGTGGAGAGCGCACGGCGGTAGGAGCCCACGTCGCGCCACTCGGTGTGCAGGAGCCACAGCTCCGGGTCGTCGACGTTGCGGCCGATCCGGCCCGACGCGAAGCCGCGTTGGGCGGCCAGGACCTCGTACGCGGCCTGGAGCTGCGCACGGAACTCCTCGCCGCGAGGGAGGGGGACACGGAAGCGGTTGACCACGATCACAAGCCGAGCCTACGGCGCCCGGACCACGGCACCGGACCGCAGACTTGAAAACGATTCTCATGTTGTGTGAGAATCGTTCTCATGCCCAGGACCCCCCGCCCCTCCCATGCCCTCACCATCGCCGTCGCCGTGGCCGCCACCGGCCTGCTCGCCAGCGGCTGCGGTGCCGTGGGCGACGAGGGCGCGGACGCCGAGCTCAGCGTGGCCGCGGGTTTCTACCCCTTGGCGTGGGTCACCGAGCAGGTGGCCGGGGAGCACGCCGAGGTGGTCACACTCTCCAGGCCGGGACAGGACGCGCACGACGCCGAGATCACGATCGGCGCGCGAGCCACCCTGGCCGAAGCCGACCTCGTCGTGCTGAGCAGCGGCTTCCAACCGGCCGTCGACGCGGCTGCCGAGGATGCGCAGGGCCAGGTGCTCGACGCCGCCGAGGTGCTGGAGTTCCGCGAGGTGACCGACCACTCCGACCACGACCACGGGGACGAGGAGCACGGGGACGAGGAGTCCGACGACGGCCACGACCACGGTGACACCGACCCCCACTTCTGGCTCGACCCGCTCCTGATGGCCCAGCTCGCCGAGGCGGTCTCCGCCGAGCTGGGTGAGCTCGCGCCCGACCGGGCGAGCGACTTCGCCGCCAACACCGACGCACTGCGAGCCGAGCTGGAGCAGCTCGACGCCGACTACACCGAGACGCTGGCCCGGTGCGAGCGCACGACCGTCGTGGTCAGCCACGACGCGTTCGGCTACCTGTCGCGCTACGGGCTCGAGTTCGAGCCCATCGCAGGCCTCTCCCCCGGCGCCGAGCCCACCCCAGCCGACCTCGCCCGCCTCCAGCGGCTCATCGAGGACGAAGGCGTCACCACCGTGTTCAACGAGGTCCTCGCCTCCACCAAGCTGACGGAGACGCTGGCCCGTGACGCAGGCGTCGAGACCGCCGTCCTGGACCCGGTCGAAGGCGTGACCGGTGACGCGGACGCCGACACCGACTACCTTTCGCTCATGCGCGACAACCTCTCGGCCCTGAGTCAGGCCAACGGGTGTTGAGGCACGAGCCCCCCGGCGGAGCCGAGGCCACCCCCATCTGCCTGACCAACGGGTCGGTGGCGATCGAGGGGCGCCCGGTGCTGCGCAGCATCGACCTCACCGTCGGCGCCGGCGACTTCGTCGCCCTCATGGGCGCCAACGGCTCCGGCAAGTCGACCCTGGTGCGGGCGCTCACCGGCCTGCGCCCCCTGGCGGGAGGTGGGCTTACGCTCTTGGGCACCCCGATCGACGACTTCCGCGACTGGCGGCGCATCGGCTACGTCCCCCAGCGGGCGACGGCGGCCTCCGGCGTGCCCGCGTCGGTCTGGGAGGTCGTCGCCTCGGGGCGGCTCGGTCGTCGCGGCATCGCCCGACCCCTGTCGCGCACCGATCGACGCGTCATCGACGAGGCGATCGAGCTCGTCGGACTCACCGCCCGGGCGAAGGCGGGCGTCTCCACCCTCTCCGGGGGGCAGCAGCAGCGCGTCCTGATCGCCCGCGCGCTCGCCGGCGAGCCCGACCTGCTCTTCCTCGACGAGCCGACCGCAGGTGTGGACCTGCGCAACCAGCAGGTGCTGGCGCGCACCCTGGGTGAGCTGAAGCAGCGCGGCTCCACGATCGTGCTGGTGGCCCACGAGCTGGGTCCGCTCGCCCCGCTGGTCGACCGAGCGGTGGTGCTGCGTGACGGCCGGGTCGTCCACGACGGCGAGCCCCTGACCCAGGACGAGGTGCACCACCCCCTCCTGGGCGAGGCGCACCACCACCCCGCCGCTCCCCCGCGCGACCACGTGCCCCACGTGACTGCCCCGCTGGACGCACCCGTCCACCAGGAGGCTGAGCACTGATGCCCGACTTCTGGTCGTTGCTCGGCTACGACTTCATGCAGCGGGCGCTGCTCGCCGCGCTCTTCACCGGTCTGGCGGTTCCTGCCGTCGGCACCTACCTGGTGCAGCGGCGCATGGCCCTGATGGGTGACGGGCTGGGCCACGTCGCGGTCACCGGGGTGGCCATCGGGCTGGTCACCGGCGCCGCCCCCACGTGGACCGCAGTGGTCGCCGCGGTCGTCGGCGCCCTGGCGATCGAGCTGATCCGTGAGCGCGGCACCTCCGGGGGCGACGTGGCCCTGGCGCTGCTGTTCTACGGCGGACTGGCCGGCGGCATCTTCGTCGCCGGGCTGGGCGGCCAGAGCACCTCGCGGCTGCAGGAGTTCCTCTTCGGCTCGATCATGACGATCTCGACCACGGACGTCTGGATCACCATGGCCCTCGCCGTCGTGCTGGTCGTCACCTGCCTCGGGCTCTCGCCCCAGCTCTTCGCCGTCGCCCACGACGCCGACTTCGCCCGGGTCGCAGGCCTCAACGTACGGGCGTACAACCTGCTCGTCGCGGTGCTGGCGGCCGTCTCGGTCACCGTGGCGATGCGGACCGTGGGGCTGCTCCTGGTCTCGGCCCTGATGGTCATCCCCGTCGCCACGGCCCAGCAGTTCGCCCGGTCCTTCCGAGCGACGCTCGGCTTCTCCATGCTCATCGGCCTCGGGGCGGCCGTCGGGGGCCTCCTGGTGGCCACGGGCGCCTCCTACCGCGCCGACGTGGCGCCTGGCTCGGCGATCGTCCTGCTCAGCCTGGTGCTCTTCCTGCTCGCCTGGCCGTTGGGGGCGTGGGTGCGCCGCCGGCAGCGACGGCTCGCACCTTTCACCGATGCGCCCCCCGACGAGCACCTGCACTCGACCGACCACCCGCACGAGCACGGCGAGGGGTGCGGCCACCCCGCGGTCCCGCACGGAGACCACGTCGACTACGTGCACGACGGACACCGCCACGCGCCGCACGGAGAGCACTATGACGAACACTGAGTCCATGCCGTCCGTCCCCGAGCCCTCCGGCCTGCGCCCGACACGGCAGCGGACGGCGGTCGCCGAGGCGCTCACCCGCACCGGCGACTTCCGCTCCGCCCAGGAGATCCATGACCTGGTCGCCCGCACGGGCGAGAAGGTCGGCCTCGCGACCGTCTACCGGACCCTCGCGGCCCTGGCCGAGGCCGGCGTCGTCGACGTGCTCCGCACGGAGGAGGGCGAGTCGCTCTACCGGCAGTGCGTGGCGACGCACCACCACCACCACCTCGTCTGCCGCGACTGCGGCGCGACCGTGGAGATCGAGGGTCCCGCCGTGGAGACCTGGGCTGCGGCGGTCGCCCGCGAGCACGGCTACACGGCGATCAGTCACGAGCTGGAGCTCTTCGGCACCTGTCCGCGCTGCGCAGGCGCCTGAGTCGGACTCGGCGGCTCAGGCCTCGTTGGGCACCGCGCCGCCGTAGCGACGGTCGCGTCGGGCGTAGGTCTCGATGGCCGCCCACAGGTGGCGACGGTCGACGTCGGGCCACAGCACGTCGGAGAAGACGAACTCCGAGTAGGCGGCCTGCCACGTCATGAAGTTGGAGAGCCGCTGCTCCCCCGAGGTGCGCCAGACCATGTCGGCGTCGGCGAGCTCGGGCACGTAGAGGTGGGCCGCGATCGTCTTCTCGGTGATCCGCTCGGGGTCGATCCGACCGTCGGCGACCTTGCGCGCAATGGCGCGCATCGCGTCGGTGAGCTCGGCGCGTCCGCCGTAGTTGACGCACATCGTCAGGGTGCAGACGGTGTTGTGCTTCGTCATCTCCTCGGCGACCTGCAGCTCCTTGATCACCGAACGCCACAGTCGCGGGGCCCGACCCGACCAGCGCACCCGCACGCCGAGCTCGTGCATCTCATCGCGCCGGCGACGGATCACGTCGCGGTTGAAGCCCATGAGGAACTTCACCTCCTCGGGCGAGCGCGACCAGTTCTCGGTGGAGAACGCGTAGGCACTGACGGCCTTCACACCGATCTCGATGGCGCCCTCGACCACGTCGAACAAGGCGTGCTCGCCCTGCTCGTGACCGCGGGTGCGCGGCAGCCCACGCTCCTTGGCCCAGCGGCCGTTGCCGTCCATCACGACGGCGACGTGCCTCGGCACCAGGTCCCGCGGGACGGGCGGCGGGGTGGCCCCGCTGGGGTGCGGGCGAGGCGGACGGACGGCGCGGTTCACGTCGCGCAGCCTAGTGGGCGAAGGGGTCGGTGATCTCCCCCAGTCGCGCCAGCGCGGTCACGACACGGTCCGTCCGACGTCGACGAGCCTCAGCGCTCGACGTACTCCAGCGACCGCAGACCACGCTCGAGGTGCCAGGCGAGGTAGGCGGCCACGAGACCGCTGGCCGCGCGGCGGGTCCTGGGGTCCGAGGCGTGCACGACCGGCCAGTCACCGGCGAGCAGCGCCCCCAGCAGCTCCAACGTCTCGGGAGCCGGGGTCGCGGAGCCGGGCATCCGGCAGACCACGCAGAGCACCCCTCCGGCCGCGGGGTGGAAGAACCGGTGGGGACCCTCGGTCCCGCAGCGCACGCAGTGGCCGAAGGAGGGCGCGTACCCCGACACCGCCAACGACCGGAGGAGGTAGGAGTCGAGCACCTGACCGGGAGGATGGTCACCGGAGACCATGGCGCGCAGGCCACCGACCAGGAGCAGGAACTGCTGCACCGCCGGCTCCCGCTCCTCCACCACCAGCTTCTCGGCGGTCTCCAGCATCGCGGTCGCCGCGGTGTAGCGGTCGTAGTCCAACGCCATCTGCTTGTGGAAGGGCGTCAGCGTCTCGGCCTGGGTGATCGTGTCCAGCGAACGGCCCTGGGCCATCTGCAGGTCCACGTGGGTGAAGGGCTCCAGCCGCGCACCCCAGCGCGAGGTCGTCCGGCGTACGCCCTTGGCGACCGCCCGCACCAACCCGTGGTGA
Organism: Nocardioides malaquae; assembly: GCF_015070385.1. GTDB lineage: Bacteria > Actinomycetota > Actinomycetes > Propionibacteriales > Nocardioidaceae > Nocardioides > Nocardioides malaquae. Next base: position 300,300 of record NZ_JADCSA010000002.1, on the reverse strand, counting down.
CGGGTGAGCAGGGTGATGATGCGGTCGGCCTCGCCCAGCTTGTGGGTGCGCAGCACGACCGCCTCGTCGCGGTAGAGGGGCACCCGTCCATTGTGCCCCCGGCGCGGTACGCAGGCGGGAGCACCGACCTCTGATGACAAGAAAGTTTGTGCGCCGCGCCACTAACCCCGCTCCGGGCTGCCAGACTGCCACCGTGACCCGCACGCACTCGGGATGGACGCCGGCATGGGCCGCCACGATGGTGGCCCTGGCGCTCGGGAGTGCGCACCTCTCCCTCGCCACGGCGCCAGAGGGCAGCATCACCGCGACGCTCTGGCCCGCAGTGGGCTTCGGGATTGTCGCCTTGGCGCTTTCTCCGACGCGGTGGTGGCCGGCCCTCGTCGTGGCGCTCGGTGCCTGCACCGCCAGCGCTGCTGCCGTGCAGGCACCGGGCCCGGTCGCCTACATGGCCGTCTTCGTCGTGCTGAGCATGGGCGAGAGCCTCGCCGGAGCCGTCGTGCTGCGCCTACGTCGCGCGCCCGACGAGGTGCAGTTGCGCAGCCAGGAGGACGCCATCCGGGTGGTGGTCGCCTCCCTGACCGCCGCAACAGTGTCGGGCGCTGGCTCGGCCCTGTACGCCGCCGTCGAGGGGTCACGCGAGGCCAGGGAGATCTTCGTCGCGATCTTCCCCTCCCACCTCGCCTCCGCCCTCGTGGTCGCGCTGCTGGTCCTGAGCCTGCGCAGCCCGCGCCGACGCACCAGCCGGGTCGAGGTGGGCCTCCAGACGACGCTGCTGGCACTCGCGCTGTGGACGATCTTCGCCTCCGGCCAGCACCCGGCCCTCTCCCCCTTCCCCCTGATCCTCCTGATCTGGGCGGCCTACCGGTTCGGCCTGCGCACCCTGGCATGGCAGATGTTCGCCACCGCCGTCATCGTCGGGCTGATCGCCGCCACCGGCACCAGCCCGTTCCAGACCCTCGACGGTCAGGTGATGAGCACGCAGATGGTCGCCACGTTGGTGCAGACCTACCTGCTCTGCATGGTGCTGATCTGCCTGCCGGTCGCCGTCGGCGTGCACACCAGCGACCTGCTCCAGCGGCAGCTGCGGGCCTCGCAGCACCTCAGCGACATCACGCTGGCCACGACGGCGTGCCTCATCCTGGTCACCGACATCCGCGGCACCGTGCTGCGGGCCAACCCCGCGGTCGGGAAGGTGCTCGGCCACGACATCGACGCCGTGGTGGGCCACCCGGTCTGGGAGACCATCACCTCCGTGCCCGACCGAGCCGCCGTCCGGCAGCTGTTCGCCTCCGGGGACGGACGCGACATCCCGCGCCAGCTCGACGGCCGCGTCCACGACGTGTGGGGCCGCGAGCACCGCATGGTCTGGACCTCGGGCATCGTGCACGAGGACGGCACTCCGGCCCACGTCGTGCTGACCGGGCTCGACGTGACCGCCGAACGCACTGCAGCCGGCCTGATGGAGCACCTCCTCTCGGCTGCGCTCGACACCGCCATCATCGGCACCGATCCCCAGGGCACCATCACGCTCTTCAACACCGGGGCCCAGAGCATGCTCGGACGCCCCTCCAGCGAGGCCGTCGGCACCCCCTTCACCGACCTGCTCGACCCCGACGCACTGGAGCGGTGGACGCACGCCCAACAAGAGGCGACGCCCTTCCAGAGCCTCGTGGACCACGTGGTCGGGGAACCACCCCAGGACTGGGGATGGCGCACCTCCCCGGAGCCGGACGCCCCGCTGCGCCGGGTGTCGATGTCGTTGACCCGGGTGACCGATCACAGCAACGCCCTCATCGGCTACCTGTGCATCGGCACCGACATGACCGACATCCACGCCACCGCCGAGCTCCTGGTGAGTGCCCTGGAGAAGGAGCGCCAGGTGGTCGGCCACCTCAAGGACCTCGACACCGCCAAGGACCAGTTCGTCACCACCGTCAGCCACGAGCTGCGTACGCCCGTGGCGACGATCGTGGGCTACGGCGAGATGCTGGCCGAGGGCGACCTCGGTGAGCTCAGCGGCCCGCAGGCCAAGGCCCTCACCGCGATCGTGCGCAACGGCGAACGTCTCGTCGGCCTGATCGACAACCTGCTCGCCCTCGGCGGGCTCGCCGCCGACGGCCCCCAGTGGGACCGCGACCCCGTCGACCTGCGCGAGGTGGTGCGCGAGGTGCAGGTGGACACGGCGGCGTTGCTGGAGAACCGTGTGCTGAACGTCTCCTTCGACGTCCCCTCGACCGCGGTGCCGGTCATGGGCGAGCGCGCCACCCTGGTCCTGGCGCTGAACAACGTGGTCGCCAACGCCGTGAAGTTCACCGAGGACGGTGGCCAGGTGCGGTGCCTCCTGGACGTGGTCGACGGACAGGCGCGCATCCTGGTCGACGACACCGGACTGGGGATCCCCCTCGACGAGCAGCAGTACCTCTTCCAGCGCTTCTGGCGCAGCTCGACCTCACAGCAGCGTGAGATCCAGGGTACGGGTCTGGGGCTGTCGACGGTGCAGACCATCGTGCGTGCCCACGGCGGGTCGGTCGAGATCGAGTCGGCCGACCGCCGGGGCACGACGGTGACGGTGCTGCTCCCGGTCCACGAGTCGTCGCGCAGCGCGCCGACGGGCGACCGGCAGCGCGTCAGGCGCGATTGACCGCGCTGACCACGGCCTTCAGCGAGGCGGTGACGATGTTGGCGTCCAGCCCCACGCCCCACACGACCTGGTCGCCGACCGCGCACTCCACGTAGGCGGCGGCGATCGCGTCGCCGCCGGACGACAGAGCGTGCTCGTGGTAGTCGAGCACCCGGACGTCACCGCGGTCGGCGTAGACGGGGTTGTTCGCCGCCTGCTCCTCGGCAACCATCTCGTTCAGGGCGTTGGTGAAGGCGTTGATCGGGCCGTTGCCCTCCCCCTGCAGCGTGCGGACCTCGCCGTCGACGTAGACGTTGACGGTCAGCTGGTCCTTCTCGCCGGCGGCGGAGGAGGTGTGCACGGAGTTGAGGCGCAGCGGCTCGGTGCGGTCCAGGTACTCGGCGGAGAAGACCTCCCAGATCTTCGCCGGGGTGATCTCGCCGCCCTCGGTGTCGGTGTGGTCCTGCACGACGCGACTGAACTCGATCTGGGCCCGACGCGGCAGGTCCAGGTTGTGCTCGGCCTTCAGGATGTAGGCGACACCGCCCTTGCCCGACTGGCTGTTGACCCGGATCACGGCTTCGTAGGTGCGCCCCACGTCCTTGGGGTCGATGGGCAGGTAGGGCGCCTCCCACTCGATCTCGCGCACCGAGATGCCACGCTCGGCGGCGCGACGCTCCAGGTCCTCCAGGCCCTTCTTGATGGCGTCCTGGTGTGACCCGGAGAACGCCGTGTAGACCAGGTCGCCGGCGTAGGGGTGACGCGGGTGGACGGGCAGACCGGTGCAGTACTCCACGGTGCGGCGGATCTCGTCGATGCCACCGTCGACCGCGAAGTCGATCTGCGGGTCGACGCCCTGGCTGAACAGGTTCATGCCCAGCGTCACCAGGTCGACGTTGCCGGTGCGCTCGCCGTGACCGAACAGGCAGCCCTCGACGCGGTCGGCGCCAGCCATCAGGCCCAGCTCGGTCGCCGCGACCGCCGTGCCGCGGTCGTTGTGCGGGTGCAGGCTGATCGCCGAGTGCTCGCGACGCGTCAGCCCCCGGCTGAAGTACTCGATCTGGTCGGCGTAGGTGTTCGGCGAGGACATCTCGACGGTCGCCGGCAGGTTCAGGATGATCTCCCGACCGGCCTCGGGCTGCCAGACGTCGGAGACCGCCTCGCAGATCGCCACCGCGAAGTCGGTGTCGGACTGGGTGAAGATCTCCGGGCTGTACTGGTAGCCGAAGTCCTGGCTGCCCACGATCGGCGCCAGGTGCTTGTCGGCGTACTTCATCACCATCTCGGTGCCCCGCACCGCGATGTCGATGCACTCGTCCGGCGTGACGCCGAAGACCACGCGCTTGAACAGAGGCGCGGTCGCGTTGTACATGTGGATCGTGGCGCGGGGAGCCCCGGCCAGCGACTCGGCGGTGCGCTCGATCAGGTCCTCACGCGCCTGGGTCAGCACCGAGATCTGCACGTCGTCGGGGATGCGGTCCTCGACGATCAGCTGGCGCACGAAGTCGAAGTCGGTCTGGCTGGCGCTGGGGAAACCGACCTCGATCTCCTTGTAGCCCATCTTCACCAGCAGTTCGAACATCATCAGCTTGCGGGCCGGCGTCATCGGGTCGATCAGCGCCTGGTTGCCGTCACGCAGGTCGGTCGAGAGCCAGCGGGGTGCCCGCGTGATGCGCTGCGAGGGCCAGGTGCGGTCCGGCACGGTCACGGGCTCGAACGGCCGGTAGCGACCGAACGGCATCGGGCTGGGCTTCTGCTGGTTGCTGTGGTTGCTCAGGTTGGTCATGGTGTCCCTCGTCTCGGGTCGAACGGGCGACCGGCGCGCACACTGCACTCCGCAACGAGGGGGCCGGCTGTCTCAGGCCTCGTTGCGGCAGCGAAGAAGGAGGGTTCGCTTCATGACGCGACCCACCATACTCCTCCACCACCACGAGCGACGAAACCTGGCTGAAGCACGGTCTCGTAGGCTCAGGGCATGGCTCCTGGCTCCTCCCGGCTCCTGGTGGTGCACCACTCGCCCACCCGGGTCTCACGCGCCCTGACCGAGGCCGTGCTCGGCGGCACGCGCGACCCCGAGCTGGCCGAGCTCGGCACCGACGTCGAGGTGGTCGTACGCGGCGCGCTCGAAGCGACGGCCGACGACGTGCAGGCGGCCGACGGACTGCTGCTGGGCACCACTGCGAACTTCGGCTACATGAGCGGCGCCCTCAAGCACTTCTTCGACAGCACCTTCCTGGCGCTGGGCGGGGCACTCTCCGACGACGGCCAGGGCTCGGGTGAGCCCGCAGCCCCGGGCCAGAAGCTGCCGTTCGGCCTCTGGGTGCACGGCCGCTACGACACCACGGGTGCCACGCGGTCGGTGCTGTCGATCACCCAGGCCCTTCCATGGAGGCAGGCGGTTGCCCCACTGGAGGTCCTGGGCGACCTCGACGAGGCGGTCACCGCGGCCGCTCACGACCTCGGCGCCACGCTCGCCGCGCTCACGACGGAGGGCCGGTGACGCCTCGCGCGCTGGTCGCGCTCTGCTGCGCGCTGCTCCTGCTGATGACTGCGTGCACGGGCGATGACGGCGACACCGGCGAGGCAGGCTCTGACGCCGCCCCGACGGCGTCCCCGGACAGCACCGCGCCACCGAAGCCGCCGCGACGGCCCCGCGTGGGTGACTGCCACGACCTCTCGTGGGAGGAGGCCCTCTCCCCGGTCACGCCGACCGAGACCCGGGTCGCCTGCAAGCGCCGGCACACCGGCGTGACGTTCCGGGTGGGCCGGGTGCCGCGCAACCGCGCCGGCAAGCAGCTGCCGGTCGACTCGGTCCGGGTGCAGCGGCAGGTCGCGCGAGCCTGCCCCGATGCCCTTCCGGGCTTCCTCGGCGCCAGCCAGGACGAGGTGCGCCGCAGCGTGCTGCGTGCCGTCTGGTTCACCCCGAGCCTGGCCGAGGCTCAGTCGGGCGCGAAGTGGTTCCGCTGCGACGTCGTGGCGACCGGGCGGGTCAGCCGGCTCGCCCAACTACCCGCCCGGATGCGCGGGGCACTGGCCGACGACGCCCTGCGGGAGCGCTTCGCGTTGTGCGCGACCGGGGAGCCCGGGGCGTCCTTCACCCGCGTCCCGTGCAGCGTCGCTCACACGTGGCGCGCCGTGACGACCGTCGACGTCGAGGGGGACGCCTACCCGGGCCGCCGGGCCGTCGAGGACGCGATGGCCAGCGCCTGCGGTGACGCGGCGACCGAGGCGGCGAGCAACCCGCTGGACGTCCGCTGGTCGCAGGAGGCCCCCACCCGCCGTCAGTGGCGGGCCGGCCAGCGCTTCGGCTACTGCTGGGTCCCGGCCTGACGCACCAACCGAAATGGTCGTCGAATCACCCTCCCAGCGACCATTTCGGTTGGTGCGTCAGAACCCGAGCTTGCGGAGCTGTCGGGGGTCGCGCTGCCAGTCCTTGGCGATCTTGACGTGGAGGTCCAGGTAGACGGGGGTGCCGAGGAGGGCCTCGATCTGCTGGCGGGCAGCCTTGCCCACCTCTCGCAGCCGGGCTCCCTTGTGACCGATCACGATGCCCTTCTGGGAGTCGCGCTCCACGTAGAGGCTCGCGTAGATGTCGAGCAGGGGCCGGTCCTCGTCGCGTCCCTCACGCAGCCCCATCTCCTCGACCACCACGGCGATCGAGTGCGGCAGCTCGTCGCGGACGCCTTCGAGGGCGGCCTCGCGGATGAGCTCCGCGGCGAGGATCTCCTCGGGGGCGTCGGTGAGGTCGCCGTCGGGGTAGAGCGGCGGCCCCTCGGGCAGCAGACCCACCAGGAGGTCGGCGAGGAGGTCGATCTGGTCGCCGGAGACCGACGAGACCGGGATGATCTCGGCCCACTCGGTGCCGGTGGCGCGGCCCAGCTCCTGGATCGCGAGCAGGTGCTCGGCCAGCTGGTCGGGGGTGACGAGGTCGGTCTTCGTCGCGATGGCGACCTTGATGGTGCGGCGCACCTTGGTGAGCTCGTTGACGATGAAGGTGTCGCCCGGTCCGGGCTTCTCGTTGGCCGGGAAGCAGACGGCGACCACGTCGACCTCGGACCACGTCGTCATCACCAGGTCGTTGAGTCGCTCCCCCAGCAGGGTGCGGGGCCGGTGCAGGCCGGGGGTGTCCACGAGGATCAGCTGGGCGTCGGGCCGGTGCACGATGCCGCGCACGACCGTGCGGGTCGTCTGGGGCTTGTTGGAGGTGATGACCACCTTCTGGCCGACGAGGGCGTTGGTCAGCGTCGACTTGCCCGCGTTGGGCCTGCCCACGAAGGAGACGAAGCCGCTGCGGTGGCCCTCGGGCACCCCAGCGACGCCCATGGTGGCCGGTGCGTCGTTCATGCCTGCTCCCTCGCGGAGTCGTAGTCGTCCCAGATCTGGGCGTCGGTGCGGCCCGCGGCCTTGCCGGCCCGGTGGATCGGGCCCGGGTCGACCGCGCGGGGCTGGCGTCCGGCCGTGCTGCGCCAGTAGCCCATCACGTCGTAGTGGTCGCTGGGCAGGCGCCGTTCGCGCATCAGGTGCTTGCGGATCGCCCGCATCTGCGCGGACTCACCGGCCATCCAGAAGTACCCCTCACCCTCGGGCCAGTCGATCTGCTCGACGGTCGCCGCCAGGGCGGAGCCCTCGTGCTCGGGCACCGGGAGCCAGGTGACCTCGGCCCCGGGCGGCAGGTAGTCGCCCATGTCGTCGGGGACCTCCGCCCAGATCCGGGTCGGCACGTCGACGGTCTCGCGGATGCGCGCCATCGCGGGCAACGCGGTCAGGTCGCCCACCAGCAGGAGCCAGCCGGCCCCGTCGGGCAGGGAGAACGACCCCTTCGGCTCGGTCACCGTGACGACGTCACCGACGCACTCGCCCCGCGCCCACTCGGTGACCAGGCCGGTGTCGTGCACCACGACGTCGAGCACCATCTCGACGCCGTCCCAGCTGCGCACCGTGTAGTAGCGCGACTGGAACTGGCCCGGCACCACGAGACCGACCCACTCGTCGGGCACGCCGGTGCTGCGGAAGGCGGCGAGCCCCTCGCCACCCAGCACCAACCTCACCAGGTGTCGGCTGAGCTGCTCACGCCGCAGGACGGTCGCGGGGTACTGCTGGGCTCGGGTGCTCACCCGGCAAGGCTAGTACGCGGCCCCGGCGACGCGACTGTCGAGCACCCGGCCCCGCGGGTCCCCCAGGTGGACGAGCACCTCGTCGCCACCGAACTCGCGCAGCACCGCGAGCGCGTCGGCATCCAGGCGGGTCTCCTCGCCCAGGCGTACGACGGCCTCGAGACCCGTCGAGCCGCCCGCGATGGCCATGGCCACGCAGGCCTGCACCGCGCCCAGCCGCAGGGCGGAGAGCTCGACCGACGCGGCGGCGTAGGTCCGTCCGTCGGTGTCACGGACCGCGGCACCCTCGGCTGCCCCCACCCGGGCGCGGGTGGCCCGGGCCAGGGTGACCAGCTTGGCGTCCTCAGGCGTCAAGGGGGTCTGGGCCGTCTCGGTCATCGGTCTCCTCCAGGTGGTGCTCGGGGCGCGGTTCGCTGCGCGGTTCGGGGCGCGGTTCTGTGTGGTCTTCGCGGTCGGCCTCGGCGCCGACGCCCGGAACGGACCCGGCCGCGACGGGGCTCACCAGGACGGTGGCCACCTGGTTGCGCCGACCTCGTGGGTCCTCGGCCACGAAGCGGAGTCCGTGCACCTCCACCACCGCACCCGGCAAGGGCACCCGGCCGAGGTGCTTGGCCAGCAGCCCGCCGACCGTGTCGACCTCGTCGTCGATCACCCGCACCCCGAACAGGTCGACCAGGTCGTCGACGGCGTAGCGGACCGACACCCGGGTCGCGGACCCGACGACCTCGACCTCGGGGGTCTCGTCGTCGTACTCATCGGTGATCTCCCCGACGATCTCCTCCAGCACGTCCTCGATGGTGACCAGCCCGGCGGTCCCACCGTACTCGTCGACCACGACGGCGATGTGCTGGCGGCGGGCCTGCATCTGGGCCAGCAGGACGTCGGCGGCGAGGGTGTCGGGCACGAAGTGGGCCTCGCGCATCACCTCCTCGACCCGCATGGTGGTCTCCACCTCTGGGTCGTCGAAGTCCCGGCGCACGACGTCCTTCAGGTAGACCATGCCCACGACGTCGTCGAGGTCGTCGCCGATGACCGGGATCCGGGAGTAGCCCGAGCGCAGGAAGAGGCTGGTGACCTGGCGCAGGTTCTTGTGGCGCTCGATCCACACGACGTCGGGGCGCGGCACCATGACCTCGCGGCAGACGGTGTCACCCAGCTCGAAGACCGAGTGGATCATCTTGCGCTCGCCCTCCTCGATGACGTCGGAGGCGGTCGCCAGGTCCACCAGCTCGCGCAGCTCGGTCTCCGTGGCGAAGGGGCCCCGACGGAAGCCTCGCCCGGGGGTGAGGGCGTTGCCGAGCAGGATCAGCAGCTGCGGGAGCGGCCCCAGCACCCGCGTGAGCGCCCGCACCGGGCCGGCCGCGGCGGTGGCGATCGCAGCGTCGTGCTGGCGTCCGAGCGTGCGTGGCGCCACCCCGACCACGACGAAGGCGACCAACGTCATGACCCCGACACTCGTCGCCGCCGTGGGCCACCAGGCGCCGTCGAAGTGGTCGTGCCACCACAGGGCGACCCCGACGACGGCCGCGACCTCCGCGGCCATCCGCAGCAGCAGCACCGTGTTGAGGTGGCGGGCGGGCTCGTCGAGGATCCGCACCAACGAGGAGGCCCCGGCACGGCGCGACTCACGGAGCTCCTCGGCCCGGGCGCGGGAGAACTGCGAGAGAGCGGTGTCGACCGCGACGAGCACGCTGGCCACGGCGACCAGCAGCACGACGGCTGCGAGCAGACCCGGCCCGCTCACCTGCGTACGCCCCTCAGACGGCGCGAGGAGCGCGCCAACGGGCGAGGAGCTCGTCCTGCAGGCCGAACATCTCCTTGTGCTCCTCCGGCTCCGCGTGGTCGTAGCCGAGCAGGTGGAGGATGCCGTGCACCGTCAACAGCTCGATCTCCGCGAGCGTGCCGTGCCCGGCCGTCTCCCCCTGCCGCTCGGCCACCGTCGGGCAGAGGACGAGGTCACCGAGGACTCCCTCCTCGGGCTCCTCGTTGACCTTGCCGGGGCGCAGCTCGTCCATCGGGAAGGCCAGTACGTCGGTCGGCCCGTCCTTCTCCATCCACTGCTCGTTGAGCTCGGCGATCGTCTCCTCGTCGACGGCCTTGATGCAGAGCTCGGCCTGCGGGTGCACGCGCATGGCGTCCATGACGAAGCGACTCAGCGTCGCCAGGTGCTGCACGTCAAGGTCGTGGCCGGACTCGTCGAGGACCTCGATGCTCATGCCTGTCGCTCCTGGGTCTGGGCGGTGCGCCGCAACGCGGCGGTCTCGGTGCGGGAGTCGAACTCGTCGTAGGCGGCCACGATCTTGCCGACGAGGCGGTGGCGCACGACGTCACCGCTGGTGAGCCGGTTGAAGACGACGTCCTCGACGCCGGTCAGGATCTGCTCGACGACCTTCAGGCCCGACTTCACCCCACCCGGCAGGTCGACCTGGGTGACGTCACCGGTGACCACGATCTTCGACCCGAAGCCCAACCGGGTGAGGAACATCTTCATCTGCTCGGGCGAGGTGTTCTGCGCCTCGTCGAGGATGATGAAGGCGTCGTTGAGCGTGCGCCCGCGCATGTAGGCCAGCGGGGCGACCTCGATCGTGCCGGCGGCCAGCAGCTTGGGGATCGTCTCGGGGTCGATCATGTCGTGCAGCGCGTCGTAGAGCGGGCGCAGGTAGGGGTCGATCTTCTCGCTGAGGGTGCCCGGGAGGAAGCCCAGCCGCTCCCCCGCCTCGACCGCCGGGCGGGTCAGGATGATGCGGCTGACCTGCTTGTTCTGCAGGGCCTGCACCGCCTTGGCCATCGCCAGGTAGGTCTTGCCGGTGCCGGCCGGGCCGATGCCGAACGTGATCGTGTGCTGGTCGATGGAGTCGACGTAGCGCTTCTGGTTGAGCGTCTTCGGGCGGATCGTGCGACCCCGGTTGGAGAGGATGTTGTGGCTCAGCACCTCGGCGGGACTCTCCGGGGCCGCCGTCCTGACCATGCCGATGATCCGCTCGACGGTCTCGCGGCTCACGCCCTGACCGGTGCGGATGATGGTGACCAGCTCGTCGAGCACCTTCTCGGCCAGCGCGACCTCGGACGCCTCGCCGTGGAACGTGATGCGGTTGCCCCGCACGTGCACGTCGGCCTCGAAGGCGTCCTCCACCAGGCCGAGGAACTCGTCGCCCGGGCCGAGCACGTTGACCATGGTGACGCTGGGCGGGACGATCACCGTGTGCTTGGTGACGAGCGGGGACTCAGACATGGATGCTTTCGGTCTGCGGTGCAGGGACCCCGCCATCGTACGCGAGCACCGGGCCGCCACGCTCGGCTGCAGCGGGGCGCATGAGAGGGCGCCTCGTGGCCACGCGACTCATCCGGGCGGCCAGGAGAGCGGCCGCCCACCGAGCAGGTGCAGGTGGGTGTGGAAGACGGTCTGTCCGGCGCCGGCGCCGGTGTTGAAGACCAGGCGGTAGTCCCCACCGAGACCCTCCGCGTCGGCGACGGCTGCGGCGGTCGAGACCAGGTCGGCGACCGTGCGGGGCTCGCCGGCCGCGACCTCCGCCGCGTTGGCGAAGTGGGACTGCGGCACCACCAGGACGTGCGTCGGCGCCTGGGGGTTGACGTCCCGGAAGGCCAGCGTCGTCGCGGTCCGGTGCACGACCGTCGCCGGCACCTCGCCGCTCACGATCTTGCAGAACAAGCAGTCGGCGACCGCGGCCGCCGTGTCGGAGGAGGAGCTCATGGCCCCACCTTAGGGAACCGGACCGACGACGTCGCGGTGCGGCGTAGGTCACGATGGCGGGCTGCGCCGAATTCGTCCGCGCCCCGCACTCGGTTGACTACCGTGGTCCCCATGATCTCCAAGCCTTCCCTGCATCGCCGCCGGCGTGCGCTCATCTCCGCCTGTGCCGTGGCCGCCCTGACCCTGACCGGGTGCGGCAGCGAGGGGACGCCCGACTCGGCGGAGACCAACGAGTCGACGCCCGACGCCACTCCCACGCAGACCGACGAGGCCCAGGAGTCGCAGGAGCCGGCACCGATCACCGTTGCCGTCCCCCTCTACTACGCAGGCGAGGCGGCGGGCGAGCTCCGCCTCTTCCGCGAGTTCCAGCAGGTCGAGGGCGTGGCGCTCACCGAGGCCGCCAAGCTGGTCGACGGCGGCACGCCGCTCGACCCCGACTACCGGACGCTGTGGCCCGGCGACACCGTCACCGACGTCAAGTCCACCGACCGCGCCATCACGGTCACCCTCAACGGTGACGCGTTCACCGAGCGCCCCGACGGCATGAGCGAGCACGAGGCCTGGCTGGCCATCCAGCAGATGGTGCACACCCTGCAGGGCGTCGAGCAGGCCGAGACGCCGGTGCAGTTCGTGCGTCGCGCCCCTGGCGCCGAGACCCCGGAGTCCCAGGACCCCGACACGTCCCAGGACCCCACCACGAGCGAGACCCCAGACCCGACCGGGGAGACCGAGGCCTACCCCAGCACCCTCTTCGGCATCGACGTGTCGGCTCCGGTGAAGCGCGCCAAGTGGGAGAACGCCCTGGCCCTGGTGAACATCAGCGTGCCCTCGCAGGACGGCACCGTCTCCGGTGACGTCCTCGACGCCGAGGGGCTGGCCAGCTCGTTCGAGGCGACCGTGCCGTGGCAGGTCCTGAAGGACGAGGAGGTCGTGCTCGAGGGCTTCGCGACCGCCGAGGGCTGGGTCGACAAGCTGCACCCCTGGCACACCAGCATCGACGTCAGCGAGCTCGAGCCGGGTGACTACACGTTCGTCGCGATGACCGACGACCCCACGGGTGGGGCCGAGGGCCCCGGCCCCACGAGCGACTCGAAGGAGTTCACGCTCCAGTGACGTGAGGCGGACGCCCCCAGCGGGGCGTCCGCGCCAGCAGCGCACCGACCGCGACGACGCCGGCCGTCGACGTACGCAGCACCTCGGCGCCCAGGCGTACCGCACGGGCCCCCGCCTCCGCGAAGGCCTCCAGCTCCTCGGGCGTGATCCCACCCTCGGGGCCCACGACGAGCAGCAGCTCGTCGGCCCCGGCCACGTCGACCTCGGCCAACGCCAGGTTGGCCTCCTCGTGCAGCACCAGCGCCACGGGGGCGGAGCGGATCCGCGCCACGACGTCAGCCGTGCTGGCCAACGCGGTCACCTCGGGGTGCCAGGCGCGGCGCGCCTGCTTGGCGGCCTCCCGCGCGGTGGCCGACCACTTCGTGCGCGACTTCACCGCCCGCTCGCCCCGCCACACCGCGACGGACCGGGTGGCCGCCCACGGCACCACGACGTCGACGCCGACCTCGGTGAGCACCTCCACGGCCAGCTCGCCGCGCTCGCCCTTGGGCAGGGCCTGGACGACGGTGACCGAGGGGCGCGGACGCTCAGTGGTGGCGCTCTCCTCCACGTCGACGGTGAAGACCCTCTTGCCGGTCGAGGCGATCGGTCCGGTGACCGACCTGCCGGCGCCGTCGGTCAGCACGACGCGCTCCCCCACCTCCAGACGCCGCACGGCGACGGCGTGGTGCGCCTCGTCGCCACGCACCTCCACGCGTGTGCCGGGCGTCGCGTCGGAGAGGTCGTCGACCAGGTGGACCGGCAGTGTCATGGGGTCTCCTCGGGGAACGGGGCAGGGTGGCGCGACCTCGGGTGACGGTCGCTCCGACTCAGCCCTGGAAGGCGTCGCGCAGGCGTCCGAAGACGGAGCGCGAGCTCGAACGGACCGTGCCCTCCGGGGCCTCCTCGCCCCGCAGGCTGGCGAGCTCGCGCAGCAGCTCCTCCTGGCGGGCGTCCAGCTTGGAGGGCGTCTCCACCACGACGGTGGCGATGAGGTCGCCCCGTCCGCCGCGCAAGCCGGGCACTCCGCGGCCACGGATGACCTGCTCGGTGCCCGACTGGGTGCCGGGACGGATCTCCAGCTCGAAGGTGCGCTCGGGCTCCTCGGCGCCCTCCGTCGCCTCGGGCAGGTCAGCCTCCAGCAGGGGCAGGTCGAGCGTGGTGCCGAGCGCGGCGGCCGTCATCGGCACCGAGACGGTGCAGTGCAGGTCGTTGCCGTGGCGGACGAAGGTGGCGTGCTGCGCCACCCGGATCTCGACGTAGAGGTCGCCGGCCGGACCGCCTCCGGGCCCCACCTCACCCTGCTCGGCCAGCTGCACCCGGGTGCCGTCGTCGACGCCCGCGGGGATCTTCACGTTGAGGGTGCGCCGCGAGCGGACCCGTCCGTCGCCCGAGCACTCCCGGCACGGGTCGGGGATGAGCGAGCCGTAGCCCCGGCAGGCGGCGCAGGGGCGCAGCGTACGGATCTCCCCGAGGAACGAGCGCTGCACCTGGGCGACCTCGCCGGCACCGTGGCACGTGCCGCAGGTGACGGGCTCGGTGCCCGGGGCAGCGCCGGCCCCGTGGCACTGGCCGCAGGTGACGGCGGTGTCGACCTTGATCTCCTTGGTGACGCCGAAGGCCGCCTCGGCCAGCTCGACCTCGAGCGCGATCAGGGCGTCCTGGCCCCGGCGCGTACGCGGCCTCGGACCGCGTCCCCCGCCCTGGCCGCCGGGCGCCGCGCCGCCGAAGAAGGCGTCCATGATGTCGGTGAAGGAGAATCCTGCGCCTTGGCCGAAGCCCGCGCCGGCCCCGCCGAAGGGGTCGCCGCCACGGTCGTAGTGGGCCCGCTTCTGCGGGTCGGAGAGCACCTCGTAGGCCGTGGAGACCTGCTTGAACTGCTCCTGCGCCTCCGGGTCGGGGTTGACGTCGGGGTGCAGCTGGCGGGCGAGCTTGCGGTAGGCCTTCTTGATCTGGTCGCCGTCGGCGTCGCGGGAGACCCCGAGAAGGTCATAGAGGTCCTGGCTCAACGTGGTTCCTCGTGCAGTCGTGGGGATGGGAGCGGAGATGGAACGGGGAGGCGACGGGGGGTGCTCATGCGTCGTCGAGGATGCGGGAGACGTAGCGCGCCACCGCCCGCACGGTCGCCATGGTGCCGGGGTAGTCCATGCGGGTCGGACCCACCACGCCCAGGCTGGCGAGGGCGTCGTTGCCGGGCCCGTAGCCGGAGGCCACGACGCTGGTGGCCGAGAACTTGCTGAAGGGTCCCTCGGTGCCGATGCGGACGGTGAGCTCACCGTCGGCGCTCGCCTCACCGAGGAGCTTGAGCAGCACCACGTGCTCCTCCATGGCCTCCAGCAGCGGACGTACGGAGGTCTCGAAGTGGTCGCCGTGACGAGCCAGGTAGGAGGTGCCGGAGACGGCGACCCGTTCGTCACGGCGGTGGTCCGACATCGCCTCGACCAGGGCGTCGACGACCGCCGACGTCAGGTCGCGGTCGGCACCGGGCACGCCCTCGGAGAGGTGGCCGAGCGCGAGGCACGCCTCGGCGATGCGCTGCCCGGCGCTGACCCGGTTGATCCTGGCGCGCAGCTCCGCCAGGCGGGTGTCGTCGAGCACCTCGTCGGGGCCCAGGTCGACCACGCGCTGCTCGACGCGGCCGCTGGAGAGGATCAGCACCAGCAGCAACCGGCTGGGGGCCAGCGCGACGCACTCGACGTGGCGCACGGTGCTGCGCGACAACGTGGGGTACTGCACCACGGCCACCTGCTGGGTGAGCTGGGCGAGGGTGCGCACCGACCGCTGCACGACGTCGTCGAGGTCGACCGCTCCGTCGAGGAACGACGAGATGGCGCGCTTCTCGGCCGAGGACATGGGCTTGAGGGTGGCGAGTCGGTCGACGAACACGCGGTACCCCTTGTCGGTGGGCACGCGCCCGGCGCTGGTGTGGGGCTGGTGGATCAACCCGTCCTCCTCCAGCGCCGCCATGTCGTTGCGCACGGTCGCCGGGGACACCCCGAGACCATGGCGCTCCACCAAGGACTTGGATCCGACGGGCTCCTCGGTCGCGACGTAGTCCTCGACGATGGCGCGGAGCACGGCCAGCCTGCGGTCCTGCTGCGTCATCGCGTCCTCCTGCCTGGTCTTCGCACGGTCGTCGAACCCGGAGACGTCTGGCACTCCGGTCAGTCGAGTGCCAAGCCTACTAGTGCGACCCCATCCGGCCCACCTCACCACGGCTAGGCTCCCCGACATGCGCTCCCCCTTCCTCGAGGTCGCCGACCGCGTCTGGGTCTCCCGCCGGCCGTGGCTCGACACGACCGTGGGACTGGTCGCAGGCAGCGCGGGAGTGATGTTGGTCGACACCCACGGCTCCGCGGAGGCCGGCCGTGCCGTGGTGGCCGACGTCGAGGCGCTGGGACTGGGGCCGGTCACCGCCGTCGTGACCACTCACTGGCACTTCGACCACACGTTCGGGCTCGAGGCCGTGGTGGAGGCCTGGGACGGGCCGACCGTCTGGGCCCACGAGACCGCGGCGGAGGAGTTCGCCCGGCACGCCGAATCCTGCCGCGACGAACGCGCGCGAGCCGGACACCCCGAGAGCAGCGACCACCACGAGGCGGTCGGCGCGACCCGGCTGGTGGCCCCCGACGCGACGTTCTCGTCGGTGCGGGTGCTCGACCTCGGAGACCGCCTGCTCGAGCTGGTCCACCCCGGGCGCGGGCACACCGGTGGCGACCTGGTGGTCAACGTGCCCGATGCGGCCGTGACCTTCGTCGGCGACCTGGTGGAGGAGGCCGGCCCGCCCTCCTACGGACCCGACTCCTACCCGCTGGAGTGGCCCACGAGCCTCGACGTCGTCATCGGCCTGCTGCGACCCGACAGCCTGGTGGTGCCCGGCCACGGCGCGACGGTGGACCGGGAGTTCGTGCAGGACCAGCGCGCCGCGATCGGGATCGTGGCCGAGACCATTCGCGACCTCGCCGGCCGGGGCGTACGCGCGCCCGACGCGCTGGCCGCCGGCACCTGGCCGTTTCCTGCCGAAGGCCTGCGGGAGGCGGTCGACCGGGCGTACGCGCAGCTCCCCCGCCACCAGCGGTCGCTGCCCCTGGCCTGAGGCTCGCCCAACCGCCGGGGTGAGATCACGGCACGCCGTCGCGCCTCCGGCCGGCTGTCGGCGCCTCGTCCTAGCGTGGTCGCGTGCCTTCCCCGACTGATCGCTACGGTTCCGACGTCCTCTCCGGCGACTGGCGCGCACCTGCGCGCGGCCGGGCCACCGAGCTCGCCGTCGAGATCGGCATGGTGGTGGAGGAGGTCACCACCGAGTGGTGCGGTGAGGTCGTCGGCATCGACCGCGACCTGCGGACCGTGACCCTGGAGGACCGCCGGTTCAAGCGCCGCACCTTCCCGATGGGCCCGGGCTACCTGGTCGAGGGCCGGCCGGTGATCCTCACGCCCCCGGTGCAGCGGGCAGCGCCGCAGAAGGCGACGCGCACGGCCTCGGGGTCGGTCGCCGTGCACGGCGCGAAGGCGCGGGTCGCCCGCCAGAGCCGCATCTTCGTCGAGGGCCGCCACGACGCCGAGCTGGTCGAGAAGGTGTGGGGTGACGACCTGCGCATCGAGGGCGTGGTGGTGGAGTTCCTCGGCGGCGTCGACGACCTCGCCGACCACCTCAAGGACTTCCGCCCGGGGCCGCAACGGCGCGTCGGAGTGCTGGTCGACCACCTGGTGCCGGGCTCGAAGGAGAGTCGCATCGCGCAGGCAATCATGCGATCCGAGGTCGGCCAGCACGTGCTGATCGTCGGTCACCCCTTCATCGACGTCTGGCAGGCGGTCAAGCCCCAGCGACTGGGGTTCGACCGGTGGCCCGACGTGCCGCGCCACATCGACTGGAAGAAGGGCACCTGCCAGCAGCTCGGCTGGCCTCACCGCGACCAGGCAGACATCGCTCGGGCGTGGAAGCACATCCTCGGCGGCGTGCGTGGCTTCCAGGACCTGGACCCGGCGCTTCTCGGTAGGGTGGAGGAGCTCATCGACTTCGTCACCGTCGACTGACGCCCCGTCAGCGCCTGTCAGCGCCCACCCGGCTCCGAGGAGGAGACATGAACCACCCAGACGAGCCCACCGGCGCTCCGGACCCCCAGGACGGACCGCCCTCGCAGAGCCAGCCCTACGGCCAGCAGCAGCAGCCCCCGTACGGACAGCCCCCGTACGGACAGCCCCAGTACGGACAACCGCAGTACGGGCAGCCCCAGTACGGACAACCCCAGCACCAGGCCCCCTACGGCCAGCAGCCGGCACAGCTCGCACCCGACCAGGAGCGCCTCTACGCGGGCGCCGCCCACTGGGGTGCCCTGCTGGCGGGGTTCGTGAGCTCAGGCTTCCTGGCCTGGCTGGTCCCGCTCCTGGTCATGATGCTCAAGGGCCCCTCCTCCGCGTTCGTGCGGCGTCAGGCGGTGGAGTCGCTGAACTTCCAGATCAGCATGATCATCTGGGCTGTCGTGGCGGGCGTGCTGATGCTCGCCCTCATCGGTTTCCTGCTGCTGCCCGTGGTGGCCGTCTGGTGGCTCGTCTTCACGATCATCGGCGCGGTCAAGGCCAACAACGGCGAGGACTACCGCTACCCGCTGATCTTCCGCTTCGTGAGCTGAGGCTGCTCTAGGTCAGGAGGTCGCGGACCACGCCGTCGGCCAGGAGGCGGCCCCGCTCAGTCAGCACGAGCCGCTGCCCGATCACCGTGACGAGACCTCGGCGGACCTGCTCGGGCACGGCGTAACGTCCCTGCTCGTCCAGCACGTCGAGGGGCAGGCCGTCACGGAGGCGGAGCTCCAGCAGGACCCGCTCGGTCCGTCGTTCCTCGCCGGTCAGCAGCTCACGCCCGTGGGCCGGGCTGAGCCCCTCGGCCAGCCGACGCCCGTAGGCGGCCGGGTGCTTGACGTTCCACCAGCGCACGCCCCCGACGTGGGAATGAGCTCCGGGGCCGACGCCCCACCAGTCACCACCCTGCCAGTAGAGCAGGTTGTGCCGGCAGCGACTCTCCTCGCGTCGCGCCCAGTTGGAGACCTCGTACCACTCCAGGCCCGCCGCCCGCAGGGCCGCGTCCGCGAGCGCGTACTTGTCGGCGAGGTCGTCCTCACTGGGCATCGGGAGCTCTCCACGCCGGACTCTTCGCGCCAACGCGGTGCCCTCCTCGACGATCAGCGAGTAGGCGGAGACGTGGTCGGGGGCGCAGGCCAGGGCGGCGTCGAGGGTCGTGCGCCAGTCGTCGACGCTCTCACCGGGAGTGCCGTAGATGAGGTCGAGGCTGACCTCGTCGAAACCCGCCTCCCGCGCCCACTCCACGGCCCGCGGGACGCGCTCGGGGTCGTGGGTGCGGTCCAGCACGGCCAGGACGTGGGGCACCGCCGACTGCATGCCGAAGGAGAGTCGAGTGAAGCCGCCCTCGCGGAGCTCCCGGAGGCTCTCTGGCGTGACGGAGTCAGGGTTTGCCTCCGTCGTGACCTCTGCACGCGGCGCCAACCCGAACTCGTCGGCCACCGCGTGCAGCATCGCCACCAGGTCGGCGGAGGGCAGCATGGTCGGCGTACCGCCGCCGAAGAAGACCGTCTCGACGGGCCGTGGGTCGCCGGCGAGCACCCGGCGCGCCAACCTGACCTCACTCACGGCCGCCTGGGCGTAGGACGCGATCGAGGCCCCGGCGACGTCGCCCAGCTCAGGAGCGGTGTAGGTGTTGAAGTCGCAGTAGCCGCACCGCACCCGGCAGAAGGGCACGTGCAGGTAGAAGGCCAGCGGACGATCCGCCGCCCCGACCAGCGCCGCGTCGGGCAGGGCCCCGTCATCGGGGGCGGGGACTCCGTCGGGCAGGGCTGAAGGCACGGGTCAATCCCACCACGGCCCCGCGGGCGCCCCAAATGCCGCGGGACGGGGGGTGGGCGACGGCACAACGCCGAAGGGCGCCGACGCGGATCGCGTCGACGCCCCTCGGGCTGGGTGGATCAGTACATGTGGATCAGTACATCGAGTCGATCAGGTCCTGGTAGTTGGCCTGGACGACGTTGCGCTTGACCTTCATCGAGGGGGTCAGCTCCCCGGACTCGATGGTCAGGTCGTGGTCGAGCATGCGCCACTTCTTGATGGTCTCCCAGCGGTTGAGCTGCGAGTTGGTCTCCTGGACGTGGCCCTCGATCATCTCCTGCACCTCGGGCAGGTTGACGAGCTCGGTGTAGCTCTTGTCCTCGTGACCGTTCTCCGCGGCCCAGCCGGCGATCGCGTCGGGGTCGAGCGTGACGAGCGCGACGCAGTACTGACGCTCGGCGCCGAAGACCATGAACTGGCTCGCGTAGGGGCAGACGGCCTTGAACTTGGCCTCGATCGCCGGCGGGGCGACGTACTTGCCGCCGGAGGTCTTGAACAGCTCCTTGATGCGGCCGGTGATGATCAGGCGACCCTCCTCGTCGAGGGCCCCCTTGTCACCGGTGTGGAACCAACCGTCGGCGTCCAGGGACTTCTGGGTCTCCTCGGGCATGTTGTGGTAGCCCTCCATGACGCCGGGACCCTTGATCAGGACCTCGTCGCCGTCACCCAGCCGCACCTGGGTGCCCGGGAAGGGCTGGCCGACCGTGCCGAACTTGTTGGTGTCCGGGCGGTTGACGAACGTGCCGGCCGAGGTCTCCGTCAGGCCGTAGCCCTCCAGGATCTGGATGCCGGCGACGTTGAAGAACTGAGCGATGTCGCTGTTGAGGGCCGCGGCGCCGGAGATGAAGAAGCGCACCCGGCCGCCGAAGCGGGCGCGGATCTTGGAGTAGACGAGCTTGTCGAAGAGGTTGTGCTGGAAGTTCAGGCCGGCGGGAATCTTCTCACCGGCCTCCTTGCGGCGCTCGTACTCGCGACCGACCTCGAAGGCCTTGTTGAAGATCTTCTCCTTGAGGCCGCCCTCAGCCTCTTGCATCGTGACGATGCGACCGTAAGCCTTCTCGAAGATGCGGGGGGCCGCACCCATGAACGTGGGCTGCACGACGGCCAGGTTGTCGACGATCTTGTCGACGCGACCGTCGATCGCCGTGGCGAAGCCGCACGCCATCTGCGTGGAGAGCAGCACCTTGCCGAACACGTGGGCCATCGGCAGCCAGAGGAACTGCAGGTCGTCTTCGCTCAGGATGCCGAGGTCGGCGATCGCGCTGCCCTCGTAGACCCACGAGCTGTGACGCAGGCGGACACCCTTGGGGCGACCCGTGGTGCCGGAGGTGTAGACGAGGGTGGCGAGCTGCTCGGGGCGGATGCCCGCCGCCTTCTGCTCGAGCAGGCCCGGGTTGGCGGCCAGGTGGGCCTCACCGAGGGCGGCGAGCTCCTCCAGGTTGATCACCCAGTCACCGTCGGTGGTGCCCTCGAAGGTCACGACCTTGGCGACGTAGGGCAGCTCGGACTTGCGGTTGCGCAACTTCGTGATCTGCTCGTCGTCCTCGGCGAAGACGACGCGGCACTCGGAGTCAGCGAGGATGTAGGAGGTGTCCTCCTCGTTGGTGGTCGGGTAGACGGTGGTGGTCGCACCAGCCGCGCAACCGATCGCGAGGTCCGCCAGGACCCACTCGTACCGCGTACCGGACGAGATGCCCACGCGCATCTCGGGCTGCAGGCCGAGGGCGAGGAGGCCGCCGGCCAGCTTGCTGACCATCTCACCGGCCTGGGCCCACGTCACGGACTCCCAGGACTCGTCCTTCGTGGGGTAGCGGAAGGCTTCCTTGTCCGCTGACTTGGCGACCCGGTCCCAGAACTGCACGGCGGTGTTCGCCGGCATGGTGCTCATGAAACTGGTGTCAAACGTGGTGGACATGCGTCTCCCCTGCATTTCTTGCCGATCGGGCGCGACCGGCGCCCTGCTGACTGGTGGAACGTAACCTAGATCACTCCGCAACCGACCGGTAGCCATTCCACGCCTTGGTCTGGAAATTCGTCGCTCCATACACGACGCAGGACCCCCGGTGTGCACCGGGGGTCCTGCGTCTCGGGGCCGTCGAAACCGACGACTTCCCTACTTCTTGGTCTCGCCACCACCGCTGGTGGAGAGGGCGGCGACGAACGCCTCCTGGGGCACCTCGACCCGGCCCACCATCTTCATGCGCTTCTTGCCCTCCTTCTGCTTCTCGAGCAGCTTGCGCTTGCGGCTGATGTCGCCGCCGTAGCACTTGGCGAGCACGTCCTTGCGGATGGCGCGGATGTTCTCGCGGGCGATCACGCGGGCACCGATCGCGGCCTGGATCGGGACCTCGAACTGCTGGCGGGGGATGAGCTCCTTGAGCTTGGCGGCCATCATCACGCCGTAGCCGTAGGCGGCGTCGCGGTGCACGATCGCGGAGAACGCGTCGACCGGCTCCCCCTGCAGGAGGATGTCGACCTTGACCAGGTCGGCGGCCTGGTCGCCGGAGCGCTCGTAGTCGAGGGAGGCGTAGCCCTTGGTGCGCGACTTCAGCTGGTCGAAGAAGTCGAAGACGATCTCACCCATCGGCAGGGTGTACCGCATCTCGACGCGGTCCTCGGAGAGGTAGTCCATGCCGCCGAGCGTGCCGCGCTTGGTCTGGCAGAGCTCCATGATCGTGCCGATGTAGTCCGAGGGCGACAGGATCGTCGCCTTCACGACCGGCTCGCGGACCTCGTGGATCTTGCCCTCGGGGAACTCGCTGGGGTTGGTCACCTCGAACTGGGTGCCGTCCTCCATGACCACGTCGTAGACGACGTTGGGCGCGGTCGAGATGAGGTCGAGGTTGAACTCGCGCTCGAGGCGGTCACGGGTGATCTCCATGTGGAGCAGACCCAGGAAGCCGCAGCGGAACCCGAAGCCGAGAGCACCCGAGGTCTCCGGCTCGTAGGTCAGGGCTGCGTCGTTGAGCTGGAGCTTCTCCAGCGCCTCGCGCAGGTCGCCGAACTGGTCGCCGTCGAGCGGGTAGAGACCCGAGTAGACCATCGGGTTCGGGTGCTTGTAGCCGCCCAGCGACTCCGTCGCTCCGTGGGACTGGGTCGTGATCGTGTCACCGACCCGGGACTGGCGGACGTCCTTCACGCCGGTGATGAGGTAGCCGACCTCCCCGACACCGATCTTGTCGGCCTTGACCTGCTCGGGGCTGATCACACCGATCTCGAGCAGCTCGTGGGTGGCGTTGGTCGACATCATCTTGATGCGGTCGCGGTGGGTCAGCTCGCCGTCGACGACGCGCACGTAGGTGACGACCCCGCGGTAGGTGTCGTAGACGGAGTCGAAGATCAGTGCCCGGGCGGGCGCGTCCTCCTCGCCCACCGGGGCGGGGGTCTGCTTGACGATCTCGTTGAGGAGCGCCTCGACGCCCACACCGCTCTTGGCGCTCACCCGCAGCACGTCGTCGGGCTCGCAACCCACCAGGCCCGCGAGCTCGGCAGCGTACTTCTCGGGGTTGGCGCTGGGCAGGTCGATCTTGTTGAGCACCGGGATGATGTGCAGGTCCGCGCTCATCGCCAGGTAGAGGTTCGCCAGCGTCTGCGCCTCGATGCCCTGGGCGGCGTCGACCAGCAGGATCGCGGCCTCGCAGGCCTCCAGCGACCGGGAGACCTCGTAGGTGAAGTCGACGTGACCGGGGGTGTCGATCATGTTGAGCACGTAGGTGCCCGCACCCGACTCGACCTCGTGGGTGGCGGCAGCCTCCTCGGTCACGGTCCAAGGCATCCGCACCGCCTGGGACTTGATGGTGATGCCGCGCTCGCGCTCGATGTCCATCCGGTCGAGGTACTGGGCGCGAGCCTCACGTTCCCCCACCACGCCGGTCAGCTGCAGCATCCGGTCGGCCAGGGTCGACTTGCCGTGGTCGATGTGGGCGATGATGCAGAAGTTGCGGATGATCGAGGCCGGGGTCGACCCCGGCTTCGGCGCAGGATTGGGGCTCATCTGCTGCTTTCTCACGGACGCGGACGGGTTCTCGGCATTGTCCCACGGCGCCCGGTGCGGTGCCGAACCCCGGCGTGGGCGACGCGACGCCGCTCCTGCGGCCTGCAGCGGCCGACGTCCGGCAGGATGACCGGGTGGCCACCCCTCCCCCCTATCCGGTCCCACCCCTGGACAGCGCGCGCCGCCTCGAGTGGGCCCACCTGCCACCGATGCTGCGTGCGGACGTCGAGCGTCGCCTCGGCTCCCCGGTCGTCGACGCCCACTCGATCGAGGCCGGGTTCACCCCCGGCATGGCATCGGTGCTGACCTGCGCCGACGGGTCGCGCCACTTCGTCAAGGCGGCCTCCCACCGCGCCCAGCGCACCTTCGCCGCCTCGTACGCCGAGGAGGTGCGGCACCTGCGTACGCTGCCGCCCACCGCCCCGGCACCTGCCCTGCAGTGGGTCGATGACGACGGCGAGTGGATCGTCTTCTCCACCGAGCACGTCGAGGCGGTGCCCGTCGCCCGCCCCTGGACCCGCGAGACCTTGGACGCCTGCCTCGACGCCCTGGCCGTCGTGGCTGCTCGCTTCACCCCGGCGCCGGCGGCCATGGGACTGCCGTCGTTCGTCGACGAGACCGCGAGTTGGCCACGGGCCTGGGACGCACTGAGGCCCCCGGTCCACCCGGAGAGGCGCGCGGAGGCGCGCGACCTCGCCACGCGCGCCGCGGAGCTGCTGGCCGGCGACTGCCTCGTGCACGGCGACGTCCGAGCCGACAACGTGGTCATGGACCGCACCGGGCGCGCGCTGCTGTGCGACTGGAACTGGCCCGCCACCGGACCGGCATGGCTGGACTCCTGGATGCTGCTGGTCCAGGCCTGGGGCGACGGGGTCGATGTCGACGCGGTCGTCGCGAGTCGTCCGCTGCTGCAAGAGGCACCCGACGAGGCCGTCGATTCGCTCCTGGCCCTCATGGCGGGGTATTTTCTCCGGGCAGGGTGTGAGTCGGTCCCGCCGAACTCACCGCACGTGCGTGACCACCAGCACTGGACGGGAACGGTCTGCTGGCTCTGGCTGGCAGAACGCCGCAGGTGGTGACAACCGTCGTTGCACCCGACCGGCTCCGTGCCGGCCAGGAGCAGACCCGGCTGGCCCGTCCGGCCCTCCTCAGCACCGCTCTTCCCGGAGCGGCGCACCTCGAGGTGCCGGGCACAGACCTTTCCAGTAGAGACGAGGAATCCTCATGGCGAACATCAAGTCGCAGATCAAGCGCAACCGGCAGAACGAGAAGGCCCGTGAGCGCAACAAGGCCGTCAAGACCGGCCTGAAGACCGCCGTCCGCAAGTTCCGCGAGGCCGCTGCGGCCGGCGACAAGGACGCCGCCCAGACCGCCGCGCGCGACGCGATGCGCAAGCTGGACAAGGCCGCCTCCAAGGGCGTCATCCACAAGAACCAGGCGGCCAACCGCAAGTCGTCGATCGCGAAGCAGGCTGCCGGCCTCTGAGCCGCACCTCGACCCTGAAGGCGCCGCACCCCCTGGGGGTGCGGCGCCTTCGTCCTTCGTGGCCGGGGACAGGTCAGCCGACGACCGACTCGCAGGCGGGCGCAGGGCGGTCGAGCCCCACCCGTAGGTGCACGTCGTAGCGGGCGCACCGGGCAACGAGCCGATAGCGCTGCTCCAGCAGCCGGCGAGTCCGTCGTGTCTCCAGTCCCCACGTCTCGAGCGAACGACCGCTCACCACCCACGCAGGGGCACGCCGGCCCTCGAGCACGTCCACGAGCCCCCGCAACTGCGGGTCGCGTACCTTGATCGGCAGGTTCCACAGGTGTTCGTAGGGCGAGGGCAGCCCGGCGCGGTAGTTGAGGTCCGAGTCGCCGTACAGGGTGACGAGGGTGTCGTCCGCGCGCGCCGCGCCGGCCAAGGCCTCGCCCACGGCCCGCTGGTCGCCCCGCGGCTCGACCACGGCCGCCCGCACCAGCGAGACTCCGGTTGAGAGCACGGCCAGTACGCAGGCCAGGACCACCCCGGCACGGAGGCGACGGCCCACCGCTTCAGCGGGACGGGAGAGCACGTACCCGGCGACCAGGGAGGCCGCCGGCACCAGCTCGATGAGGTAGTGGAGCCAGTAGACGCTGCCCGCCAACATCGAGAAGACGCCGTAGCCCAGCGTCGCCGCCAACGCGACGAGCACCGGCTCGCGCCGCCCCCGGGCCAGTGCGAGGCCGGTGGCAGTTACCACGAGGAGGGCCAGTCCGCTGGCCGCGAACCCCCCGAGCAGCCGGACCAACCGCTCGAGCGACTCCCCAGCCCCCTCGTCGCCGGCGATCACGCGAGATGCCTCCAGCCGGAAGGGGTACATCGCGTCGAAGACGTCGACCGGCGACGTGCCCCATGTCAGGCTCCAGACGGAGGCCGCGACCAGCGCCGCGAGGACACCGGCGGCCGCAGCTGCCAGCGCAGGTCCGATCTGGGCGGTGACCACCCTGCCGGACCGGACCAGGGCCAGACCGAGGACGAGGCCGAAGACGACCACGTCGGCCATGTTCTGCTTCACCAACAACGCCGCGACGGCGCAGACCCCGGTCACCGCCGCCCACGCGAGGCCCGCCTGGTCCGGTCCGGACGCCGACTCGAACCGTTGCGCCGCGCGGACGGCCGCGAGCATGCCGCCCGCGAGGAAGGGAGCAGCCAAGAGTTCACCGTTGACCTCCAGGGAGGCCAGGAGGTGCGAGCTCAGCAGGGCAGCGGCCACCACGGCCGTGGGCACGGCGGCCCGAGTCCCCCACAGGGTCCGCGCGGCACCCGCCAGGGCGAGCACCGCCAGACCGGCCCCCAGGGCGCCGAGCACCCTGAGCGCGACCAGGCCACCGAGCTGGTCGCCAAGCCAGAAGAGCGTGATCAGCAAGGGCGGACGATCCACCCAGTAGGAGCCGTAGAGGCTGCCGCCTCCTTCGCTCCACTGGCTGCCGACGAGCAGGAAGCCGGCCTCGTCACGCCCCACCGTGCGCCCGGCGTACGCCAGCCGGAGCAGGACGCAGCCAAGGGCCACCGCGAGCACCAGTCCGCGCCCGGTGCGCTCCGGCGGGGGCGCGTCGCTGGCCGGGGAGGACGGTTCGACCCTTGCTGGAGCCGGCACGAGCCCGGAGGGATCCTGCGGGACGGGATCTGCGTCGAGCAACGCCATGCCCCGATCCTGAGCCGCCGATCCGCCCCTCACCTGAACTCCAGACCAACGACAGGCCAGCATCCGTCGACGACGTAGGGGCAGAGCGCCTACGGGAAGAGCCGTGGGTGAGCTGTCAGCGGGTCGTCAGCGCGCGGAGCGGCGCAACCCGGAAAGGGTCAGGACGAGCCGCTCCAGCGTGTAGTCGGCGTCGTGGGCCGCGCCCTTGATGTCGGCGTCGGCGCGAGCCACGGCGCCGAGCGCGGCGCTGATCCCCTCGTCGTCCCATCCCCGCGCCTGGGCACGGATGCTCTTGACCTTCCACGGAGGGACACCCAGGTCGCGCGCCAGGTCGGCGTCCCGTCCGCCGCGAGTGGCGCTGCCCAAGAACTTGGCGACGCTGCGCACCGAGCCACCGACCGCCGAGGTGACCAGGACTCCGGGGGTGCCGTTGTCCAGGGCCCACCTCAGCTCCTCCAACGCCTGGGCGGTGTGGCCAGACATGACCGCGTCGGCGACGGCGAAGGACTTGGCCTCCGCCCGGCCGCCGAAGTAACGCTTCACGACCTCCACGGTGATCTGCTCGCCCGGAAAGTCGCTGGTCAGCTGGTGGGCGGCCGCGGCCAACGTCCGAAGGTCCTGCCCCACGGCCACGACCAGGAACTCAGCGGCCTCCGGCGCGATCCTGGCGCCGTGGCGGTCGAACTCCGACCGGGTGAACTCCTGGAAGCCGGAGGCGTACTTCACCTCCGCGGCCTTGACCTCGGTGACCAGGTCGAGCTTGCGCAGCTTGGTGAGCAGGCCGCTGCCCTTCGGACCACCGCCGTGCATGAGCACCAGCGCGACGTCGTCGACCGGGGCCCGGGCGTAGTCGAGCACCCGGTCGTGCAGGTCGTCGGGCAGGTCCTCCAGCCCGCGGACCACGGCGCACCGGGTGGAGGAGAAGAGGGAAGGCGCCGACATCTCCTCGAGGGAGGCAGCGGTCAGCTCGGAGGCGGCCGCCTCGGAGAACTCCCCCTCGGGGTCGTGCTGGCGCACCGCCAGACGCACCGCAGTCACCGTGCGTTCGTTGAGGAACTCCTCCTTGCCGGTCACCAGGGTGACGCGACCGAGGACCTGCCGTGCGCTGGGACCCTGAGCCATGGTGCGCCCAGCCTGCCATACCCCACCGACGACATCGCGGTGCCCAGCTGCCCGTCGCGCTCCACGACCGCGACGTCGGAGTCGGTGTCGGTGCGCAGCAGGACCATGCCCGCCCCCTCCAGCAACGCGACGAGCTCGGGCGCCGGGTGCCCGTGGGTGTTGTCGCGCCCCGCCGAGACGACGGCGACCCGTGCCCCGGTCGACGTCAGCCAGTCATCGGACTGGTGGCGACTCCCGTGGTGGGGCACCTTGAGCACGTCGACGCGCACCGGGCCCAGCAACCGCGCCATCGCGCGTTGCGCCGGCGGCTCGACGTCGCCGGTCAGCAGCACCGAGGTGGACCCGACGGTGGCCAGCAGGACGACGCTGGAGTCGTTGGCCCCGTCACCCCCGCCGACCGGGGCGGTGGAACCTGCGCGCACCTCGGGCCAGAGGCGGGTGAGGGTCACCTCCCCGACCTGACGGGGCACCAGGTGCTCACTCACGTGGGGCGAGACGCCGTGGGCCTGCAGGAGCCGGCCCACCTCCGCCGCAGCGGGGGCCGGCTCCGCCACCGGGGAGACCTCGACCGCGCCCACCTGACGCCCGCGCAGCACTCCCGGCAGGCCGTCGACGTGGTCGGCGTGAAAGTGGGTGAGCACCAGCAGGGGGACCTCGCGCACCCTGAGTCGTCGCAGGCACCGATCGACCGAGCGGGGGTCCGGACCTGCGTCGACCACCACGGCGCCTCCCCCTCCGGCGTTCAGCACGAGGGCGTCGCCCTGGCCCACGTCGCAGGCGACGAGCACCCAACCTCGCGGCGGCCACCCCGGGGTGGGCACGGGCACCAGCACGACCACCAGCGCCAGCACCGCGAGCGGCACGCAGCGACCGGGACGGGCCAGCACCGCCGGCGCCACGCGCACCGCCACGAGGCAGGCGAAGGTCAGCGCGGCCAACCACCACGCGCTCGTGCCCCACGCCACCGCGGGCACCGGCAGTCCCGCGCCCCAACGGGCCACCAGCACGATCCATCCGACCGCCCAGGCGCCGGGCCACGCGACCAGCTGGCCGACGGGTGGCATCACGATCGCCACGAGTCCTCCGACGAGCCCCAGCACCGTGGCCGGGGCGACGGCCGGCGCCACGAGCAGGTTGGCGAGCACCGCGACCAGGCTGACCTCTCCGGAGAGACCCGCCACCACGGGAGTGCAGGCCAGTTGGGCGGCCGCCGGCACGGCGATGGCCTCTGCGGCCCACCGGGGCATCCACCGCGCCAGCGCGTCGCGCCACAGCGGCGCGACCAGCAGGATCCCGGCCGTTGCGAGCACCGAGAGCGCGAACCCGGCGCTGACCGACATCGCCGGCTGCCAGCCCAGCAGCAGGAGCACGGCCACCGCCAGGGTGCGGATGCCCCGGTCTCGGCCGTCGTGCGCCAAGGCCCACAGGGCGACCGCCCCCATCGTGGCGGCCCGCACCACGCTCGGCTCACCCCGCGCGACCAGCACGAAGCCCACGATCGCCAGCGCGCCCAGCAGCAGCCGGAACCGACCCCTCACCCCCGCCCACCGCCCCAGCAGGAGCACGAATGCGAGCACGAGGGTGAGGTTGGTGCCACTCACCGCCAGGAGGTGGGTCAGTCCCGTGGTCCGGAAGTCGTCGGCCAGGCGTGGGTCCAACTCGCTGTCGTCACCCACCACCAGCGAGGGCACCAGGGCCCGTTGGTCGGCAGGGCGCGGTTCCACGGCCGTACGCACGCCCGCCCGGACCACCTCGGCGGCCCGCCACCACACGTCCGGCGGGGCCAGGACCCGCGGCGACCCCCGCGGTCGCAGGAGCGCCGCGACGTCGCCGTCCGCCGACGTCGGCAAGGCCCGGAAGGTGATCCGCGAGCCCAGGCGTACGCCGCTCCAGTCGCCGTCGCCGAGCACGACGGCGTCGGCCGCGGTGCGCCAGCCGGTCTCGCGCACCCGCTCCCCCGCGGCCGTCCCGGTGCCGACCCGAACGGTGATCTCCTCAACCCGGACCCGCACCACGACGGTGGTCGCCCCGGTGGCCTCACCCAACCCCGCTCTGCGGACAGGACGGGGGTCGCCCGCGACGGTGGCGACCACGGTGACGGGGCTGGCGCGCTGCGCGGCATCCACCACCACGCCGGAGGCGCGCTGGTGAGAACGCAGGCCGGCCGAGGCGAGCACCGCCGTGAGCACGAGGACGATGGCCCCGGCCGTCACCCAGGCCGGGTGCGGACGGGATGGCCCTCCAGGGATCCCACCCGGACGGGGTCGCACCACGAGACGGACGAGCGTCGTCGCCACGACGAGCGTCGCGACGGCACCCAGCGCGGCCCCCGGCAGGGCCGCCTCGGGCCGCAGGGTGCCGGCCAGGGCCGCCAACCACGCGACACCGGCCAGCACCGGCAACCTCAGGTCGACCTGCCCCGACGACTCGAGGGGTCTCACACGGTCACCAGGGCCGCCAAACGCTCCAGCGTGACCTCACCGATGCCGTGCACCTCGAGCAGGTCCTCCACCGACGTGAAGCCGCCGTGCCGGGTGCGCCACTCCACGATGGCCGCGGCCGTGACCGGACCCACCCCCGGTAGGGTCTCCAGCTCTGCCACGTCGGCACTGTTGAGGTTGACCAGCGCCCCCGACGATGCTCCCGACGGCGGGGCCCCGCCACTTCCCGGCACCGTACCGGCTCCGGCAGCAGCGCCGACCACGATCTGCTCCCCGTCCTGCAGCAACCTCGCCAGGTTGAGGGAGCTCAGACTGACTCCCCGGCGCGCGCCCCCCGCTGCGTCGATCGCGTCCACCACCCGAGAGCCCACGGGCAGCACGACGATGCCCGGTCGACGCACCTTGCCGGTCACGTCGACCACCACCTCCCCCACCGGCGAGGGCGAGGCCCCCACCGGTGACCCGGCAGGTGACCCGCTGGGCGCACCCACGGGCGCACCGGGCACCGGCAGCTCGCCGGAGGACTCCTGGCGCGACGCCGCCACCGGCACCATCTCCACCTCGCGCGACTGCAGGACCCACCAGGCGCTCGCCGCGAGCACCACCGAGGCGAAGAGCGCCACCCATACGAGGTGGACGCCGCGCAGGTGGACCGCGTGCAGGGCCTCGGCCAGCGGACCGCCCCTGTCCAGCAACGCGTCCTGCGGGCGCAGCGCGGCCGACGAACGCCGGGCCGCGTGCCGACCCGGCACCGGGGCCGTCGACACCGACCCTGCCGGTGCAGCCCCGTCCGGCTCAGCCCTGTCCCCAGCTGCCGGGTCCCCTGCTGCTGTGGCCGGTGCAGCACTGGACGGTTGAGCACTGTCCGGTTCAGCCGTGGGTGGCTCCGTCTCGTCCGGGACCGGCTCCCAGCCCCGGACGTGGGTGTGGTCGGTCCACGACGACTCCTCCCCCGCCCGTGCGGCATCCCACTCCGCACTGAGGGCGGCCAGTCGGCGGGCCACCGCCTGCTCGTGCTCGGGAGAGGGACGTCGAGTGCGCATGGGTCGACCGTAGGGAAGATCGACGGGTGGCGTCGGCCGAGGAACGACTGCCTGTGGAGAACCCCTCAGAGACGCGGGGAGAGCACCCCGGCCACCATCCCGGGCCCGACGTGGGCGCCCAGCACGGCCCCCAGCTCGGCACACTCGACCGGCCTGCCCTCGAGCTGGGCGGCGAGGCGCTCCCCCAGCCGGGCGGCGAGGGCCTCGGCCCGCTCCGGGTTGGCCAGGTGGGAGATGTTGACGTCGACGGGGCGGTCGCCGGCGGCGTCGACCAACAGGTCCTCGAGGCGCGCCAGCGCGCGTCCGGCGGTGCGTACCTTCTCCAGTGACTCGACGCGGCCGTCGCGGATCTCCAGCAGCGGCTTCACCGACAGGGCACCACCGAGCACGGCGGCGGCTGCGCCGATCCGACCGCCCCGGCGCAGGTACTCCAGGGTGTCGACGTAGAAGTAGGACTTCGACGCCGTGGCCCGGGCGCGCGCTGCGGCAGCCGCCTCCTCGGCGTCGCCGCCCGCGTCGAGCACGTCCTGGGCAGCGAGGGCGGCATAGCCGGTCGCCGCGCCGACCTGTCGGGCGTCCACGGCGACGACCGGCACGGATGCCTGGCGGGCGGCCAGCTGGGCCGACTCGAAGGTGCCGCTCATGTCGGCCGACAGGTGCACCGCGACGATCGACTCGGCGCCCTCGCGCACCAGCTCCTCGTACACCTCGAGCGTGGCGGCCGGGTTGGGCCGCGACGTCGAGACGGGGACGAACGACTTGAGGGCCTCGGCGACCGCCTCCGGGGTGGCGCCCGGTGAGCCTTCGTCGTAGACCTGGGAGCCGATCACCACCTGGAGCGGCACCACCCGGATGCCGCGCTCGCGCGCGACTTCCACCGGCAGGGAGGCGGTCGAGTCAGTCACCACCACGGTGCGCGCCGTCATGCCCCGCACCCTACTCGCGGGCAGCCCCGACGAGGCCTCCGGTCCATGCCCCGGGGCGCCTGGCGAGGCGTGGATCGTGTCACACCGCGACGCCGAGGAGTGGTGTCACACGACGATGTTCACCAGCTTGGGCGCACGCACGATCACCTTGCGCACCGCCTGCCCCTCGAGGGCCCGCTGCACGCCCGGGTCGGTCAGCGCCAACGCCTCCAGGTCAGCCTCGGAGATGTCGGGTGCCACCTCGAGACGACCGCGCACCTTGCCCTTGACCTGGACCACGCAGGTGACCTGGTCCTCCACGAGCAGCGCCTCGTCGACCTCCGGCCAGGAGACCTGGGCGACGGACGGCTGGTGGCCCAGGCGCTCCCACATCTCCTCCGCGGTGTAGGGAGCGACCAGCGACAGCAGCATCGCGACGGCCTCCGTGGCCTCACGCACCGCCGGGTCGGCACCCCCGCAACCGGAGTCGATCGCCTTGCGGACCGCGTTGACCAGCTCCATGGTGCGCGCCACCATCACGTTGAAGCGGTGCGATGCGATCAGCTGGTCGGCCTCGTGGAGCACCTTCGCGGTGACCTTCCGCAGCGCCAGGTCACCGGTCGTCACGTCGACGCCCGGCTCGGAGGTGACGTCGCCGCTGAGGCGCCAGGCGCGTTTGAGGAAGCGCAGCGAGCCGTCCGGGGAGACGTCGGCCCAGTCGATGTTGTCCTCCGGCGGGGAGGCGAAGACGAGCGTGAGGCGCACGGCGTCCACGCCGAACTCGGCGAGCTGCTCACCCAGGTTGATGCCGTTGCCCAACGACTTGCTCATCTTGCGGCCCTGGTTGATGACCTTGCCCTGGCTCAGGTAGGCCGAGAACGGCTCGTCCCAGCTGACGAGCCCCATGTCACGCAGCGCCTTGGTGAAGAAGCGGGAGTAGAGCAGGTGCAGCACGGCGTGCTCGTCGCCACCGATGTAGAGGTCGACCGGTCCCCAGGCGTCCGCCAGGGCCGGGTCGAAGGCCTGGGTCTCGTCGTGCGGCGAGACGTAGCGGAAGAAGTACCACGACGAGTCGACGAACGTGTCCATCGTGTCGGTGTCGCGCTCGGCCGGACCTCCGCAGGTCGGGCAGGTGGTGGCGACCCAGTCGGCGGCGCCGCCCAGGGGCGAGGTGCCCTTGGGCTTGAGGGCAGCGCCCTTCAGGTCGGGCAGCACCACGGGCAGCTGGTCGGCGGGCACGGCGACCTCGCCGTCGACGGGGCAGTGCACGATCGGGATGGGTGCGCCCCAGTAGCGCTGGCGGCTCAGCAGCCAGTCGCGCAGGCGGAAGTTGACGGTGCCGGTGCCGCGCCCGTCGGCCTCGAGGATCTCGATGGCCCTGCGGATCCCGGCCTCCTTGTCGTCGAGGCCGTCGAGCGGGCCGGAGTTGACGTACGTGCCGTTCCCCGTCGTCGCGACGTACGTCTCCTCGGGGTTCTCCTCGCCGGTGTCGACGACGCGGCGCACCGGCAGCCCCATCGCCTGGGCGAACTCGATGTCGCGCTGGTCGTGGGCGGGCACGGCCATGATCGCGCCGGTGCCGTAGTCGGCGAGCACGTAGTCGCTGGCGTACACGGGGACCTGCTCCCCGGTGACGGGGTTGGTGGCCGTGACACCCAGGTCGACGCCGGTCTTGGGTCGGTCGGTGGCCAGCCGGTCGATGTCGGAGGCCTTGCGCACCTCGACCAGGTAGTCCTCCAGCGCCTGACGACGGTCGGCGGCGACCAGACGCTGGGCCAGGTCGGCGTCGGCGGCCACCACCATGAAGGTGGCGCCCCACAGGGTGTCGGGGCGGGTGGTGAAGACGGTCACCGGCTCGACGTCGCCGGAGTCGAGAGCGACGTCGAAGGTGACGTGGGCTCCCTCGGAACGACCGATCCAGTTGCGCTGGGCGTTGACGACCTTGCTGGGCCACGTGGGGGCCAGGTCGTCGAGCGAGTCCAGCAGCTCCTGGGCGTAGTGGGTGGTCTTGAAGTACCACTGCGTCAGGTCGCGCTTGGTGACCTCGGCGCCGCACCGCTCGCAGGCGCCGTCGACGACCTGCTCGTTGGCCAGCACCGTCTGGTCGGCGGGGCACCAGTTGACCGGCGACTTCTTGCGGTAGGCCAGACCCTTCTCGTGGAACTTTGTGAAGAGCCACTGGGTCCAGCGGTAGTACTCGGGGTCCGAGGTGTTGAACCGGCGCGACCAGTCGAAGCTGACGCCGTAGCGGTGGAACGACTGGTACTGCGTCTCGATGTTGCCGTAGGTGTAGGTGGCCGGGTGCTCGTCGTTCCTGATGGCAGCATTCTCGGCGGGCAGCCCGAAGGAGTCCCAGCCCATCGGGTTGAGCACCTCGTAGCCCTTCAGCCACCAGTAGCGCGCGATGACGTCGTGCAGCGCCATCACCTCCGCGTGACCCATGTGCAGGTCACCCGAGGGGTAGGGGAACATCGTCAGCGCATACTTCTTCGGCTTCTCGGAGTCGTCGTGCGCCCGGAAGAGGTCGAGGGAGTCCCAGACACCGCGCCACTTCGCCTCCAGTGCGGCGGCGTCGTACGTCTGCTCGTCACGCTCGGGGGTGTTCTGGTCCTGCTCGCTCATCGTCTCTCCTCGTGAAGGGGCGCTCGTCGCCTCCCGGCACAAAAAAACCCCCCGGGCAGGAGGGTGGCCACGCCGATCGTCGAGATCAGTGCGGCTGGCCGAGAAGGAGCGTCGTACGCATGCGCCCAGCCTACCGCGCTCGACGTCCCGGGCCCACCCGTGCCACCCTGCACTCCACCCGAGCAGCCGCACACCCGAGGAGAACCATGGACGCCTTCCGCCACGCCGTCGAGAGCCGGGACCTGGCGGGCGTCGAGAGCCTGCTGGCCGACGACGTCGTCTTCCACAGCCCCGTCGCCTTCCAGCCCTACCCGGGCAAGGCGGTGACGGCCGCCATCCTGCGGGAGGTGATCGAGGTCTTCGAGGACTTCACCTACGTCCGCGAGCTGCACGACGACGCCGGTGGGGCCTACGTCTTCACCGCGACGGTCGACGGGCTGGAGCTCACCGGCTGCGACTTCCTGGAGCTCGACTCCGAGGGGCGGATCACCGACTTCATGGTGATGGTCCGCCCGCTGAAGGCCGCCCAGGCCCTGGCGGCCCGGATGGCCGAGCGCTACCCAGCGATCGTCGAGGCGGCAGCGGCGTGGACCGCGCGCGACTGACCGACCCCCTGACGGTCCTGACCTGACGTGGCGAAGCTCAGCGCGGGACTCCTGCTGCACCGGCGCAGCTCCGAGGGGACGGTGGAGGTGCTGCTGGTGCACCCCGGCGGGCCCTTCTGGGCCCGCAAGCAGGAGGGCGCCTGGTCGATTCCGAAGGGTGAGTACGCCCCGGGCGACGACCCGTTGACCACCGCGCGGCGCGAGTTCGCCGAGGAGCTCGGCCTGCCCGTCCCCGACGGTGAGGTCGTGGCGCTGGGCGAGGTGCGCCAGGCCAGCGGCAAGGTCGTGACGGCGTTCGCGCTCGCCGGCGACGTCGCCGTGGACGAGATCCGCTCGAACACCTTCGAGGTCGAGTGGCCTCCTCGCTCCGGGCGTCGCCAGGAGTTTCCGGAGGTCGACCGAGCTGAGTGGTGCGCGCTCCCCCGGGCCCGGCTGCTCCTGCTCGCCGGGCAGCGCCCGTTGCTGGAGCGACTCGAGGAGCACCTCGCCCGAGCGTCGGAATGACATGCGGGGCACCGAGGTGAAATGCGAGAAGGCCGCCCGCAGGCGGCCTTCTCGTGTCGGTGGAGCTGAGGGGACTCGAACCCCTGACCCTCTGCATGCCATGCAGATGCGCTACCAGCTGCGCCACAGCCCCAACGTTTCCCGCCTTGCGGCCGGCAACGAGGAAGACAGTAGTACATCGTTTCCAGCGGTGCGAAATCGGGGTCAGGTGTGACGGTTGAAGGCCACCAGGCGACGGCCCCGGGCAGGGCCGGCGGGGTCGCCGGAGTCGTCGACCAACGCCCAGTGGCAGTTGCCGAAGGCGTGCAGGGTGAGCGCCACCTCCGGGGACCAACCGAGCCACTCGGCGATCGAGACCTTGAGGGCCGCGCCGTGCGCCACGACCACGCCGAGCCCGCCGGGCTCGAGGGCCTGCATGGCCTCCTCCAGACCCGCCACGAATCGGGTGGTGACCTGCTCGCGCGACTCACCGCCCGGCACGACGTCGTAGCGCCCGGACCGGAAGGCCGCGAACTCGTCGGCGGCCGTGGCTGCGTAGTCAGCGTGGGTGGTGCCTGCCCGCTCCCCCAGGTCGAACTCGCGGAACCGGGGGTCCTGCTGCACGACGAGACCCGCTGCCTGGGCCACCTTCTCGGCCGTGACCCGAGCGCGGGACAGGTCGGAGGAGCGGACGAACACCGGCGCCATCGCGGCGATCACCGGAGCGACCTTCTCGGCCTCCAGCAGGCCGGTGGCGTTGAGGGGCACGTCGATCTGCCCCTGGATGCGCTGCTCGGCGTTCCAGTCGGTCTGTCCGTGGCGCAGCAGGAGCAGGCGCCGGGGGGCGTCGCCCGCGGCGCTCACTCCTGGTCGTCGGAGCCGGCCAGCTCCGCGACGGGCGTCTCGTCGGCGGCCCGGTCGGCCACCTCGGAGGCCGGGGCGACGTCCTCGGGCAGGGCGACCTCGGGGCAGTCACGCCACAGCCGCTCGAGCGCGTAGAACTGACGCTCCTCGGTGTGCTGCACGTGGATGACCACGTCGCCGTAGTCGAGCAGGACCCAGCGTCCCTGCTGGTGGCCCTCGCGACGTAGGGGCTTCTCGTCGGCCTGCTCGCGGAGCTGGTCCTCGACCTCCTCGACGATCGCGCGCACCTGGCGGTCGTTGCTGGCGGAGGCGAGCAGGAACACGTCGGTGATGGCCAGGGTGTCGCTCACGTCGTAGGCGACGATCTTGTCGGCCAGCTTCTCCGCCGCCGCGCGGGCGGCGATGTGGACGAGCCCGAGGGCGTGGTCGGTGGCGGTCACGAGGGTTCCTTCTGCTCCGACGCGGTCGCTCCGGAGGCGGTGTAGAGGTGGTGCTTGGCGATGTACTGCACGACGCCGTCGGGCACGAGGTACCAGACCGGCTCCCCGCGCGCGGTCCGCAGACGGCAGTCCGTCGACGAGATGGCCAGCGCCGGGATCTCCACCATGGTCACACGCTCGGACGGGATCGCCGCCAACGTCGCCTCGTCCATGTCGTAGCCGGGCCGGGTGCAGCCGACGAACTGGGCGAGCTCGAAGAGCTCGGAGGCGTCGCGCCAGGTGAAGATCTCGGCCAGGGCGTCGGCACCGGTGATGAAGTAGAGCTGCGCGTCGGGCATCTGCGCGCTGAGGTCGCGCAACGTGTCGATCGTGTACGTGGGCCCGTCGCGGTCGATGTCGACGCGGGAGACCCGGAACCGCGGGTTGGAGGCCGTCGCGATGACGGTCATCAGGTAGCGGTCCTCAGCGGGAGAGACCTGGCGGTCGGCCTTCTGCCACGGGTCGCCGGTGGGCACGAAGACGACCTCGTCGAGGTCGAACCACGCCTGCACCTCAGAGGCGGCGACCAGGTGGCCGTGGTGGATGGGGTCGAACGTCCCGCCCATCACGCCGACGCGACGAGGGCCGGCCAAGTGACTCAGCTGTGCTCGCGCCCGTTGCCGAAGGCCACCAGGGCGCCCAGGGCAGCGAGGAAGAAGGCCAGCACGACGATGCCGACGACCCAGGGGTTCGCACCGGCCCAGACCTCGGGCTCTTCCGACGCGGCAAGGATGATCTCGTTCAGCGACATGGCAGGGATCCTACCGGTAGGCCCGGACGGTCAGCGGACGTGCCCGTCACCGGTGACGACGTACTTGCTCGAGGTCATCTCGGGCAGGCCCATCGGACCGCGAGCGTGCAGCTTCTGCGTGCTGATGCCGATCTCTGCACCGAAGCCGAACTCCCCGCCGTCGGTGAAGCGCGTGGAGGCGTTGACCATGACGGCCGCGGAGTCGACCATGGCGGTGAAGCGCCGGGCCGCGCCGAGGTCCTCGGTCACGATCGCGTCGGTGTGACCGCTCGAGAAGGTGCGGATGTGCTCGACCGCCTCCTCGAGGGAGCCGACCACCCGTGCCGCGATGTCGGCGGCCAGGTACTCGACCCGGTAGTCCTCCTCGGTGGCAGTGACGACGCCGTCGAAGTTGGCGAACGTCTCGTCGCCGTGGATCGTCACGCCTGCGCCCTGCAGGGCCTCCACCACCCGCGGCAGGAACTGCCCCGCGACCTCGGAGTGCACCAGCAGCGACTCGGCGGCGTTGCACACGCTGTTGCGGTGGGTCTTGGAGTTGAGCACCACGGCGAGCGCCTTGTCGAGGTCGGCAGCGGAGTCGACGTAGACGTGGCAGTTGCCCACCCCGGTCTCGATGACGGGCACGGTCGACTCCTCGACGACCGAGCGGATCAGCCCGGCACCACCGCGCGGGATCAGCACGTCGACCAGGCCGCGGGCGCGCATCAGCTCCTTGACGCTCTCGTGGGTCTCCCCCGGCACGAGCTGCACCACGTCGGCCGGCAGGCCCGCCGTGGCCACCGCGTCGCGGAGCACCGCGACGATCGCGGCGTTGGAGTCGCGGGCGCTGGAGGAACCACGCAGGAGCACCGCGTTGCCCGACTTCAGGCAGATGCCCGCCGCGTCGGCGGTCACGTTGGGACGAGCCTCGTAGATCATGCCGACCACCCCGAACGGCACCCGGACCTGACGCAGCTCGAGGCCGTTGGCCAGGGTGGAGCCGCGCAGCACCTCACCCACCGGGTCGGGCAGGCCGGCGACGTCGCGGAGCCCCTGGGCCATCGCGTGGAGCCGGGCGTCGTCGAGTCGCAGGCGGTCGATGATGTTGGCGGGAGTGGCCGCCGACCGCGCTCGGTCGAGGTCGACGGCGTTGGCCGTCAGGATCTCCTGCGACCGCTCCAGCAGGGCCTCGGCCATGGCGTGGAGTGCCGCGTCCTTCGTGGCCCGGGTGGCCAGCGCCAGGTCGAAGCTGGCGCGACGCGCGCGCTGGGCAACAGCGGTGAAGGCGGACGTGCTCATGGCGCCCAGCCTAGGGGAGCACAGGACCCCGCCACCCGAGCGGGTGGCGGGGTCCTGGGACGAGCGTGGAGATCAGCCCTTGCGAGCGGTGATCGCCTCGGTGGCCGCCGGGAGGACCGTGTGCAGGTCACCCACGACACCGAAGTCGACGAGCTCGAAGAGGGGCGCCTCCTCGTCCTTGTTGACCGCGACGATCGTCTTCGAGGTCTGCATGCCGGCACGGTGCTGGATGGCACCGGAGATGCCCGCCGCCACGTAGAGCTGCGGCGACACGGTCTTGCCGGTCTGGCCGACCTGGAAGGTGTGCGGCTTCCAGCCGGAGTCGACGGCGGCACGCGAGGCGCCGACCGCAGCGCCGAGCGAGTCGGCGAAGTTCTCCACCGGCTCGAAGTTGCCACCGGTGCCACGACCACCGGAGACCACGATCGCGGCCTCGGTGAGCTCGGGGCGACCGGTCGACTGACGCGGCTGCGAGGCGACGATCTGGGCGGTCTTGGCGGCGTCGGAGATGACGGCGTCGAACGCCTCGACGGCGCCGGCGCCGGCCTTCTCGACCGGAGCGGCCGAGTTGGGCTTCACCGTGATGATCGGGGTGCCCTGGGTGACCTTGGCGGTCACGGTGTAGTTGCCGGCGAAGACCGACTGGGTGGTGACCGGCCCCTCCTGGACGTCGATGGCGTCGGTGATCAGACCCGAGGAGGTCTTGATCGCGAGACGACCGGCGACCTCCTTACCCTCCGAGGTGGAGGGGATGAGGACGGCTGCGGGGCTGGTCTTCTCGACCAGCTGCTGCAGGGCCTCGGCCTTGGGGGCGACCAGGTAGCCCTTGATCTGCGCGTCGTCGACGACGTAGACCTTCTCGGCGCCGTAACCCTTGACGGCCTCGGCGACGGCGTCGCCCTGCGCGGCGGCACCGATGAAGACCGCGGACGGCTCACCCAGGCGCGC
Source organism: Nocardioides malaquae (assembly GCF_015070385.1). Lineage (GTDB taxonomy): Bacteria > Actinomycetota > Actinomycetes > Propionibacteriales > Nocardioidaceae > Nocardioides > Nocardioides malaquae. Next base: position 260,167 of record NZ_JADCSA010000002.1, on the reverse strand, counting down.
GGCGATGGCGAGCAGCTCGTAGGTCGGCTTCTTGACCGCACCGTCGACGTGGTCGACGAGAACGAGAACTTCAGACATTGCTCACACGCTCCTCAGATGAACTTCTTCGAGGCGAGGAAGTCGACCAGCGCCGTGGCGCCCGACCCGTCCTCGTCCTTGACGATCTCGCCGGCCGTGCGCGGCGGGCGGGCGGCGGTCTCCTCGACGGCCGTCCACGCGGCACCGAGACCGACCTGGCCGGCGTCGACGCCGAGGTCGCCCAGCGAGAAGGTCTCCAGCGGCTTCTTCTTGGCCGCCATGATGCCCTTGAAGGACGGGTAGCGGGCCTCGCCCGACTGGTCGGTGACCGAGAGGACGATCGGCATGGTCGCGCCGATGACCTCGGTGGCGTTGTCGCCGTCGCGCTTGATGCGCACCTGGTCGCCCTGGCTCTCCACGACGGAGGCGAGGGTCACCTGCGGCAGACCGAGGCGCTCGGCGAGCATCGCCGGCAGCACGCCCATGGCGCCGTCGGTGGAAGCCATGCCGGTGACGACGAGGTCGACGGGGCCCAGCTTCTCGACGGCCTTGGCCAGCACCAGCGAGGTGGCGACGGAGTCGGAGCCGGCGATCGCGTCGTCAACCACGTGGACGCCCTTGTCGGCACCCATCTGGAGCGCCTTGCGTACGGCGTCGACTCCCTTCTCCGGACCCACGCACAGCGCGGTCACGGTGATCTCCTCGCCGTCACGCTTCTCCTTCAGCTGGAGAGCCTGTTCCACGGCGTACTCGTCGAGCTCTGACAGCAGACCGTCGACGCCAACGCGGTCGACCGTGTTGTCCGACTCGAACTGCCGGTCGGCAGTGGCGTCGGGGACGTACTTCACGCAGACAACAATGTTCATGGCGGTGTGCCCGAAGGCTCCTCCTGTGCACTCGGATGTGTTCGCGAGGTTACAACCGAGAGACCCCACCGCGGAACGGGGGTCCACGGTGGGGTCTCTCACATCGCCAGCGAGTCAGGTCCAGCCTGCTCGCCGAGCGAGGTTCATTCAGCTGGTCAGCACTTGAAGATCTTGCACGCCAGCTTCTTGAGCAGGCCGATGATCACGCCCACGACGGCCTTGATCGGGTCGGGGTTGGTCGTGGCGGGCGGCGGGGTCGGCGACGTGGTCGGCGACGGCTGCTGCGTCGGGGTCGGCTCGGCGGTGGGCTCCTCGGTGGGCTCCTCGGTGGGCTCCTCGGTCGGCTCCTCGGTCGGCTCCTCGGTCGGCTCCTCGGTCGGCTCCTCGGTCGGCTCCTCGGTCGGCTCCTCGGTCGGGACGTCGACGACGTTGACCGTGGCGACCACGGTGTCAGGGGCCTTCGCGGTGCAGGTCACGGCGATGGCAGCGGTGCTGCCGTCCTCCTTGACGCCGGTCAGCGAACCGGTGAAGCCCGAGATCTTGACGTCCTGGGCACCAGCGGCGCTGGCGGTCCAGGAGCCACCACCGGTCGCGGGCAGCACCAACGGAGTGTTGCTGGTGCTGGGGATCGGCGCGGTGGGCACGTCGGCGGTGAGCTCCACGGCGTCAGCACCGATGGTCGCGGCGATGTCCGCCGTACCACCGATCTGGCGGTACCCGAGGAACGCGTAGGCCGCGCCACGAACGGTGTCGGGGGCAGTGACGCTGCCGGTGAAGGACAGGTCGACCGACTCGCCGACCTCGACCTCGTCGGGCACGATGATGTCAGCGTCGAAGCTGAACTCCTGGTTGGTCAGGATCGAGGCCGAGCAGTTGAACTTGAGCGACACGGGCGCAGCCTGCGCCGCGGACGCGAGGCCGATGAGGCCGGCGGTGCTCATCGCCACGGCGGCGACGGCTGCCACCGAACGGCTGGTGATTGAACGCATGTGGGTTTCCCTCCCTAGGAATCTGCGCTACGCCTCCGTAGGTTACCCCTGCGTAACGCTGATGTGACCGTAGCCACAACGCCCCAGCTGCGCCCCGAGGGTCTCGAAAAGCGGACTCCCCAAAATGAGGGAACCCCTCCCCGCCGCAGCGGGGAGGGTTTCCTGGGGCGAGCGTCAGACCTTGAACTTCTTGGTGGCCTTCGACTTCTTCAGCTTCTTGGTGCCCTTGTAGGTCACCTTCAGCGTGTACTTGCCCTTCTTGAGCTTCTTGAAGGTGAGGACCTTCACGCCCTTCTTGTTGAGCTTGACCGTGCGCTTGGCGACGACCTTCTTGCCCTTCTTGAGGACGACGGTCACCTTGCCCTTGGCGGCCTTCTTCTTGCCCTTCTGGACGACCTTGACGGTGGCCTTGGCGCGCTTGGCCTTCTTGAAGACCTTGACCTTGGCCGTGGCCTTGGTGGCCTTCTTGGCGACCTTGGCGGCCTTGACGACCTCGACCGAGGCGACGACGGCGGTGGCGTCAGAGGCAACGCAGTCGACGTTGACCGGAGCGGTCGTGCCGTCCTCCTTGACGAGGGTCAGGGGGGCGGTGAAGCCGGAGACGGTCAGGTCCTGCTGACCCAGCGTCGAGGCGACGAGGTTGCCCGAGCCGGAGACCGGGACGGTCATCGAGCCGGTCGCGGCCGGGATGTCGGTGAGCGGGAGCTCGCCGTCCAGGGTCACGACGTCAGAGCCGAACTTGCCTGCGACGGCAGCGGTGCCCGAAAGCTGGCGGGCGCCGAGGACGGCGTACGCGGTGGCGCGCACGGAGTCGGGGACCGTCACGAGGCCGGTGAAGGCGACCGCGACGTTGCTGCCCTGCTCAGCGGTGGCGGGAGCTTCGACCTCGAGGTCGAGCAGGAACTCCTGGTTCTGCAGGATCGAGGCCGAGCAGTTGAAGGCCAGCGTCGCGGGCGCCGGGGTCGGCTCCGTGGTGGGCGTCTCGGTCGGAGCCGGGGTCTCGGTCGGAGCCGGGGTCTCGGTCGGAGCCGGAGTCTCGGTCGGGGTCGGGGTCGGGGTCGGGGTCGGGGTCGGCTCCGGCTCCGGGGCGACGACCTCGATCGTGGCCACAGCGGCGGCGGCATCCTTGGCATCGCACGTGACTTCGACGGGACCCGTGGTGCCGTCGGACTTCTTCATCTGGAGATCACCGACGAAACCGGCGATCGTCAGGGTCTGGGCCCCGAGGGTGGCCGGCGTAACCGTGCCGGCGCCGGTGGCGTTGAGCACCAGCGGGGTGGGGACGACCCCATCCGGGATGACAGTGTTCTCGACGTCGGCGGTCATCGCGAAGGCCTGCTCGCCCAGCTTGGCGTCGATCGCGGCCGTGCCGCCGATCTCCCGGCCGTTCAGCAGGTAGTAGGCCGACTGGCGAACCGTGTTGGGCGCGGTGACAGTGCCGTCGAACGAGAGGTTCAGCGCCTCGCCCTGGACAGCAGTGGCAGGAACGGTGACTTCAGCGTCGAAGCTGAACTCCTGGTCGGACAGGATCGAGGCGGAGCAGTTGAACAGCAGGCTCGTGGGAGCCGCGGTCGCCGACGGCGCCAGGGCAGCCATGCCCGCGGCGGCGACGGCCACCGAGGCGCCGGCCGCCAGGGCCCGGCGGATGGGGGTGATGCGCATCAAAGTCCCTCCCAAGGAACTGTCGATCATGAGCACCGGAACTTATTACCGGTGCGTAACGTCAGGGTGACTGTAGTCACAGACCGCCGTCCGAGGAAGACCGGCCCCCAAATCGACGCAGATACTTCCACTGCCCCGCGGCCGCCCAGCCTCATCGACTGGGTCTGATGACCCACTGCAGCACGGCCCCCGCTGCCAGCAGGACGCCCGCCGCGCTCCCCCACCGCAGGACGGTGTCCCGCACCGCGGCACCCGCCACCCCGGAGCCCTCGGGGCGGGCGAACCAGCCCGGCGTCACGAGGTCAGCTGCCTCGAGCCACCACCCCCACACCGACTGCGGGTCCACCCGGAGCGCGACCAGCAGCGCGGCGCCCGCCAGACCCAGGGCCCCCAGGACGGCGAGAGCCCAGACCGCGTGGGCCAGCCCTCGGCGCAGACCGCGCAGCCGCCCGCTGACAGCGCCCATCTCAGTGACCGACCTCAGTGACCGAGCTCAGTGACCGACGAAGTCGGCCTTGCCCGGCCCGTGCTCGACGAAGGAGTCCATGCCCAGCGACCGGTCCTGGGTGGCGAAGAGTGCGGCGAACTGCTGACGCTCGATCTCCAGCCCGGTCTCGAGATCGGTCTCGATGCCCCGGTCGACCGCCTCCTTGGCGGCCCTGAGCGCGAGCGTGGCCCCCTTCACGAACTGCGAGGCCCAGGCCACCGCCTGGGGGTAGACCTCCTCGGCCGGCACGACCCGGTCGGCCAGACCGATGGCCAACGCCTCCTCGGCCTTGACGAAGCGCCCCGAGAAGATGAGCTCCTTGGCCTTCGCCGGACCGACCAACCGGGTGAGGCGCTGCGTGCCGCCGGCGCCGGGGATGATGCCGAGCAGGATCTCGGGCTGGCCGAAGACGGCGTTCTCAGCGGCGAAGCGCACGTCGGCGCAGAGCGCCAGCTCGCAACCGCCACCCAGCGCGTACCCGTTGACCGCCGCGACGACCGGCTTGGGGATGCGGGCGACCGCGGAGAAGGCCGACTGGAGGCCGGCGGAGCGCTTGACCATGTCGGCGTGCGACATCTCGGCCATCTCCTTGACGTCGGCGCCGGCGGCGAAGACACGCTCGCCACCCCAGACGACGACGGCCTTCACGTCGTCACGCTCGGTCGCCTCGGTCGCAGCCGCGCGGATCTCCTCCTGGACCTGACGGTTGAGGGCGTTCATCTTGGGCCGGTCGACCCGGATGGTGCCGACGCCGTCGGTGACCTGGAGACTGACGAACTCACCCATGACACAACTCCTGCAGCTCTCGTGGCGTGGCCGACCGAGCCGACCGTGACGGCGCGAGCCTAGCGGCGTGGGAGCGGCGCGACGGCGACCCCCGGACGCGGACGAGGTTTCACCACCCCGGGCCCTGCGGTAACCAGCAGTCATGGCCCTGACACGACGCATCGCCCGCCCGCTGCTCAGCAGCGGCTTCATCACCTCCGGCACCCAGGTGCTGCGCGAGCCCGGCGCCGCCGCCGAGGAGCTCCGCCCCTGGTTGGACAAGGTCGGACCAGCCGCCCGCGCGCGCGGCATCCCCGTGCCCCAGGACCCGGCCACCGCCGCCCGGGCGCTGGCGGGTGTCCAGGTCGCTGCGGCTGGCGCCCTCGCCCTCGGCAAGGCACCGCGTACGTCCGCGGCACTGCTCGCCGCCGCCCTGCTGCCGACGGCATTGGCGACCACCGCCTCCGGCGACCCGGACGCCTCCCGGCGCAAGGTCACCGAGGCCACCCGCAACGCCAGCCTCGTCGGAGGCCTGCTCCTCGCCGCCCTCGACACCGAGGGCCGCCCCGGCCTGGCCTGGCGTGCCCGTCGAGCCAGCCGGGACGCCAGGCGGCAGGCCCGCCACCTCGCCAAGGAGACCGCCCTCGAGGCCAAGCTGGCCGCCAAGTCGATCGGGTGACGCGGGGCGTCATCGTGCGCTGGCTAGGGTGACGGCGTGCCGCCTCGACCCGACCTCTCCACGCTCCGCGACGGCGTCGCCCTGCTTCACTGGCGCACCGACTGGAGCCGCGGCGACCTGCGGGAGACCGCCAGCCGCGTGGCCGCACTCGTGGCACGCGGGTTGGAGGAGCACGGGCGCGTCGAGGCCTGGATCGACCCCGATGACGAGGTGGCGCTGCGGGTCGCGACCTGGGCCGGGCTGCGCCGCGAGGGCGTGATGCGCGGCGGCAACGTCATCGAGGGCACCCACCGCGACCTGGTCGTGCACGCACGTCTGGCCACCGACCTGCCGCTCTCCGCGCCCGGAGGCTTCCGGGCCCTGCTGAACTCGTTCCTGCCCCGCAAGCGGGCCATCGGTCAGATGCTCGTGCGTGACCGGGCCGGGCGGGTGCTGATGTGCGAGCTGACCTACAAGCCGGACTGGGACCTGCCCGGCGGGGTCATCGAGGTCGGCGAGTCTCCCGCGATGGGCGTGACCCGCGAGATCGAGGAGGAGCTGGCGGTCCACATCCCGGCGCACCGGCTCCTGCTCACCGACTGGCTGCCCGCCTGGAGCGGTTGGGACGACGCGCTGTGCCTCGTCTTCGACGGCGGAGTGCACGACGCCAGCCTGCTCGACCGCATGGTGCGGGAGGAGCGCGAGATCCGGGCGGTGCGCTTCTGCACCCTGGAGGAGATCCGCGCCCACAGCGCCGACTTCACCGCACGCAGGGTGGAGGCGGCCCTGGCCAGCCTGGAGGGCGGTCCCCTCTTCACGGAGTCGGGACGACCACTCCCCGACAGCTGACCCACGCTCGCGGCTGAGATGGCGTCGCACGCCCCGAATCCCGACGCCATGGGGTTGTATGGGCCCATGACGTGGGTGAGCGATTTCGAGAGCGGCAGCAAGGCCCAGAAGGACCTCCTGGGCGGCAAGGGCGCCAACCTGGCGGAGATGACGCGACTGGGGCTGCCGGTGCCACCGGGGTTCACGATCTCCACCCGTGCCTGTCAGGCCTACCTCGCGCAGGGCGGTGACCCCGACGGGCTGGCCGCGGAGGTCGACGACCACCTCGGCGCCCTCGAGCGGAAGATGGGCCGCGGGCTCGGCGACGCCGACGACCCGCTGCTGGTCAGCGTCCGGTCGGGCGCCAAGTTCTCGATGCCCGGGATGATGGAGACCGTCCTCAACGTGGGGCTCAACGACGCGTCGGTCCGCGGCCTCGCCCGGCGCAGCGAGGACCCGCGCTTCGCCTACGACTCCTACCGCCGCCTGGTGCAGATGTTCGGCTCCACCGTCATGGGGGTGGACTCCGACCTCTTCGCCGAGGCGCTCGACGACCTCAAGGAGCGCCGTGGGACGCAGGCCGACCTGGACCTTGACGTCGACGACCTCCGTGAGCTCGTCGCGACGTTCCAGCGGATCATCCGCGACGAGACCGGCGAGGAGTTCCCCCAGGCGCCCCGTGAGCAGCTCGACCGCGCCGTGCGCGCCGTCTTCGACTCCTGGAACACCGACCGCGCCGTGCTCTACCGCCGCCAGGAGCGCATCCCCGAGGACCTCGGCACGGCCGTCAACGTGCAGGCGATGGTCTTCGGCAACTTCGGCATGACCTCGGGCTCCGGGGTGGCCTTCACCCGAGACCCCGCGACCGGTGACCAGGGCGTCTACGGCGACTACCTCCAGAACGCCCAGGGCGAGGACGTCGTGGCGGGCATCCGCAACACCGTCTCCCTCGAGGACTTCGCACAGGTGGACCCTGCCTCGCACGCCGAGCTGCTGGAGATCATGTCGACCCTCGAGCGCCACTACCGCGACATGTGCGACATCGAGTTCACCGTCGAGCTCGGCAAGCTCTGGATGCTCCAGACCCGCGTGGGCAAGCGCACCCCCGAGGCGGCGTTCCGGATCGCGGTCCACATGGCCGACGAGGGCCTGATCGACATGGACGAGGCCGTACGCCGCGTGACCGGCTCCCAGCTCGCGTCACTGATGTTCCCCCGGTTCGACGCCGAGGCCGACCGCACCCTGCTCGCCACCGGCATGGCCGCCTCCCCCGGCGCCGCCGTCGGACGCGCCGTCTTCGACTGGCGTACGGCCGTGGAGTGGGCCGAGCGCGGCGAGGACGTGATCCTGGTGCGCAAGGAGACCTCACCCGAGGACCTGCACGGCATGGTGGTGGCGCGGGGCATCCTGACCAGCCGTGGCGGCAAGACCTCGCATGCCGCCGTGGTGGCCCGGGGCATGGGCCGCACCTGCGTGTGCGGGGCCGAGGCCCTGGACGTGGACACCAAGCACGGACAGTTCGTGGTGCGCGGCGGCACCACGGTGCGCGAGGGCGACGTCATCTCCATCGACGGGTCGACCGGTGAGGTCTTCGCCGGCGCCGTGCCGGTCACCCCCTCCGCCGTCGTGCGGTACTTCGAGGGCGAGGAGGTCGACGACCCCCTGGTCGAGGCCGCGGCCCGCATCGTGGAGCACGCCGACCGGAACCGGCGACTGGACGTGCGGACGAACGCCGACACCGGCGAGGACGCCGCACGGGCCCGACGCTTCGGCGCGCAGGGCATCGGACTCTGCCGCACCGAGCACATGTTCCTCGGAGAGCGTCGCCAGCTCGTCGAGGACCTGATCGTCGCGGACGACGAGGCCGGTCGCGCCGCCGCGCTGGAGGCGCTCCTGCCCGCCCAGCGGGGTGACTTCGAGGAGATCCTGGAGGCCATGGACGGCCTTCCGGTCACCATCCGGCTCATCGACCCGCCGTTGCACGAGTTCCTGCCCGACATCACCGAGCTCTCGGTCAACCTCGCACTGGCCGACACGAAGGGCCACCGCAAGAAGCGCGAGCGCAAGCTCCTCGAGGCCGTCCAACGGCTGCACGAGCAGAACCCGATGCTCGGCCTGCGAGGAGTGAGGCTCGGCATCGCGATCCCCGGTCTCTTCGAGATGCAGGCGCGCGCGATCCTCGAGGCGGCTGCGGCGCGCGTGCGGGCCGGCGGCGACCCCCGCCCCGAGATCATGGTGCCGCTGGTCGGTTCCGTGCGTGAGCTCGACCTGGTGCGTCGCCGGATCGAGCAGGTGGCCGCCGACGTGCAGGCCGAGCTCGGCCGGGAGGTCGACTTCAAGGTCGGCACGATGATCGAGCTGCCGCGAGCGGCGCTGACGGCCGACGAGATCGCCCGGTCGGCCGAGTTCTTCTCGTTCGGCACCAACGACCTCACCCAGATGACCTGGGGCTTCTCCCGTGACGACGTGGAGGCCGCGTTCTTCTCCACCTACATCGAGCAGGGCGTCTTCTCCGTGTCACCCTTCGAGTCCCTCGACGTCGAGGGGGTGGGCCAGCTCGTGCGCACCGCGGTCGAGCGAGGTCGCGCCGCCAACCCCGACCTCCACCTCGGCGTGTGCGGAGAGCACGGGGGCGACCCGCACTCGATCCACTTCTTCGACGAGGTGGGCCTCGACTACGTCTCCTGCTCCCCCTTCCGCGTGCCGGTCGCGCGACTGGAGGCAGCCCGCGCGCACCTGACCGGACGGACCGAACGGTGAGGAGGGGCGCCCGTGCCGCCGATCGCCTTTGACCCCCGACGGGTGCAGCGGCTGATCGACGGCCTGGCTCCCCGACGCCGCACGCGGGTGGTCGACGTCGGCGCCAACCCGGTCAACGTCAGCCCCTACGACGACCTGCTCCGGATGGGCGGGTGCGAGCTCTGGGCGTTCGAGCCGCACCCCGAGGCCTACGAGGAGCTGCGGGCGATGCAACGTCCACACGCGCACTACCTGCCGTACGCGCTGGGCTCCGGCGGGACGGCTCGGCTCCACGTGACCGAGGCCAGCGGCTTCACGTCGCTGCTCGCACCGGCCGAGGAGACCTTCGCAGCGCTGGGTCACTGGCGCCGCGCGACGCGGGTGCGAGAGGTCGTCGAGGTCGAGACCCACCGGCTCGACGACATCGCGGAGCTGCCCGACTTCGACCTGCTCAAGATCGACATCCAGGGAGGCGAGTGCGAGGTCTTCGCCCACGGCCAGCGGGTGGTCTCCGGGGCGGCCGCGGTGATCTCCGAGGTCGCGATGATCCCGATCTACCGCGACCAGCCGCTGCTCGACGAGCAGATGCGCCAGCTGCGCAACCTCGGCTTCGACCTGCACAAGCTGCTCTTCATGAAGTCGGTCCGGATGACGAACCGCGCCTCGAGGGCCCTGCCGCGGCGCCGGTTCACCTCGCAGGGCGTCGACGGAGACGCAGTCTTCGTGCGCGGGCTGCTCGACCTCGGCTCACTCCCCGACGAGCACCTCAAGCACCTGGCGATCCTGGCCGACGCGGTCTTCGGCAGCCACGACCTCGCGGTCTACCTCCTCGGCCTGCTCCACGACCGGGGGCAGGTGGAGCCGTCCGTGGTCGCGGACCACGTCGCGGCCCTGGGTGTGGACCCGACCGGCTGATCGGCGATGCCGGGGCCGTGGCCCCGGGTGGACGCTCTCCTCAGAAGAGGGCGGAGGCCAGGTTCTGCCGTCCGCGCAGCACCCGCGGGTCGTCGTTGCCGACGGCGCCGAACAACCCCACGAGGTGGTCACGCACACGGTTGCGGTCGTCCCCGGAGGTGCGGCGCACCAGCTCCACGAGGCGGGCGAACGCGTCGTCCACGTGGCCGCCCAGCATGTCGAGGTCGGCCACCATGACCTGGGCGTCGATGTCGTCGGGGGCGGCGGCTGCGGCCGCCCGGGCTGCATGCAGGTCGACGCCCTGGGTGCGCTGCAGGAGCTGCGCCATGACCAGGCCGGCCGCTGCCTCGGCGTCGGCCGGGTTGGCGTCGACGAGGCGCTGGTACTCCGCGACCGCTCGCTCGATGTCGCCGTCGGCCAGCGCGTCCTGCGCGGCCGCGTACCTCGGGTCCACGGCAGGGCCCTCGTCTTCATGGCCCTCCGGGGCAGCGCTCCGGGGCTGGTGACGACCTGTGATGCCCTGGGCGGTCAGCTGCTGGACGACCTGGGTCAGGGCCGTGCGCAGCTGGTCGAGGGGCGCGACCTCCTGGAAGAGCGGCATGGGGCGCCCGTCGACCACGGCGATGACCAGCGGGACCGAGGGGATCTGCATGGCCTGCGCGATCGCGGGCACGGCGTCGATGTCGACCAGACCGACCAGGAACCGTCCCTCGAACTCGTCGGCCAGCGTCTCCATGTCGCGCGCGAGCTGCCCGCTCTCCGGCACGCGGGAGACGGAGTGGAAGACCAGGAGCACGGGGGCGGTCATCGACGCCTCGAGCAGCGACTGGAAGTTCTGCTCGTCCGCGTGCACGGCATAGGCACTCGACGAGGCCGGCGCGGCTGCAGCGCCGGGGGCCGAGGAGGCAGAGGTGGGCGCCGGCGGAGCGGGACGCTTCAACGCGGAGAGGTCGATGGCACCGGGACGGGAGAACGGCTGCTGCGTCATGGCCCCCATTGTCACGGATCCGGTCAACGGCACGCACCCCGGTGCGACTTTGCCGGCTCGCCCTCGCACACTCCTCCGCTTCGCCATACTGGAGAGGTGACCCTGCCCGCCAGAGTCCTGACCCACGCCGCCAGCGTCCTCACGACCCCCACCTCCCCCTGGCACCTGGCCGCGCGTGCCCTGGGCTTCGGCTCGCTCTACCTCCTGGGTGTCTGGCTCTCCCTGGGGTCACGGCTCCCCGGGTCGGCGCCGAGCCTGGTGTGGCCCGCGGCCGGGGTCGCGACCATCTGGCTGCTCAGCGCCAACCGCCGCTCCATGCCCACCGACCTGATCGCCCTGGCGGGCGTGTGCGTCACCACCGTGATCGCCGCTGGCGGCGCCTGGAGTCACGCCATTGCCCTGGCCTGCCTCACGCTGGCGGCCGCCTGGCTGATGCGCGTGCTCGTCCACAGCGCGGTGCCGGGCGTACGCACCCCACTGGAGGGGGACGCCGCACGCAGCCTCGCCACCTTCGTGGCCCTGGCCGTGGGCGCTGCCGTGGCCGCCATGGTGGAGGCCGTCGGCAGCCCGGTGATCCTGACCCTGCTGGGCGACGAACCCCGCTGGGAGACCGCGCCCCTGCGGTGGGTGCGCTCCTGGACGGCGGTCTTCATCGTCACCAGCACCTGGGTCCTCCTGCTGGCTGCCCTGGGGCGCCGGGTCGGCAACGACGAGGATCGCCGCCGCCGCTCCTACGGGCTGCCCCGGCAGGCCCGTCGCCGCCCGGAGGCAGCCCTGGTCCTGGGCGGCACGGCCACCCTGCTGGTGGTGTCGCTCGTCTTCTTCCCCTCGGTGCCGATCACCTTCGCCGTCTTCGCGCCCGCTGCCTGGATGGCGGTGCGCTTCTCCCCCCTGACCGCCAGCTCCTACGCCATCGCCGTGGGTCTGGTGACGACCAGCGCCACCCTGACCGGTCGGGGCATCTACGCGTCGGTCGACTCACGCCTGCTGGCGGCCCTCCTGGCCCAGGGCTACTTCGCGGTGCTCTACGTCACCGTCATCACGCTAGCCCTGATCAGCACCCGGCTCCGCGCCACCGAGCAGGAGGCGCAGGCGCGCGCCGACCTGCTGGACGGGGTGCTCGCGGCCGCCAGCGACGGCATCGTGCTCGTCGACGACGCCGGCCACGTCGTGCTGGCCAACCGCACGGCGAGTCGGCTCCTGACGGGCTCCGCGAGCGTCAACGGCGACGACGCCCGGTTCGCCGTCGTCGCCGATCTCGGCCTCGACCGCCTGCGCCTTCCCGACCGCGCCGACTCCCGCCCGCACTCCCTGCCCCACGAGACCGCGTGGCGCGGCAGGACGGTGTGGCACGAGGACCTGCTCCTGCCCGGAGACAGCACCCACGGCGACCGCGTGCTGCGGTTCAGCGCCCACCGGGTCTCCGGCCTGGGGCGACCCGGCACCCAGGTGCTGCTCACCTTCTCCGACGTGACCACCGAGCACGAGCAGACGAGTGCTCTGCAGGCCTTTGCCGGCGAGCTCGCCCACGACCTGAAGAATCCCCTGGCCGTCGTGGAGGGGTGGAGCGAGATGCTCGAGGGCGAGATGCTGGCCGCCGAGGCACTCCCCTCGGCCGAGGGCCTGCCGATGGTCCGCAAGGTGCAGCGCGCCGCCGCGTCGATGCGTGGACTCATCGAGGACCTGCTCCACTACGCCGTCGCGCGTGGCCACGTGCTCAACCTCGACGTCGTCGACCTCGCGCGGGAGACCGACCAGGTCGTCGCGGCCCACAGCGGACGCTCCGCCCCGGACGCTCCCGCCCCGGTGGTGGAGGTGCAGGCCCCTCACCTCGTGCGCGCCGACCGCGTGCTGGTGCGCCAGCTGCTCGACAACCTACTGGGCAACGCGTTCAAGTACGTCGCACCCGGCACCGTGCCGCACGTCCGCGTCACGACCCGGCTCGCGAGCTCCGGCGAGTGGGTGCGCGTCAACGTCGTCGACAACGGGCTGGGAGTGCCCGAGGAGCACCGCCGCCACATCTTCGAGAGCCTCTACCGCATCGACCGGCCCGGTTATGACGGCACCGGCCTCGGGTTGTCGATCTGCGGACGCATCGTGGACCGGCACGGAGGATCGTTGCGTGTGGGCGACGGCCCGGACGGGGTGGGCAGCGACTTCAGCTTCACCCTTCCGGCCGCCCGCGGGTGATCACCGCGCCCCGTCACTGTCACTTACGGTCAGGAGTGTCGGTAGGTGGTACGCCCCCTTCCCGGACCACCGATGGCGGTGGTAGAACTTCGGGAGTCCGCCGACTGCCGCCGGCGGGCACAGCAGGGCCCGACAGCCTGAGCAACTGTCGTGGCGTGAGTCCATGGGGGGACGACTGTGATCGACGTAGGTTTTGACTTCACCGACCGCCATGTCCTGGTGACCGGGGGCACCCGGGGCCTGGGCCTGGCCGTGGCGCGAGCCTTCCATTCGGCGGGGGCGCGCGTCTCCGTCACCGGCACCAAGATCCTGCCGTCGTTGTACGACGCGGACCTGGCCGACTTCGACTACCACCAGCTGCAGCTGGCCAGCGCCGATGCCATCGCCTCGTTCGTCGAACGCATCGGGCCGCTCGACGTCCTGGTCAACGCCGCCGGCGCACGGCTCTCGGCCACGATGGACGAGCACGAACGCGAGTTCCTCTGCCACTCGGCACGCCTCGGCTTCGTCGGCCCCGGTCGACTGACCCAGCAGCTGCGCCACCGCCTGTGCGCCTCCCCCGCGCCGGGCGGCGGTGCCGTGATCCACACCCACCACTCGTTGGCGTGGTTCGAGCTCACGCTCTCCCCTGCCGACGCCGAGAGCGAGCTCCGGGCCCAGACGGCCCAGGCCGGTCGCGCCTGGTCGCGGCTCGGGGGCCGCGTCAACGCCGTGCTGGCCCCCCAACGCGTCAGCGTGCCCAACCAGCAGCGGACGGCCCCGATGGTGATCGACATGTCCGACAGCGGCGTGCTGCTGACCCGCCCGAAGGTGGCTGCCGAGGTGTCGGTGGAGCAGGTCGCCCCGATCGCCATGTTCCTGGCCAGCAGCGGGGCGTCGACCGTGAGCGGGCAGACCCTCGCCACCACGCCCCGGCGCTGACCCGGGGCGTACGCACCGAGCGCGGGACGCTCAGGAGGCTCGTGGCCCCCGGAGTCCGGCGCGCTGCACCACGCGCTGGATGGCCTGGTCGCGTTCGTTGGGACGACTGACGAAGCGGATGTCGCGCAACCCCTGCTCCTGGGCGGCGGACTCGAAGCAGAAGTGTCCGTAGCCGCAGATGCGGCCCAGGATCGGCTTGGTGACAGTGATGTCCAGGATCCGCGAGAGCGGCATCGTCGCTGCCTGTCGGTCGAGCACCCCCTTGACGCGGTAGACGCGCATGTTGGTGATGACGAAGCGATCCATGTGCTGGGTCAGCGCCAACCAGGCAGCGTGCGCCCAGAGTCCCATCCAGACCACCATCGGCAGCCAGCCGATCTCGACCCGCGCGAACGGCACGGTGGCCAGCGCCATGGCCCCGGCGATGAACTCGAGGGACGCCCGGACGTAGGCCGCCCAGTGGTGGCGCACCTCGTCGACGACGACCTCGCCCTCCTCACGCAGGAGGTACTGGCCGACGTCGGGATCGAGGAGGCCGGAGATCAGACCCATGACCGGCGGGGGGCGGCCCGGGTCACGCCAACGCGCCCACGAAGTCGAGCACGGCCTGGAAGAAGTTCAGGAGCAGGTCCCAGACGTTGAGCGCCAAGGATTCACCGGCTCCAGCCAGGCCGGAGGGGTCGGAGAACATCCAGTAGAGGAGGAATCCGACCACGAGGATGAGGATCACCTTCTTGGCCTTCAAGGTTGCGCTCCGTCCGAGTTCAGGTCACACGACCAGACATTGCTACCAGTCGTCGCCGCCAAGGCCCCGCAGGCGCGCCCGCGTCGAGGCCCATACCCCCGATCGGGGGTATGGGCCTCGAACCGGTCACTCCCCCACGAGCGTCGCCGCCGCCGTGTGGGGGTCGGTGCGGCCGGCCACCACGTCAGCCGCCAGCGGCGGCACCAGACCACGCTGGCCGACCGATCCCCACCTGCGACGCAGCAGCTCCAGCGCGATGGCCTCGATCTCGCGCTCCGCCCTGGCCGTGCGACGTCGCTCCAGGTCACCCGAGGTGGAGAGCCAGGCGCGGTGCTCGGCCAGCGAATCCACGACCTTCTCCATGCCCTCACCGGTGCGGGCCACCGTCTTCAGCACGGGCCTGCGCCAGGCCGGCTCCGGGCGTTCGGAGTGCGACAGCATCGTGCGCAGCTCGCGGCGCACCGTGTCGGCACCCTCACGGTCGGCCTTGTTGACGACGTACAGGTCACCGATCTCGAGGATGCCTGCCTTCGCCGCCTGGATGCCGTCACCCATGCCGGGAGCCAGCAGGACGACGGTGGAGTCGGCCAGGCCGGCGATCTCCACCTCGCTCTGCCCCACCCCGACGGTCTCGACCAGGACGGTGTCGAAGCCGACGGCGTCCAACACCCGCACGGCCTGCGGGGTGGCCCACGAGAGTCCGCCCAGGTGGCCGCGCGACGCCATGGACCGGATGTACACCTCCGGGTCACCGGTGTGGTCACCCATCCGCACCCGGTCCCCCAGCAGGGCGCCCCCGGAGAACGGCGAGGACGGGTCGATGGCCAGCACGGCGACCCGCTGCCCCTGTCGCCGGAGCTCCCGCACCAGCGCGTTGGTGCTGGTCGACTTGCCCACGCCCGGCGACCCGGTGAGCCCCACGACATGGGCGCGACCCCAGTACGGCGCCAGCTCCGTCATCACCTCGTGCAGCAGCGGGGAGGCGTCCTCCACCAGTGTCAGCAGGCGGGCGATCGCCGCGTGCTGTCCTGCGCGGGCCCGCTCGACGAGATCGGGGACCGACACCTCACGGCGTCGGCCCCCGGTCCGAGTGTTCATCGAGCCCGTCAGGCGCTGGGCACGCGGATGATCAGGGCGTCACCCTGGCCGCCGCCACCGCACAGGGCAGCCGCGCCGATGCCGCCGCCGCGGCGCTTCAGCTCGTGCGCCAGGTGGAGCACGATCCGGGCGCCCGACATGCCGACGGGGTGGCCCAGGGCGATCGCGCCACCGTTGACGTTGACCTTGTCGTCCGAGACGCCGAGCTCGCGGGCAGACTCGATCCCGACCGCCGCGAAGGCCTCGTTGAGCTCGAAGAGGTCGATGTCGGAGACGGAGATGCCCTCCTTCTCGACCGCCTTCTTGATGGCGTTGGCCGGCTGCAGCTGCAGCGTGGAGTCAGGGCCGGCCACCTGGCCGGAGGCGCCGATCTCGGCGATCCAGGTGAGGCCGAGCTCCTCGGCCTTCGCCTTGCTCATCACGACGACGGCGGCAGCACCGTCGGAGATCTGGGAGGCCGAGCCGGCGGTGATGGTGCCGTCCTTGGAGAAGGCGGGGCGCAGCTTGCCCAGCGACTCGACGGTGGTCTCGCCACGCACACCCTCGTCCTGGGAGACGGTGACCTCGCCCTTGCGCGTCTTGATGACGACCGGGACGATCTCGTCGTCGAAGAGGCCGTTGGCCTGCGCCTTGGCGGCGCGCTGGTGCGACTCGGCGGCGAAGGCGTCCTGCTCCTCGCGGGTGAGGTTGGCGCCAGCGGCGTTGCAGCCCTCGGTGAGGCCACCCATGGCCTGGCTGGTGAACTGGTCGTAGAGCGCGTCGTAGGCCATCGAGTCGACGAGGGTGGTGTCGCCGTACTTGAAGCCGTCACGCGACTTCGGGAGCAGGTGGGGGGCCTGGGTCATCGACTCCATGCCGCCGGCCACGACGATCTCGTGCTCCCCGGCGCGGATGAGCTGGTCGGCCAGCGCGATGGCGTTGATGCCCGAGAGGCAGACCTTGTTGATGGTCAGCGCGGGGACGTTCATCGGGATGCCGCCCTTGACCGCGGCCTGGCGGGCGGTGATCTGACCTGCGCCGGCCTGGATGACCTGGCCCATGAGGACGTACTCGACCTGGTCTCCGGAGACGCCGGCCTTCTCGAGGGCGCCGGCGATGGCCACGCCACCGAGGTCCGCAGCGCTCTGGTCCTTGAGACCACCGAGGAGACGGCCGATGGGGGTGCGCGCGCCCGCGACGATGACGGAAGTGGTGCCTGACATGGGTGGGTGCCCTTCTTGCTGGGAACAGATGCCACGAGCCTAGTCCCCGACCGTGGAGTCGGGGCGTGTGTCCCGCCACACGTGCGGTGTCCCTGCCCACAGGACGTCGGGCGTCCCCGATGTGGACCCGCTGGCGGCGCCGCCGGACGAGCGGCGACCATAGGTCCATGACTCTGCAGATCCCCTCCCCTCTCTTCGTCGCCATCGACCACGTGGGCATCGCGGTGCCCGACCTCGACGAGGCGATCGAGTTCTACCGCGACGTCTTCGGCATGGAGGTCGCCCACTCCGAGACCAACGAGGAGCAGGGCGTGCGCGAGGCCATGGTGGCCGTCGCCGACTCCGGTTCCTTCATCCAGCTCCTGGCGCCGCTCAACGAGCAGTCCACGATCGCGAAGTTCATCGACCGCTCGGGTCCGGGCCTGCAGCAGCTCGCCTACCGCGTCACCGACGTCGAGGCGGTCAGCGCCGTCCTGCGCGAGCGCGGCGTGCGCCTGCTCTACGACGCACCCAAGCGCGGCACCGCCAACTCCCGCATCAACTTCGTGCACCCGAAGGACGCCGGCGGCGTCCTCGTCGAGCTGGTCGAGCCCGCCGCGGACGCCCAGCACTGAGATCGTGTGACCTCACGCACACCTCTTCCCCCCTTGGTTACTGACACGTAACCTTCACCGGAACGCCCTTGAATCCTCCCTAGGAGCCACCGTGCAGAACATCCTCGACGCCATCCAGTCCGGCGAGGCCACCACCGAGGACTTCGCGAACCTCGAGATCCCCGACCACTACCGCGCCGCCTTCGTGCACAAGGACGACGTCGACATGTTCGAGGGTGTCGCCAGCCGCGACAAGGACCCCCGCAAGTCGCTGCGCGTCGACGACGTCGCGCTGCCCGAGCTCGGCCCGGGCGAGGCCTTGGTCGCCGTGATGGCCTCGGCCATCAACTACAACACCGTGTGGACCTCGATCTTCGAGCCCGTCTCCACCTTCGGCTTCCTCGAGCGCCTCGGCCGTACCGGCGCCCTCGGCAAGCGCCACGACCTGCCCTACCACGTGGTGGGCTCCGACCTCTCCGGCGTCGTGCTGCGCACCGGCCCCGGCGTGCAGAAGTGGAACCCGGGCGACCGCGTCGTGGCCCACTGCCTCTCGGTCGAGCTCGAGGGCCCCGACGGCCACAACGACACGATGCTCGACACCGAGCAGCGCATCTGGGGCTTCGAGACCAACTTCGGTGGCCTCGCCCACGTCGCCCTCGTCAAGGCCAACCAGCTGATGCCGAAGCCCGAGCACCTCACCTGGGAGGAGGCCGCCTCCCCCGGTCTGGTCAACGCGACCGCCTACCGCCAGCTGGTCTCCAAGAACGGCGGCGGCATGAAGCAGGGCGACAACGTCCTCATCTGGGGCGCCTCCGGCGGCCTCGGCGGCTTCGCCACCCAGTACGCCCTCAACGGCGGCGCCAACCCGGTCTGCGTGGTCTCCAACGAGGAGAAGGCCAAGATCGTGCGCTCCATGGGCGCCGAGCTGGTGATCAACCGTGCCGAGGAGAACTACCAGTTCTGGAACGAGGACGGCACCAAGCAGAACCCCAAGGAGTGGAAGCGCTTCGGCTCCAAGATCCGCGAGCTCACCGGCGGCGAGGACATCGACATCGTCTTCGAGCACCCCGGTCGCGAGACCTTCGGCGCCTCGGTGTTCGTGACCCGCAAGGGCGGCACCATCACCACCTGCGCCTCGACCACCGGCTACATGCACGAGTACGACAACCGCTACCTGTGGATGAACCTCAAGCGCATCGTCTCCAGCCACTTCGCCAACTACCGCGAGTCGTGGGAGGCCAACCGCCTCATCGCCAAGGGCGCCATCCACCCGACCCTGTCGAAGGTCTACTCCCTCGACGAGGTGGGCCAGGCCTCGCTCGACGTGCACAAGAACGCCCACCAGGGCAAGGTCGGCGTCCTCTGCCTGGCCCCCGAGGAGGGCCTCGGCGTGGTCGACACCGAGATGCGCGCCAAGCACCTCACCGAGATCAACCGCTTCCGCGGGGTCTGAGGAGTGAGGCGAAGGTGACCCGAGCGCAGCGAGGGGCACCGCAGCCGAGCCCCGCAGGACGCCCCGCACGTCAACACCGCGGGGTCTGAGGACCGCTCCCTCGGAGTCTGGGAAACCAGTCCTGACACACCCCGGTTCGCCGGCAACTTCACGTGCGTGAAGTTCCGCGAGCCGGGGTGTGTTCGCTTTCCCGATGGGTCACACTTGGGGTCGGGGTCGTCGACCACGACATCCGCCAGAACATCGGAAGGGGCGTGCCCACACATGAGCCGCGACGAAGGCCTGTCCATCTTCGAGCCGGAGCCGCAGACGGCTCCCGAGGAGAAGACTCAGCGGATCCCCACGCAGGAGGAGAGTCCCGCCGAGAAGACACGGGTCCAGCCGGCCGTGGCCACCCCGGTGCGTGTGGCTTCGCGGGGCAGCGACTCCTCCCCCGCTCCCGCCCGCGCGCCCCAGGCCACGACGCCCCAGAACTCGACCTCGGTGGGCGCCGCCAGGACGCAGTCCGTGCCGGCCACGTCCCCGCGTCCCTCCACGGGCGTGAGTCAGCCGGCCCTGCCGCTCGTCCGTCGCGGTGGTTACGACAAGGACGCCGTCGACCGGCATCTGTCGACCGTCTCGGCAGCGCAGGCGCAGATGACCGAGCAGATCTCGCGCCTCAAGGCCCAGGTCTCCGGGCTCGAGAGCGAGCTGGAGCAGACGCGCGCCCTGCTGGCGGAGGCCGAGAAGCCGACCTACGCCGGGCTCGGGGGCCGGGCCGCCTCCATGCTCCGCCTGGCTGAGGACGAGGCTGCCGACGTGCGTGCGGTGGCTGAGCGCGACGCCGCCGACATCCGCGACCAGGCCCACCGTGACGCCAAGGCCATTCGGGCCGAGGCCGCGCGCGAGGCCGAGGACATGCGCGTCGTCCAGCTCAAGGAGCTCGAGGAGAGCCGCGCCCGCGTCATGGCCGACGCCGACCAGGAGCGTACGCTCGCGCTCGCCGAGGCCGCCGACCTCCGCGCCGCGGCCCAGCGCGAGGCCGACCAGGTGCGGCTCGCGGCCCAGCAGGAGACGCAGGACCTGCGTACGACCGCCAAGCGCGAGGCCGAGCAGGCACGCGCCGCGGCGGACCGCGAGGTGCAGGAGGCCCGACGCACGCTGGCCGTGGAGAAGGAGCGGCTCGCCAAGGAAGCCGCCGAGCACCACTCCAACGCCACCGCTGAGACAGCTCGACTGGTCAAGGAGTCCGAGGACCGCGCTGCGGCCGCCGAGGACCGCGCCCGCCAGGCAACGACGCAGGCCACCACCCAGCGCCAGCAGGCCCAGACCGAGGCGGAGGCGATGCTGGCCCGGGCCCGTCGCGAGGCGCAGCAGATCGTGACCTCTGCGAAGACCCAGGCCGAGGCGATCGCTGCGGCCGGTCACGCCGAGTCTGAGCGTGAGCTGGCCGCCCTGCGAGCCGAGGTGGAGCGGATGGCGAAGCGCCGCGAGGCGATCACGGCCCAGCTCGGGGCGCTGCGTGACGTCGTGGCCGGCTTCGCCGAGGACGACTGAGCCCCAGCCACACCAGCAGACGACACCGAAGGGGCGCCGGAGGAATCCGGCGCCCCTTCGGCGTCAGCGCACCGGGGAGTCGAGGAAGCGACGCAGCACCTCGACGAAGACCTCGGGCTGCTGGGAGTGCACGTAGTGCCCGCCGCCCTTGATGGTCACTCGGCGCACCCGCGGGAAGAGTGCCTCCATCGCGGGGGCGTACTCGTCCTTGACGTAGCCCGAGTCAGCACCGGCGATCCACAGCACCTGGCCCGGGTAGGGCTCGTGCTCGGACCACGATGCCGGCCACCCGCTGACGTCCTGGAGCCGCTCACGCAGCACCGGCAGGTTGAGCTGCCACCGCCACCCCTCGTCGGTGCGGCGCAGGCTCTGCAGCAGGAAGCCGCGCACGAAGTCCGACGGCACCGCCTCCCTGAGCGCCTCGTCGGCGTCGCCACGGTTCGACAGGGCGTCGGTGTCGAGGGCGAGCATGCCGTCGATGTAGCCCGTGAACTCGTCGAGGTGTCCGTAGGAGACCGGGGCGATGTCGACGACGACGAGCCGCTCCACCCGTTCGGGGTGGCGCAGGGCCGCGAGCATGGCGACCTTGCCGCCCATCGAGTGGCCCACCAGGGTCAGGGGCGGGCCGTCGCCGAGCTGGGCCACCAGACGGTCGGCGTCGGCCTCGAGGTCCACGGTCGGTGTCCAGGGCGAACGGCCGTGGTTGGGCAGGTCGACGAGCGTGACGGCGTGGTCCTGCGCCAACGCCTTGCCGATCGTCGACCAGTTGCGCCCCTGACCGAAGAGGCCGTGGCAGAAGACCAGCGGGGGTCCCTGCTCCGACAGCACGGTGGTGTGCAGCTTCTCCTCGTACGTCTCGCTCACGGCTGCATTGTCGCCGACGGGCGCCACGGTCAGAAGTCGAAGCCGTCGAAGAGGTCGCCCAGGCCCTCACCGATGCCGCCGACGGCCTCGCCGAGGCCCTCACCGATGCCGCCGATCGCCTCACCCAGTCCGTTGAGCCCACCGGAGAAGAGCACGCCCATGAACATCCACTGCATCGGCCCGAAGCCGCCGTAGTAACCCGCAGCGTAGGGCTGGTAGGCCCGCCCGCCCTGCCAGTAGGGCACGCGCTGCGAGCCGACCATCACCTTGCGGATGTCGGGCTCGGCTCCGGCTCGCACCCGCTCGACGTCGAGAGCGCAGGCCGGGACGTCCCTGGCCGCCCCACCCGGCGGGGTCCACGGCACGTCGGCCACCGACGGGCCGTGCCGCGGGTCGAAGAAGCAGGGCGGACGCCGGGTGGGCAGGGGCTTGGACTCCACCCGAGCGCGCACGCAGGCCATGGCGTAGCGGCCGTCCTCGAGGATCTCCGTCACGTGACGCACCTGGTCGGGGGCGCTCAGCTGGGCGGCGGCGACCTTGGCGGACTCGTAGGCGTCGAGGGCGCGCTGGTAGTCGGCGTTGGCGCCGGCGTCCAGGGGGTGTCCTGCGACGTCGACGTCGAGCTCCTGCAGCTCCACACCCAGTGCGGTGACGTCCTCCTCCACGAGGCGACGCACCGGGGCCAGCTCCGCCTCGGCGAGCTCGGCCGCGCGTCGCTGCGAGCGACGGGAGGCCGCGGCGGCCAGCCACACCACGGCCGCCAGGACGGCGGAGACGAGGACGAGGGGCGCGAGGAGCTCCATGCGCCCCAGTCTACGCAGCGGCCGTGACCCGTCCCCCCACGCACAACGCCCCACCCCCGGCGGGGGGGGGGCGTCGAGGGGCGGGCGTGGTTCAGCTGTAGTCGTGGAAGCCGCGCTTGGTCTTGCGGCCCAGGCGACCCTCGGCCACGACCTGCTCCAGCATCGGCGCCGGGGCGAACCCGTCGTGCTTGAACTCGGCGTGCAGCTCCTTCTGGATGGCCAGGGAGACGTCGTTGCCGACCACGTCGAGCAGCTCGAAGGGGCCGAGCGGGAACTTCACCTGCTCCTTGATCGCGGCGTCGATGGTCGCCATGTCGGCGCGACCCGACTCCAGCATCTTCACCGCGTCGTTGAGGTAGGGGAAGAGGAGCGCGTTGACGATGAACCCGGCGCGGTCACCGCAGGAGACGGCGACCTTGCCCAACACCTTGCAGAGGGCACGGGTGGTCTCGTCGACCTCGGCGGAGGTCGACGAGGTGGTGACGACCTCGACCAGCTTCATCACCGGGGCGGGGTTGAAGAAGTGCATGCCGATGACCCACTCCGGACGCGAGGTGACCTCGGCCAGGGTGGTGATCGGCAGGGAGGAGGTGGTGGTGGCCAGGATCGCGCCCTGCTTGCAGATGCGGTCGAGGTCGGTGAAGAGCTGCTTCTTGACGTCGAGGTCTTCGGCGATCGCCTCGACGACCAGGTCGACCTCACCGAGCGCCTCGCGCTCGGTGGCGCCGCTGAGGCGGGCCAGCACCTCGGACTTGGCGTCCTCGGTGAGCTTGCCCTTGGAGATGGCGCGGTCGAGGGAGCGGGTGATCCCGGAGACCACGCCGTCGAGCTTCTCCTGGCTGCGGCCGACGAAGACGACGTCGAAGCCGCCCTTGGCGAAGACCTCGACGATGCCCGCGGCCATGGTGCCGGTGCCGACGACGCCGACGGTGCGCACGTCGTGGCGCATCTCGGGAACCGGCGCAGCGGCGCTGTCGTCGCCGGCGGCCAGGGTGGTCGCCCCGGCGGCGACGCGCTCCTCGAGGAGGGAGGCGGGCTCGTGCAGCTCGTCACCGGTGCTGGCGAACTGGGCGGCGAGGAGGTCGCGTGCCTTCTCCAGGCCCATCTCCTCGACCGCGGTCAGCGGACCCACGGGGTATCCGCAACCGAACCGCATGGCGGCGTCGATGTCCTCGCGCGAGGCGTAACCCTCGGCGTACATGCGGATGGCGTGGTTGAGGTAGGGCAGGACGAGGTCGTGGGAGATCTGCTCAGCGCTCGCGGTCTCATTCATGGAGGCACCATGCCATCCGTACCGAGTGGTAACAAGCAGGAACCACGATTCGGTTCGAGACGTGGACCACATGAGGCCGGTTCCCTCGCGATGTCGCCGGTCGCTGGGCCGACCGGTAGATTGCCGACCCGTGAGACTCGTCGTTGCCACCTGCCAGGTCGACTACGCCGGTCGCCTCTCCGCCCACCTCCCGATGGCCACCCGCGTGCTGATGATCAAGGCCGACGGATCGGTGCTGGTGCACAGCGACGGAGGCTCCTACAAGCCCCTCAACTGGATGTCTCCTCCGTGCACCCTGCGGGAGTCGACCACGGACGCGGGAGCGGTGGAGTGGACGGTCACGTCGCGCACCGACGACACCCTGCGGATCCTCATCGAGGAGATCCACCACGACTCCTCCCACGACCTGGGACTGGACCCCGGCCTGCAGAAGGACGGGGTGGAGAAGCACCTGCAGGAGCTGCTGGCCGACCACCCGGCGACGATCGCGGAGGGCCTGACCCTCGTGCGTCGAGAGTTCCCCACGGCCATCGGCCCGGTGGACCTGATGTGCCGCGACGCCTCCGGCCTCTCCGTGGCCGTCGAGATCAAGCGGCGTGGGGAGATCGACGGCGTCGAGCAGCTCACCCGCTACCTCGAGCTGCTCAACCGCGACCCCCTGCTCACGAGTCGTGGACCGGTGCGCGGCATCTTCGCGGCCCAGCTGATCAAGCCGCAGGCGAAGGTGCTGGCCGAGGACCGCGGGATCCAGTGCAAGGTGGTCGACTACGACGCACTGCGAGGCCTGGACGACGCGGAGGACCGCCTCTTCTGAGGGGTTCCTCCGAAGGCTGCCTCGCCCACCCCACGCGAGCGAGCGGGGCGTTCGGCGCCGAGGGGGCGTACGTCCGCCCTCAGGCCGCGGACTTCTTCTTCTCGCCGCGCTGCGGCACCGCAGAGACCTTGACGAGCTTGCGGCGGTGCACGGTGTAACCCTCGGGCAGGGTGCCCTCCTTGAGCATGCGCAGTGGGCAGCGTCCGCAACGGGTCTTCGACTCGCAGCACTTCTTCTTCGGGAGCTTGGCCACCGTCGGCTGCTTGCCGGCCAGCTTGTCGGACTTCTTCTCCGACTTCTTGGCGGCCTTCTGCTTCTTCTTGCCCTTCTTGGGAGCAGACGCGCCCAGCTCACCGCACAGCGAACTCTGCGGTGAGGTCGACCTGCCCTTGCCCATGCCGACGACCATAACAGCCGAACTAAGGCATGCCTAACCTTTGCTCGAATCGTGGAACGGCGCCGTGCCCCCCAGACACGGCACGAGGGGCCCCGCGTGTGCGGAGCCCCTCGACGCCGGGACGGGTGCAGCGGTCAGTCCAGACCGTTGGCCTTCCGGATCACGTCGACGATGCCGTCCATGATCTCGGTCAGGCCGAAGTCCTTCGGCGTGTAGACCGCTGCGACGCCCTGCTCCGTCAGCGCGCGACCGTCGGAGTCGGGGATGATGCCGCCGACGATGACGGGGACGTCGTCGAGGCCGGCGTCGCGCAGGCCCTGCAGGACAGACGGCACCAGCTCCATGTGCGAACCGGAGAGGATCGAGAGACCCACGCAGTGGACGTCCTCGGCGGCGGCCGCGGCGACGATCTGTTCGGGGGTCAGCCGGATGCCCTGGTAGATGACCTCGAACCCGGCGTCACGGGCGCGCACGGCCACCTGCTCGGCGCCGTTGCTGTGACCGTCGAGCCCGGGCTTGCCGACGAGCAGCCGCAGTCGGCCCCCCAGCTCCTCACCCGTTGCCGCCACGCGCTCACGCACCCGGGTCAGGGCCTCGCCTGCCTCTGCGGCACCGACGGCACCCGAGACGCCGGTGGGCGCCCGGAACTCGCCGAAGACCTCGCGCAGCGTGCCGGCCCACTCACCGGTGGTCACACCGGCGCGAGCGGCCGCGAGCGTCGCCTCCATCAGGTTCTTGTCCGTCTTCGCGTCAGCTGCCAGGCGGGCCAGCGCCTCGTCGACCTCGGCCTGGTCGCGCTGGGCCTTCCACGCTTCCAGGCTCGCCAGCGCCGCCTTCTCCGCCTCGGGGTCGGCGGTCTGGATGGCCTCGTCGAGGTTGGCGGTCAGCGGCGACGGCTCGGTGGACTCGAACTTGTTGACACCGACGATGATCTCCTCGCCGGCCTCGATCCGCGCGCGGCGCGCGGCGTGGGCGGCCACGAGCTCGGACTTCATGTAGCCGGCCTCCACTGCAGCCACGGCGCCGCCCATGGCCTGCACCTTGTCCATCTCCTCGCGGGCCGCGGCGACGAGCTCGGCGACCTTCGCCTCGATGACGTGGCTGCCGTCGAAGATGTCGGCGTACTCGAGCAGGTCGGACTCGTAGGCGAGCACCTGCTGGAGCCGCAGCGACCACTGCTGATCCCAGGGGCGCGGCAGTCCGAGCGCCTCGTTCCAGGCGGGCAGCTGCACGGCGCGGGCCCGGGCGTTCTTGGAGAGCGTCACGCCGAGCATCTCCAGCACGATCCGCTGCACGTTGTTCTCGGGCTGGGCCTCGGTGAGCCCCAGGGAGTTGACCTGCACCCCGTAGCGGAAGCGCCGCATCTTGGGGTCCTGGACGCCGTAGCGCTCACGGGTGATCTCGTCCCACATCTCGACGAAGGCCCGCATCTTGCACGTCTCCTCGACGAAGCGCACGCCGGCGTTCACGAAGAAGGAGATACGCCCCACGACCTTCTCGAAGTCGTCGTCGGAGACCTGGCCGGACTCCTTCACCCGGTCAAGCACGGCGATCGCGGTGCACAGGGCGTAGGCGAGCTCCTGCGCGGGCGTGGCGCCGGCCTCCTGCAGGTGGTAGCTGCAGATGTTGATCGGGTTCCACTTGGGGATGTGGTTGACCGTGTAGGCGATGGTGTCGGCCGTCAGCCGCATCGAGTGCTCGGGCCCGAAGACGTAGGTGCCCCGGGAGAGGTACTCCTTGATGATGTCGTTCTGCGTGGTGCCGGCGAGCTGCTGCGCCACCTCGGCCGGGTCGAGCTCGGGGTTCTGCTCCTCGGCGGCGACCTGGTAGAGGGCGAGCAGCCACATGGCCGGCGCGTTGATCGTCATCGAGGTGTTCATCGCCGTGAGCGGGATGTCCTCGAAGAGTCGGCGCATCTCGCCCAGGTGCGGGACCGGGACGCCGACCTTGCCGACCTCACCGCGACTGAGCGGCGAGTCGGGGTCGTAACCGGTCTGGGTCGGGAGGTCGAACGCCACCGAGAGACCGGTCTGCCCCTTCGCGAGGTTGGTCCGGTAGAGGGCGTTGGAGGCGGCTGCCGTCGAGTGGCCGGCGTAGGTGCGCATCACCCACGGACGGTCCTTGGCGGTCTTGGGCTCAGTCATGCTGCAGATGCTATGCGTACGGATCGAGCGTGGCGACGGGTCTCGAAGTGGGATATGCCACTGGTCGCCCTGGGGCGGCCGAACCGTCAGACCGAGACGGGGACCCGCTCGACCTCGACGGCGCGGATCAGGCGCGAGATGTGCAGCATGCGGCGCACGGCGGGACCGCAGCCGCGCAGGCGCAGGTGGTCTCCCCGGCGCGAAGCCCGGTGGGTGGCCACCGCCAGGACGCGCAGGGCGGTGACGTCGACGCTCTCCACGCCGGAGAGGTCGACGACCACGTCGCCGGAGCGTCCCAGTGCGCCGTGGATGGCGTCGCGCACCGCAGCGGTGCTACGGACGTCGAAGTCCCCCACCAGATGAAGCACACCACCGCTGGTGTAGATCTCCACGCCCCTCAACCCCTTCCCGGCTCCCGATCGCCGGACCCGGACCATCCCCCGACGGCCCGAGCAGTGCGGTGACGACCACGACCTGTTCGCGGCGCCACAACCTCTATGACGACGTTGGTATCCCACTTGGTTGCACTGCTCCAAACATTTGTTCTCCGCACTGAGACGCGTCGCCCGATAATCGGACGCCGCCTCGGGTGACCCGTCGGTAGACAACAGTGCAGCCGGGTGACGCCTGGGACGCCGCCGAGCTGTCCTGCTCCCCCGCTAGCCTTCGTGGCATGGTCAACCTGACGCGCATCTACACCCGCACCGGCGACGCCGGCTCCACCCGCCTCGGCGACATGAGCGAGACGAGCAAGACCGATCGACGACTCGCGGCCTACGCCGACGTCGACGAGGCCAACGCCGCCATCGGCGTCGCGCTCTCCACCGACGGCGTCGAGGACCGTGTCCGCGCGGTCCTCACCCGCGTCCAGAACGACCTCTTCGACGTGGGCGCGGACTTCTGCACGCCCGTGGTCGCCAACCCCGAGTACCCGCCGCTGCGCATCGAGCAGGCCTACGTCGACCGCCTCGAGGGCTGGTGCGACGAGTTCAACGAGGAGCTGGAGAACCTGCGCTCCTTCATCCTCAACGGGGGAACGCCCGCCGCCGCCCACCTTCACGTGGCCCGCACGGTCGTACGCCGCGCGGAGCGCTCGGCATGGAGTGCGTGGGAGGAGCACGCCGACACGATGAACCAGGTGGCGATCACCTACCTCAACCGGCTCTCGGACCTGCTCTTCATCCTGGCCCGGCACGCCAACCGCGAGCAGGGCGACGTGCTCTGGGTCCCCGGCGGAGAGCGGGACTGACGCAGCGCTGCGGGGCGCCGCCGCCCAGCGCGCTCAGCGCAGCGGCTTGCTGTCCCAGTTGGTGCCCGGTGGCCCCGACTCGAGCCAGGACTGGAAGCCCATGAGCGAGGAGTCGCTCATGGCCAGCTCCACTTCTCCTTCAGGCGTCGCGCAGACCACCACCACGTGGTCGGCGTACAAGGCGGGGACCTCGGGGCCCTCGGGCGCGCGCCTGCCCTCGTAGGCGATCTCGTTGCGGTTCCACACGCGCGAGGGCTGGGGGCTCAGGGAGAAGATGCGGAACCACTCCAACGACTCCCCGGTGAAGCGCCCGACGCCCAGCGTCCAGCCCCGCCCGGCGTGGGCCGACGGTGAGCGGTGACTGACCTCGAAGGTGCCGCCCGTCCGGGAGATGATCCGGCGGCGCACGAGGAGCGCGACGCAGAGAAGCAGGACGACCACAAGCAGGACGCCCACGACGTCCAGCACCAAGAGCCACCCTGTGTGCATGCGTCCTCCTCGTCCACGCCGCTGGTTGCGCAGATGCAACCATGTCGGGCGCCGGGCCGGTGCACCACCCCCGGGGCACGGACGCTGCAGGACCCGAAATGCCAGCAGGGTGAGCACCCGGTCACCCGTGTGCTCCCCCTACTGGCGCTGTGGTGCGATCGTGTCAGGAAGCCCGCTCGACGGCGCGCACCCGAGCCTCGGCCCGACGGACGGCCTCGCGGGCCGCGTCGTCGTCCTCGCCGGCCGCGTGGGCCCGCTCGAGGTCACGACGGGCCTTCTCCAGGTCGATCTCGTGCGACATCTCGGCTCGCTCCGACAGGATCGAGACGCGGTCGTTGGAGACGGAGAGGAAGCCGGCGTCGACGGCAGCCACCCAGGTCTCACCCTCGGGCGTCTGGATGTCGACGACGCCCTCGATGATGACCGACAGGACCGGGGTGTGACCGGGCAGGACACCCATGTCGCCCTCGGTGGTCCGGGCGATGACCATCTTCGCCTCCCCCGACCACACGAGGCGGTCGGCGGCGACGAGCTCCACCTGCAGCGTGCCAGCCATCAGAGGTTCTTCTGGATCTCGGCCCACTTGGCCTCGACGTCGTCAAGACCGCCGCACATGAAGAACGCCTGCTCGGCGACGTGGTCGTACTCACCGTCGGCGATCTTGTTGAACGCCTCGATGGTGTCGGCGATCGGAACCGTCGAGCCCTCGATGCCGGTGAACTGCTTGGCCACGTAGGTGTTCTGCGAGAGGAACCGCTGGATGCGACGGGCCCGGGACACGATGATCTTGTCCTCTTCGGAGAGCTCGTCGACACCGAGGATCGCGATGATGTCCTGGAGCTCCTTGTTGCGCTGCAGGATCTGCTTGACGCGGATCGCGCAGTCGTAGTGCGCCTGACCGATGTACTGCGGGTCGAGGATGCGCGACGTCGACGTGAGCGGGTCCACGGCGGGGTAGATACCGAGCGACGCGATGTCACGCGAGAGCTCCGTCGTGGCGTCCAGGTGGGCGAACGTCGTGGCGGGAGCCGGGTCGGTGTAGTCGTCGGCGGGCACGTAGATCGCCTGCATCGAGGTGATCGAGTGACCACGCGTCGAGGTGATGCGCTCCTGGAGCTGACCCATCTCGTCGGCGAGGTTCGGCTGGTAACCCACGGCGGACGGCATGCGGCCGAGCAGCGTGGAGACCTCGGAACCGGCCTGCGTGAAGCGGAAGATGTTGTCGACGAACAGCAGCACGTCCTGCTTCTGCACGTCGCGGAAGTACTCCGCCATCGTCAGGGCCGAGAGGGCCACGCGCAGACGCGTACCGGGGGGCTCGTCCATCTGACCGAAGACCAGGGCGACCTTGTCGAAGACGCCGGCCTCCTGCATCTCGACGATCAGGTCGTTGCCCTCACGGGTGCGCTCACCGACACCGGCGAACACCGACACACCACCGTGGTTCTTGGCGACGCGGGCGATCATCTCCTGGATGAGCACGGTCTTGCCGACACCGGCACCACCGAACAGACCGATCTTTCCACCGGTCACGTAGGGGGTGAGCAGGTCGATGACCTTGATGCCCGTCTCGAACATCTGGGTCTTGGACTCCAGCTGGTCGAAGGACGGGGCCTTGCGGTGGATGCCCCACCGCTCCTTGACGTCGAGCGTCTCACCCTCGGCGAGGTTGAGCGGCTCACCGATCACGTTGAACACCTTGCCCAGGGTGGCGTCACCCACGGGCACGGAGATCGGGGCACCGGTGTCGCGCACCTGGGTGCCACGGACCATGCCGTCGGTCGAGCGCATCGAGATGGCACGGACCATGCCGTCACCGATGTGCTGGGAGACCTCGAGGATGATCGTCTCGGTCACACCGTCGAGCTCACGGTCAACCTCGAGGGCGTTGTAGATCGCCGGCATCGCGTCGGTCGGGAACTCGATGTCCACAACCGCGCCGATGACGCGCGAGATGCGTCCGACCCCACCGGCGGAGCCGGCAGCCTGGGTCTCTTCCACAGTGGCAGTCATTTCTCTCACTCACTCCCGGCGGTCGCGTCGGCCAGGGCGTTGACGCCACCGACGATCTCGCTGATTTCTTGGGTAATGCCAGCCTGGCGAGCCTGGTTGGCGATTCGCTTGTACTTCTTGATGAGTTCCTCGGCGTTGTCCGTGGCCGACTTCATCGCCTTCTGACGGGCGGCGAGCTCGGAGGCAGCCGCCTGCAGCAGGGCGAAGAAGATGCGGCTCTGGACGTACTTCGGCAGAAGCGCGTCGAGGACCTCGCCCGGGGAGGGCTCGAACTCGTAGAGCGGGAGCAGCTCCCCCTCGGCGGGGGGCTCCGTGCCCTCCACGACCTCCAGCGGGAGGAGGCGGACGGCCTGGGGCTCCTGGGAGAGCATCGACCGGAAGCGCGTGAAGACCACGTGCACCTCGTCGACCCCGCGGGTGGCATCGCCCTCAGCGTCCTCGCCGGACTCGGCGAGGAAGGCGTTGATCAGCGTCTCGCCGATCTGGGCAGCGACGTCGTAGGTGGGCTGGTCGGAAAACCCGGTCCAGGCCCGCTCGATGGCACGCTGACGGAACTTGAAGTAGGCCTCGGCCTTGCGACCGGTGACGTAGAGGTCGACCTCCTTGCCCTCCTCCTTCAACTTCTCCACGAGACGCTCGGCCTCACGGATCACGTTGGTGGAGTAGGCACCCGCCAGGCCACGGTCGCTGGAGACGACCAGGACCAGGGCACGGCGGGCGTCCGTCGGCTCGGTGGTCAGCGGGTGGTCGACGTTCGAGAACGTCGCCACCGCCGACACCGCACGGGTCAGCTCACGGGCGTACGGCGCCGCCGCCTGAGCCCGCTGCTGCGCCTTGATGATGCGGGACGCAGCAATGAGCTCCATGGCACGCGTGATCTTCTTGGTCGACTCGACCGACTTGATCTTCGCGCGGTACTCACGCAGCGATACGGCCATCGTCAGCCCCGCTTCTGCTTGACGATCTGCTCCTGCTCGACGTCCTCGTCCTCGAGGGCGACGTGCTCTTCCTTGCCCGGCTTGATCGAGCGACCGTCCGCGGTCTCGAACTGGTCGAGGAAGGCGTCGTACGCCTTGACCAGCTCGGCCTCGGTGGAGTCCTCGAACTTCTGCGAGTCACGGATGGCGGAGAGGATCCCGGCGTGCGAGCGACGCAGGAAGTCGAGGAACTCGGCCTCGAAGCGCAGCACGTCGTCGGTGGGGACGGCGTCCAGACGACCGGTGGTACCGGCCCAGAGGGCGACGGTCATCTCGTCGACCGGGTAGGGCGAGTACTGCGGCTGCTTGAGCAGGGCCATGAGGCGCTGACCACGGTCGAGCTGCTGGCGCGAGGCCGCGTCGAGGTCGGAGGCGAACATCGCGAACGCCTCCATGGCACGGAACTGCGCCAGGTCGACCTTGAGCGAACCGGTCACGGCCTTGAGGGCCTTCGTCATCGCGGCACCACCGACTCGCGACACCGAGACACCCACGTCGATGGCGGGGCGCTGGTTGGCGGCGAACAGGTCGGACTGCAGGAAGATCTGACCATCGGTGATCGAGATGACGTTGGTCGGGATGAAGGCCGACACGTCGTTGGCCTTGGTCTCGATGATCGGCAGGCCGGTCATGGAGCCGCGACCCATCTCGTCGGAGAGCTTCGCGCAACGCTCGAGCAGACGCGAGTGCAGGTAGAAGACGTCACCCGGGTAGGCCTCACGACCCGGCGGGCGGCGCAGCAGCAGCGACACGGCGCGGTAGGCCTCAGCCTGCTTGGTCAGGTCGTCGAAGACGATCAGGACGTGCTTGCCCTGGTACATCCAGTGCTGGCCGATGGCCGACCCCGCGTAGGGCGCGAGGTACTTGAAGCCGGCGGAGTCGGACGCCGGGGAGGCCACGATGGTCGTGTACTCCAGGGCGCCGGCCTCGGCGAGGGCGCCACGCACGGAGGCGATGGTCGAACCCTTCTGGCCGATGGCGACGTAGATGCAGCGGACCTGCTTGTCCGGGTCGCCGGACTCCCAGTTCTGCTTCTGGTTGATGATCGTGTCGATCGCGATGGTGGTCTTGCCCGTGGCGCGGTCACCGATGATCAGCTGACGCTGACCACGGCCGATCGGCGTCATGGCGTCGATCGCCTTGATGCCGGTGGCCAGCGGCTCGTGCACCGACTTGCGCTGCATGACTGAGGGAGCCTGCGTCTCGAGGGCACGACGACCCTCGATGCCGGTGATCTCGCCCAGGCCGTCGATCGGGGTGCCCAGCGGGTCGACGACGCGACCCAGGTAGCCCTCACCGACGGGGACCGAGAGGATCTCGCCCGTGCGGCGGACCGTCTGGCCCTCCTCGATCTTGTCGAAGTCACCCAGGACGACGACACCGATCTCGCGGGTGTCGAGGTTCAGGGCGATGCCCAGCGTGCCGTCCTCGAACTCGAGCAGCTCGTTGGCCATGGCGGACGGGAGTCCGGTGACACGGGCGATGCCGTCCGCGGCCTCGGCAACGGTGCCGACCTCTTCGCGGCTGGCAGTCTCGGGCTTGTAGTCCGACACGAAGCGCTGCAACGCGTCCCGGATCTCGTCCGGACGGATCGAAAGCTCCGTCATTTCCTCATCCTTACTTTCGTGTGCTCGAAGTTCTAGTGGGTTGACCGACGCTGAGCGGGACTCAGACGGCCAGCTTGCGGCGGGCGTCGTCCAGGCGGCTGGCGACGGTGCCGTCGATGACCTCGCCGCCGATCTCGACCTTCACGCCACCGATGACGGCGGGGTCGACGACGACGTTGAGCTGGACCTCACGTTCGTACTGACGCGCCAGAGCCGCATTGATCCGCTCCAGGTCGGAGGCGGCCAGCTCCTTGGCGACGGTCACGGTGGCGACGGCACGGCCGTTCGCCTCGGCGACCACCTGCTGGTAGGCGTCGAGCGCCACCGACACGGTGCGGTGCGTCCCGGCCAGCGACTGGTCGACCAGGGCCACCGTCGCCGGCAGCGCCTTCCCGGCGAGGAGGCCGTGCACCAGGGCACGCTTGTCCTCCGTGGACCGGGCGGGGTCGGACAGGGCCTGGCGCAGGTCCGGGTTGTCCTTCAGCAGCTGACCGAGCTGGAACAGCTCGGTGGAGAGCCGCCCCGCGTCGGAGCCGGCGGACCGGACCGTCGCGACGACGCCCAGCTGCTCGAGGGCCTTCGCCAGGTCGGACGCGTACGTCCACCGCTGGGAGACGGCGTCTCCGAGCAGCGCGGCGACAGGCGCCTGGACCTTGCCGGCGAAGAGCTCGCTGACCAGTCCGGCCTTCGCCGTCGACTCGACCGACACGTCGGTCGCCACGCGGCGAAGGGCCGGCTCGGCACGAAGCACCTCGGCCACCGAGAACAGGTCCTGACCGACCTGTGCGGCGTCCGCCTTGCCCAGCGCGCCCTCGAGCGTGGAGGTGAGGGCGGAGTACGCCTCGGCAGAAGCACCACGGAAGGTCATCAGTTGGCGCCTTCCAGCTCGGCCAGGAACCGCTCGACGACCCGGCTCGAACGCACGTCGTCATCGAGGCTCTCGCCGACGATGCTGCCGGCCAGACCGGTGGCGAGGCCACCGACCTCGGCGCGCAGCGAGGTGATGGCCTGCTGGCGCTCCGCCTCGATCTGCGCCTTGCCGGTCTCGACGATGCGCGCAGCCTCGGCCTGGGCCTGCTCGCGCATCTCCACGACGATCGCCGCACCCTGCTCACGAGCTTCCTCGCGGATGCGAGCAGCCTCGTGACGAGCCTCGGAGAGCTGCTGCTCGAGCTCGGCGAGCTTGGCGTCGGCCTCGGCTTGCTTGGTCTCCGCAGCGGCCAGACCACCCTCGATGGCAGCCGTGCGCTCGGCGTACGTCTGCTCGAAGGCAGGCACGATGAACTTCGTCACCAAGATCCACAGGATGGCGAAGAAGACCGCGGCGAGGACGATCTCGATCGGGTGCGGGATGAGGGGGTTGAGCTCCCCCGCCGCGGCCCGGATGACCTCAGTCTGCATGGGCAGGTCCTTCAGTTCGGCAGTCGGATATCAGCGGGAGTCAGGCTCAGGCCTGGAGCACGAAGGCGAGCGCGATACCGATGATGGCGAGGGCCTCGGCGAGGGCGAAGCCCAGGATGGCGATCGGCTGGAGGCGACCCTGCGACTCCGGCTGACGCGCCACACCGTTGATGTACGCGGCGAAGATCAGACCGACGGCGAGGCCGGGGCCGATCGTCGCGAGGCCGTAACCGATCATGTTGAGAGAGCCAACCACGGCTTCTTCCTTTCGTAGTTCCCGACGGATTCGGGAGTGTGATGGTGTTCGGTTCGTTCAGGTGGCCCAGCTGGGCCGGGGGTGGATCAGTGCTCGTCGGCGATGGCGCCGGCGATGTACATGGCGGTCAGCAGCACGAAGACGTAGGCCTGCAGGAACATGACCAGCATCTCGAGGACGCAGATCAGCAGGAACATCACGAACGAGACCAGTCCGGCGCCGATGTAGATGCCACCCATCTCCGCGATGAGGTACTCACCACCGAGGGCGAAGAGCAGCAGCAGGATGTGGCCGGCGAACATGTTGGCGAAGAGACGCAGCGCCAGCGTGACCGGGCGGACGAGGATGTTGGAGAAGAACTCCAGCGGGATCAGCAGCGCGAGCACCGGGCCCTTGACGCCCGCAGGCACCGTCTGGTGCTTGAGGTAGCCGATGAAGCCGTGCTTCTGCACGCCGACCGCGTTGTAGACCAGCCAGGCGATGATCGCCAGCGAGTAGGCCACGCCGGAGCGTGACGCCGTCGGGAACTGGATGACGGGGATGAGCCCGAAGTAGTTGTTGACGATGATGAAGAAGAACATCGACACCAGGAACGGCACGAAGCGCAGGAAGTGCTGGCTGCCGATGTTGTCGCGGGCCAGGCTGTTGCGCACCAGCCCGTAGCCGGCCTCACCGACGTACTGGAGCTTGCCCGGGACCAGCGCCCGCTTGCGCGAGGCGTAGTAGAAGAAGGCGAAGATCAGGATGACCGACAGCGCGAGCTGCAGCATCGGCTTGGTCACGCCCAGGTACATCGTCTGCCCCAGGAACTCGAACGTCGGCGCGGTCTCCTGGGTGTAGCCGACCGGGGGGAGGTTGAAGTCGGCCGGACCCGGAGGGGTGAAACCCTCGGCCGGAATCGCGTTCATCGCGATCGCACTCACGCTGTCTCCTGTGTCTGCCGCACTGCTGCTGTCAGTTCTTGTCGTCATCGGGGGCCTTGGCTGCCGGGAAGGCCTTCACGGTCATGTAGATCCCCAGGCCCGCGCCCACGACGATGCCGATGGCCACCATGAAGTTGGTGCCCCACCACTGGTCGAGGCCCCAACCCACGAGTCCGTAGACCGCCACGCCGGAGACCATGTAGCCGAAGGCGTTCCAGGGGTCCTGGCGCGGTGTCTCGACGTGGGGTTCCTCGGCGCGGCCGTGAGGTGTGTTCTCCGTGGCCATCGCGGTCGTGACAATAGCAGTCGTGGGTGGTCATCACGCACCCGCCTCCTGCCCGCGGGACGCCGTCGAGCGGGAGAGGTCGTACATAGGGATGCGGGCACGCGTGCTGAACCAGATCTGGGCCGTGCTCCACGTCAGGCTGGCCGCCACGACGCCCAGCAGCAACCAGCCTCCGGCCACACTCTCCCCCAGGGCGCCGGAGCGCTCCAGCACGAGGAAGAAGGCGACCATCGTCGCGATCTGCAGGGCGTAGGTCATGATCGCCACGAGCAGTGACAGCGCCGGGACGGCGTTCGACGCCACGTGCACGACGTAGGTCCCGAAGGCCATCACGACCGTGAGGGAGACCCCACCCACGGCGGCTCCCGCGATCGCGGAGGAGTCGCCGAGCAGCGCCGCTGCGGCCGTGACCACGACCGAGACGCCCAGCGCCACGAGCATCGCGCCGCCGAGGACACGGGTCCCCGGATCAGCGGAACGCTCGGGGGTCTCGGTCGTCATGCGGGCGGCCGTCCTGGGAGTGGTGGGGCTGTGGCCCGACGCAACCTCCGTCGGGCTCGTGAAAGTTATCACAAGGCCCCTCCGAGGCCGAAAACGTCACTCCTCGACCGGCACCGCCACGCCCTTGGCGCCGGGAGCCGGCACCCGGGGCAGCAGGAACGTGAGCAGCACGACCGCCACCGTCGCGGCGACGAGCGTCATGGTCAGCACGGGTCCGCTGTAGAGGCTGATGAGGACGGCCCCGAAGCTGATGAGGGCGGCCCAGAGCCACATGATGAAGACGGCACGCCTCTGGGAGTGACCGATCTCGAGCAAACGGTGGTGGAGGTGCTCCTTGTCGGGGGCGAACGGCGAGCGCCCCGCCCGCGTGCGCCGCACGACGGCCAGGAAGAGGTCCGCCATCGGCACGACCAGCAGCGAGACCGGCAGCAGCAGGGGCAGGAGCACCGCCCACCCGGGGCTGCTCCCCTCGGCGCCGAACGTGATCTCCGAGCCGTCGAACTGGCCGGTCAGGGTCAGCGCGCTGGCCGACATGACGAGTCCGATCAGCATGGAGCCCGAGTCGCCCATGAAGAGCCGGGCGGGATGGAAGTTGTGCGGCAGGAAGCCCGCGCACGCCCCCGCCAGCGCAGCGCTGAGGAGTGCGCCGGTCGTGGCCAGGGTGACGCCGTTGAAGTCGGACAGCTGGTAGCAGAAGAGGAAGAAGGCACCGGCGCCGATGCCGACCACGCCGGAGGCGAGGCCGTCGAGGCCGTCGACCATGTTGACCGCGTTGACGGTGGTCACCACCAGCAGCACGGTGAGCAGTGCGCTCTCCTCCGGAGTCAGGGCGAACTGGGACCCCGATCCGTTGGGGAAGAAGTAGAACTTCACACCGAAGACGACCAGCAGGCCGGCGGCGAGCACCTGGCCCCCCAGCTTGGTCAACGCATCGATGTCGAAGATGTCGTCGAGCACCCCCACCGCGCAGATCAGGGCCCCGGCCACGAGCACGGCCCGCGCGTCCTGGAAGACGAGCGGGTCACTCAACGAGAGGAAGGGCAGGTGCTGGGCCACCACGTAGGCCGCGATCAACCCGCCGAGCATCGCGACGCCACCGAGGTAGGGAATCGGTTCGGCGTGCACGTCGCGGTCCCGCACCGCGGCCACGGCGCCGGTGCGGATCGCCACCTCACGGGCGAGGACGGTCAGCAGGTAGGTGGTCGCTGCGGCGACCAGGAAGACCAGGAGGAACTCACGCATCAGGCCCGGCCGTCGTCGTCGGTCGGCGCCTCCACGGCGCTGGCTTCTTCGCCACTGGCTCCCTCGCCACCGCTGACTCCCTCACCGCTGAGGGTGACGCCCCACGGGTCCAGCACCGCCCGAAGCCGGTCGAGGCTCACCACCCCGAGACGCAGCACGTGGCAGCGCTCACCGGTGACGTCGACGATGGTCGAGGCCTCGGAGCCGGGCGTACGCCCCGCGTCGACGTAGACCTGCACCTTCTCGCCGAGCATCTCCTCCGCCTCGTCGACGTCGAGCGCCGCGAGCCGACCGCTGAGGTTGGCGGAGCTGACCGCCAACGGCCCGGTGCGCTCGAGGACGGCCAGGGCGACCTCGTGGTCCGGCATCCGCACCGCCACCGTGCCGTGCGTCTCCCCCAGGTCCCACTGGAGGGAGGGCTGCTGGTGGCAGACGAGCGTCAACGGTCCCGGCCAGAACTCCGTGACGAGGGCGCGCGCCCACTCCGGGACGTCGGCGGCCAGCGCGTCCAGGGTGAGGGCGCTGCTGACCAGCACCGGCGGCGGCATCTCGCGCCCCCGGCCCTTGGCCGCCAGCAGCCCGGCGACCGCCTCAGGCGCGAAGGCGTCGGCGCCGATGCCGTAGACGGTGTCGGTGGGGATCACCACGAGCTGGCCCTGGTTGACCGCCAGGGTGGCTGCCTCGACGGCGGCGTCGCGCTCGGACTCGGTGGTCGTGGTCAGTCGCATGGTGCTCATCGTGCCAGTCGCGCCGTGACGAAACGCGCACGACCGGCAAGGTCGCGGTGGTCGCGCACGTCGCTCCACCGGCCGGTGGACACGAAGACGCCCGGGGCGCTCTCGCCCTGGACGTCGGCGTGCTCGGCGCCCACCACTCCCCCCGGACGCAGCAGCTCGGCTGCGCGCCGCTCGAGCGTACGCATCGCGTCGAGCCCGTCCTGCCCGGAGAAGAGCGCGAGGTGGGGGTCGTGGTCACGGGCCTCCACGGCGACCGACTCCCACGCCTCGAAGGGGATGTAGGGCGGGTTGCACACCACCACGTCGACCGTGCCGAGCAGGTCGTCGAAGGCGGTCGCCATGTCGCCGAGCCGGAGGTCGACCCCGGTGCCGGCCAGGTTGCGCTCGGCCCACCGGTGCGCGTCGGGGTCGAGCTCGACCGCGTGCACGCGCGCCGTGGGCACCTCGTCGGCCACCGCCCGGGCGATCGCACCGGAGCCGGTGCAGAGGTCGAGCACGACGGGTTCGGCCAGCTCGGCGCAGGCCTCCACGGCCCACCCGGCCAGCAGCTCGGTCTCCGGACGGGGCACGAAGACACCGGGGCCCACCTCGAGCTCGACGTGGCGGAAGAACGCCCGTCCGGTGAGGTGCTGCAGCGGAACCCGCTCGGCGCGCTGGGCGACCAGACGCTCCATCTCGGCGACCTGGTCGTCGGAGAGGTCGTCGACGAGGACCAGACGGCCGGGCGAGGTGTCCAGCACGTGGCAGAGCAGCAGGGTCACGTCGGAGTCCGGGGACTCCACGCCCGCCTCGGCGAGCCTGCTCCCCCATCTCCGGCGACCGTCACGGAGCAGCACGTCACTCCTCCAGGGCGGCGAGTCGGGCAGCGAGGTCGGCCGAGACGCAGGACTCGAGCACCGGACCGAGATCACCGTCGAGCACCTGGTCGAGGTTGTGCGCCTTGTAGCCGGTGCGGTGGTCGGAGACGCGGTTCTCCGGGAAGTTGTAGGTGCGGATCCGCTCGGAGCGGTCGACCGTACGCACCTGGGAGCGGCGCGCCTCGGAGGCCTCGGCCGCGGCGGCGTCCTGCGCGGCCTGGAGCAACCGGGCCCGCAGGATGCGCAGCGCCTGCTCCTTGTTCTGCAGCTGGCTCTTCTCGTTCTGGCAGCTGACCACGATGCCGCTCGGCAGATGGGTGATGCGGACCGCGGAGTCGGTCGTGTTGACGCTCTGACCTCCGGGTCCGGAGCTGCGGAAGACGTCGATGCGCAGGTCGTTGTCGTCGATGCTGACGTCGACCTGCTCCGCCTCCGGCATCACCAGGACGCCGGCGGCCGACGTGTGCACCCGGCCCTGGGACTCCGTGACCGGGACCCGCTGCACACGGTGCACACCACCCTCGAACTTGAGCTGGGCGTACGGGGCGCCCCCGGGCTCCACCGCGCCACGGGTCTTGACAGCGACCGTGACGGACTTGAAGCCGCCGAGGTCTGAGCCCGTGGAGTCGAGGACCTCGACGCTCCAGCCGGCGCGATCGGCGTAGCGGGAGTACATGCGCAGCAGGTCGGCGGCGAAGAGCGCCGACTCCTCGCCGCCCTCCCCCGACTTGATCTCCAGCAGGGCGTCCTTGGAGTCCGCGGGGTCACGCGGCACCAGCAGTCGACGCAGCCGTTCCTCGGCCACCGGGATGCGCTCGGCCAGGCTGTCGGCCTCGCGGGCGAGCTCGGGGTCGTCGGCCAGCTCGCGGGCAGCGGCGAGGTCGTCGACCAGCCCCTGCCACTCGCGCCAGCTCGCGATGACCGCGGAGAGCTCGGCGTAGCGCTGGTTGAGGCGCTTGGCCAGCCGTTGGTCGGCGTGCGTCTCGGGCGCGGCGAGACGCTCCTCGAGCTCGGCGTGCTCAGCCAACATGCCTTCGACGGCCTCGAACAACGGACACTCCTGCGGGACGGGCGACCCGAGCCGTCACCGGTCGGGCAAATGGACGGACGCCGGTCACCCACACGTGGTGACCGGCGTCCGCCGGACGATCACTTCTTGCCGTAGCGGGCCTCGAAGCGGGCGACGCGACCGCCGGTGTCGAGGATCTTCTGCTTGCCGGTGTAGAACGGGTGGCACTGCGAGCAGACGTCGGCGTGCATGGTGCCGGACGTGGCAGTGCTGCGGGTGGTGAACGACGCGCCACAGGTGCAGGTCACCTGGGTCTCGACGTACTCCGGGTGGATGTCCTTCTTCATGGTTTCCTCTCGTGGTCGCCGGGTCGCACTGCCTTGTGCACGTACGTGAGCCGGTACCAAGGATCAATTCTGCCACTGCGACGGGCAGGCTCGCGAATCCGACCCCTCAACGGTTGAGGAGCGCCTCCACACGTGAGGCGAGCTCGCGCGGGCTGAAGGGCTTGGTGACGTAGTCGTCGGCACCGGAGCCGAGCCCGGTCTCCCGGTCGGACTCCTGGGCGCGGGCCGTCAGCAGGATGACGGGGAGGTCGTTGAGGTCAGGGTCCTCGCGGATCACCCGCACCGCCTCCAGGCCCGACATGCCGGGCATCATCACGTCCAGGACGGCCAGGTCGGGACGACGTCGACGCACCTCCTCGACAGCGGAGGTCCCGTCAGCCACAGCCACCACCTCGTGGCCGAGCATCGAGAGCTTGAACTCCACCAGCTCACGGATGTCGACGTCGTCATCGGCGACGAGGATGTGTGCCATGGGCGAAGGTGCTCCTTCAACAGAGGGGTGGTGCCACGAGCCTAGGAAACTCCGGCGCCGTACGCCGCCGAATGCGGCAAGCAGTGACTGACCACGCAGGCGCTTACCGCATTTCAGGTAGCCCTCAGCGGCGGACCAGGTCGCTGGCCGACGCCTTCTGGACCTGGGTCAGGAACTCGACGTTGGACTGCGTCGCGTTCATCCGGGCCAGGACGGCCTCCAGCGCGGTCAGCGGCTCGACGTCCATCAGGGCCGTGCGCAGCTTGAGAAGGATCTCCTGCTCCTCGGCCCCGAGCAGGTGCTCCTCGCGGCGGGTCGAGGAGGCCGCCACGTCGACCGGCGGGAAGATCCGTCGCCGCGCGAGCTCGCCACGCAGCACCAGCTCCATGTTGGCGGTGCCCGCGAACTCCTCGAAGATCGCGGCGTCCGAGGACGAGCCCGTCTCGACGATGGCCGTGGCCAGGATGGTGAGCGAGCCGCCGTCCTCGACGTTGCGCGCCGCACCGAAGAGCTGCTTGGCGGGGTGGAGCGCGGCCGCGTCGACTCCCCCGCCGATGACCTTGCCCTGCCCGGGGGCCAGGGACGTGTACGCCCGCCCGAGGCTGGTGAGGGAGTCCATCAGCACGACCACGTCGTGCCCCAGCTCCACGAGGCGCTTCGCGCGCTCCACGGCGAGCTCGGCGATCAGGATGTGGTCGCCGGCCGGCCTGTCGAAGGTGGAAGCGATGACCTCCCCGCGCACGGAGCGCTGGTAGTCGGTGACCTCCTCGGGGCGCTCGTCGATCAGCACGACCATCAGGTGGCACTCGGGGTTGTTGCGGCTCACCGAGCTCGCGATCTCGCCCACGACCTCGGTCTTGCCCGAGCGGGGCGGCGCCACGACCAGGCCGCGCTGTCCCTTGCCGATGGGGGCGGCCACGTCGACGACGCGTCCGAGCAGGTTGTCCCGGTCGGACTCCAGGCGCAACCGCTCGGCCGGGTGGATCGGCGTGAAGTCGGCGAAGTGGGGTCGCTCGGCCGCCGCCTCGGGGTCCATGCCGTTCACGGAGTCGATGCGCACCATCGGGTTGAACTTCTCGCGGCGCTCGCCCTCACGCGGGTGCCGCACCTGGCCCACCAGCGCGTCGCCACGGCGCAGGCCGTACTTGCGCACCATCGAGAGCGAGAGGTAGACGTCGTCGGAGCCCGGCAGGTAGCCGCTCGTGCGCACGAACGCGTAGTTGTCCAGCACGTCGAGGATGCCCGCGGCGGGCACCAGGACGTCGTCCTCGAGGATCGTGGTGTCCGGCTCGCTGCGCCCGGGTCTGCCAGCGCTGCTGCGGTCGCGCCCACGGCGGCGCCGGCTGCGCCGACCACCGGCCTCGTCGTCACCGTCGTCGTCGGGGCCACCGTCGCGATCCTGCCGGCCGCGGTCCTGCTGGTTCCGGTCCTGTTGGTTCCGGTCCTGGTCACGGTCCTGGCGGTTCCGGTCGTCCTGACTCTGGTTCTGGCCCTGGTTCTGGTTCTGGCCCTGGTTCTGGCCCTTGCCGCCACGCCGCTCGCCGTCCTTGGACTGGTCGTTCTTCGCCTGCCCGTCCCTGGACTGGTCGTTCTTCGACTGGTCGTTGCGGGACTGGCCGTTCTTGCGCGAGTCCTTCTGCTTCTGGCCGTCCTGCTTCTGACCGTCCTGCTTCTGGCTGTCCTGCTTGCCGCCCTGCTTCGGGGCGTCCTGCTTGCCGCTCTTCTTCGAGCCGTCCTTCGACTGGCTGTCCGACTCCGGCGCCTGCGCGCCCGGCTGCGGGGCAGCGTCCTGACCACCAGCGTCCTGGACGCCGGCGTTGGGCGCACTGACGTCGGGTGCACTGCCAGCGGACGCGCTGCCGTCGGGAGTCGCGGCCTGAGCGCGTGCCGTGCGCTGCCCGCGGGTGCGGGTGCGTACGACCGGGGCCGCCGGGGCATCGCCGCCACCGGTCGCGTCGGCAGGGGCCGCGTTGGACGAGGTTGCACCGGACGCGGCGCTCGAGGAAGCGGCGCTCTGCGCGTGGGCGTCCTGGCGCGCCCGGATCGCATCGATGAGCTGGGCCTTCTTCATCGAGCCAGCGCCGGTGATGCCCATCCCCTGGGCCACGGCCTTCAGGTCAGCCAAGAGCATCGAGTTGATGCTGGTGGCCTTCTTCTTCGGCACGGTGCCGGTGTCGCCAGTCTCGCTCACGGGAGCCCTTCCCAGAATGGTGCCTCGGCCCGCCGGGCCGGCACGGTCTCGACTTCGCCCTCCCCGCGTCGTGCTGGGACGACGAGGCGGGAGCAAGGGTCACCCGCGGTGGCGGACGCCGGAGGCGGGTGGGTGCGCCGAGTGGCGCAACTTCACGCTACCACCCGGCCCGGGCCCGCGCGGGATCACTCGACCCGCGCGCCCTCCTGGTCGACGGCCAGGTGGTGCGCCGCCCAGCCCTGGGGGCTGCGGGCGAGCAGGTCGGCCACCGACGAGACGTCGGCCAGGACGAGGACCGTGGGGCCCGCACCGGAGACGACTGCCGGGAAGCCGTCGGCCCGCAGCGACCGGACCAGCGCCAGGGACTCCGGCATGGCCTCCTCGCGGTAGTCCTGGTGGAGCTGGTCCTCGGTCGCGGTGAGGAGGCACTCGGGTCGACCGGCGAGGGCGGCCACCAGCAGCGCCGCACGACCCG
This sequence comes from Nocardioides malaquae, assembly GCF_015070385.1. Lineage (GTDB taxonomy): Bacteria > Actinomycetota > Actinomycetes > Propionibacteriales > Nocardioidaceae > Nocardioides > Nocardioides malaquae. Next base: position 216,187 of record NZ_JADCSA010000002.1, on the reverse strand, counting down.
CGTTGCAGGCAGCGTCGGCGTGGGGCACCTCGGCGGGCAGCAAGCCGCGCGCCACCTTGGTCGAGACGGGGTCGGTCGGCACGAAGACGACGGTGGTGATCCTCGGGTCGACCGGGGCCTGCACCGCGAACCACCGGGTGCCGTCGTGGCCCGCGATCGTGAACCCGCCGTACATCGCCGGGGCGACGTTGTCGGGGTGACCCTCCAGCCCTGCGGCGAGCCGGAAGATCGCGTCGTCGTCGAGCAACAGTTGGCCGCCGGCCACCATCGCGCGCGCCAGCACGAGGCCGCCCACGATCGCGGCCGAGGAGGAACCCAGACCACGCGTGTGGGGAATGGCGTTGGTGCAGGCGAGGGTGAACCCGGGCGGTTCGGCACCCATGGCCCGGAAACCCATCCGCATCGCGCGCACGACCAGGTGCGACTCGTCGCGCGGCACCTCGTCGGACCCGTGGCCGTGCACGTCGACCTCGATGCCCCCGCTGGTCACCTCGGCGACCAGCTCGTCGCGCAGTCCGAGCGCCAGGCCGAGGGTGTCGAATCCGGGTCCGAGGTTCGCGGAGGTGGCGGGGACGGTGACGCGCACCGGCCCCTCGACGAAGGTCGCCACCCTCAGGCCAGTCCAGCGACGCGGGCGGCGGCGTCGACGTCGGCGTCCACGACGACCTCGACCAGCTCACCCAAGCCTTCCAGGGCGGTGGCGGTGTCCTTGAGACCGTTGCCGGTCACGGTGATGACGATCCGCTTGCCCGAGAAGTCCTCGCCCGCCTCGACGGCGCGGAGCAGCCCGGCCACACCGATGGCCGAGGCCGGCTCCACGAAGACGCCGTCGTGAGCCGCCAGCTGGGCCTGCGCCGAGAGGATGTCGGCGTCGCTGATCGCGGTGAACGAACCACCCGACTCCTCCTTCGCGGCGACCGCGAGGTCCCACGAGGCGGGGTTGCCGATGCGGATCGCGGTGGCCTTCGTCTCGGGGTCGGCGACGGGGGCACCGTGCACGAGCGGGGCAGCGCCCTCGGCCTGGAAGCCACGCATCACCGGACGGTGGGTGGACTTCCCGCGCTTCTCGTACTCGGTGTAGCCCATCCAGTAGGCCGAGATGTTGCCGGCGTTGCCGACCGGCAGGAAGTGCAGGTCGGGAGCGTCGCCGAGGAAGTCGACGATCTCGAAGGCAGCGGTCTTCTGGCCCTGCAGACGCGCAGGGTTGACCGAGTTCACGAGGGCGACGGGATAGTTCTCGCTCAGCTCGCGCGCCATCGTCAGGCAGTCGTCGAAGTTGCCGCGCACCATGATGATCTGTCCGCCGTGCATGATGGCCTGCGCCATCTTGCCGGCGGCGATCTTGCCCTCGGGCACCAGCACGAGCGGCTTCAGGCCCGCCTTCGCGGCGTAGGCCGCCATCGAGGCCGAGGTGTTGCCGGTGGAGGCGCAGACCACGGCCTTCGCGCCCTCGTGCACGGCCACGGAGATCGCGGTGGTCATGCCGCGGTCCTTGAAGGAGCCGGTGGGGTTGTTGCCCTCCACCTTGAGCCAGACCTCGGCGCCGGTGAGGCCGGAGAGCCAGCCGGAGTCGACGAGCGGCGTGCCGCCCTCGCGCAGGGTCACCGCGGGGGTGCCCTCGGGGATGTCGAGCAGGGCGCGGTACTCCTCGATCACGCCTCGCCACTGGTGCACGGTCATTCCGACTCTCCTTCCACGCGCATCACCGAGGTGACCTCGCGGACGATCTCCATGCCCCGCAGCTGCTCCACGGTGGCACTCAACTGGGCGTCCGTGGCCTGGTGGGAGACGACGACGAGCTGGGCGTCGTCGCCGCGTCCCTCCTGCCGGACGATCTGGATCGAGACGTCGTTGTCTGCGAAGGCCTGGGCGACCGCGGCGAGCACGCCGGCGCGGTCCTCCACGTCGATGGCGACGTGGTAGCGGGTGAGGGTCTCCCCCATCGGGCGGACCACCCGGTCGGCGTAGGCGGACTCCCCCACGCCGGTGGTGCCGGTCAGGCGGTGGCGACCGACGGTGACGAGGTCACCGAGCACGGCGGAGGCGGTGGGAGAACCACCGGCGCCGGGTCCGTAGAACATGAGCTGGCCCGCCGCCTCGGACTCGACGAAGACCGCGTTGTACGCCTCGCGCACGCTGGCGAGGGGGTGCGAGCGGGGAATCATCGCCGGGTGCACGCGCACGGAGACCTGGTCGTCACGCAGCTCGGCGATGGCGAGCAGCTTCACGACGGCGTCCATGTCGCGGGCCGACGCGACGTCGGCGGCGGAGACCTCCGAGATGCCCTCGCGGTGCACGTCCTCGGCCTTCACCCGGCTGTGGAAGGCCAGACTGGCCAGGATCGCGGCCTTCGCGGCGGCGTCGAAACCCTCGACGTCCGCCGTCGGGTCGGCCTCGGCGTAGCCGAGCTCCTGGGCCTCTTCCAGCGCCTCCTCGAAGCCGGCACCGGAGGTGTCCATCTTGTCGAGGATGAAGTTGGTGGTGCCGTTGACGATGCCCAGCACCCGGGTGACCCGGTCGCCGGCCAGCGACTCGCGCAGCGGACGCAGGATCGGGATCGCACCGGCCACCGCGGCCTCGTAGTAGAGGTCGCGCTCGGCCTTCGCGGCGGCCTCGAAGAGGGTCGGACCGTCCTCGGCGAGCAGTGCCTTGTTGGCGGTCACCACCGAGGCGCCGTGCTCGAGGGCGGCGAGGATGAGCGTACGCGCGGGCTCGATGCCGCCGATCACCTCGACGACGACGTCGATGTCGTCGCGCGTCACCAGGGCGTGGGCGTCGGTGGTCAGCAGCTCGGCCGGCACCTCCACCTCGCGCGGCGCGTCCAACCGGCGTACGGCGACGCCGGCCAGCTCGACCGGTGCGCCCACCCGGGCCTCCAAGTCAGCGGCCTGCTCCTGCAGCAGCCGGACCACCTGCGACCCCACTGAGCCGCAGCCCAGCAGCGCCACCTTCAGCGGCTTGTTGCTCATGCCTCACCCACGTCGGTTGCCAACAGATCCTCCACGGTCTCACGGCGCACGATGACTCGTGCCACTCCGTCGCGCACCGCGACGACCGGCGGTCGCAGCGCGTGGTTGTAGTTCGAGGCCATCGACCGGCAGTAGGCCCCCGTGGCGGGGACCGCGACCAGGTCGCCGGCCGTGACGTCACCGGGCAAGAACTCGTCCTTGACCACGATGTCACCGGCCTCGCAGTGCTTGCCGACCACGCGAGCCAGTCGCGCAGCCGCCCCCGAGGGCCGGTTGGCCATCGTGCACGAGTAGTCGGCGTCGTAGAGCGCGGTCCGGATGTTGTCGCTCATGCCGCCGTCCACGCTCACGTAGAGCCGGGTGGCGCCGCCGTCCAGGGTGACCTCCTTGACGGTGCCCACCTCGTAGACGGTGCACATCGAGGGGCCGACGATCGCGCGTCCGGGCTCGATCGAGAGCCGGGGCGACTCGATGCCGAGCGCACGACACTCGTGGGCGACGATCTCGGTCATCTCCCTCGCCAGGCGTTCGGGGGTCGAGGGGTCGTCCTGGGTGGTGTAGGCGATGCCGAAACCGCCGCCGAGGTCCATCTCGGGCAGGGAGAGCTCGAGCTCTCGCGCGATCCGGGCGTGCAGGGCCAGCACCCGGCGGGCCGCGACCTCGAAGCCGGAGGAGTCGAAGATCTGGCTGCCGATGTGGGAGTGGAGCCCGAGGATCTCCACCCCGTGCGACGCCTGCAGGCGTCGCACGGCCTCGAGGGCGTCGCCCGACGTGATGGAGAAGCCGAACTTCTGGTCCTCGTGGGCCGTGGCGATGTATTCGTGGGTGTGGGCCTCGACGCCCGCGGTCACCCGCACCATCACGCGTACGGGGGCAGCGCCGGTCGTCGCCTGGGCGGCCCCCAGGGCCGCGATCCGGTCGACCTCGTCGAAGGAGTCGACGATGATGCGACCGACGCCCAGCTCCACGGCGCGCGCCAGCTCGGCGGCGGTCTTGTTGTTGCCGTGGTAGCCCACGCGGGCCATCGGCACGCCGGCCCGCTCGGCCACCAGCAGCTCCCCGGCGCTGCAGACGTCCAGGCAGAGGCCCTCCTCGGCCACCCACCGGGCGACCGCCACGCTGAGGAACGCCTTGCCGGCGTAGTAGACGTCGTAGTCGGCGAAGGCGTCACGGAAGGCGCGCGCCCGGGCCCGGAAGTCGGCCTCGTCGAGGACGTACGCCGGGGAGCCGTGCTCGGCCACCAGGTCGGGCACCTTCACGCCGGCGACCTCGAGGACACCGTCGACCTTGCGTGCGCCCGACGACCACAGCTCGGGGACCAGGGCATTGGGGTCGGCCGGCTCGCGGAGCCATGACGGTCCGCGCAGCGCGCCGGAGGCGTGGGCCCAACCGGCCTCGTGGGTGGTGCTCACATCCGCTCCGGGGCGGAGACGCCCAGCAGGGCCAGTCCGTTGGCCAGCACCGTGCGGGTCGCGGCGACCAGGAGCAGGCGCGCGGCGTGCAGGTCGCCGGCCTCCTCGTCGCCCTGGGGCAGGACGCGGCAGTTGTCGTAGAACTTGTGGTAGCTCGAGGCGGTGTCCTCGAGGTAGCGCGCCACCCGGTGGGGCTCGCGCAGCTCGGCGGCCGTGGCCACGACCCGCGGGAACTCGGCGAGCGCACGCAGCAGGTCGCCCTCCTTCTCGTGGGTCAGCAGCTCGGGGTGCGAGGCCGGGGCCAGCCCCAGGTCGGCCGCGTTGCGCAGGATCGAGGAGACCCGGGCGTGGGCGTACTGCACGTAGAAGACCGGGTTGTCGCTCGACTGCTTGGTCATCTGGGCGACGTCGAGGGTCAGCGGCGAGTCGGCCGGGTAGCGCGCGAGCGTGTAGCGCAACGCGTCGACGCCGATCTCGTCGGTCAGCTCCTGGAGGGTGACGATCGTGCCGGCGCGCTTGGAGAGCTTCATCTCCTCGCCGTCCTTCATGATCTTGACCAGCTGGCCGATCAGGACCTCGATGTTCTTCTCGGGGTCGTCGCCGGCGCAGGCCGCCATCGCCTTGAGGCGCCCGACGTAGCCGTGGTGGTCGGCACCGAGCAGGTAGATGCAGCGGTCGTAGCCGCGCTCCCGCTTGTTGAGGTAGTACGCGGTGTCGGAGGCGAAGTAGGTCAGCTCACCGTTGGAACGGATGAGGACGCGGTCCTTGTCGTCGCCGAAGTCGGTGGTGCGCATCCACACGGCGCCGCCGTCGTCGAAGACGTGGCCGCGGTCCTTGAGACCCAGCAGGGTCTCGTCGACGGCGGAGTTCTCGTGCAGCGAACGCTCGGAGAACCAGGTGTCGAACTCGGTGCGGAAGACCCTGAGCTGCTCCTGCTGCTCGGCGAGCTGCACCGCGTAGCCGGCCTCGCGGAAGGCGACGAGGCGCTCGTCGACCGGCTCGGAGGGCAGGTCGAGGATGCCCGGGTTCTCGGCGACGACGCGAGCGGCGAGCTCCTTGACGTAAGCACCGCGGTAGCCGTCCTCGGGCGCCTCCTCCCCCAGCGCGGCGGCGAGGACCGAGGCGCCGAAGAGGTTCATCTGGTTGCCGCGGTCGTTGATGTAGAACTCGCGGTCGACCTCGGCGCCGGCGGCGTCGAGCACGCGGGCCAGCGCATCACCGACGGCGGCCCAGCGGGTGTGCCCCAGGTGCAAGGGGCCGGTGGGGTTGGCGGAGATGAACTCGACGTTGACGCGCTCGCCGGCCAGCGCCTCGTTGCGGCCGTAGGCAGCGCCGGCGGCGACGATGTCGGCCGCGACCTGGCCCTGCGCACCCGCAGCGACCGTGATGTTGAGGAAGCCCGGGCCGGCGATCTCGACCGCCTCGACGCCGTCGGTCGCCTCGAGCTGGGCCTTCACCAGCTCGGCGAAGGCGCGCGGGTTGCTGCCGGCCTTCTTCGCCAGCTGCAGGGCCACGTTGGTGGCGTAGTCGCCGTGCCCCTTCTGCCGCGGACGCTCCACCGTCACCGCTGCCGGCACGCCGTCGGGCAGGGCGATCGTGCCGTCGGCCACGAGGGCCGCGAGGGCGTCGACGATCAGGGTGGAGAGATGCTCGGGGGTCACCCGGCAAGCCTATCCGCGACCGCGCCGCACCCCCGCACCGGTTTCATCCCTCGCGATCGCCGGGCGACGCAGGACACACCAGCGACCGGGGCGGTTTCACACCCCGTCGTCATCGGCGGTAGTGTTTCCACCGCTACGGGCCCCCGTAGCTCAGGGGATAGAGCACCGCCCTCCGGAGGCGGGAGCGCAGGTTCGAATCCTGCCGGGGGTGCCACGGTGATGTCGGCCGACATCACGAAGAGCCGGACCCTCCTGGGTCCGGCTCTTCGTCGTTTCCAGGCCCGTCGAAGACCTCAGCAGCGGTCGATCGTCGCGTCCTTGCGGGCGTCGTCGCCGTAGCGGCGAGCGGCGGCGACGTCGGGGAAGACGACACTCGCGGCGCCGGCCTGCCCGAGGCTCCCCTGGACCACGCAGGTCGAGACCTTGCCGGGCTTCACCTTCCCGATCGCCTGGGCGATGCGGTAGAGCTCGACCGGCGAGGCATCGGTGTCGGTGTGCCTCAGCACGGCGGCGACGCCACGCTCGACGAAGCCGGGCTCACGCTGCTTCTCCAGGATCCGGCGGTGGATGCCGCGGATCACCTTCTGCTGGTTGGACGAACGGCCGAAGTCGCCGTTGGTCAGTCCCTTGCGGATCCGCGAGTAGGCCATCGCGTCGTACCAGCCGAGCTTGATGCGTCCGGCGCGGAAGCCCTCACGCTTGAGGTTCGCGTCGGCGAAGAAGTAGGGGTTGTTCACCTCGATGGGCCCGATCTCGCGCACCATCCCCTCGAAGCCCTCGAAGCGGGTGACCATCACGTAGTCGGGCTCGATCCCGACGAGGCCCGCAACGGTGCGCGCCTGCAGCTGCGGACCGCCGAAGGTGAGGGCCGCGTTGATCCGGTTGCGGCCGTGACCGGGGATGTCGACCCAGGAGTCCCGGGCGATACCGATCGCGGTCGCGGCACCAGTCTTCGTGTGGATGCCGACCAGCTGGAGCGCGTCCCCGCGGGTGCGGGTCATGTCCTCCCACGGCCGCGCGTCGGAGCCGATGCCGAGGATCCAGACGACGTCGGGGCTCAGGTCGACCGCGTGGGACCGCTCCACCTTGACCAGCGCCACCCGGGTGGAGGCCACCTCGGAGTCGGGCACGACGAGGCCGGTGACGGCCAGCACCGCAGCCAGCGCCAGCACCCGCACCACCGTGCGGAACCGGCGGCGGCCAGCCCGGGGCGTACGCACGGGGGCACTGCTCGAGGTCGTCGTCGTGGTCGTCATCGGGTCTCCTCGGTGAGGTCGTGGCCGAAGACCTTCCAGCCCTGCTTCGTCGGCGTGAGCAGCAGCCGCCCGCGCACGCGTACGGTCTGCGTCTCACCCTCTCCCTCGCCACTCTGCGTCTCGTAGGTCAGCACCACCCGAGCGGTCGCGCCGACGGCCCGACCCCGGGCGCCGACCAGGTCGACGCGGACCACCCGGCGCTTCACGGCGACGGAGTCGACCTGCTCGGAGATCTCCGCTGCGGAGGTGAGGGCCGCGTCCTGCTCGGCGGCCCGGGCAGCGGCAGGGGTGAAGCCGTCGTACGCCTCAGCGCCGATCGCGCGCGGCCACTCGCCACCGACGTGGGCGTCGTCGATCCAGCCGTCGACCACCTCGACGACGTCGCGCACGGCGGTCCGGCGGGCCGGTCGGGGCAGTCGACCGGCGACCTCGCCGACCGAGGCCCGGGTCTCCACCGTGGGCGCCTGGGAGGTCGGCTCCGGAGCCTCAGCCCCCTCCTCCGTCTCCGGCTCACCGTCGGTGCAGCCGGCGGCACCGGCCAGCAGCAGTGCAGTGGTGACGAGGGCGACGCCTGCGCGTCGGCGACCTCGGAAGTGGCCCGAAGGACCCATGGATTGCACTCCTCCCACATGGGGTATCGCGTGTGTCAGGCCCCAGCCTGCCGGAAACAACACCCTGCACCCGGCATTTGCAGGTGGGTGGGTCTAGCCTTGACTCCGACCCACCCGCACCATCCAGCGCGCATACCCGGAAGAGGCGAACCAAGCCGTGCCGCAGTCCCCCAGCTCCGACCAGCCGTCATCAACCGCCCCGAGCACCGACTTCGGGGCCAACGAGTGGCTGGTCGAGGACAAGTACGAGCAGTACCAGAAGGACCCGAAGAGCGTCGGCCCCGAGTGGGCCGACTACTTCGCGAAGCGCGCCGGTGGGGGAAGCAGTCAGGCGACCCCTGACTCCGCCCCGGCAGCCCCGTCCTCCAAGGCTGCCCCCAGCAAGCCCGCGAGCAAGCCCGCGCCGGCCCCCGTCGCGTCCTCCCCCGCCACCGGCCCGGTGCCGGTCGCCAAGCCCCGCCCGACGGCCGCTGCCGCCGAGCCGGCCAAGGGCACCGCGACCCCGGTCGCCAAGGACCCGGCCCCCGCCCCCAAGAGCGAGGCGAAGGACGAGCCGACCTACACCACCCTGCGCGGCATCCCGGCCGCCACCGCCAAGAACATGGACATCTCCCTGTCCGTGCCGACGGCGACCTCGGTGCGCAACATGCCGGTCAAGCTCCTGTGGGACAACCGCACCGTCATCAACAACCACCTCAAGCGTGCGCGCGGCGGCAAGGTCTCGTTCACCCACCTCATCGGCTACGCCATCGTCCGAGCGATGCGCGAGATGCCGGAGATGAACAACACCTACGCCGAGGTCGACGGCAAGCCGACCATGGTGAGCCCGGCCCACGTGAACCTCGGCCTGGCCATCGACCAGCAGAAGAAGGACGGCACCCGCCAGCTCGTGGCGCCCTCCATCAAGGGCTGCGAGTCGATGGACTTCGCCGGCTTCTGGACGGCCTACGAGGAGATCGTCAAGAAGGCCCGCGACAACAAGCTCGGCATGGACGACTACTCCGGCACGACGATCTCGCTGACCAACGTCGGCGGACTCGGCACCAGCCACTCCGTGCCCCGACTGATGGCCGGCCAGGCCGCCATCTTCGGCGTCGGCTCGATGGAGTACCCGCCGGAGTTCCAGGGCGCCTCCGAGGAGACCCTGACCCGCAACGCGGTCAGCAAGATCATGACGATCACCTCGACCTACGACCACCGCGTCATCCAGGGCGCCCAGTCGGGCGAGTTCCTGCGTCGGGTGCACCAGCTGCTGCTGGGCGAGGGAGGGTTCTACGACGAGATCTTCGCGTCGCTGCGCATCCCCTACCAGCCGATCCGCTGGGGCAAGGACATCGCGACCTCCCACGACGAGGACATCTCGAAGCAGGCGCGCATCCTCGAGCTGATCCACGCCTACCGCGTGCGTGGCCACCTGATGGCCGACACGGACCCGTTGGAGTACCGCCAGCGCACCCACCCCGACCTCGAGATCGAGTCGCACGGCCTGACGCTGTGGGACCTCGACCGGGAGTTCGCCACCGGCTCGTTCGGCGGCGAGGGCAAGCGGCTCATGAAGCTGCGCGACATCCTCGGCATCCTGCGCGACTCCTACTGCCGCACCATCGGCGTGGAGTACATGCACATCATGGACCCCGAGCAGCGCCGCTGGATCCAGGAGCGCATCGAGGTCCCGCACGAGAAGACCCCGCGCGAGGAGCAGTTGCGCATCCTGCTCAAGCTCAACCAGGCCGAGGCCTTCGAGACCTTCCTGCAGACGAAGTTCGTCGGCCAGAAGCGGTTCTCCCTCGAAGGCGGCGAGACCACCATCCCGCTGGTCGACGAGATCTGCGAGGCCGCGGCCGAGGCCGACCTCGACGAGGTCACCATCGGCATGGCCCACCGCGGTCGCCTGAACCTGCTCGCCAACATCGTCGGCAAGTCGTACTCGCAGATCTTCCGCGAGTTCGAGGGCAACATCGACCCGCGCACCGTCCAGGGCTCGGGCGACGTGAAGTACCACCTCGGCGCCGAGGGCGAGTTCGTCGCCGGCAGCGGGGAGACGATCAACGTCTCCGTCGCGGCCAACCCCTCGCACCTCGAGGCGGTCGACCCCGTCCTGGAGGGCATTGCCCGCGCCAAGCAGGACGTGCTCGACCGGGGCAGCGAGTTCTTCCCGGTGCTCCCGCTCCTGATCCACGGTGACGCCGCGTTCGCCGGTCAGGGAGTCGTCGCCGAGACGCTCAACCTCTCGCAGCTGCGTGGCTACCGCACCGGCGGCACCATCCACGTGGTCGTCAACAACCAGGTCGGCTTCACCACCTCGCCCGGCTCGTCGCGTTCCTCGCTCTACTGCACCGACGTGGCGCGCATGGTCCAGGCACCGATCTTCCACGTGAACGGCGACGACCCCGAGGCCTGCATCCGTGTCGCGCGACTGGCGTTCGAGTACCGCCAGGCGTTCAACAAGGACGTCGTCATCGACCTCGTCTGCTACCGCCGTCGCGGCCACAACGAGGGCGACGACCCCAGCTACACCCAGCCGCTGATGTACGACCTGATCGAGCAGAAGCGCTCGGTGCGCAAGCTCTACACCGAGTCCCTCATCGGCCGCGGCGACATCACGGTCGAGGAAGCCGAGCAGGTACTGCGCGACTACCAGCAGCAGCTCGAGCGGGTCTTCACCGAGGTGCGCGAGGCGACCTCCCAGCCGTCGCAGTGGACGACCGTGCCGGACTACCCGGAGAAGTCCGCCGGCGACGCGACCACCTCGGTCACCCAGGAGGTCATGAAGCGGATCTCCGACGCCTACCTGACCCCGCCAGAGGGCTTCACGGTGCACCCGAAGGTGATGCCGCAGCTGCAGCGCCGCGCGGCCGCCATCCTCGAGGGCCCGATCGACTGGGGCACCGGCGAGATCCTGGCGTTCGGCTCCCTGCTGATGGAGGGCCGCCCGGTCCGCCTGGCCGGTCAGGACTCGCGTCGCGGCACCTTCGTGCAGCGCTTCGCTACGATCATCGACCGCAAGAACGCCGACGAGTGGACCCCGCTGACGACGCTCAGCGAGGACCAGGCGAAGTTCTACGTCTACGACTCGCTGCTCAGCGAGTACGCGGCGCTCGGCTTCGAGTACGGCTACTCCGTGGCCCGTCCCGACGCCCTGGTGCTGTGGGAGGCGCAGTTCGGTGACTTCGTCAACGGCGCCCAGACCGTCATCGACGAGTTCATCTCCTCCGGCGAGACGAAGTGGCGCCAGCAGTCCGGCGTCGTCCTGCTCCTCCCCCACGGCTACGAGGGTCAGGGACCGGACCACTCCTCGGCTCGTATCGAGCGCTTCCTCACCATGTCGGCGGAGGACGCGATGGTCGTGGCGCAGCCCTCGACGCCCGCGTCGCACTTCCACCTGCTGCGGGCCCACTCGTTGGGGGAGGAGCACCGTCCCCTCGTCATCTTCACCCCCAAGTCGATGCTGAAGCGCAAGGAGGCTGCCTCGCAGCCCTCCGACTTCACGACGGGCACGTTCCGTCCGTTCATCGGCGACGACGAGGCCGACCCGGAGAAGGTGGAGACCCTGCTGCTCTGCTCGGGCCGCGTCACGTGGGACCTGGTCGTGGAGCGGTCGAAGCGCGAGGACGGCGAGAAGTTCGCCATCGGGCGCGTCGAGCAGCTCTACCCCAACCCGGTGAAGGAGATCCAGGCCGAGCTCGCCAAGTACCCGAACCTCAAGACGGTTCGCTGGGTCCAGGACGAGCCGCGCAACAACGGGCCGTGGCCGCACTACGCGCTCAACGTGTGGGACCAGCTCGGCCTCGAGGTCGAGCCGGTCACGCGGCCGGCGTCGGCCTCGCCGTCCGTCGGCACCCTGAAGCGTCACGTGGAGGAGCAGAAGGCCCTCCTCGCCGACGCCTTCGCCCGGCACCGCTGAGCCTCACGAGGACGACGGATGTACTACACGGACCGCGGCATCGAGGAGCTCGAGAAGCGTCGGGGCGACGAGGAGGTCACCCTGGCGTGGCTCGCCGACCGTCTCCAGGAGTTCACCGACCTGCACCCCGAGTTCGAGGTGGCCGTCGAGCGGCTGGCCACCTGGCTCGCCCGTGAGGACGACCCGGAGGACTGAGCGCACCGCACGTAGGCCGCCAGGGGCCGGACACCGAGAGGTGTCCGGCCCCTGTCGAGTCAGCGGACGCCCCGGAGACCGCGCACCGCAGACAGCGTCTCGCGCACCGACGCCTGGGACCCCAGTCGTAGGACCCGGCGTGAAGAGCTGCTGTAGGTGCCTGAGGCGAGGCGCTCACCAGCGAGGACAGCGCGCACCGCCACGCTCGCCAGGGCGCCGCCGCTCGCCGCGGTGGACCCGAGTTGCGGCATGCCACCCAAGCTGCGCCCGACCTCGAGGGCCGAAGCCAGCAATCGCGTCCGCAGGTGGCGTGCGCCAGCCACGCGTACCAGCGCCACACGCCGTTCACGCTCCGTCAGGTCTCCCGCAAGGATCTGGTCGAAGAGCCGCGCGCTCACGCGGCCGTTGAACGGGGCCACGGCACCGAGGTCATGGCGCTCCACGTCGACCACGGACGTCTCACCGAGGTCGCTCACCATCAGCAGCGGGACCCGGAGTCGGGCGGCCTCCAGACGAAGCAACGCCTTCGTGCCCAGGTCGTCCACCTCGTCGAAGACGACGTCGGGACCGAACTCCTCGAGCGCACCCACCTCCCGGGCGGTGAAGCACCCCCGCAGGTGTCGCTGCTCGATCCACGGGTCCACCTCGCTCAGCTTCTGGGCCGCAACCGTCACCTTCGGCAGTCCGACCGCCGCCATGGTGGAGCGCAGGCGATTCAGGTTGGTCGGGTCGACGGTGTCGCCGTCGCAGAGGAGGAAGGCAGCACCCACACCGTCCTGGGCCAGCTGGTCGACCACGTTGCTGCCGACGCTCAGCCCGAAGACCGCGATCCGTCCCGCCCCGGCCGCTGCCTGCTCCCGCGGGGTGACCAGGTTCCTGTTGCGGAAGGTCCGCACCAACCGGTGCAGGTCGCGAGAGGGATAGGTGACGAGGCGGCGTGCCCACGGAAGATGAACCCACACCACCGCGGACTCCCGGTCGAAGGGTTCGAGCAGGTCGAGCGCACCGAGTCCGCGCAGCTCGTCCAGGCAGGCAACGATCTCGGCGGACGCGTCGTGCACCGCCACGCCGTCGCGGACGAGCTGGGCCAACCGACGCGCCTGGTGAGGCACCAAGGGGTCCAGCACCTCGGGCGCGCTCCAGACCCCTGAGCGTCTCGACGGCACGGTGGCCGTGGTCACGAGTCCACCGACACGAGCTCGCGCCGCGCGTGGAGCGTACGCCTGGTGGCCTCGGGCACGAGATCGGCCGGGAGCCCGTCGCACAGGAACGCCAACGAGCGGGCGTAGCGCCAGCGCTGCGCCGTCGTCGTGGCTTCCCCCAGGGTCCTCGTCAGCGCGTCGAGCACGCGCGGTGGTTCGATCGCCATCGGCGTCAACGCCAACGACTCGTTCACCCTGCGGTCGCCGGACCGCACGGGCACGGGGCGTCCCACCCGGCGTACGCAGTGAGGACCGAACTGGCGTCGCATCGAGGCGAAGGCGCGCGGTGAGACGCTGCTGAGCCACAGGTCCTCCGAGTCGCGGACCACTGCCCGCTGCCACATGGCCCGCATCACCTCGAAACACGCCACGGGCCGCGCGGTCTGCGTCCTGGCGAGCGCCGCCACCTCCACGACTCGCTCGGGGGCCACCGACTCCAGGAGCGCGTGGCCGTGCCGGTCGAGGGCGACAGCAACCCTGCGCACGGCTGGGAGGCTCTCCAGGTCTCCTCTCGAGGGCACGCGTCGTGCCGCCGCCTCGAAGCGACCGGGGCGCGCGAAGGACTCGGCGAGGAAGTAGGTCACGTGCGGACCTCGTGTGTGGTCCAGGCCCTCGCGCAGGCGTCCGTCGGGGGTCAGGGCTGAAGGAAGGAGGAAGCCCTCGGCGACATAGCTCTCGCCCTGGATCTGCTGGGCCCTGAACGCCAGCGCGGGCCGGGCGGACTCCCCGAACCTGTGCACCCGGTAGTCGCCCAGCTTCGGTCGTCGCTCAGCGTCCGTGCTCGTTCGTCGGCTCATCGTCTCCCCCAAGACAGTGGCGCCCGCGTTGCTGCTGACGTCCGGCGCCATCCTTGCGAGGCTTCACTCGGCCTCCGGCCGCACTCACGCCCGTGAAATCAGGCAGTCGACGCGTGGGTGATGTGGTAGCGGAACACCGCGGGCTGGAACGCACGTGGCTCGTTGGTGCCGGCGCACGGCGACACGCCTGCCGCCGTATGCCACGATCACGGCATGGCCATCGACCCACACGGCAAGGACCTCAAGCGCTACCTCGAGGAGGACACCGGCGGTCCCGTGGTGATGCTCAACCTGCTGCGGTTCGCCGAGGGCGGACGCGAGCTCTACGACCAGTACGCCCGGGCACTCGTCACCACCTTCCTTCCGCGCTACGGCGGGGAGGTCCTCTACGCGGGCGACGGGTCCACCGCTCTCGTCGCGGAGTCGGGTCAGGAGTGGGACATGGCGGCGTTGGTGCGCTACCCGTCGCGCGAGGCGTTCCTGGCCATGGTCTCCGACCCGGAGTACCAGACCGTGACGGAACTGCGCACCCGCGCCCTCAGCGAGGCGGTGCTCCAGGCCACGACGCCGCGCTCCTGAGCTCAGGCTCGCACGGCACGAAGTCCACCTTCTCCCGCAGCTCGTGGGCGGTGTTGATCCCGATGCCGCCGACGCACCCGATGGAGATCGCCAGTCCGATCTTGTCGACCGGGCCCAGCTCGGGCGCCCAGCCCAGCGGGTCACCTCGCATCGCCAGGTGCATCGCCAGAATGAAGGCGGTGTACTGGATCGGCAGGTAGAGGTAGGTGATCCACCGGTAGTACTTGTCGTTCTCCAGTGCCTCGATCACGTCATCGGGTGGATTGGAGCGGTCGAGCCCGGCCACGAGGTCGATGACCGGCACCATGCCGAGGATGACGATCGGCCCCAGCCACAGCCAGATCCCCCACCCGGTCGCGCCGTAGCCGGCATACCCGACGAAGGCGAGGGAGGGCACCACCAGGCCGATGAGCCACAGGTAGCGCTTGCGGTCACGCCACTCGGCGGTGGACTCGGGCGAGACGGTGCTACCGCGGGCCATACGCACTCCTCGGACGGCGCCGGAGCCGACGGTCGCTGCGACCCTGGACTTTCTCAGCACCCTAGGGAGGTCGCGGGAATGTGACAAGGGTCTTACTTTGCGAGCCGGAAACAGCAACTACGGGGTTGTGGTTCGAACTGGTGTTCGACTAGGGTGGTCGTAGGTCGTCACTCAGGACACCGGCTCCCGCTCGCGTGGGGGATCCGGAGACGGTGGCGTCAGTTGCGAGGGTGACGTGATCGTCCGGTGGTTCCGGGCCTCCAGGAGCAACGACGTGCAGACCGCCGTGGGGCGGTGTCGTCGAGGCGTGCTGGGGGTGGGTCGGGTGTCGCGAGTGTTGGCCGCGTGTGCGGTGATCGAGGCCGAGCTGAAGGCGTTGGCCGAGGTGAACCCGATCTTCATGAGCACCGAGGAGAAGGCCGAGGCGTTGCGGCGCTCGGTGGCTCTGGAGAGCCAGTTGACGGAGCTCCGGTTGCGGGTGATGGCGTCCTCGCAGGACGTCGCTGAGGCCCAGGGGTTCCACTCGGTTGCGCCGTGGTTGGCCCACCACGCCCATGTACGCCGCGCTGACGCTGCGACCGACCTGAAGCTCGCGGTGGCGCTGGAGGAGCTGCCGGTGCTGGCAGCGGGGCTGCGGGAGGCACGGGTCAACGTGGCTCAGGCGCGCGTGATCGCTGGCGCGTTGGGTGAGCTTCCGGACGGCATCGAGCCCGAGGTCGCGGCGCTCGCGGAGGCCGAGCTCGTGCGACTCGCCGAGGTCCACGACCCTGCAGACCTGGCCAAGCTCGGGCGCCGGATCCTGGAGCTGGTCGACCCTGACCGGTTCGAGGACGAAGAGCGTCGCAAGCTCGACGAGGCGGAGAAGCACGCCGCGGAGAAGCAGCGCCTGAAGATGCGGGCGCTGGGCGACGGACTCACCCGCATCAGCGGGGTGGTGCCCGATGCGGTCGCAGCCCGGTTGTTGACCTACCTGCACGCTTTCACGAACCCGCGGCTGTCCGACGGTGCGGTCCGCCGTACCACCGACGAGCAGGCCCAAGCTGAGAAACAGGGAACCGGGCAGCAGGGCAGCGGGCTCGTGGTCAACCACCCGCGTCGGTTGGCCGAGGCGTTCGGACAGCTGTTGGAGACCCTCGACCCGGCACGGTTGCCGCTTCATGGCGGGGACGCCACCAACGTCACTGTCACCATCAGCTTCGACGCGTTGAAGACCGGTCTCGGGGTCGCGTCGTTGGACAACGGCACCCCCGGGGACGGGTTCGACACCCTCACCCCAGCCCAGGCCCGCCGGCTCGCGTGCAACGCCCGGATCATCCCCGCAGTGCTCGGCACCCACTCCGAGATCCTGGACCTCGGCCGCGGCGCCCGGTTGTTCACCAAGGCCCAACGTCGGGCCCTGTTGCTACGGGACGAGACCTGCCGCGCCGAGGGATGCACGATCCCCGGCACCTGGACCGAAGCCCACCACCTCATGCCCTGGTCCCACGGCGGCCTGACGAATCTCGACAACGCACTGTTGCTGTGCTCGCGCCACCACCACCGCGCCCACGACGACACCTACGACATGACCCGACTCGCCTCCGGCGACTACCGCTTCCACCGTCGGAGGTAGACACGGCATGGTCCAGCAACTCAGGACGAGGAAGAGTACGGCCCAGACCGCACGGAGGCGCCGTCCCCCGGTGGGGAACGACGCCTCCGCAGCAAGCGATTTCGTGCGTCAGATGACACCCATGGCGAGCATCGCGTCGGCGACCTGGGTGAATCCCGCGATGTTGGCGCCGGCGACGTAGTCACCGGGGATGCCGTACTCGTCCGCGGTGGTCAGGACCAGCTCGTGAATGCCGGTCATGATGTGGTCCAGGCGCTCCTCGGTGTGCTCGAACGACCAACGGTCGCGCGAGGCATTCTGCTGCATCTCCAAGGCGGAGGTCGCGACACCACCGGCGTTGGCGGCCTTGCCGGGCGCGAAGAGCACGCCCGCGGTCTGGAAGACCTGGACCGCCGCCGGGGTGCACGGCATGTTGGCGCCCTCGGCGACCAGGCGCAGGCCGTTGCCGACCAGCGTCTCGGCGGCGTCCTTGTCGAGCTCGTTCTGCGTCGCGCAGGGCAGCGCCACGTCGGCCGGCACGTCCCAGATGGAGCCGCCCTCGACGAACTTCACGTGGCTGCCACGCTTGGCGACGTAGTCGGAGACACGGCCACGCTCCACCTCCTTGACCTCACGCATGAGGTCGAGGTCGATGCCCTGCTCGTCGACCACGTAGCCCGAGGAGTCGGACATCGCGATGACGGTGCCGCCGAGCTGGTGGACCTTCTCGGTGGCGTAGATGGCGACGTTGCCGGAGCCGGAGACGAGGACCTTCTTGCCCTCGAACGACTCACCCTTCGCCTTGAGCATCTCGCGGGCGAAGAAGACGGTGCCGTAGCCGGTGGCCTCGGTGCGGGCCTGCGACCCGCCCCAGCTCAGACCCTTGCCGGTGAGCACGCCGGACTCGTAACGGTTGGTGATGCGCTTGTACTGGCCGAACAGGTAACCGATCTCGCGTCCCCCCACGCCGATGTCACCGGCCGGGACGTCGGTGTACTCCCCGAGGTGGCGGTAGAGCTCGGTCATGAACGACTGGCAGAACCGCATGATCTCGGCGTCCGAGCGACCCTTCGGGTCGAAGTCCGAGCCACCCTTGCCGCCGCCGATCGGCATGGCGGTGAGGGCGTTCTTGAAGACCTGCTCGAAGCCGAGGAACTTCACGATGCCGAGGTAGACGCTGGGGTGGAAGCGCAGGCCGCCCTTGTAGGGACCGAGCGCGGAGTTGAACTCCACACGGAAGCCGCGGTTGATCTGCACGACGCCGGCGTCGTCGACCCACGGCACGCGGAAGATGATCTGGCGCTCCGGCTCGCAGATGCGCTCGATGATCGAGGCCTCGACGTACTCGGGGCGCTTCTGGACGACCGGGCTGAGGCTCTCGAGAACCTCGTAGACGGCCTGGTGGAACTCGAGTTCGCCCTGGTTGCGACGCAGCACGTCGTCATAGACGGACGTCAGGGCGGGATGCAAGGACTTCATGGGATCTCTTCGGTGTCAGCGCGCAAAGTAGGGCTCCACGCGTGCGGATGGGAAGGGGATCAGGACGGCGACGGTGACGTCCGGATCGTGAGGTCTGTGATGGTGGCGTCGGAGGGGAGGTCAAGGACGTGCAGGAGCGTGGCAGCCACGGTGTCGGCACTCATCCACTCCTCGGCCCGGTAGGACCGCTCCTCCTGCGCGTGGACCCGCTCCTGCATGGGCGTGGCGGTCCGGGACGGGTGCACGCTGGTGACGCGCACGCCGTGAGGAGCCTCCTCCGCCCGTAGCGCGTCAGCCAGCCCCCGCAGGCCGTGCTTCGAGGCTGCGTACGCGCCCCAGTGCGGGTTGGCGACGATTCCCGACGTCGAGTTGACGAAGAGCACGGTGCCTCGAGCTGCCCGCAGGGCCGGCAGGAGGTCCCGGGTCAGGACCACCGGCGCGGTGAGGTTGACGTCGATCTGGTGCTGCCACGCCTCCACGCCCTGGGTCGCGACCGGGGCGAGGTCGACCACCCCGGCGCAGTGGACCAGCGAGTCCAGGTGGTCGAACTGCGAGGCGATCCGGGCAGCGCCCGCCGCCACCTGCTCGAGGTCACCGAGGTCGGCCACCACGGCATGGTGCCGCTCCCCCAGCTCGGCCAGCACCTCGGCGGCGCGCTCGGCGGAACGTACGGGCAGGACGAGAGTGTCACCACGGTCGCTGAGCCGCCGCGCGAGCTGGAGACCGATCCCCGCTCCCGCGCCGGTGACGACGTGGGTCCGAGTCATCGAGTGAAGACGATCTTTCCGAACAGGTCGCCCTGAGCCATGGCAGCGAAGCCCTCCCGGGCCTGCTCCATGGGGAGCGTACGGTCGACCAGCGGTCGGGTGCCGGTGGCCTCCAGGAGGTTGACCAGGGCGGCCAGCTCGTCGCGGGTGCCCATGGTGGAGCCCACCACCTCGAGCTGGAGGAAGAAGATGCGGGTCAGCTCGGCCTCGGCCGGGTTCGGGCCGGAGGTGGCGCCACTGATGACGATCTTGCCTCCGGGCCGCAGCGACTTCACCGAGTGCGACCAGGTCGCGGCGCCGACGGTCTCCATGACCGCGTCGACCTTGACGGGCAGGCGCGCACCGCTCTCGAAGACCTCGTGGGCACCGATCTCCAGGGCACGCGTGCGCTTCGCCTCGTCACGCGAGGTGGCCAGCACCGTGAGGCCACCGGCGCGTGCCAGCGTGATCAGGGCGGTCGCCACCCCGCCTCCAGCTCCCTGGACCAGCACGGTGTCGCCCGGCTTCAGGTTGCCCTGGGTGAAGAGCATCCGGTAGGCGGTGAGCCAGGCCGTCGGCAGGCAGGCGGCCTCCGCGAAGCTCATCGACGCCGGCTTGGGCACCACGTTGCGCCGCGGCACCACGACCTTGTCGGCGAACGTGCCCTGGTGGCGCTCGGAGAGCAGCGAGCGGCGCGGGTCGAGGGTCTCGTCCCCCCGCCAGTCGGGGCTGGAGATGACCGCGTGCACGACGACCTCGTTGCCGTCCTCGTCGAGCCCGGCGGCGTCACACCCCAGGATCATGGGCAGGGCCTCCTCGCGCAGGCCCACCCCGGCCAGCGACCACAGGTCGTGGTGGTTGAGGGAGGCCGCCTTCACCTCGACGGTGGTCCATCCCTCGGGCGCCACGGGGTCGGGACGCTCTCCCACGACCAGGCCGGCCAAGGGGTCGGCGGCGTCACGGGGCGCGAAGGACGAGGCGTAGACGGCAAACACGGTGCAACCCTACTTCGCGAACCTCTACTTGCGGGCAACGCCGTCTCGCCGTGCGGCCTCCGCCACGGCGCGGGAGACGGCAGGTCCGACGCGGGGGTCGAACGGCGAGGGGATGACCATGTCCTCGGCCAGGGCGTCGCCCACCAGCGCGGCCAGCGCGTCGGCCGCGGCCAGCTTCATGCCCTCGGTGATCTTCGTGGCGTGCACGTCGAAGGCGCCCCGGAAGATGCCCGGGAAGCAGAGCACGTTGTTGATCTGGTTGGGGAAGTCGGAGCGGCCGGTCGCCACCACCCGCGCGTAGCGGTGGGCGACCTCGGGGTGCACCTCCGGCGTGGGGTTGGCCAGGCCGAAGATGATGGCGTCGGGCGCCATGGTCGCGACGATCTCCTCGGGCACCGTGCCGCCCGAGACGCCGATGTAGACGTCCGCGCCGTCCATCGCCTCGGCCAGGCTGCCGCTGCGACCGAAGTTGTCGGCCGTGTCGCGGGCCAGGCCGGCCTTGACGTCGGTCAGGTCGCTGCGCTCGGAGTTGAGCACGCCCTTGCGGTCGAGGACAGCGATGTCGCGGATGCCGGCCCCCAGGAGGATGCGGGCCACGGCCACGCCGGCCGCGCCGGCGCCGGAGACCACGACGCGCGTGCCCTCGGGCGTACGACCGGTGAGCTTCAGTGCGTTCTTGAGGGCGGCCAGGGCCACGACCGCGGTGCCGTGCTGGTCGTCGTGGAAGACCGGGATGTCGAGGCGCTCCTTCAACCGGTCCTCGATCTCGAAGCACCGGGGCGCGGAGATGTCCTCGAGGTTGATGCCACCGAAGCTGGGCGCCAGACGCACCACGGTCTCGATGATCTCCTCGGTGTCGGTGGTGTCGAGGCAGATCGGCACGGCGTCGACCCCGCCGAACTGCTTGAAGAGCACGGCCTTGCCCTCCATCACGGGCATGGCGGCCGCGGGGCCGATGTCACCCAGACCGAGGACCGCGGTGCCGTCGGTGACCACGGCCACCACGTTGGGCACCCACGTGTACTCCTGGGTCATGGTGGGGTCTGCCGCGATCGCCTCGCAGACGCGGGCCACGCCCGGGGTGTAGGCGAGCGAGAGCTCCTCGGCGCCGGCCAGGGCCACCCGGGAGACCGTCTCCAGCTTGCCGCCCACGTGGAGGTCGAAGACCGGGTCACCGTGGTGGGGGTGGGAAACGGAGTGGGGGGCGCTCGACATGCCAAGGATTCTGACACGTGACCGACTTCTGCCCGGCAGTCGTCCCCGACCGCGAACGCAAGGTGACCGGGCTCACGCCGGCCTCGCCTGCCTCAGCGAACCCGGGGCACCCGGCCGGGCCGGGGCCACAGACGGGCCACGACCACGGCGCGGACGTCGCGCTCCGGCACGACGCCACGGTGGCGGGAGTCGACCCCGACCTCGGGTGCGTCGCTGAGCAGCCACCACCCTGCGTCGCCGGCGCGGGTGCGGCGGGCCCCCGTCGCACGCTTCACCACCCAGGTGCCGTCGACGAACCGGGCCACCACCACGGCCCCCGGGCGCACGCGGGCGCCGTGGAGGACCACGAGGAGGTCTCCGGCACGCAGCAGCGGACGCATCGAGTCCCCCTCGACCCGAGCCAGTCCGACGCGGCGCCCACCCATGAATGACGGTCGTCCCATGCGGGTAGTGTCGCAGTCACCAGTCAGGCACCGCCGACCGAGAGGAACACGATGTTCTCCCGCTTCTTCGCCCCGACCGTCACCGTCTCCGCCCACTGCGACCTGCCCTGCGGTGTCTACGACCCCGCCCAGGCCCGCATCGAGGCCGAGTCGGTCAAGGCGATCATCGCGAAGGTCGCCGACAGCGACGACCCCGACTTCCGCACGCGCGCCGTCCTGATCAAGGAGCAGCGCTCCGAGCTGGTCAAGCACCACCTGTGGGTGCTGTGGACCGACTACTTCAAGCCGCCGCACTTCGAGAAGTACCCGCAGCTGCACACCCTCTTCAACGAGGCGACCAAGCTCGCCGGCGCCGGTGGCACCAAGGGCACCCTCGACGCCGACGCGGCCGATCAGCTGCTCGCCAAGATCGACGAGATCGCCGAGATCTTCTGGGAGACCAAGAAGGCCTGAGTCCCCACGCGCAGGTGGGCCCGCAACGCGGGCCCACCTGGTGTCTGCCCGCCCTCGGCGGGCGCCCCCAGCTCTTGCCACCCGGCCCGCGGGCACGACCCCGGGCCCACCCAGGACGGACGTGCCGCACATGGTCAACCTCTCCCCCGCTCCCGCCGAGGGTTCTCGCTCCCAGGTCCGCCTCACGGTGCCGGCCGACGGCGCCTTCGTGTACGTGCTGCGGACGACCGCCGCCAGCCTCGCCTCGCGCCTGGAGTTCACCGTCGACGACGTCGAGGACTTCCGCATCGCGATCGGTGAGGCCGCCTCGCTCCTCGTCTCCACCGCTTCGGGCGACGCCGACCTCGACTGCTCCTTCGACCTGGGTCGTTCCGACGCCGAGGCCACCCTCACGGTGGAGAGCGCCGGCCCGCTCGACGTCGACGCCGACTCCTTCGCGTGGCAGGTGCTCTCGACGCTGACGGCCTCGTGCGCCCACTCCCACGAGGACGGCCGGACCACCATCACCCTGTCAGTGCGCTCCATCCTCGACCCCGAGGACGCACCGGCGGTCGGCGAGCAGGACTGACTGTGGAGACCACCGACTCCGGGGCACCTCCCGAGACCGAGAGCGAGCGTCCCTTCGAGGCGATCAGACGCCGCAGCCACGAGCTGTTCGACGAGCTGACCGCCGCCGAACCGAACTCCCCCACCGCCCTCGCGCTGCGCGACGAGCTGGTGCGGCTGCACCTTCCCCTGGTGGACCACTGCGCCCGGCGCTTCCGCAACCGCGGGGAGCCGCTGGAGGACCTCGTGCAGGTCGGGACCATCGGCCTGATCAAGTCGGTCGACCGTTTCGACGTGGAGCGGGGCGTGGAGTTCACGACCTACGCGACCCCGACGATCATCGGCGAGATCAAGCGCCACTTCCGTGACAAGGGGTGGGCGATCCGCGTGCCGCGACGGTTGCAGGAGCTGCGCATGCAGATCTCCACCGCGACCGGAGAGCTCTCCCAGCAGCTGGGGCGCTCCCCCACGCCGCGCGAGCTCGCCGAGGCCATCGGCTGCAGCCTCGAGGAGGTCGTCGAAGGCATGGCCTCGGCGAACGCCTACTCCACCCTGTCGCTCGACGCCGGAGACGACGACGAGCGCACCCCACGCCTGGCCGACTCGCTGGGCGTCGAGGACGACAACATCGAGCACGTCGAGATCCGCGAGTCGCTGAAGCCGCTGCTCGACCAGCTGCCGGCCCGGGAGAAGAAGATCCTCCTGCTCCGCTTCTTCAAGAACATGACCCAGTCGCAGATCGCGGCCGAGGTCGGCATCTCCCAGATGCACGTCTCCCGACTCCTGAGCCGCACCCTCGAGCAGCTGCGTCAGTCGCTCGAGGTGTGACGACCTCCGGACCCGTCAGCCGGTGACCTCGTCGCCGGCCGACGGGTTCGACGGGTGCCTCAGGGAGGTGCCTCAGGCGTCCTCGAGCGCCCGCAGACTGGCGGGGTGGAACACGCCGACGAGCACGACCAGGGCCGCCATGGCTGCCAGCGCGGCCAGCGTCGGGTTGGCGTCGCGGTTGCTCCAGGCAGTGCCCAGCTGGATGAGCTGTCCCATGACGACGATGCTGCGCGGCCACGCCTCGCCCCGCCAAGCGCTCCGGGCACAGACAGCCAGGAGTGCGCCGTAGCCGAGGAAGAAGGCTGCGGTGGAGAGGCCCATGGCCAGCCGCTGGCTGTCCAGGGACGCCAGCTCGGCGACTCCCAGCACCACCAGCACGGCGGACTCCAGCAGGACCGTCAACACCGCGACGGCCAGCGGCAGCGGCCTCCGCGCGGCAGCGCCGGAATCAACACCGGGGGTGGCAGCGGGGGTGGGGTCCGAACCGGCGGGGTCTGCGGGGGCACTCACGCCTCCCACTGTAGTTGTGACGGATGTGACGCTCCGAAGGGGTTGTGCGAACGCCGAACTCTTGGGAGATTGGGACAAGCCCTGTCGAGGACGCCTCGGACGTCCGGACGGGGCCGTTTGCCTACTGCCTCACTACGACGATCCACCGACCCGTCGTTCGGCCCACACTCCCCACCCCCAGGAATGAGGAACCCTCAGCCATGGATTGGCGCCACCGTTCAGCGTGCCTCGACGAGGACCCCGAGCTCTTCTTCCCGATCGGGAACACCGGTCCGGCCATCCTCCAGATCGAGGAGGCCAAGCAGGTGTGCCGTCGTTGCGACGTGCGGGAGCTCTGTCTGCAGTGGGCGCTGGAGGCTGGCCAAGACCACGGCGTGTGGGGCGGCCTGAGCGAGGACGAACGACGCGCCCTGAAGCGTCGCAACGCGCGCGCCCGCGTGCGTACTGCCTGAACCGGATGCCTGCCTGATCCGACGACCGCGCCGTGGCCCGACTGGGGGAGTCAGTCGAGCGGCACGTCGACGGTGACCAGGGTCCCGCGCCCCGACGGGTTGCGACCGATGGCCAGGTGACCTCCGAGCTCTGACTCGACCAGGGTGCGCACGATCGACAACCCCAGGTTGGTCGATCCTACGGCGTCGAACCCCTCGGGCAGGCCGACCCCGTTGTCGGCGACCGAGACCTGCAGCCGACGGTCCCGGTGCCGCACCGACAACGTCACCTCCGCGTCGGAGGTCTCCTCCCGTCCGTGGGCCACGAAGGCCTCCTCGTCGGTCGGGAACCCGTGCTCGACGGCATTCTGCAGCAGCTCGGTCACGACCATCGCCAGGGCCGTGGCCACCTCGGAGGAGAGCTCGTCGAAGGAGCCCTCACGCCGGATCGCGACCCGACGGCCGGTGGCACCGACGTCGCTCACCATCGCCGCCAGCCGGTCGGCGATCTCGTCGAAGACCACGTGCTCCTCGACCGCGTGGCTCAGGGTCTCGTGCACCACCGCGATGGTGCCGACCCGACGCTCCGCCTCCGAGAGCGCCCAGCGCGCCTCGGGCACGTCGATGCGGCGCGCCTGCAGCCGCAGGAGCGCGGCCACCGTCTGCAGGTTGTTCTTCACCCGGTGGTGGATCTCGCGGATGGTGGCGTCCTTAGTCATCAGCTCCCGCTCGCGACGGCGGAGGTCGGTGACGTCGCGCAACAGGATGAGCGCACCGATCCTCTCGCCTCGGGGACGCAGCGGGATGGCGCGCACGATGACCGAGGCGTCATCGGTCGTCACCTCTGCGGCACGGGCGGCCCGCCCTCCCAGGACGGCGCTCAACGTCTCCTCGTCGGGGCGCCGTCGGGGCGGCACGAGCCGCCGGGTGAGCTCGCCGAGCACGAGACCGGCCAGGTCGCCGGTGTGCCCCAGGCGGCGGTAGACCGACAGCGCGTTGGGGCTGGCGTAGGTGACGCGCCCCGAGGCGTCGACGCGCATGAAGCCGTCGCCGACGCGCGGTGCGTCGGCCTCGTCGCTGCGCTGGCCCTCGGGCGGGAAGTGGCCGTGGGAGATCATCAGCGTCAGGTCGGCGGCCGTCTGCACGTAGGCCAGCTCCAGGCGGCTCGGCGTGCGGACGCCCAACAGGTTGGTGTTGCGCCCGATCAGGGCGATCACCCGGTCGCCGCGACGCACCGGGATCACCTCGACCCGCACCGGCACGTCGTTGCTCCACTCCGGGTTTCCCTCGCGGATCAGGCGCTTGTTCGCCCACGCCACGTCGAGCATCGGCCGGCGCCCGTGGGGCAGGAAGGTGCCCACGACGTCGTCGACCAACGCCGTCGGGCCGGTGGTCGGCCGCATCTGCCCCGCCGCCCAGAAGCCGCGGCCGTCGCGGTCACGCAACCACAGCACGAGGTCGGCGAAGGAGAGGTCGGCGATGATCTGCCAGTCGGCCATCAGCCGCAGCAACCAGTCGACGTCGGCGTCGTCGAGGTCGGTGTGGGCTCGCACCAGTTCGTTCAGGGAGGGCACCGGACCAGCCTAGGTCGGCACGACCTGACCCGTACCGCTCCCACCCCGTTGACTCCGCTGGCAGGATTGCCCCATGGGTGTGGCTTACTGGCGCGGAGTCGTGCGCGACGGCGTACGCGTGCCTGAGGACCGCACCCTCGGCGACCTGACCGCCGAGCTCACGACCATGCTCGGGTCGCCGGATCCCGAGGTCCGCGACGGCGTGGCGCTGCAGGTGCTCACGGTGTGGATCGGGCGGGGGGTCTACGACGACCTGCTGGCCGGCCTGGGCGACGGCATGGCCGCCGGCCTCCGGGTCGGCATCGGGGAGACCGGGACCTCCACCGTCTTCCGACGGGGGTGGTCGGCGCGGGTGCTGGCCCACGTGCTCCACCGCGACCAGGACGAGCAGCTCTTGCCGGCCGAGGACGTCCTGCGGTGGGGCGACCGGCTCACCACCTACCTCCTGCGCGAGCAGGACGTGCGCGGCTTCATCCCCGGCCAGGGCAGCGCGCGGGCCCTCGCCCACGGCGCCGACGCCCTGACCGCGCTGGCGAGCTCGCGCCACCTCGGACCGCTGGAGCTCACCGTGCTGCTCGACGTCATCGCCGACCGCCTGGTCGGCGGGCTGGCGCTCGACCACAACGAGCCCGACCACCTCGCGGCCGCCACCATCGCGGTGCTGCTGCGTGACCGGGTCCCCTTCGACGTGGTGGAGCCCTGGGTCGCCCGGATTGCGGTGCACGCGGATCCCGAGTCGGCCGCACCGGGCGTCGACCCCTGGACGCACGTGCGCAACACGCAGTCGTTCCTGCGCTCGCTCCACCTCCAGCTGTTGCTGGGACCGCACCGGCCCCCCACCCGCGCCGACCTGGTGCTCGTGGTCGGCGACGCGCTCCGGACAACTAACGGACAGCACCTGCCCAGATCGGTGACCGAGAAGTAACCTGCGTCACATGACGACCACGACGTCCGGACATGCCGGCGAACTGGCGGTGACCGCCGCACGCGCCCACGGTGTCGAGACGATGTTCACCCTGTCGGGTGCCCATGTCTTCCCGATGTATGACGGAGCCGTCAAGGCCGATCCCCCGATGCGGCTCCTCGACGTCCGCCACGAGCAGACCGCGGCCTTTGCCGCCGAGGCGACCGGCAAGCTCACCCGGACCCCCGGGCTCGCCGTCCTCACGGCCGGGCCGGGCGTGACCAACGGGATCAGTGCGATCGCCCAGGCGCAGTTCAACGGCTCCCCGATGGTCGTCCTCGGGGGGCGTGCCCCGCAGAACCGGTGGGGCACCGGCAGCCTGCAGGAGCTGGACCAGCCACCCCTGATCGCCCCCGTGGCCAAGTCGGCGCGGACGCTCGCCACCGCTGCCGACGTGCTGGGAGGGGTCGACGACGCTTTCCGCACCGCCGCGAGCCCGCACCGCGGACCGGTCTTCGTCGACGTCCCGATGGACGAGTTCTTCGGCAGCGCCGAGGGCCCGCTGCCGACCGGTGACCCGCTGCCGCCGCGCGAGCCCGACCCCGAGGCGCTGGAGCGGATCGCCCACCTGCTGGCCGAGGCGCGTCGCCCCGTCCTCGTGCTCGGCACCGACGTGTGGGCCGACCGGGCAGAGGAGGCGGCGCTGCGGCTCGTCGACCGACTCGGCGTCCCGGCCCTGACCAACGGCATGGGGCGTGGCGTGGTGCCCGCCGGCCACCCGCTGCTCGTCACCAAGGCGCGGGGCCATGCCCTGGGCACGGCGGACCTCGTCGTCGTCGTGGGCACCCCGCTCGACTTCCGCCTCGGCTACGGCGCCTTCGGCGGGAAGGACGGCGCGCCACCGGCGGCGGTGGTCCACGTGGCCGACTCCCCCGGTCAGGTCTCCACCCACGCGACGCTGGCGGCCTCGGCGGCCGGCGACCTCACCCTGGCCCTCGACGGCATCGGCGACGCCTTCGAGCGCGCCGGTCGCCGCCCCGACTGGACCGGGTGGACCGTCGACCTGGCTGACCGCGTGGCCGCCGCGGCCGCGCGCGACCGGGAGCTGCTCAGCGCCGAGGCCGACCCGATCCACCCCGCCAGGATCTACGGCGAGCTCGTGCCTCGTCTGGCCGACGACGCCGTGGTGATCGGCGACGGCGGAGACTTCGTCAGCTTCGCCGGCAAGTTCGTCGAGCCCGCCCGTCCCGGCGGCTGGCTCGACCCCGGTCCCTACGGCTGCCTCGGCGCCGGGATGGGCGCTGCCATGGCCGCTCGCCTGGCGCGCCCGTCGGCGCAGGTGACGCTGCTGCTCGGCGACGGAGCGGCCGGGTTCTCGCTGATGGACGTGGACACGCTGGTGCGCCACGACCTGCCCGTGGTGATGGTGATGGGCAACAACTCGGCGTGGGGGTTGGAGAAGGGCCCGATGCAGATGCTCTACGGCTACGACGTGGTGGCCGACCTCGCCGAGCGCACCCGCTACGACGAGGTGGTCCGCGCGCTCGGGGGCGCCGGCGAGACCGTGACGGACCCCCGCGACATCGGCCCGGCGCTCGACCGGGCGTACGCGTCGGGAGTGCCCTACCTCCTCAACGTGATCACCGACGTCGAGGCCGCGTACCCCCGCGCGACCTTCGGCATCTGACCCCCACCACCGCACCCCCCGCACCCCCAGGAGACGACATGGAGCAGCCCACGTCACACACCCGCAGGTTCACCGTCGGCGAGGACGACACCGCGGCCGCCGTCGGGAGCGGAAGCCTGCGGGTGCTGGGCACACCGTGCCTGCTGGCCTGGATGGAGGCGGTGACCTGCGAGGCGTTGGCGCCCTCGCTGCCCTCAGGCGGCACGAGCGTGGGCACGCGGGTCGCGATCGAGCACCTCGCCCCGAGCGGCGTGGGCCAGGTCGTGGAGGTGCAGGTCTCCGTCGTGCACGAGGACGGGCGTCTGCGCCGCTTCACCGTGGGCGCCCGCAACGTCGTCGACGGAGCCGCGGGCAAGGTGGTCGCCTCGGGCGAGATCACCCGGGTGGTCGTCGACGGGGCCCAGTTCATGGCGAAGGTGACCTGAGCAGCAGGACGCCCCTGCAGACGTCAGCCATGCAGAGGACCCCCGGCCAAAGGCTCGGGGGTCCTGGTGCTCGATCACGCTGAGCTGGTGAGCTCAGGCGTTGGGGCGCTTGCCGTGGTTCGCGCCCTTCTTCTTGCGAGCGCGGCGCTTGCGACCGGTCTTGCCCATGGTGTCCTCCTGGATGTCAGTGCGTGCCATCTTCTCAAACGAGGCCGGGGCGGCGCCAATCGCCTCCCGGCCGGAGCCCGGCAGCAGGGGCTCAGGACTCGCTGATGCGGATCTGGACCTCGCGGATCTGGACCATGACGCGCTCACGCAGACCCTCGGGCGCGGACTCGCGGCAGGACCGCGCGACGACCGACTTCACCGTGCGCTGCAGGTCGTACTTCTGCAGGCAGGGCCCGCACTCGTCGAGGTGCTGCTGCACCGCGCTGCAGTCGGCGCCGTCGAGCTCGTTGTCGATGAAGTAGACGATGCGCTCGAGGTAGTCGGCGCACTCGTCGCCGTGCGGGTCGCTCATGCGTCCTGGCCCTTCTCCGTCGCCGACCGCGGCAGCAGGTCGTTGGCCCGTACGTAGTCACTGAGGAGGTCACGCAGCTGTCGGCGCCCGCGGTGGAGCCGCGACATGACGGTGCCGATGGGCGTCTCCATGATCTCGGCGATCTCCTTGTAGGCGAAGCCCTCCACGTCGGCCAGGTAGACCGCCAGGCGGAACTCCTCCGGCAGCTTCTGCAGGGCGTCCTTCACCTCGGAGTCGGGCAGGTGCTCCAACGCCTCCGTCTCCGCGGACTTCAGGCCGGAGGAGGTGTGCGACTCGGCACGCGCGAGTTGCCAGTCCTCCACGTCCTCGGTCATCGACTGCTGCGGCTGTCGCTGCTTCTTGCGGTACACGTTGATGAACGTGTTGGTGAGGATCCGGTAGAGCCACGCCTTGAGGTTGGTGCCCGGCTTGAACTGGTGGAACGAGGCGAAGGCCTTCGCGTAGGTCTCCTGCACCAGGTCTTCGGCGTCGGCGGCGTTGCGGGTCAGCCGCAGCCCCGCGGAGTAGAGCTGGTCGACGTACTGCAGGGCGTCGCGCTCGAAGCGTTCCGCACGCTGGGCAGGCGTCTCTTCAGTGAGGGAGTCAGTCATCGGGTCCCACACTACCGTCGCGGTGTCGTCCAGTGTTGCCAGCACGTAGGGGGGAACAGCGCCTCGTCACGATTGATTCCCGGCCGCTCGGTCCCCGCCCTCGCCGGCAGTTCCAGTGCGCGCGCCAGCGCCAGTGCCGGCGTGCGCGGAGGTCTCGACCCCGGCGGCCTCACGCACCACCCACTCGAGGGTGGCCTCCACCACGATGGCCAGGGCGTCCTCCTGCGCCACCAGCGCCCGCTTGAGCACGCGGAAGGAGTGGTCGGCGAAGGGCACGACGCAGACGTCGACCTCGTCAGGGAACTCGGAGGGAGAACCGAACGCGTCGCGCTCGCCCTGGATGACGAGCGTGGTGACGTCGGCGCCGTGGAGCTCGCCGAGCCGTGACTTCTCCGGTCGGCCCGGGGGATGGAGCGGGAACGCCAGCGCCAGGCATCCGCTGGCCCCGACGGCCAGCGCCGTCCGGGCGGCCGAGCGGGCGCCTGCGGAGCGACCCCCCACAACCAGCGGAAGGCCACCCTGCATCCCGTGCGCCGCCACCTCCTGCGCCGCCACCACGAACGCATCGTCGAGGTGGGCAGGCGGCGCCGCGACCTTCCGCCCGGCGCGACGCCAGGGCTGCTCGAAGAGCGCGACCGTCACGCCCTCGGCGGGCAACGCCTCGGCGAGGGCCACCAGGTCCTGGGCGTCGATCCCACCCCCTGCCCCGTGGCTCAGCAGCAGCACCGCCACGGGGTGCTGGGCCTCGTGCACCACCAGGCGGCCCTCCCCGCGGGGGGTCTGGACCAGTCGCTCGACACTCATCGGGTGCTCCTCGGGGTGGGGACGCCCTCGAGCGCCAAGGGTTCGACCAGCTCGGGTCCGTTGTTGCGCACGTTGCCGACCGCGCGAGAGACGGGGTAGGCCTCCAGCAGGCCCGGCGAGGCTGGGGTGAGCAGCGCGGTCACCCGGTCGGCGTCGGTCAGGGTGGTGTCCAACCAGGCGTCCCACCGCTCGGGTTCCACCATCAGCGGCATCCGGTCGTGGATGTGGCCCAGGTCGTCCTCGGCCTCGGTGGTCAGCACGGTGCAGGTCCACCGGAAGCAGTCGGGGTCGTCGTCGGGCCGGTCCGGGTCACGCCAGATCTCGAAGAGTCCCGCCATGGCGAGCACGCCTCCGTCGCGCGGACGGATGAAGTAGGGCTGCTTCACCGGGCGGCCCTTCGCGTCCAGCGACGACGACGCGTACCACTCGTAGTACCCGTCGGCCGGCACGAGGCAGCGCCGCGCCCGGAACGCCTTGCGGAACGCCGGCTTCTCGGCGGCAGTCTCCGCACGCGCGTTGATCATCCGCGAGCCGATCGAGGGGTCCTTGGCCCAGGAGGGCACCAGGCCCCACGTGAGGGTGCGCAGCTGACGGCGCGGCGCCTCCTCCCCCTCGGGCGTGCTGCGTGCCGGTCGCTCGAGCACCGCGTACACCGGGTCGGTGGGGGCCACGTTCCAGTCCGGCGCCAACGGAGCCGGCACCCGGTTCTCGACGACCTCGAACTCCTCCACAAGGTCCTCGGGGCGTCGACTCGACGCGTAGCGGCCGCACATGCGTCCACCCTAGACCGCGGCGTACGTCCGTGCTGTCGCTGCGAAGGCGGGTCGCGCGATGCCGTCGAGTCAGCCGCGCGCCAGCTCGTCGAGCAGCACCCCGGCCCCCAGGTCGCTCGCGGGCAGGCCCTCGATCCAGACCCGCGGCGTGAGCTCGGGATCCTGCGCCCCCTCCAGGAGGCGGCGCAGGAGCCGCACCCGCACCCCCAGCCGCGCGTCCCGGCTGGCCAGCACGGCCACCCGGTGGGCGCCGAGGCGGGCCACGACCTCGCCGCCCGGGAAGACGGTGCGGGCCGACTCACCCAGTGCCGCCATGCGCATGGCGCGCCCGATGGGGTCCTGACCCGACGGGGCATGGTCGGCGCCCGCGAGCTCCACCATCACCAGCGCGTGGCTGTCGCGGGGATGCATGCCGGCCGCGCGCTCGCCGCGGAAGAGCGCCGCCAGGCTGCTGCGCAGGTGCGCCGGGCTGGCCAGGCCAGTCATGGGGTCCTCGCAGCTGATGTGGTTGACCACCGCCAAGGTGGCGTCGCTCCACGCGGCGACCAGTGCGGCCAGGGCGTCGAAGGTGGGGTCCTCGCCGGCCACTGCCCGCCAGGTGGCCCGCAGACCCCGCAGGGCCTCGTCGGCCGAGCTGCCGTCGAGGGCGAGCTCGCGCCCCAGGGCTTCACAGGCACCCAGCGGGCAGCGTTCCTCGGCCACGGCCTCGGCGACCGCCTCGAATCCGCGCGGGACGTCGCCCATCTGCCCAGCCGGCGCGAGGGCATCGGACTGGCGTCGAGCCTCGTCGGGGAGAGGTGTCAGCGCACGCCTGAGGTTGAACACGTGCCCTCCCCCCGTCGATCGGTGGACCCACCACCGGTGCCGTCGAAGATGAGACGGCTCAGAGGGGGTCGTATGACGCAGACCGAGGAAATTTTCCTGAGACGGGGTGCGCACCGGTCTGGACCGTTACGCTGACGAAGACCCTTTTATCTCGGATGTGAGAGCCCGTGACCTCAGCGCTGCCGCTCATCGACGAACCCGGGGACGCCGAGCTGATCTCGGCGGTCCGGGGCGGTGACGTCGACGCCTACGGCCTGCTCTACAGCCGTCACGTCGACGCGGCCCGCAGGCTCGCGCGCCAGCTCGCCCAGGGGCCCGACGCCGACGACCTGGTGGCCGACGCCTTCGCCAAGGTGCTTCAGGTCCTGCAGCGCGGGGGTGGCCCGGACGTGGCGTTCCGCGCCTACCTGCTCACCGCCGTACGCCGGTTGCGCGTCGACGGCCACCGCGCGGGAGGCCGGGTCCAGCCCACCGACGACCTCGAGCCGTTCGACCCGGGCACCCCGTTCCGCGACACCGCCGTGGAGGGGTTCGAGAACGCCGCTGCCGCCCGCGCGTTCGCCTCGCTGCCCGAGCGGTGGCAACTCGTGCTCTGGCACACCGAGGTCGAGGGGCAGAAGCCCGCCGACATCGCTCCCCTGCTCGCCATGAGCCCCAACTCCGTCTCGGCGCTCGCCTACCGCGCGCGCGAAGGACTGCGGCAGGCCTTCATCAACCAGCACGCCAACGACATGGAGCAGGACACCTGCCGGTGGGCCCACCACAACATGGGCGCCTACATCCGACAGGCCACCTCGCGGCGCGACTCCGCAAAGATGCAGGAGCACCTCGACGACTGCCCCCGCTGCACGGCCATCCTCCTGGAGCTGACCGAGGTCAACAGCAACCTGGCCGGGATCATCGCTCCCCTGCTGCTGGGTGGACTGGCCACCGGCTACCTCGGCTCCACCGCCGCGGGCGGCGCTGCCCTGGGCTCCTTCTCCGTGCTCGTCGGGCGGATCCGCGACACCGTGGTCGGCAACACCGCGGCCTCGGCGGCCGTCGGCGCGGTCGGGGTGGCGGCTGCGGGGGTCGCCGCAGCAGCCGTCGTGATGGTGGGCAACAACTCTGTCGACCCTCCGGCGCTGGCCTCCGACCCGCCTGCCGCCTCGGCCCCCCAACCCGGACTGCCCGACGGCCCCGGCCAGGAGATGGCGCGCGGCGATGCCGACGCCGACCTGCCCCTGCCCACGGGCGCACCGACGCCCGCCCCGGCTCCCGACCCGGTGCCCGCCCCCGGTGCCGCGCCTGATGCGGTGCCGCCCCTGCCCCCGGTCCCGCCCCTCCCGCCCGGCGAGGACTCCGACCCGGGTGACTCGGACCCGGGCGACTCCGACCCGGACGACAGTGAGCCGCCCGTCCCCAGCGAGACCGAGCGGCCGTCCCCGACCCCGCAGCCCTCGGCCACCCCGTCCCCGGAGCCGACCAGGCCTGTCCCGACCGCTGCGCCGACGCCGAGCGTGACGCCCTCCCCCGAACCCACGTCGGCTCCTTCGCCGGCGCCCACCCTGGTCCCCGAGCCCACTCCGGAGCCCTCGCCGAGCCCGTCGCCCGAGCCGTCACAGACCCCCTCCCCCGAGCCCTCGCCGACCCCGTCGCCCGAGCCGACGCCCGAGCCGTCACAGACCCCCTCCCCCGAGCCCTTGCCGACCCCGTCGCCCGAGCCGACGCCCGAGCCGTCGCAGACCCCCTCGCCGGAGCCGACGCCGACCGCGACGCCCGAGCCCAGCCCGGAGCCCTCGCCCGAGCCGACCCCCGAACCGTCGCCCACCCCCTCGCCCGAGCCGAGCCCGGAGCCGTCGCCGTCACCGACCCCCTCGCCCGAGCCGAGCCCGGAGCCGTCGCCGTCACCGACCCCCTCGCCCGAGCCCAGCCCGGAGCCCTCGCCCGAGCCCACCCCGGAACCGTCGCCGTCGCCCAGCCCGGAGCCCTCTCCGGAGCCGACCCCGACGCCCACGCCGACCCCCACACCGACTCCAACCCCCACACCCACGCCTGAGCCCACGCCGACTCCTTCGCCCACGCCTGCCCCCGTCCCGACCGCGGACGTGGCCGTGACCGCCGATGCGACGCAGGTGTTGCCGCGTACCTTCGCAGTGACCACCACGGTGCGTGGACTCCCCGCCGGGGTCCGTGCGACCGTCCAGGTCGACGGCATCGGCTACCACCTCTTCTCGCGGCCGTCGCCGGGCTGCGACACCGGTCTCTTCGACAACTCGCTCACCTGCACGGTGACCGGGACCGGCAGCCCCCTGACGCTCTCCTTCACGGCGGTGCACGTGTTCGGTCAACCGCGGTTGACCATCGGCGTCACCGCGCCCGAGCTCGACGACCCCAACCTCGGCAACAACACCTTCGGCCTGCAGCTGAGCCAGGGCGGCGACTAGGGTGGTCGGGTGCGCCTGCTCCCCGAGACCCTCGATCCCTGGCCTGCTCCGCACGCCGCCGCACCCGTCGACCTCGTCGTCGACCTGCCCGGCAGCAAGTCGCTGACCAACCGGGCGCTGATCCTCGCGGCGCTGGCCGACGGCCCGTCGGTCGTGCGCCGTGCTCTGCGCTCCCGCGACACCCTGCTGATGGCCGGCGCGCTGCGCAGCGTGGGGGCCCGGGTCGACACCGACGGCGACGACTGGCGCGTGACCCCCAGCCAGTTCGCGGCCGGGGGCCACGTCGACTGCGGACTCGCCGGCACCGTCATGCGCTTCGTCCCGCCCGTGGCCGCCCTGGCCGCCGGTGCCACCACCTTCGACGGCGACCCGCACATGCGTACGCGACCGGTGGCCGCGATGCTCGAGGCACTGCGTGCCCTGGGCGTACGCGTCGAAGACGACGGGCGCGGAGCCCTGCCGTTCACGGTCGTCGGCACCGGCCACGTACGGGGCGGGCGGGTCGTCCTGGACGCCTCGGCCTCCAGCCAGTTCGTCTCGGCGCTGCTGCTCGCCGGCGCCCGCTTCGACGAGGGTGTCGAAGTCGTGCACGAGGGTGCTCCCGTGCCGTCGTTGCCGCACATCGAGATGACCGTCAACCTGTTGCGCCACCACGGGGTCGACGTCGACGACTCGGTCCCCGACCGGTGGGCGGTGGCGCCGGGTCCGGTCCACGCCCGGGACCACCTCGTGGAGCCGGATCTCTCCAACTCCGCCCCCTTCCTCGCGTTGGCGGCTGTCTCCGGTGGCCGCATCGTGGTGCGCGACTGGCCCGAGAGCACCACCCAGGCCGGCGCCGAGCTGGTGCCGCTGCTGACCCGGATGGGGTGCCGGGTCACCCGGGTCGCCGACGGCCTCTGCGTCGAGGGGCCCGACCGGCTGGCCGGC
This sequence comes from Nocardioides malaquae, assembly GCF_015070385.1. Lineage (GTDB taxonomy): Bacteria > Actinomycetota > Actinomycetes > Propionibacteriales > Nocardioidaceae > Nocardioides > Nocardioides malaquae. The sequence continues at coordinate 180,407 of NZ_JADCSA010000002.1, read as the reverse complement.
ATCGAGGCCGACCTGCACGACGTGGGCGAGCTGGCCCCCGCTGTGGCCGCGCTCTGCGCCCTGGCCGAGGGACCGTCGCGACTCACCGGGATCGCGCACATCCGCGGCCACGAGACCGACCGGATCACCGCGCTCGCCACCGAGATCAACCGCCTCGGCGGCAACGTCACCGAGCTGCCGGACGGACTCGAGATCCACCCGTCACCCCTGCGACCTGGCGTCTTCCACACCTACGCCGACCACCGGATGGCCCACGCCGGCGTGATCCTCGCCGCCGCCGTGGAAGGGGTCACGGTGGAGAACATCGCCACCACCTCGAAGACGTTCCCCGACTTCGCCGCCTTCTGGTCCGGCCTCTGGGCGCAGCGGTGAGAGGACCGACCACGCCATGAGTCGCCGCTACGACGAGACCGACCACGAGAGCTACGAGCGTCCTCGCCGTCGGACCCGCCCCCGCACCAAGGAGCGGCCCTCCTACGACGACGCAGTCGACGGTCGGGTGATCACCGTGGACCGCGGACGGTTCACGCTGCTCGTCGAGGGCCGCCGGGTGATGGCGATGAAGTCGCGGCCGTTGGGTCGCAAGGGGGTGGTCGTCGGCGACCGCGTGCGGGTGGTCGGTGACGTCTCGGGGCGCGACGGGTCACTGGCCAGGATCGTCGAGGTCCGCGAACGGACCACCGTGCTGCGACGCACCGCTGACGACGACGACCCGGTCGAGCGCGTCATCGTCTCCAACGCCGACCAGCTCGTGGTGGTGACGGCCCTCGCGGACCCCGAGCCACGTCCGCGCCTCATCGACCGAGCGCTCGTGGCGGCCTACGACGCCAGGATGGCGCCGCTGCTCGTGCTCACGAAGGCCGACCTCGCCGACCCCGAGCCGCTGCTGCGCACCTACCGCTCGCTGGGGGTGCCGTGGGTGGTCACCGAACGCGGCGGCGACCTCACCGAGGTGCGCGCGGCCCTGGACGGGCGTACGAGCGTGCTCGTCGGCCACAGCGGCGTCGGCAAGTCGACCCTCGTCAACGCCCTGGTGCCCGACGCCGACCGTCTCGTCGGCCACGTCAACGCGGTCACCGGCCGCGGTCGGCACACCTCCACCTCCGCCTACCTGCTGGCGCTGCCCGAGGGCGCCGGGTGGATCATCGACACTCCCGGCATCCGGTCGTTCGGGTTGGCCCACGTCGACCCGGAGCGGTTGATCGAGGCCTTCCCCGACCTCGACGAGATGACCGAGGAGTGCCCGCGCGGGTGCAGCCACGGGGAGAGCGAGCCGGAGTGCCAGCTCGACGACGCACTGGCCGAGGGGGACGTCGACCCGGACCGCGTCGAGTCGTTCCGGCGACTGCTCGCGGCGCGCGAGGGCGGGCAGGAGTACTGACCACCTGCGCTGTGGGCATAGCCTTGGGCCATGTCGATCACCGGCCCGGGCAGCACTGACCACACCGACGACCTGCGTCTGGCGCACGTCCTGGCCGACGACGCGGACTCCTTGACCACCGCCCGTTTCAAGGCGCTGGACCTGCACGTCATGAGCAAGCCCGACCTCACCCCGGTCACCGACGCCGACCGCGACGTCGAGGAGGGCATGCGGCGCACCCTGGCCAAGGTGCGCTCCCGTGACGCGATCCTCGGCGAGGAGCACGGCGTCACCGGCCACGGGTCGCGGCAGTGGATCATCGACCCGATCGACGGCACCAAGAACTTCGTGCGCGGCGTGCCCGTCTGGGCGACCCTGATCGCGTTGGCGGTCGAGGGTGAGGTCGTGGTCGGCGTGGTCTCCGCGCCCCAGCTGCAGCGTCGCTGGTGGGCGGTGAAGGGCGGCGGGGCCTTCACCGGCCGCAACCTGCTCAAGGGCCAGAAGATCGAGGTGTCCGACGTACGCCGCCTCGAGGACGCCTCGTTCTCCTACAGCTCGCTGTCGGGCTGGGAGGAGCGCGACCAGCTCGACGCCTTCGTGCAGCTCTCCCGCCGCGTGTGGCGCACTCGCGCCTACGGCGACTTCTGGTCCTACATGCTGCTGGCCGAGGGTGCCGTGGACATCGCCGCCGAACCCTCGCTCGAGCTCTACGACATGGCCGCGCTCGACATCATCGTGCGTGAGGCCGGCGGACGCTTCACCTCGCTGGACGGCACCAACGGCCCCTGGGGCGGCAACGCCGTGGCCACCAACGGCCACCTGCACGACGCCGCCCTCGCCTTCCTCGGGAGCGCCGAGCACGACGGCTCCGACCCCGACCAGGGCCGCCGCCACCCCGGGTCGGTGACGGAGCTGCGACGTCGCTGACCCCGGAACAGGTCGCGTGACCTGTTTCACACTCGACCCTGTTCTTTGTCGCTGCGGCCCACTACGGTGACGGCAACGGTGATCGACCAGGAGGAGAGCCATGCGTGTCAACGAGGTCGTCAAGAGCAAGGAGATCCAGCAGGTCGTGACGATCGCCCCTGACGCCACCGTCGAGGAGCTGATCGCCCTGCTGGCACAGCACAACATCGGCGCGGTCGTCGTCAGTGCCGACGGCTCGTCGCTGGACGGGATCGTCAGTGAGCGCGACGTCGTCCGCCGTCTGCCACAGGGGGTCGACGTGCTCCGCGGGCCGGTCTCGTCGATCATGACCGCGGCGGTGCACACCTGCGACGGCACGGAGTCGCTGGAGGAGCTGGCGCGGTTGATGACCGACCAGCGCGTGCGTCACGTGCCGGTCGTCGTGGACGGCGCCCTCACCTCGGTCATCAGCATCGGCGACGTGGTGAAGAGCCGGATCGAGGAGCTGGAGTTCGAGCGCGACCAGCTCGACCAGTACGTCCACGCCACCTGAGGGGCCACCCGAGGGCCCCTGAGGTGGCTCACTCCACGGCGGGCAGCGTCGCGAGCGACGCGGAGAGCTCCTCGTCCGACAGCAGCGAGTCGCCGGTCAGGTTGCCCTTGAGGTAGGAGTCGAACGCTCCCAGCTCGAGGAGGCCGTAGCCGGAGAGACCGACCACGATCACCGGCGCGGTGCCGGCCTCGTCGGCCGCCAGCGCCTCGCGTCGGGCCTGCGCGAGGGCGTGGGACGACTCCGGTGCCGGCACGATGCCCTGGGCCCGGGCGAACTCCACCGCCGCCGCGAAGCACTCGTCCTGGTCGAGCGCGACGGCCTCCACCAGTCCCTCGTGCACGACGTGGCTGACCAGCGGCGCCATGCCGTGGTAGCGCAGACCACCGGCGTGGATCGGCGAGGGCACGAAGTCGTGGCCCAACGTGTACATCTTCATCAACGGCGTGAGGCCGGCGGTGTCGCCGAAGTCGTAGGCGTAGGTGCCGCGCGTCATCGTGGGGCAGGACGACGGCTCGACCGCGACGAGCCGGGTCGTACGCCCCTCCGTCAGGTTGCCGCGCAGGAACGGGAAGATCAGTCCGGCCAGGTTGGAGCCGCCACCCGCACAGCCCACCACGACGTCGGCACCGTCCTCGCCGGCCTTCTCCAGCTGCTTCACGGCCTCCTGGCCGATCACGGTCTGGTGCAGCAGCACGTGGTTGAGCACCGACCCCAGGGCGTACTTGGCGCCCTCGTCCTGGGCCGCGAGCTCCACGGCCTCGGAGATCGCGATGCCCAGCGAGCCCGGGTGCCCCTCCTCGAAGGCCTTCCCCGACTCGGTCATCTGCGACGGGGAACGGTGCACGGTGCCACCGAAGACCTCGATCAGGGTGCGGCGCTGCGGCTTGGTGTCGTAGGAGTGTCCGACCTGCCAGACCTCGCACTTCATGTCGTAGAGCGCGCAGGCGTAGGCCAGCGCCGTGCCCCACTGGCCCGCCCCGGTCTCGGTGGTCAGCCGGGTGATGCCGTTGAGCTTGTTGTAGTAGGCCTGCGGCACCGCGGTGTTGACCTTGTGCGACCCCGCGGGCGAGACGCCCTCGTACTTCACGTAGATGCGAGCCTTGGTGCCGAGGCGCTCCTCCCACTTGCGCGCGCGGATCAACGGCGCGGGACGGTACTGCGCGTAGACCTCCTGCACGGCCTCGGGGATCTCCACCCAGCGCTCGGTCGTGACCTCCTGGGCGATCAGCTCCGGCGGGAAGAGCGCGGAGAGGTCGTCGGGGCCGACGGGCTCGTGGGTGGCCGGGTGCAGCGGCGGCGGGGGCGGCGTGGGCAGGTCGGCCACGACGTTGTACCAGGAGGTGGGCCGCTCGTCGTCGGCGAGGTGGAAGGTCACGGGCTGCGTCATGGCGTCTCCTGGTGGTCGGGCTGGGATCTGCGCCCCGCGGCAGGATACGGGGCCGACGGGGTGCTCGTCCCACGACCCGGCCACCGCCGCTGCATAGGATGGATCGGGTGCGCGGACCCGCGCAGCACGCTCAGCACGCTCAGCACAACGAGAGGGACCTCATGGACAAGCCCGAAGTCGACCCGCACCTGGGCGACGCGCCCGCCGACCTGGAGATCACCGACCTCGTCGAGGGGGACGGGGCCGAGGCCAAGTCCGGCGACACCGTCTCCGTCCACTACGTCGGAGTGGCCCACTCCTCGGGTGAGGAGTTCGACGCCAGCTACAACCGGGGCACCCCGCTTCAGTTCCGCCTCGGCATCGGCCAGGTCATCTCCGGATGGGACACCGGCGTCCAGGGCATGAAGGTGGGCGGCCGCCGTCGTCTCGTCATCCCGCCCCACCTGGGCTACGGCGAGCGCGGTGCCGGTGGCGTGATCAAGCCCGGCGAGACCCTGATCTTCGTGGTGGACCTCCTCGCCGTGAAGTGACCCCTCACGCACCTACCGAAATGGTCGCGATCTGACGATCTGACGACCATTTCGGTAGGTGCGCGGGTGACTGGACGCCGAGCGGGGTGAGCGCCAGGACAATCCCCAGAACAAGCTCCGGGGCAGTCACCAGACAGTCACCAGACAGTCACCAGGGGAGGTTGTCGGTCACCTCGCCGTGCACCACCCGAGCGGCCTGGCCGCCGAGCTCGACGACGTCGCCGTCGCGCAGCTGACGGCCGCGACGGGTCTCGACCTCGCCGTTGACCCGGACCTGTCCCTCGGCGACCCGCTCCTTGGCCTCTCCCCCGTGCTCGACCAGGCTCGCCAGCTTGAGGAACTGACCCAGCCGGATCACTTCGTCGCGGATGCCCACGTCCATCGGGTCAGCGGCGGCGCTCATGGGGCCAGTCTCGCAGGTGGGCCTCTCCGACGGGCCCCGCAGGCCGGATCAGTGGCCGAGCAGCTGGCTGACGGCGTGAATGAGCAGGCCCACGATGCCGCCCACCACGGTGCCGTTGATGCGGATGAACTGCAGGTCACGGCCCACGTGGAGCTCGATCTTGTCGGAGGCCTCCTTGCCGTCCCACCGCTCGATGGTGTGGGTGATCACCTCCGTCACCTCGGCGCCGTAGCGCCCCACCAGGAAGACCGCCGCGTCCGCGGCCATGGTGTCGAGACGCTCGCGCACGCTCGCGTCGGTGCGCAGCAGACCACCGAGACGCAGCAGCTCGGTCAACGCGCGCTGGCGTACGGCTCCGTCCGGGTCGCGCAGCGACGCTAGGGTGGCCCGCCGCAGCGCGTTCCACAGTGACACCACCGTGGTCGCGACCTGGGGGTGCTCGAGCAGGCGGTTCTTCAGGCCCTCGGCGCGCTCCTGGGTGGCCGGGTCCTCCAGCAGGTCGCGGGCGAGCTGCGTGAGCATCGAGTCCAACGCCTCACGGGCGTGGTGGTGGGGGTCGTCGCGGATGTCCTCGAGCCACCGCAGCGCCTCGATGTGTGCGCGCGCCGTGACGAACTCGCTCACCCGCTGCGGCGCCCACCACGGGGCCCGTTCGGCGAGCACCTCCTCGAAGGTGTCGGGGTTCTCCACCAGCCAGCGGTGCAGCTCGACGACGCCCAGGTCGACCAGTCCGTTGTGGACGCCGTCGCGCACCACCTCGGTGAGCAGGCTGCCGGCGAGCGGCGCGATCGGTTCGTCGCGGAAGCGCGGGATCAGTCCGTGGGTGACCAGCTCGACGACGTGCTCGTCCCGCACCTTCGCCAGCCCCAGCGCTGCCACCTCGCTGACCTCGTCGACCACCCGGCGGGCGTGCGCCTCCTCGCCCAGCCACTCCCCCACCCGCATCGAGATCTCCGCCGCCCCGACCCGGTCGCGGACGATCTCCTCCTGCAGGAAGTTCTCGCCCACGAACTCCTGCAGGCCCCGCCCCAGCTCGTCCTTGCGGCGCGGCACCAGCGCGGTGTGCGGGATCGGCAGGCCCAACGGGTGCCGGAAGAGCGCCGTCACGGCGAACCAGTCGGCGATCGCCCCGACCATCGAGGCCTCGGCGCCCGCGTTGACGTAGCCCCAGAACCCCTCCTGCCCGAGCGTGGCCAGGTAGACCACGGCGGCGAAGGCGAGCAGACCGGTGGCCACGGCACGCATCCGGTTCAGGCCTCGGCGACGTTGGGCGTCTGCCTCCGGGGCAGGGGTCACGATCTGCAGCGGGGGCGTGGCGGTCTCTCTCATCGTCTCCATCCTGCCCTGCGCATGCCAGAATGCCCGTCATGCCTCGCACCGTCCTCACCTTCGGCACCTTCGACGTCTTCCACGTCGGCCACCTGCGCATCCTCGAGCGGGCCGCTGCCCTGGGCGACCGGTTGGTGGTGGGTGTCTCCGCCGACGAGCTCAACATGCGGAAGAAGGGACGCACCCCCGTCTTCAGCGAGGCCGAGCGTCTGGCCATCGTCAAGGCGCTGCGGGTCGTCGACGACGTCTTCGTCGAGGAGAGCCTGGAGCAGAAGCGGGACTACATCGTCGAGCACGGCGCCGACGTGCTCGTGATGGGCGACGACTGGGCCGGCAGGTTCGACGAGTTCGAGGACGTGTGCGAGGTGGTCTACCTGCCCCGCACCCCGGCGATCTCCACCACCGCGATCATCGAGCACATCGCCGAGCTCTGAGGTGAACCACCGGGGGGTCACGCTCCTCGCCCTGCTGCTCGTCGCCCTGCTCCTGCCCGCCCCGACGACGGGGCCCGCGGCCGGCGCGCCCGGGGAGGGCCGCCCCGCGCCGAGCGTGCTGGCGGCAGTCGAGTCGAGCCTTGCCACGACCCCGGGTGCCCACGCCCACCGCGACGAGCAGGACCTGACCCTGGCGCTGCGCGACCTGTGGCTCTCACGGAGCGCGTTGGCGGCCACCGACCGACGCCGGGCCCGCGGCCTGCTGGCCCGCCCGTCCGACCCCCACGCCCCGGAGGCGTGGCGCTACCCCGGCGAGCTGACCCCGCGCCGATCCTGCACCGCACGCCTCTGCGTCACCCACGTCGAGACCGGACGCCACGCCGCGGCGCCCGCCTGGGCCTCGGCGACCCTCACCGCGGTCGAGGCGGCGTGGACCCGTCTGGTCGAGCAGCTGGGCTACCGGGCTCCCGCCCCGGACGGCTCCGCAGGCGGCGACGCCCGGTTCGACGTCTACCTCGCCGACCTCTCCTCCCAGGGGGAGCTCTACGGCTTCTGCGCGCCCGAGGAGCTCGCGCCGGGCCACCACGCCCGCGCGACCGCCTTCTGCGTCCTCGACAACGACATGGCGCAGCTGGGCGCCTCCCCCAGCGACGCGCTGGCGGCGACCGCGGCGCACGAGTTCTTCCACGCCGTGCAGTTCAACTACGACGTGGGCGAGGACCGGTGGTTCATGGAGGCGTCCGCGACCTGGGCCGAGGCCCAGGTCTTCGCCCGCGTGCGGGACAACCGCCAGTTCCTCGCCCAGGGCCAGGTGGGACGCCCGACGCTGCCCCTGGACTCGGTCACCTCCAGCTACGGCAACTGGATCTTCGTGCAGTTCCTCGCCCAACGCGGCGGGATCGACGCCGTGCGCCAGATCTGGGAACGTCTCGACGCCTCCCCGGGGGCTCGCGACGAGTGGTCGGTCCAGGGCGTGGGACGCCACTTCGCCGCCCGCGGCGACGCCTGGCCCCGGCTCTACGCCGACTTCGTGCGCGCCAACTTCCGGCCCGCGCGGCACTACACCGGCGGGGCGTCCTTCCCCCGGGCGGCCGTGACCGCACGCGCCCACGTCGGGCGGCGTACGCCCTCGGTGCGGCGCGCGGCCTGGCTGCCGCACCTGAGCTCCCACAGCCTCCGGCTCCGCGTCGGCGCGCGGGACCGGTCGCAGCGTCTGCTCCGGCTCGACCTGCGCACCACTCGGCGCCAGCATGCGCGCATCCAGGTGCTGGTGCACCGCAAGGACGGTCGGGTGGGGCTGCGTCGGGTGCCCGTCGGCCGGGCCGGACGCGCCGTCGTGCGGGTCAACGTGCGGGGCGGACGCGTGCGCCACGTCGTGGTGCTGACCAGTCACAGCGGGGCCGCCCACCGCAACTGCGGTGGCAACAGCGGGTGGTCGTGCGGAGGCGACCCGGTGGGCGCCCTGCGGGTGCGACTGCGCGCCCGCCTCCTGCCCTGACCGCTCTGACCGGCCGTCAGCCCTGGAGCAGCTCCGCGACCTCGCGCCGCAGCACCTTGCCCATCGGGTTGGTCGGCAGCTCCTCCACCGCCACCACGCGGCGCGGCACCTTGTAGGGCGTCAGCTCCCCGCGCAGGAACCGGCGTACGTCGTCGGGGTCGAGCTCGGCGCCGTCGGCCACCACGACCGCGGCGACGACCTCCTCGGCGCCCTCCGGCGTACGCACGCCCACGACCGCCGCGTCACCGACGGACGGGTGGCGCCGCAGCGCGGCCTCGACCTCGGAGGGGTAGACGTTGAAGCCGCCGGTGATGACGACCTCCTTGATCCGGTCGACCACGGTGAGGAAGCCGTCGGGCGCCATCGTGACGATGTCACCCGTGCGGAACCATCCGTCGTGGAACGCCGCACGAGTCTCCTCGGGCAGGTCCTTGTAGCCATCGAAGACCTGCGGGCCGCGCACGAGCAGCTCGCCGCGCTCCCCCAGCGGCACCTCACGGGCAGGATCCTCGGGGTCGACGATGCGGACCTCGGTGTCGGGGAAGGGGACGCCGATCGACCCCGGACGCCGTCCCTTCGACATCGGGTTGCCCACGACGACCGGTGAGGTCTCGGTCAGGCCGTAACCCTCCACCAGCAGCCCGCCGGTCGCGGCCTCCCAGCGCTCGACCAGCGGCGCCTGCAGGGCCATGGCGCCCGAGAGCGACCACTTGATGCCTCGGATGGAGACGCCGCTGCGCTCCGCCTCGTCGACGATCTTCTGGTAGAGCGGCGGCACGGCTGGCACGAACGACGGCACCTCGCGCTTGATCGCCTCCATGACCAGCGGGATCTCCGGCTTGGGCAGCAGCACGAGCTTGGCGGCCACCGACAGGCCGAGCAGCACGCTGACCGTCACCCCGTAGGCGTGGAAGAGCGGCAGCGCCACGAGGACCGACTCCTGCCCGGGCACCATGCCGGAGACCCACGCCTGTCCCTGCACGACGTTGGCGACCAGGTTGCGGTGGCGCAGCGGCACACCCTTGGGGGTGCCGGTGGTGCCGGAGGTGTAGAGCATCAGGGCGACGTCGTCGGCGACCGGGCGCGGGTGCGACTCGTCCAACGGTGCGGAGGCGAGCAGGTCCCGCCACGGCACGGTGCCCGGGGCGGGCGCGTGCAGCTGGGCCCGGGAGGCTCGCGCCTTCGCGATCGGCAGGCGGAGCAGGAGGCGCTTGGTCAGCGGCAGCTCCTGGGTCATGTCCACGGAGACGACGTGCTCGAGGGCGCAGTCGCCCTTCAACGAGCCGACGACGTCGGCCACCTTGTCCCAGACCACCGCGACCGTGGCGCCGTGGTCGGCGAAGGGGCCGCGGAGCTCGCTCGCGGTGTAGAGGGGGTTGTGCTCGACGACGGTCGCCCCCAGTCGCAGCACCGCCAGGAAGGCGATCACGTTCTGCGGGCAGTTGGGCATCACGAGGGCGACGTTGTCGCCGGGGCCCACGCCGAGGCGTCGCAGCCCCTCGGCCACCCGCAGCACGGCGGCGTGCGTGTCGGCGTAGGTGGTCGTGCGACCGAAGAAGTCGAGCGCCGGACGCTCGCCGTGCTCACGCACCGATCCCTCGAAGAGGTCGAGCACCGTGCGCTCCCCGTAGGTCAGCGTGAGCGGGACACCGGGAGCGTACGACTGGGCCCAGGCCGGGGCGGGGTGGTTCATCGGAGACCTTCCTGACGGCGCGACGCGGAGGCTTCGCGTCGGCTCCAACCTACTCGGCGGCGCCGGCGTCGCCGCCCGCTGGCTAGCATCGCACCATGGACGACGAAGCCCGCCCCACCCGTGTCGCGCTGGCCCTGGGTGGAGGCGGAGCCCGCGGTTATGCCCACATGGGAGTGATGCGGGTGCTCGAGGAGCGGGGCTACGAGGTCGTCGGCATCGCAGGCACCTCGATGGGGTCGGTCATCGCGGCGCTCTACGCCAAGGGCAGGCTCCAGGAGTATGAGCAGTGGGTCACCGCCCTCACCCAGCGCGACGTCATCCGCCTGCTCGACCCAGCCCTGCGCTCCCCCGGGGCGATCAAGGGCGAGCGGGTCATGGCGCGCGTCTCGGAGCTGCTCGACGGGGTGCGCATCGAGGATCTCCCGATCCCCTTCACCGCGGTGGCCACCGACCTGCTCAACCGCAAGGAGGTCTGGTTCCAGGAGGGGCCGGTCGACATGGCGGTGCGCGCGTCGATCGCGCTGCCGAGCTTCATCACCCCGGTCATGCTCAACGGCCGACTGCTCGCCGACGGCGCCATGGTGAACCCCGTGCCGATCGCCCCGCTCTCAGGCCTGGACGTCGACCTCGTCGTCGCCGTCAACGTCAACGGCACGCCGCGCGACCCCTCCGCCCGGCTCGGGCGGGTGCGGGAGTCCGCCGACCCCCGTCCCGTCGCGGAGTGGCAGGAGCGCCTGCGGCGTACCGCCTCGCAGGTCTTCGACAACGAGACCGGTCGACGGCTCACGTCGTGGCTGAGCGCCCGACGCTCCGAGGCCGACCACGACCCGGAGGCGACCGACGAACCCGCCGGCGTCCCGGCTCCGGAGACGGCCGACGAGGGGTTCGACAGCCTGCCGCCGGACCTGGGCATGCTGAGCGTCATGGAGCTCTCGCTCGACACCCTGCAGAGTGTGGTGACCCGCTACCGGATGGCCAGCTATCCGCCCGACGTGATGATCACGATGCCGAAGGACATCTGCCGCACCCTCGACTTCCACCGGGGCGCCGAGATGGTCGAGGTGGGCCGCGCCTACACCGAGCGAGCGCTCGACGAGTACGAGGCGGGTGACATGGAGTCACCCCAGGACCACATCGAGGTGTGACCCCTCACTTCTCCCGCAGCGACTGGTGGTTGCGGATGACCTGCTCGATGATCAGCCCCAGGATCTTCTCCGCGAACTGAGGGTCCAGCCCCGAGCTCTCGGCGAGCCCACGCAACCGCTGGATCTGGAACTCCTCGCGCGCCGGGTCGGCGGGCGGCATGTCGGCGGAGGCCTTGAGCTCGCCCACCCGCTGGGTGCACTTGAACCGCTCGGCAAGCAGGTGCACGAGCGCAGCGTCGAGGTTGTCGATGCTGGCACGCAGGCGGTGCAGCTCGGCGAGGGCCTTCTCGTCGGTCATGGGGCCATGGTCACAGGTGCGGCTGCGGCACGGGTCACCGGGTCACCGGCCCGAGATCCGGGACAGCCACCGGACGACCGGTCCCCTGGGCTTCGCGGGAGGCGGCGGCTCCTGCGCGCCCAGGGAGCGCAGCCTCAGGACCACGTCGTCGAGGCCACTGCGCCGCGCCGCCTCGATCGGCGTGCACTCCTCCATGTCGGAGGCCAACGTCGGGTCGGCGCCGCGGTCGAGCAGCAGGTGGGCGACCTCGCGGTGGCCGCCCAGGCAGGCCTCCACCAGCGCGGTCGACTGCATCTCGGGGTGGGCGTAGTCGACGTCGACACCCGCGTCCAGCTGGAAGCGGACCATCTCCACGTCGCCGTCACGAGCGGCGTGGAACATGTCCTTCCACTCGGCCCCCGTGGTCACCGCGGCACGAACGCCCAGTAGTCGAGGTCGAGCAGCACGCCCTCGGCGTACTTGCCGTCCTCACCGCGCAGGGTCATCGACTCGTCGCGGCCGCGGGTCGCGACCAGCCGCAGACGCAGGGCGCCCACGCCGGGGGCCGACGTCTCGGCCTTGTCGAGGACCTCCGACCAGGCGTAGACGGTGTCGCCGGCGAAGGCCGGGGCGGTGTGCGCGCCGGCGTTGATGGCGGCGATCAGCTGCGCGTTGGCCAGGCCGTTGAACGACAGCGCGCGGGCCATCGAGATGATGTGGCCGCCGTAGATCAGGCGGTTGCCGTCGGGACGCGCCTGGGTGTTGAAGTGCACCTTCGCGGTGTTCTGCCACAGCCGGGTCGCCATCATGTGCTCGGCGTCGCTCAGCGTGACCCCGTCGACATGGTCGATCTTCTCGCCGACGGCGTAGTCGTCGAACCGGTGCGGCTCGCCCGCCGCGGTGAAGTCGTAGGAGGTGAAGTCGAGCCCCTCCGGCACCACGAGGTCGTCGACGGCCACGACCTTGGCCAGGTCGGGCACCACCGGCTCGGGGGCCGGCGCGGAGGAGTCGCGCTTGTGCACCATCACCCAGCGGCACCACTCGACGGCGACCTCGTCACGCTGGTTCTTCGCGGTGGAGCGCACGTAGACGACGCCGGTCCGCCCGTTGGAGTTCTCCTTCAGCCCGATCACCTCGGAGGTGGTCGAGAGGGTGTCGCCGGCGACGACGGGCTCGCGGAAGCGGCACTCGGCGTAGCCCAGGTTGGCCACCGCGTTGAGCGAGACGTCGGGCACGGTCTTGCCGAAGCCGACGTGGAAGGCGATGAGCTCCTCCACCGGAGCGCCGCGCAGACCGACGGAGGCGGCGAACTCCGCCGACGACGGCAGGGCGAAACGGGTCGGGTAGAGCGCCCCGTAGAGCGCGCGGTCACCCTCGGTGACGGTGCGCGGCGTCGCGTGCTCGATCACCTGTCCGACGGTGAAGTCCTCGAAGAAGTTGCCGGCGTTGGTCTTGGCAGTCGTGGGCATGGGCGCCATTGTGCCCAAGGCCCGAGGGCCGCCGATGCCCCGGTCGTATGCTGGCGCCCATGAGTTGGGTCCTGTCGACGTCCCCGGAGTCGCTCGTCCTCGAGGTCCTGACGCCCGAGGCCGACGCGTCCGGAGAGATCGCGTTGCGCTACCGCTACCGCGAGCTCGACGGTGACCGCACGCTCGAGCTCACCGAGCACGTCACGCTGCCCGACAGCCCCCACGGGCCGGACGAGTCAGCCGGGTCGAGCGACGCCGACGGGGCGCGTACGCCCTCCGCGCGGCTGCTGCGCCTGCTCGCGCTGGCCGCGGCGCCGAGCTACTACAAGGCGTGCGTGCCTGCCACGATCGCCGTGCCGGACGGCCTCACCCCACTCGAGCGGCGCTTCCTGACCGCGGTGATCGGCCACGGCCTCGGCGAGTTCGCCTTCCGCAACGACGTGCCCCGCGCGCTCACCCCCACCATCGAGGCACCCGACCTCGACGAGGTCGCACCGGTGGAGGACTCCGCCGGCGACCCGGTCCGGCCGCTGGTCGCGGTGGGGGGAGGCAAGGACTCGGTGGTGACGATCGAGGCGCTGCGCGCGATGGGCCCGGCCACCGGTGTGGAGCCCACCCTCTTCTCGGTCAACTCCTACGCCCCCATCGAGGCCACGGCCCGGGCTGCCGGCCTGCCCCTGGTGGTGGCGCGCCGACGTCTCGACCCCGCCCTCTTCGCGCTCAACGACGCCGGGGCCCTCAACGGTCACGTCCCGGTCACCGCCGTGAACTCGGTCGTCGGACTGCTCGTGGCCGAGCGTCTGGGGCTCGACGCGGTGGTCTTCAGCAACGAGGCCTCCTCCTCCTTCGGCAACGTCACCTGGCAGGGCGTCGAGGTCAACCACCAGTGGTCGAAGGGCATCGAGTTCGAACGTCTCCTGGCCGAGGCCGCCGCCGGGGGCGCGGCCCGCTACTTCTCCTTCCTCCGCCCGCTGACCGAGCTGGCGATCATGCGCCGCTTCGGCCAGCTGCGCGACTACCACCCGGTCTTCACGAGCTGCAACCGCGCCTTCCACCTCGACCCCTCCCGGCGGCGGCTGTGGTGCGGCGAGTGCCCCAAGTGCCACTTCGTCTTCCTCTGCCTCTCCCCCTTCGTGCCCCGCGCGGAGCTCGAGGCGATCTTCGGGGGCCGCGACCTCTTCGCCGACCCGGCGCAGCGCGAGGGCTTCATGGAGCTGCTCAACGCCGGCGGACGCATGAAGCCCTTCGAGTGCGTCGGCGAGCCCGACGAGTGCCGGGCCGCGTTGACGCTGACCCAGCGCCACCCCGACTGGGTGGGCCACCCCTTCCTCGCCGACCCGGAGGTCGCGGCCTGCCTGGTCGACGACGTGGTTGTGGAGCGCGCCTTCGCCTTCCACGACGACCACCTGCTGCCCGCCTCCTACGAGAAGGCCGCGCGTGCGCTTCTCTGACCTCGACGGTCGACGCGTCGTCGTGTGGGGCGCGGGCCGCGAGGGCAGCTCGGTGACCGAGCACCTGCGCGCCCGCGGTGTCACCGTCGTGGTCGCCGAGCCCGACCGGCCCCGCCCGGAGAGCCCCGTGGTCGCGGGCGTCGCGTACGCGGCCGAGGGCCGGGCCGAGCTGCTGGCTGCCGACGTCGTCGTGAAGTCGCCGGGGGTCCCGGCCACCCACCCCCTCCTCGCCGAGGTCCGGTCGGCCCGGGTCCCGGTCACCAGCCTCACCGACCTGTGGGTCAGCGAGCACGCCCACCGCGTCGTTGCCGTCACGGGCACGAAGGGCAAGTCGACCACCGCCAGCCTGCTGCACCACCTGCTCCTGGCCGCCGGCATCCGCTCCTCGCTGCGGGGCAACATCGGCACCAGCGTGCTGGAGGAGTCAGACCCACCGGCCGAGGTGGTGGTGATGGAGCTCTCCAGCTACCAGGCCCAGTCGTTGACCCGCTCGCCCCGCGTCGTCGCCGTCACCTCGTTGTTTCCCGAGCACCTCACGTGGCACGGGTCGTTGGAGGCCTACTACCGCGACAAGCTCAACGCGGTCGCCCACGCCCCCGAGGTCGTCGTCGTGCCGGCAGAAGCGTCCGAGGTCGTACGCCGGGTGCGGGAGCGGCTGGGTCCCGGGACGCAGCTGCTGCTCACCGACGAGTCCGACGTGCACGTGGACGCCGCGGGCGACGTGGTGTGGCCGGACGGCACCCGCGTGGCCGCCGCCGACCTGCCACTCCCGGGCCGTCACCACGCCGGCAACATCGCCCTGGCGTTGAGGCTGGCGGGGCTGCACGGAGTCGCCCCGGCCGACCTCGTCCACGCCCTGCGCGACTTCGCTCCCCTGCCCCACCGGATGGAGCCGGTGCCCTCGGGCGACGGGCGCCGCTGGATCGACGACAGCCTCGCCACGGCCCCCGAGGCGGTGGTGGCCTCCCTCTCCGCCCTGGCCGGCGAGCGCGTTGCCGTCGTCGTGGGCGGCGAGGACCGGGGCCTGGACCTCACACCCCTGACCACCCACCTGCGCGCCCACCCCGAGCTGACGCCGCTGCTCATCGGCCCGGCGGGCGCCCGGATCGCGCAGGAGCAACCTGACCTCGCCGCCCGCCATTTCGACACCTTCGCCGAGGCGGTCGCCTGGGCGGGCTCGTCCGCCAACCCGGCCGACGTGGTGCTGCTCTCCCCCGGGGCGCCCAGCTACGACGAGTTCAACGACTACACCGAACGCTCGGCGGCCTTCCGTGCCGCCGCCCGAGCGGCCACGTGACGGGTGACGTGACGCGCACCTGGACCGACGGCGTCGCCGTCGACTGCTCCGACGACGAGTGGGCGGCACTGCGGGCCGGGTTCCTCGGGGCGGGCTTCCGAGTGGTGGTCCCCTCCGGTCCCGACCGTCCCGCGGCGCTTGCCCGCGCTCGCGACCTCGCCGCCCGCGTGGCCGAGCGTCTGCGCACCCGACTCGACGAGACGCCGTGGCGCCACCTCGCGAGCGAGGTCCGCGACCCGGGCCCTGGTGGGGGCAGTGGCTCAGGTTCGGCCCTCGAGGTGGTGGGCGGCTGGACGCATCGCTTCCGGGCGTCCTCGGGCCCCTGCAGCACGCGCGTCACGGCGTGGACCGTGCCCACGGCGCCCACCGTGCCCACGGCGCCCACGGCGCTTCCCGGCACCGAGGGGTCGAGTTCCGCCCCGGCGCCGGGCGTCACGCTGCCCTGGCAGGTGAACATCGCCTCGCCGCTGACCGGACTGCCCGCCCTTTCCGGCCACCACGAAGCGCGTGCCGAAGCCTGGCTGCGGCCGGGTGAGGTGGGCATCTGGTCCTCCGCCACGACCGCCCTCGTCGACACGACCGCGGGCGCGCCGCTCCTGCGTACGCCCCGAGGCTGGCTGCACCCCGTGCCCCACGACGGCACGGTGCCCCACCACCTGTGGGAGCGCGCCTGTGCCCGCCTGCAGGCTGACGCCTGGAGCGGTGAGCTGCCGCACGACCTCGACGCCGTGCTCTGCGTCGCGCCCGACGGACGACTGACCCACCTGACTGCTCTCGACGGCGTGCCGCTGTCAGACCGCCCCGCGGTGGACACCGCCCTCGACCGTCTGCGTTGAGGCCCACCCGCGGGTCACGAGTCCCTCAGGAGGCCGTCTCCTCCCCGCGCACCGCGCGAGCGGCCACCAGCGCCGCGAGCGCGGTGGTCACCGGCACGGCGGCGATCAGGCCCAAGGTGGCGACGCCGCTGCGCACGATCTCCTGGGCGAGCACCTGGTCGGTCACCACCGCGCCCAGCGTCGGGTTGTTGGCCACGATCAGCACGAGCAGCGGCAACGTCGAACCGGCGTAGGCGAGGATGATCGTGTTGATGACCGAGGCGATGTGGGCGCGCCCCACCCGACCGCCGGCCCGGTAGAGGTCGACCGCACGGTAGGCCGGGTTGGCCCGGGCCAGCTCGGTGACGGTCTCGGACTGCGTGACCGTCACGTCGTCGAGCACGCCCAAGGAGCCCACCATGATGCCCGCGAGCAGCAGTCCGCCCATGTCGACGCCCAGGTCCATGCCGACGGTGGTCGAGACGTCGTCGGTGACGCCGGTGAGGTGCAGCCCTGCCACCGCGATCCACGCCAGGAGGCCCGTCAACGCCAGGCTGACCAGCGTCCCGACGAGCGCGACGGTCGTCGACAGCGTCAGCCCGTGGGTCAGGTACATGACCGACAGCACGATGGCCGCGGACCCGGCGAGAGCCATCGCCACGGGCGAGGAGCCCTCCAGGATGCCCGGGACCACGAAGTACAGCAGCACCAGGAACGTCACCCCCAGACCCAGCAGTGAGCGCACCCCGCGCCAGCGGCCGAAGGCCACGACGGCCAGCACGAACGCGGCAGCCAGGATCCACATGCCGGTGGCGCGGCGGTGGTCGACGATGCTGAAGGTGCCGCCGTCGGGTGTCGACATGTGGAGCAGCACCACGGAGTGTCCGACCTCGATGCGGGCGGCGCCGGTGCCGTTGGGCAGGGTCGTCTCGACGCGGGCACCGACCTCGACCGGGGCTCCGTCGACCTCGTCGACCTCGACGGTCGCGCTGCCGCACCCGTTGACGTCGTCGGGCAGCGGCTCGGGGCACTCCTCGCGGTCGACGGCGACCACGGTGCCACCGGCCTGCCCGGCGCCGGCCACCTCAGGCGTCTCGCGCTCGACCGCGCCGGGCCACAGCAGCGCGAGCGCCACCAACGTGACCACCACGAAGGGCGCGACGACTGCCACGGCCCAGCGGCGCATCCGCCGCGTCTCCGGGTGCGACGTGTGTGCATGGCTACCGCCCACCGATGACCTCCACACTGACCCGCTGGCGACATCCCAGGCACACTCGACTGACCTGACCAAGGATCCCAGAGAGTCCGGCGGGTGGCCGACCGGCCTTGACAGACCCGCCTCCAGCACGGACTCTCGCGTGCATGGCGATGATCCGGTCCGCGGGACTGCACGGCTTCCGTGCCCTCGTGGCGGAGCTGGGCGGCGACGCCGGGGACATTGCCGTACGTTCGGGCCTGCCGACCGCAGCTCTGGAGAGCAACCAAATGCTCGTCTCCGACGCCGCCGTCGCCGTGGCCCTCGAGACCGCGGCCCACGAGCTCTCGTGCCCCGACTTCGGCCTGAGGATGGCGCGTCGCCAGGACCTCAACCTGCTGGGGCCCCTGGGGTTGGCGGTGAAGCACTCCGAGTCGCTCGCGACCGCCCTGCGCTACGTGAGCGACTTCCTCTTCGTGCACGCCGAGGGGCTGCGGATCTGGGCCGTGCCCGACCCACTCGGGTCACCAGACGTCGCGGGGGTCGAGTTCGACGCCGGGCCGGGACGGGTGCCGACACCGCAGAGCACGGCGCTGGTGCTCGGGTTCGCGCACCGCGCCGCCGTCGAGCTGGTCGGGGGTCCCTACGGTCTGCGGAGCGTCGAGCTGCCGCACGATCCCCCGGACCCGGAGGCCTACGCGGCCTACTTCCAGGGTCCCGTGCGCGGGGGCCGCGCCTCCGCGGTCATCCGGATCACCGGCTCCCTGGCCAGCCTGCTGCTGCGTGAGCACGACGAGGAGCTGCAGCGTCTGGCCGGCGCGATGCTGGCGCGTCACCGCCGCAACCCCGCCGACGACGTCGTCCAGCAGGTGCGTACGGCGCTCTCCCACGCCATGGGACAGGCGCCGTTGACGCTGGGTGCGGTGGCCCGGCAGATGAGCGTGCACCCGCGCACCCTGCAGCGGCTCCTGGCCTCCGCCGGCACGTCCTTCGCCGAGGTGCTCGACGACCTGCGCCGTCACAACGCCCGTCAGCTCCTGGTGGGCACCGACCTGCCGATCGCCCAGGTGGCCCAGCGGGTGGGCTACGCCGAGGCGGCGACCTTCACCCGACGGGCCCACGCATGGTGGGGCACCACGCCAATGCGTGTGAGGCATGGCGCACAGTTGTCGTGATCCGACAAGAGTTCGTCGCGATCGGACAACCAGCCGCCTGCCACCTCCGTCACGGTTGACCCTGGAAGGGAGACACGCGTCTCGTTTGCGAGCCTCGGCTCGCTCGACACCGCACCACCAGGGAGAACCGATGACCCGCACCACCCGAACGCTGGCCGCTGCCGCGGGCAGCGCCCTCGTGCTCAGCCTGCTGAGCACCGTCACCACGGCGACTGCCGCGCCGACGACCACCCCGGCCACCGCGTCGGCCACCGCCACCGGATACGACGACTTCTACACCCCACCCACCGACCTGCCCGCGACGGACGGGACCGTCGTGCGCTCGGAGCCGATGAAGCTGGGCATCTCGTTCCCGTTGCTGGGTCGCCAGACCCGACTGCCGGGCACCGCCACCCGCATTCTCTACACGACCACTGACGAGGGCGGCGACCAGGCCGCGGTCTCGGGTGTCTACATCGAGCCGTCGAAGCGGTGGCGAGGCAAGGGCGACCGACCGCTGGTCTCCTTCTCCGTGGGCACCCAGGGCGTTGCCGACGCCTGCGCACCCTCCAAGACCCTGGAGAGCTTCCTCAACGTCGAGGACGGCAAGTTCATGGTCGGCTACGAGGTGCCGTCGATCTACGGCTTCCTGAACGACGGCGTGGCCGTCGTGGTCACCGACTACATCGGGCTGGGCACCACCGACCGGGTGCACACGTACATGAACCGGGTCGACCAGGGCCACGCCGTGCTCGACGCGGCCCGTGCCGCCCTCTCCCTCCCGGGCACCTCCGTCACGGAGCGCTCGAAGATCGGCCTCTACGGCTACTCCCAGGGCGGTGGTGCGGCCGGCGCCGCGGCCGAGCTGGCGCCGACGTACGCCCCTGAGCTCAACCTGGCCGGCGCCTATGTGGGTGGTCCCCCGGCGAACCTCTTCGAGGTCATGAAGACGATCGACGGCACGTTGCTGACCGGCGCGATCCCCTGGACCATCAACGCGATGCACGCCTACCGGCCCGAGCTGACGCCCTACCTCGACCAGCTCGTCACGCAGAAGGGCATCGAGGCCATCCACACCTCGAAGGAGCAGTGCATCGTCGACACCCTCCTGGCCTTCGGCACGAAGAAGACCTCGGAGTGGACCCGCTCGGGCAACCCCGCCTCGGTCGACGTGGCCGCGGAGCCGGTGCTGATGCAGGCCGTCGCCGATCAGCGCATCGGTCGCCTGAAGCCGACGATCCCGGTGCAGGTGCTCACCGGGACGAAGGACGACATCGTGCCGCACGCCCAGGCCAAGCAGCTCGCGCTGGACTGGTGCGCCCAGGGCGCCAACGTCACCTACAAGCCGGTCATCCAGCTGGTCGGGTCCGGCGGCCTGATGCTCAGCCACCTCGGCCCCCTGCTGAGCCACCAGGGCGCGGCGCGTGACTGGATCGTGGACCGCTTCAACGACGTGCGGACCAGCGGCAACTGCAGCTCGGCGGCCCGCCTGCCCTGATCCACTCGACCCGCTCGACCCGCGTCACCCGTGACGGCCCGGCAGCTAGCCGACCTCTCCCCCGGTCCGCAGCGCCAGGTCGTCGCGGGTGCGCTCGAGCGTGTGCAGGAAGATGTCCATCAGCACCGCCAGGTGCAGCTCGGCGAACGGAAGCGCCGGGATCGTGACCTCCTGCCAGATCGTGCGCCTGCGCACCGTCCACTTCATCCAGAGGTCGTCACGGTTGAGCAGCTCGACCTCGACGGCCGTCGCAGCACGTGAGCGCGCGTTGTGCACGACCCGGGCGGAGACGTGCACGGCAGGCTCCTCGTTCAGGATGTCCACGAAGACCAGGTGACCCAGGTGGCGCACCACGAGGGCACCGGTGTCGTCGACGACCACGTCGTCGAAGTTCTTCCGCATGAAGCGAATGACGACGTCGGTCAGGTCCTTCGGTCTGGTGAACTCGCGACGGAAGCTGGTCATCTCGTCTGCCTCGTCGTCGCCCGAGACCGTGCTCAAGGACGTGCCCGAGGACGCGTCCGGGCCGATGCGATCGACCCGGTCGACCGGCACAGCCGTGCTGGCCACGAGACCGAGCAGCCCGGCCGCCCCCGCCGCGCGCCCCCACGCCCGGTAGGTGAGGAGCTCCGGGTGCGCCACTCCGAACTGCTCCCGCAGGGCGACGACGACACTCCGGGCGACCTCGGGCGCGGCGGCGAGCCCGTCGTCGCGGAACCAGTTCTTCTCGGGTGCGTCAGCTCCGTGCCATCCGGCGGCGCGCATGCTCCGACAGGCGGTCTCGTCCAGCAGGAACTGGGGCGTGAGCTGGTCGTTGGAGGACGCCTCGGTGTGGAGCCGGGCGCCTCCGTCGGCGCCGGCGAACAGGACGTAGGGGGCGCTGCCGGGGCCCTCGTCGTCGAAGCCGGGCACCTCGACGATGAGCAGGTCGGACTCCTCGTCGTCGTCCATGCGGAGCAGCTGGGCAGCCAGCCGCCTCTCGAGGTCGCTCCACCGCGCCTCGACGGTGGGGTCGGGGCACGAGGCGACGTCAGCAGGGTCCCGGTCGGCGCCGCGCGGGTCGGTGGGGTCGTCACCCCGTGTCGTTCCAGCCATGGCCCCGCTCCCTCCAGCTGTCTGGATTCGACGGTAACGCCGAGCACCGACGGTTGCGCGGCAACCGCGCTCATGGGGAGCGGCGAACCTCCAGGTCGACCTGGATCCCGAGTGCGCGCAGCGTCGCGAGGTCCGCGCACGGGTCGTCGCTCTCCTCAGGATGGCTGACCCGCTGGGACGTGAGTACGTTGGCGGGCGGGGTCGCGGCGTCGTCATCCGCTGGCGTGCGGAGCAGACGACCCACCTGCACGCAGGCGCCAGCGGCCACCAGGTGGGCCAGACCGTGCACGGCGACGATCCGGGCGCGGACCACACCCTGAGCGTGGGCGACGACCACGTCGACCTCGTGACCGCCGGAGCGCTGCCCGGTTCGGGGCCGCAGGATGCGGGCACGCCAGGCGGCGGGCAGGAAGCGCCAGGCGCCTGATCCGACGAGCAGCGCAAGCCAGACGTTGGTCCGGCCCTCGGCGAAGGCGACCCGCACCGCTGCGGAACGACTCGCCCCGGTCTCCACCAGGGTCTCCTGCTCGGGGCTGGCGACGCGTCGGGCCCGGCGTCGTCCGTGCGCGAAGTCGACGGCACGCGGCTCACCGAGTCCTCGCACCAGACGTCGTTGCCCACCCTCGTAGACCATGAAGCTGCGGTGCAGCCCAGCGAACCGGCGCCACCATGCGTCCCCAGCACGATCGCCGGGCGCCAGCAGGGCGGCGACCTCCACATGGTCGGCGGGCGGACCACCCACCTCCTGGCACGCTGCAGCCACGACGACGGCAGCCGCCCCTCCGCCCCAGCCCGAAGCGGCGACCAGCGTGCCGGCCCTCATGGCGGTCCGGGCCCGGTCGACCGCGGCGATCGACCGATGCACGTCGACCACAGGCACTCCGGATGCGAGACACGCCACCAGCACCCGGTCGTCCGGGTCGGCATCGGTGACCACGGCGACGGCCGGGCGCGGCTCGACCCCCACCCGGGCCACCGCCTCGCGCACGTCGACCCGGTCGGGCGTGGCAATCGCGTGCTCGGTCAGCATCGTCGCCGTGGCGTCGCCCCACGGCCCCCGGCCGACGACCATCGCGACGGGAAGGCTCACCGGAGCGTCGCCGTCACGGGGAGAAGTCACGTCGAAACCCTAGTCGGCACCACACGGCGCCGGCCTGACACGACCCGCTACCTCCGTCGGTGGAAGCGGTAGTCGCCGGAGGCGAGTCGGGTCATGTCGTAGGTGTCGTCGTGCGCGCGGTGGTGGTGCCGTGAGCAGAGCAGCAGTGCGTTGTCGAGATCGGTCGCGCCGCCGTGTGACCACGGGATGAGGTGATGGGCTTCGGTCCAGGTGCCGAGGATCGTGCATCCCTCGGCGCGGCAGGTCTCGTCCCGTAGCAACAGGGCCCGACGTTGGGCCTTGGTGAACAACCGGGCGCCGCGGCCGAGGTCCAGGACCTCGGAGTCGGTGCCGAGCACCGCGGGGATGATCCGGGCGTTGCACGCGAGCCGGCGGGCCTGGGCGGCGGTGAGGGTGTCGAACCCGTCACCGGGGGTGCCGTTGTCCAGCGACGCGACCCCGAGGCCGGTCTTCAACGCGTCGAAGCTGATGGTGACGGTGACGTTGGTGGCGTCACCGCCATGAAGCGGCAACCGTGCCGGGTCGAGGGTCTCCAACAGCTGTCCGAACGCCTCGGCCAACCGACGAGGGTGATTGACCACGAGCCCGGTGCCCTGCTGCCCGGTGCCCTGCTTCTCGGCCTGGGCCTGCTCGTCGGTGGTGCTACGGACCGCTCCGTCGGACAACCGGGGGTTGGTGAAGGCGTGCAGGTAGGTCGACAACCGGGCCGCGACCGCATCGGGCACCACCCCGCTGATGCGGGTGAGTCCGTCGCCCAGGGCTCGCATCTTCAGGCGTTGCTTCTCAGCGGCGTGCTTCTCCGCTTCTTCGAGCTTGCGGCGTTCCTCGTCCTCGAACCGGTCAGGGTCGACCAGCTCCAGGATCCGGCGCCCGAGCTTGGCCAGGTCGGCCGGGTCGTGGACCTCGGCGAGTCGCACGAGCTCGGCCTCCGCGAGCGCCGCGACCTCGGGCTCGATGCCGTCCGGTAGCTCACCCAACGCGCCAGCGATCACGCGCGCCTGAGCCACGTTGACCCGTGCTTCCCGCAGCCCGGCTGCCAGCACCGGCAGCTCCTCCAGCGCGACCGCGAGCTTCAGGTCGGTCGTGGCGTCAGCGCGGCGTACATGGGCGTGGTGGGCCAGCCACGGCGCAACCGAGTGGAACCCCTGGGCCTCAGCGACGTCCTGCGAGGACGCCATCACCCGCAACCGGAGCTCCGTCAACTGGCTCTCCAGAGCCACCGAGCGCCGCAACGCCTCGGCCTTCTCCTCGGTGCTCATGAAGATCGGGTTCACCTCGGCCAACGCCTTCAGCTCGGCCTCGATCACCGCACACGCAGCCAACACTCGCGACACCCGAGCCACCCCCAGCCTGCTTCGACGACACCACTCCACAGCGGTCTGCACGTCGTTGCTCCTGGAGGCCCGGACACCCGGGACGATCACGTCACCCTCGCAACTGGCGCCACCGTCTCCGGATCCCCCACGCGAGCGGGAGCCGGTGTCCTGAGTGACGACCTACGACCAACCTATCGAACACCAGTTCGAATCGCAAGCCATGGTCGGTTCAGGCGTCGAAGGGCCCGTGGCGCTCCACCAGCAGGGTCTGCGCGATCCGGCCGACCGGCCCGTTGCTCCCGTGCAACGAGGCCGCGCTCAGCCCGATGCCGTCCGGGCCGACGGACGTCTCGGCTCGGATACCGGTCCACTCCCCCGCCGGCTGAGCGTGCAGGTGCACCGTGACGTCGGCGTTGAGGAAGGTGTGGACCAGCGGGTCCAGCCGGGCACCGACGCCGTTGGCCACGTCGGCCACCGTCATCAGCCGCACGGTGGGCGTGGTCTCCTCGCCCTCCACCAAGGGTCTCAGCAGCTTGATCCACGCCATGGTGGGCTGACCGGGCTCGTCGCCACTCTCGGTGATGTGCCAGTGGACCGAGGAGATGAAGCCGGTGCGCGGCCAGATGTCCGGCAGGTGGAGGCCGGTGTCCACGACTCCCACGTCGTCAGGCACGGCGATGACGGGGTCGGCGTGCCGCTCCACGTCGTCCGTGGGCTGGGTCGCCAGACGCCAGGCGGAAGCGGTCGCCGCGGGACGCCACTCCCCCGATTCGTCGCGCGCCTCCAGGCTCGCCTGCACGAGCTCGATGCGACGGCCGGGGCGCACCACGCGCGCCTGCACCCGGACCTCGTCGACCGGCACCGGCCCGAGGATCTCGACGGCGATCCGACTCAACCGGGTGCCCACCCGCGGCTGGCAGCGCTCGATCGCACGCGTCAGGATGCCGCAGACCGGTCCGCCGTGCTGGATCGGACCCCACGCGCTCAGCACACCCTCGCTGGAGGAGAAGGTCTCCACGACCGTGCCGTCGGCCTCCTCCTCGGTCTTGAGCAGGACGTACAGGCCGTCGCCGCCGCCAGAAGTGAGGGTCATGGGTGGCTCCTGTCGGCGAGCGAGTGGACCTCGGAGCGCAGCTGGTCCATCTGGACGTCCAGGGCCGCAGCCGTCGCCGCGACCTGGCTGAGGGTGCGGCTCAGGTGCTCGGGCACGTCACCGTCGTACTTGTAGTAGATCTTGTGCTCGACGCTCGCCCAGAAGTCCATGGCGATGGTGCGCACCTGGACCTCCACCGGCACGTCGACGGTGCGGTCGGAGAGGAAGACCGGCACCGACACCACGAGGTGGAGGCTCTGGTAGCCGTTCGGCTTGGGGTCGGCGATGTAGTCCTTGCGAGCCAGCAACGTGACGTCGCGCTGCCCGACGATCATCTCCGCGAAGCGGTACGTGTCCTCGACGAAGGCAGTCGTCACGCGGATGCCGGCGACGTCACGGATCTCCTCGCGAATCGTCTCGAGGTCGGGACCGCAGCCGGTGCGTCGCGCCTTCTCGGCCAGCGACTCCAACGACTTCAGGCGCGACTTCACGTGCTCGATCGGGCTGTAGTCGTGGACGAGCTCGAACTCCTCGCGCAGGATGTTGATCTTCGTCTCGACCTCGTCGAGGGCGAACTTGTACTCCATCATGAAGGTCGACAGCCGGGTGTGGACCTCGCGGACCACCTCGTTGGGATCCCGGCCGGTGGCGTCGACCCCGGCCAGCACCCCCAGCGGCCCGTAGACGTCGCCGGTGACGGCAGGGTCGGGCGGAGTCAGCGACATGTTCCCCATTATGGGTGGCGACACCAGAGCCCCGCCGCGCTTCGGCTCCTGTCGACGTCGGGGTGGACCAGACCACTTCCTCCGACGAATGAGACTTCTTCCACATTTGATGTCATCGGCAGCCGGTCGTGTTGCACACTGGGACCAGACCCCGCTGGCGACCCGAGACGCCGGCGGGGTCTTCCAATTGTGCCGGCCCCGCAGCCGCGACAGGTGTCAGGCACCCAGGCCAGCGAGGGCGCCTTCCAGCGCATCGAGCCCGAAGTGCAGGTCTGCCTCGTCGATCGTGAGCGGCGGCGAGAGCCGCAACGTCGATCCGTGGGTGTCCTTCGCCAGCACCCCGCGCGCCACCAGTGCCTCGCAGACGTCGCGTCCGGTCCCCAGCCGGGGGTCGACGTCCAGCCCTGCCCAGAGGCCCTGCGTACGCACCTGCGTGAGGCCGCGCCCCACGAGCGGCTCCAGCCGCTCGGCCAGCACCCGCCCGAGGCTGGCCGCCCGGTCTTGCGGTTCGCCGGTGCGCAGCATCTCGACCACCGCCAGACCCACTGCACAGGCAAGCGGGTTGCCGCCGAAGGTGGAACCGTGCTGTCCGGCCCGGAGCACCCGGAGCACGGCGGCGTCCCCGACCACCGCGGAGGCCGGGACGACGCCGCCGCCCAGGGCCTTTCCGAGGACGTACAGGTCGGCCTCCACCCCGACGACCTCGCACGCCAGCGTGGTGCCGGTGCGGCCCAGCCCCGACTGCACCTCGTCAGCCACCATCAGCACGTCGTGGGCAGTGCAGAGCTCGCGCACCCGGGGCAGGTAGTCGGGCGGCGGAATGAGGACACCGGCCTCGCCCTGCACCGGTTCGAGCAGGACCGCCGCGGTGCGTGGCGTGATCGCTGCCTCCAGCGCCGCGGCGTCGCCGAAGGGCACCGTCACGAAGCCGGGAGCGAAGGGACCGAAGCCCCCGCGCGCGTCGGGGTCGTCGGAGAAGCCGACGATCGTGGTCGTGCGCCCGTGGAAGTTGCCGGACATCACGATGATCTCGGCGGTGTCGGCCGGCACCCCCTTGACCTCGTAGGCCCACTTGCGTGCGACCTTGATCGCCGTCTCGACGGCCTCGGCGCCGGTGTTCATCGGCACCATCATGTCCTTGCCCACGAGGTCGGTGAGGGCCGTGGCGAACTCCTCCAGCAGGTCGTGGTCGAACGCCCGGCTGACGAGCGTCAGGCGCTCGAGCTGCTGACGCGCGGCGGCGAGCACCGAGGCGTTGGCGTGCCCGAAGTTCATCGCCGAGTAGGCGCCCAGCATGTCGAGGAACCTGCGCCCCTCCACGTCGGTGACCCACGCCCCCTCCGCAGTGGAGGCAACGACCGGGAGCGGGTGGTAGTTCTGCGCGAGTCGGGACTGGGGCGAGAGCAACACGGACGACCTCCTGGTCTGCGGCGTCCCAGCGCACCACGCCTCCCCTCGACCCGCAAGGGCTGTGGATGACCACGGACGACTCCGCTCAGCTCGCCCTACTCTCAACCCATGCCCCAGACCTTCCTTCTGACCTACAACCCCACCCGCTGGGACTGGACCGACCGCGAGGAGACGCTCAGGGCGATCCAGACCTCGAAGTCCCGAGGGTTCCTCCATCGCTGGTCCGCCGGCCCACATCCCCGTCGCATCGGCCCGGGCGACGAGGTCTACCTCCTGCGCCAGGGACCGGAACCGAGGGGAATCATTGCGTCTGGCGAGGTGGTCTCAGAGGTGCAGCAGGACAAGCACTGGGACGAGGACCAGGGCTTGGCGAACTACGTCGAGGTCCGATGGACCACCGCGGTGGCCGCCGACGACCCCCTGCCGCTTGCAGCGCTCAAGGAGGTCGCGCCCGGCCAGAACTGGCACCCTCGCGCGGGCGGCACACAGCTGCGCGACGACGTCGTCACCGCGGTGGACCAGCTGTGGCGCGACCACGCGGGTCGGTGAGGATCGTCGTCACGACCGTGGTCACCGCCGGCGTGCGAGGTGAGGAGCTGAACCCGAAGCGGCACGCCGGGTCGACGGGCGCCAGCGAGCCCAGGTCCGCGCCGGCGAAGCACCCGTGGGCCGCGGTGATCCGTCGGACGTCGGTCGCACCGTAGATCTCCGTACGCCCTCCTCCGGCGCTGCCGCGCGTGCGTACACCACGCATGACGACCCGGGCCACCGGGTCGGTGACCCGGGACCACGCCGGCGCCGTGGCCAGGCGGGGCGGGACGAGACGCACCAACCGCCCCAGCGGCGTCCGGCCTCCCACGGTGAGGCGCAGCCGCAGCGACGGGGTCTCGACGACCCACCCCGTCGGGGAGTCGGAGACCACGACGGACTCCACCCGGACCTCGTCGAAGTGGTAGGTCGTGGCCACGAAGTGCGCGACCTGCTCGCTGGGAGCCAGCAGCAGCCGGTGGCCCGTGGCCGTCTCCACCATCACGTCGGCGAACGCGCCCAGCGGCGACGCGGACCACCGCCCCACGACCGCGCGCAGTCCGCTGGTCGTGCCGACGCCGGCGATGTGGCCCTCGAAGCGGAGGCGGTGCATAGCAGCGACGCTACCCACCCCATGAAGCGCGCGGTCCGATCGGAGAAGCACGAAGGCCCGGATCCTGAGGATCCGGGCCTTCGTCGTGGTAGCGGGGACAGGATTTGAACCTGCGACCTCTGGATTATGAGCCCAGCGAGCTACCGAACTGCTCCACCCCGCGTCGTGAGACCAACAGTACGGGGTCACCCCCACAGGTCCAAATCCGGGGGGTGTCGATCTCGGAACCGGGCCTCAGGCCCGACGCAGCCGGGTCACCATCTCGTAGTCCTTCGTCGGTCCGCTGACCCGCCAGGTCACGCTCCAGGCACCATCCGCGTCGAGGCCGAGCTCGACCGTCCCGCGGTAGGTGTCCGCGCCACAGAGGTGGACCACCTCTCCCCCGGGCTGCCACGGATGGAAGTCGCGCCCGTCCTCGAAGGTGACGACCCAGCCCTCGTCCCCCGGCACCAGTCGGAGCACCCGGCTCACCAGCAGCTCGAGACCTCCGCGGCGCATCACGCCTTCCTCCGACCAGCGGATGCCGTGCCCGTCCTCCGACAGGAGCGTGGAGCCCGTGACGTGGACCGCCTCACCGGCGCGTCGGTCGTCGACGACCCGCTCGAAGGCCCAGGTCCCGAGCAGCTGCCGCGGATCGGCGTCGGAGGTCACGGCGCGAGCGTACGCCTCACCCTGCGGTCCGCGCGGCGAGTGCGACGAGGTCGCGCGCCGGGCCCTGCGGGGGTTGGGCGCCGCCGTTCCAAACGGCGTGCAGCACCCGGGTGAGGTCGACGCCGGCGACGTGCACGGCCACCAGCCGCCGGGTGGCGATGTCGTCACGCACGGCGTGCCGCCCCAGCACGGCGGGGCCGGCCCCCGCCGCCACCGCGGACCGGACGGCCATCGTGCTGGAGAACTCGAGCACGGGCGGCGCCATCTGGTGGTCGGCCAACGCCCGCTCCAGCACGGTGCGGGTGCCGGAGCCCACCTCCCGGACCACCAGCGGCGTGGACGCCAGCTGCCGCGCCGAGACCGGGCGCCGACCCCGCTGGGCCCACGGGTGCGACGGGCCGACGACGACCACGAGCTCGTCGACGCCGACTTGGCGGCAGCGCAGGCCCTGCGGGGCCTCCGGTCCTTCCACGAAGCCGAGGTCCACCGTGCCGGAGCGGACGAGGTCGACCACAGTGGCGGAGTTCGTCGCCGTCATGGTCAGCTCCGGCGCCTCCTGCCCCGCGCGTACGCGGGCCGCACGCAGGGCGACCATCCACCCCGGCAGCAGGTGCTCGGCGATCGTCAGGCTGGCGGCGACGGCCAGGTGACCACGCCGGTTGATCTTCAGGGCGGCGATCCCCGTGTCGAGCTCCTCGGCGGCCTCGACGACGCGGGCGGCCCACTGCGCGACGAGCTCACCCATGCGCGTCAGCTCCGAGCCGCGCTTGCTGCGCACCAGCAGGGGCTCACCGACCAGGCTCTCCATCGTCTGGATCCGCGAGCTCGCCGCCTGCTGGGTGATGCCCAGCTGGATGGCCGCCGCCCCCATGCTGCGGGTGCGTGCAACGGTCAGCAGGAGCTCCAGCGCGCGCAGGTCCGGGACGTGGGGTGACAACACTCTCACAAGAGTATCTTGTGACGACCCAAGCGTGACCTCGTTGTGAGCCATTGAACGATCACGCAGGCTTGAGCCATGACTCTTCGTGTTGCCGTGGTGGGCGCTGGCCCCGCCGGTATCTATGCCGCTGACATCCTCACCAAGTCCGAGGCCGACGTCTCCGTCGACCTCATCGAGCGCCTCCCCGCGCCGTTCGGACTGGTGCGGTACGGCGTCGCTCCCGACCACCCGCGCATCAAGGAGATCATCAAGGCGCTGCAGCGCATCATCGCCAAGCCCGAGGTCCGCCTCCTGGCCAACGTCGACCTCGGCAACGACCTCAAGGTCGAGGAGCTCCGCGAGTTCTACGACGCCGTCATCATCGCCACCGGCGCGATGGCCGACCGCGACCTCAACGTCCCCGGCGAGGACCTGAAGCGCTCCTACGGCGCCGCCGACTTCGTCTCCTGGTATGACTCGCACCCCGACGTCGCCCAGACCTGGGACTTCGGCGACGGCACCCACACCGCCGTGATCGGTGTCGGCAACGTCGCCCTCGACGTGGCCCGCGTGCTCGCCAAGACCGCCGACGAGATGCTGGTGACCGACATCCCGCCGCAGGTCTACGCCGGCCTGAAGTCGAAGAAGATCACCGACGTCCACGTCTTCGCCCGTCGCGGTCCGGCCTACGCCAAGTTCTCCCCGATGGAGCTGCGCGAGCTCAACCACTCGCCCAACGTCGAGGTCATCGTGCACCCCGAGGGCTTCGAGGTCGACGACCACTCGATGGAGCACATCGCCAAGCACAAGACCCACAAGCTCGTGCTCGACATCCTCGCCAACTGGGTCGGCCGCGACCTCGAGGGCAAGCCGCACCGCATCCACCTCCACTTCATGGAGTCCCCCACCGAGATCCTCGGTGAGGACGGCGAGGTCGTTGGCCTGCGCACCGAGCGCACCGAGCTCGTCGGCGACGGCTCCGTGCGCGGCACCGGTCAGTTCACCGACTGGCCCGTGCAGTCGGTCTACCGCGCCGTCGGCTACGCCTCCTCCGCCCTGCCCGACGTGCCGTTCGACAGCCGCAACCTGGTCATCCCCAACGAGGGTGGCCGGGTGCTCGACCTGGACGGCAACCCGATCCCCGGCACCTTCGTCACCGGGTGGATCAAGCGCGGCCCGGTCGGCCTCATCGGCCACACCAAGTCCGACGCCGCCGAGACCGTCGGCCACGTCCTGGCCGACACCACCGAGACCGCGACGGCCCGCACCACCGACGACGTCGACGCCTTCCTGCGCGAGCGCGGCGTCGACTTCATCACGATCGAGGACTGGGAGCGGATCGACGCCCACGAGATCTCCCTGGGTGAGGCCGAGCAGCGTCTGCGCGTGAAGCTTCCCACCCGGGAGCAGATGATCGGTGCGGCCCGCGACGCCTGAACCGCGACGGCCTGAACCGCCGTACGACGAACGCCGCTGCCGCCCGGAGTGATCCGGGCGGCAGCGGCATGTCTACCTTCGGGGCTGGTGAAAGCTCAGCGCCCGAAGAGGCGACCGAACCAGCCGCCCCCGCCGGCGCGCTCCTCGGGAGCGTGCCCGGAGCACCACTGGTTGGCGGGCACGGCTGCCTTGACCTGGGCGACGTGCTGGCCGCAACCGGCCCACGTGGTCTTCTGGCAGGTCTTGCAGGTGACGGGTCGGCACATGGGTTTCTCCTTGATTTTCCTGGGGGTTCTACGAGTGGGTCTTGCAGTGGGTCCTACGGGGTCGGCTCGCCGTGTCAGACGAGTCCGGGCAACGCCCGCGCAGCCATGAACACGGCCACGGCGAGCACGAGCACGGTGAAGGCGGCCTGGAGCTTCCCGGTGTCGATCCGGGCTGCCAGCCGCGCGCCCACCACGGCGGCGAGCGCAGAGGCGACGGTGAGGGTGAGGACGGCACCCCAGTCCGGGCGTACGTCCGCCCCGGCGCGCACCGCCAGGGCGACGGCGCTGGTCACGGCGATGACGACCAGCGACGTACCCACGGCGTGACGCATCTGCAGGCCGAGCGCCAGCACGAGGGCGGGCACCACGACGAACCCGCCACCCACACCGAGGAAGCCGGTCAAGGCACCGACGACGGTCGCGGTGACCAGGATCTTGAGCGCCCGCGGGCAGTGGCACGCGAACGTCGGACTGAAGGTGATGATCGGGTCGTCCGTGGGTGGCACGTCCGACTCCGTCGGCCGGCCGCGGCGTCCACGGACCTGCTTGACGACCAGCATCGCCCCGACGACCAGCATCAGCGCCGCGAAGGCCGCCAGCAGGACGTCGCCGGAGACGCGCGTCGACATCGCCGCCCCGAGGACCGCACCTCCGGTCGCGACCATGCCGAAGACGAGGCCCTGGCCGAGCCTGACGTTGCCGGAGCGGTGGGCGGTCACGGCACCGATCACCGCCGTCACCCCCACCACGACCAGCGAACCGGTGGTGGCCTGCGCCGCGTCCTGGCCCAACAGGTAGACCAGGACCGGCACCGCGAGGATGGATCCGCCGCCGCCCAGCGCGCCCAGCGAGAGGCCGATGAGCACGCCGGCGACGACGGCCAGGGCGACGGTCATGTCAGGCGTCGACCTCGGCCTCGCTGCCGACGAGCGGCAGTCCCGCCGCGGCTGCGTTGTCGAAGGAGTCGTCGACCGCGACGAGCTCGGCTCCCGCGGCCGCGAGGAACGACGCCGCCACCGAGGCTCGGTAGCCACCGGCGCAGTGGACCCAGACCTCACCGGCGGGCACCTCGTCGAGGCGGCGCGGCAACTCGTGGATGGGGATGTTGACCGCGCCCTCGATGGCGGACTTCTCGAACTCGTCGGAGCGGCGCACGTCGAGCACCACGACGTCGCGGTGGTGGCGCACCTGCGCCAGGTCGGCGAACGTCGCGGTGCGGTGGCTCTGCAGCTCCCGGTCGCTCCACCGCTCGGGACCACCGGTGGCCTGGGCGGCCGGGCGGTCGATCCCAATGCGCACCAGCTCACGCTGGGCCTCGGCGACGTCGTCGGCTGTCTCACCCAGCAGGGTCACGGGCGTGCCCCACTCGATCAGCCACCCGAGGTAGGTGGAGAAGGCACCGTCGAGACCGAAGTTGAGCGTGCCCGGCGCGTGGCCGGCCGCGAAGGCGGTGCGGGTGCGCAGGTCGACGACCCACTCCCCCGCCTCAATGCGGCGGCGCAGCTCGCCCGCGTCGGCCTCCTGCACCGGTGACAAGTCAGGCGCGTCAGGTCCGGCGGCGTTGGCGGGTCCCATGTGGGCGTAGTAGGCCGGCCAGGCGCCGAGTCCGTCGAGCAGCTCGCGGACGTAGGTCTCCTCGTCCTGCGTCAGCACCGGGTTGGAGCGTTTCTCGTCCCCGATCGTGGAGGAGGTGGCCTCGGACTGGGTGGCCGAGCAGAAGGAGCCGAATCCGTGGGTCGGGTAGACCTCCGCGGAGTCGGGCAGCTCGGTGGCCAGCCGGTGGGCGGAGGCGTGCTGGTGGCGGACCAGTGCGTCGGTGTGGTCGGGGCCCAGGAGGTCGGGACGCCCGGTGGCGCCGTAGAGCAACGAGCCACCGGTGAAGACGGCGTACGGCTGGTCGCCGTCGGGGCCCGTGGTTTTGAGCGCGTACGACAGGTGGGTGAAGGTGTGGCCCGGCGTGGCAATCGCACGGACCTTCATCGTCTCACCGACGGCGACGACCTCGTCGTCGCTGATCGGCGTGCGGTCGTAGGCGACGTCGTCCGCGGCGTTGACCAGGTAGGCGGCACCGGTCTCACGGGCCAGCGCGAGCCCGCCGGTGACGTAGTCGTTGTGGATGTGGGTCTCGAAGACGTGGGTCAGACGGACCCCGTCGGCCTCGAGGAGGGCCAGGACCCGGTCGATGTCGCGCTGCGGGTCCACGATGAAGGCGACCTCGCCGTCGTGCACCAGATAGGTGCGGTCGCCCAGCGACGGGGTCTCGAGGGTGCGGACGGTGAGTCGAGCACCGGAGGGGTGCTCCTCGGTGTCGGTGGCCAAGGTGTCGATGTCGGGGTTCATCTCGTTCCTCATTTCTCGATCGGGTGGCCGGCGCGGATCCAGGCACTGGTCCCGCCCGCGACGTTGACGGCGTCGAAGCCAGCGGCCGACAGGACGTCGGTCATGGCAGAGCTGCGGTTGCCCGAGGCGCACACCACGTGGACGGGCTGGGTGCGGTCGAGTTCGTCGAGGCGGCTCGTGAGCCGCCCCATCGGGAGGTTGACCGCACCCGGGACGTGGCCCTCACGGAACTCCTGGGGCTCGCGTACGTCCACGAACGCGCCGCCCTCTGCGTGCACCGCGGCTGCTCGGTCGATGTCGATCTCACGCATTCCGGGTCGTCTCCTCATTCTTGCTGTCATCAACCCCCCAGGGGGATGTCGCATACAGTAGCAGAACCCCCCAGGGGGTTGTACAGTTGTCGGAGACAAGGCGCGTCAGGCGCGCCCACATCACTGCAGAGGAGGGTCCCCAGTGCCGGACTACACCATGCGTACGACCGTCCGCCGCCCCTACGAGGGGACCGTCGCCCGGGTTCGCGACGAGCTCGTCGAGGCAGGATTCGGGGTCCTGACGGAGGTCGACCTGCGCGCGACCCTGAAGAAGAAGTTGGACGTCGACGTCGCCCCGCAGGTCATCCTCGGGGCCTGCCGACCACAGTTGGCCCACCAGGCCCTGCAGGTGGAGCCCGCGATCGCCACCCTCCTGCCCTGCAACGTGGTGGTGCGAGCTCTCGACGAGGAGACCACCGTGGTCGAGGCCTTCGACCCGCGGGCCATGGTCACCCTCGGCGGGGGCGACGAGGCCGGCGAAGCCCTGCGCGAGGTCGCCACCGACGCCCGCGAACGACTCAGCGCCATGTTGGCGCGACTGGAAGAAGGAACTGACTGATGGACCTGGACCCCACCGACATCAAGGCGATCATCACCCGCATGAAGCGGGCCAACGGTCACCTGGCCAGCGTGATCCGCATGCTCGAGGAGGGCTCGGACTGCGAGTCGGCCCTCACGCAGCTGGCTGCGGTCAACAAGGCGCTCTCGCGGGCCGGTTACGCCCTCGTGGCGACCGGGCTGCAGCAGTGCCTGGCCGAGAGCGACGAGGGACTCGACGGCGTCGACGCCAAGAAGATGGAGAAGCTCTTCCTCTCCCTCGCCTGAGCCACCTCTCCCCCACCCTCACCCCGTCCCAACACAGCGAGGCGGTCACCGGCATGGCCGGCGACCGCCTCTTGGCGTGGAACGAGGACGCTCAGACGTCGATCGGGCGCAGCACCAGGAAGATGTCGTGCGCGATCTGCTTGTTGCCCTTGTTGATGTCGAGCTTGCCCGGCACCAGCAGCGGGTCGATGTCGTTGCGGTCCTGGTCGCGCAGCTTCACGATGCCCCAGCGCTTGGAGAGCACGTCGACCGTCACCTCGCTGCCCTGCGCGGTGGCGAGGGCCGCACCGTCGGAGCCCAGGGCCGTGGCGGAGTCGATGGTCGCCCCGGGCACGACGTGGTAGAGCAGGACCTGCTCGATGGTGTCGACGCCGACCGCGTCGACGAGGGCCTGGAAGGTCGCCTTCTCCGACCAGCGGTAGCGACCGGTGAGGTCCTTGGCGAGCAGCTTGAACGACGCATCGTTGGGCAGGAAGGCGGTCAGGGCGACGTCGCCGTCGGTGAGCACCGACACCGCGCTGTCGGGCTTGGCGGCGAGGACGGCCAGCACGGCCTCGGTGACGATGTCGTAGTCGGTGAAGTTGCGGTCGAACCGGTTGCCGTCGCCGGTGAGCACCGTGGCGAGGTCGCGGTCGCCAGTGGGCTCCGCGGCGGAGGCGGCGCCGGGGGCGAGCAGTCCCGTGCCGAGGAGCGCGGCGCTGGCCAGGGTCGCTGCGAGGGTGCGGATCTTCATGGTTCCTCCCGAAAGTTCAGGGCCGCCCGGTGCGGTCCTCACAGGTGGTTCGTCGCGCCCACTCCCCCGGTTGGGTGCTGGAGGCCGAGATCCCCAACGCGAGGTACACCCCCGCGCACTCCCCGCGTACGCGTCGTCGTGACCTCCCGGCTCGGGCGCCGGGCTGGGGGTGTCCCTCTACCCTCAATGAGGTGCAGACCTTCCTGCCCCACCCCGACTTCGAGGCCTCGGCCCACGCGCTCGACGACAAGCGCCTCGGCAAGCAGCGCGTCGAGGCCATCCAGGTCGTCCGTGGCCTGCTGCGACCCGGGTACGGGTGGGCCCGCCACCCCGCGGTGCTGATGTGGAAGGGCTACGAGGAGGCCGTCGGTCGCTACGGCCTCACCTGCTGCGAGGTGTGGACGGGGCGGGGCCACGCCGACACCTGTGCCGACACCATCGCCGCCGACCTCGCGGCTGCAGGCATCACCCGGGTGCGCACCCAGGGCGAGCTCGCCCGGGCCGGCCGTCTCCCGCCGTGGCTCGGTGACGAGGACTTCCACCGCAGCCACCGCTCGTCGCTGCTGCGCAAGGACCCCGACCACTACGGACCGCTCTTCGGCGACGTGCCCGACGACCTGCCGTACGTGTGGCCGGTCCGTCGCAGCCGCGACTGAGAGCGTACGCCCCCACGACGCGCCGGAGCCCCGGTCACCGTGGGGACGGCGACCGGGGCTCCGGTGGTGCTCAGGTCAGGCGAGCGTGCGGTGCAGGTCGAAGCGGTCGCGCTCCATGACCTTGGTCCACGCCTCGACGAACTCGTGCACGAAGGTCTCCTGCGCGTCGTCGCTGGCGTAGACCTCCGCCAGCGCCCGCAGCTCGGAGTGGTGCCCGAAGACCAGGTCGACCAGGGTGGCGGTGCGCACGACCTCACCCGTGGCGCGGTCGCGGCCCTCGTAGGTGCCGTCGCCCGTGGCCTTCCACTCCGTCCCCATGTCGAGCAGGGTGGAGAAGAAGTCGTTGCTCAGGCCTCGAGGTCCAGCTTCGCGAACTCGGCGGCGTAGTCGAAGCCGTCGGGCAGCGGAGCGGTGCCGGGCTGGTTGGTGCGCAGCACCGAGAGGTCGACCTGGTTGGGCCACCAGTCGCGGTTGCCGCGGGGGCGGGCCACCTGGGGCTCGGGCGAGGGGATCGCGGGTTCTCGCTCTCACTGCCGCCGGAGCCGGCAGCGGGGCGAGTCACCCGCAACGACGCGCTCCGCAGCTCGGCAGCGAGTCGGGCGTCGTGGCAGGGGGACAACCCCTAGTCCTTAACTTGAATCAGTCAACTTTCCGTGCGACGACGTGTCGCAGGGCTGTCTCCGCCGGCCCGCTCCTGCCGGCCGCGTGCAGCGCGAGCGCAAGGGCCGCGCAGAGCAGCCAGACCGCCGTCGCCCAGGCGTACGTGCCGGCGAGCGACAGGCTGGAGGTGAGGTCGAGCGCCCATGGCGAGAGCGTCAGCGACAGCAGCAGTGCGTGGACCAGGTAGACGGTGAGCGACCGCTGGCCCACCGCCGCCAGCGCTCTCCCGGCCCGTCCGGGTCGCCCCGCTGCGCGCACCTGCCAAAGAGCCAGGAGGCTCACGTAGGCGACGCCCTGCAGCACGCCGGTCTCCAGGTGCACGAAGAGGGCGACGGCGCTCCATCCCTGCCCCGCGCCCCACCAGCCCGCGTCCACCAGCGCCCACGGCAGGCCGCCCAGCAGGCCGAGGGGCAGGCCCCACGCGACCAGACGCCGGTGCAGGGCGAGGTGGTCCTCCGGGCGCCGGAGGGCGCCGCGGCGGTGGAGCTCGAGGCCGACCACCATCGGGGGCACCACCGCCAGCGCCAGGGTGGCCGCCGACATGCCGCCGAGGACGATCGCCAGACGCTCGGCCACGGAGAGCAGGTAGGTCGTGGCCTCCCACCCGGTGTCCTCACCGTCGTCGAGCCACACCTCGCCGATGGCGGTGAAGAACGGCCACGGCACGAGCGCCAGGGCGACCAGCGTCCACCGGGCCCGCGACGACCAGAACACCATGCCGGCCAGCACGACCGCGGTGAGGCCGTAGATGCCCAGGATGTCGAGGCTGAAGTAGAGCACCGACTGCACCAGGCCGAAGACGATGAGCCAGCCCCCACGGCGGCGCAGCGTACGCAGGACCAGAGGTCGCGTCAGTCCGCGGCGCTCCAGGCTGGCGGCGGAGGCGGCCAGACCCCACCCGAACATGAGCGCGAACATCGGCCAGCTGCGACCCTCCAGCAGGAGCGTCACCACGAACTCAGCGATCGCGTCGAGCGTCGAGCGGACGGGCACGACGGTGACCATCGAGGCGTTGACGAGGACCACCCCGGCCATGCCCAGGCCGCGCGCAAGGTCAGGCGTGAGGCTCCGCCCCGATCGCACCTGGGCGACACGCTGGGCCGACGACACGTCGACGTCGGAGGTGGTCACCCGCACATCGTGGTGGTGGCCCGCGCTGGGTGCCACCAGGTCCCATGTCGCGAGACCCGGAGACGCGCGGGATCGAGTCAGGCTCCGCGGCCTCCGCCTCGGGACTCCGCGATGGTCAGGGACCCACCCGCGACGAGCAGCGCCACCATGAGGGGGTTGAGGCCGTCACGCCCGCTCAGCAGGTCGAAGCCCGCCAGGACCACGGCCACCACCAACAGGAAGTGACCCAGGTGGAGAGCGCTGCGCATGTGCATCCGATCGTCGAGCGGCCCCCGGCACCTGAGGACATCCGGAATGAAGAACTACCGGACCCACCAGTGGCGGGTCCGGGAGATTCAGATGTGGTGCACCATCTGATTGGTAGCGGGGACAGGATTTGAACCTGCGACCTCTGGGTTATGAGCCCAGCGAGCTACCGAGCTGCTCCACCCCGCGTCGGTGAACCTCACGTTACCCGACTGCCCCCAGTGCCCAAAATCAGGCTGGCGGAGGACCGCCGGCGCCCGAGATGTCCCGGGCGCCGGCGGCCTGTCGTCCGTCAGTCGTTGCCCGCCGAGAGCTCGACGGCCTCGTTGATCAGGGCCTTGGCCTCCTCGATGGCCTCCGCCCAGGCGACGGTGTCGCCGCGACGCTGGGCCGCGTCGGCCGCCTCGAACTGCTCCTCCGCCTCGGCGAGCAGGGCACGGATGCGCTGGTTGACGGTGCCGCTCGGCGCCTCGCCACCGTCGCCGTCTCCCTGGTCGCCACCCTCGCCGTCGTCGCCTCCACCGCCGGAGGAGGCGTTGTCCTCGACGCCGAGGACGTCGGCGATCGCGCCTCGCAGCGTCGGCGCGATGCCGACCTTGTCGCCGTAGGCCACCAGCACGAAGCTGAGGATCGGGTAGCTCGACTCCGACTGGTCGCGGCGCGCGTAGAGCGGCTGGACGTACATCAACCCGTCGCCCACCGGGACGGTGAGCAGGTTGCCGTACCTCGGGTCGATGCCACCTTGGGTGAACGAGAAGATCTCGTCACGCACGTCTTCGTCGGCGCCGATCTTGTTGGCCACCAGGCTGGGGCCGTCGGTCCGCTCGTCGGAGAGCTGGAGCACCTGGATCTTGCCGTACTCCTCACTCGTCGCATCGGAGTTGACCGAGACGAAGGCCGCCAGGTTGTTCTTGTTGCGCGGGACGTAGACCGACGTCAACGACCAGGTCTGCTCGGTCACCTCCGCGTCCTCCCCCAGCGGGTTCACGAACAGGCGGTAGGGCGGCTGCAGGCTGCCCTCGGAGTTGGGGTCCTCCGGCACCTCCCAGCGGTTGTTGCCCGCGTACCAGTCCTTCGGGTCGGTCACGTGGTAGCGCGCCAGCTGGTAGCGCTGCGCCTTGAAGAGGTCCTCGGGGTAGCGCAGGTGCTGGGTGATCGACTCCGGGATCTCGTCCTTGTCGAGGACGGTGTCGGGGAAGACCTTGCGCCAGACCTTGAGGATCGGGTCCTCCTCGTCCCACGCGTACAGCTTGACCGTGCCGTCGTAGGCGTCGACCGTCGCCTTGACGGCGTTGCGCACGTAGTTGACCTCGTCGGTCGGCAGGGTCTGGAAGCCCAGGTTGTCCTGCAGCGAGTCGTCGATCATGTCCTCGAACGACTCCTTCTGCGACAAGGGGTACTTGTCGGTGGCGGTGTAGCCGTCGAGCACCCACTGGATCCGTCCGTCGACCACGACCGGGTAGGGGTCGGAGTCGACCGTGAGCCACGGCGCGACCTTCTCCACCATCGTGCGGGGGTTGCGGTCGAAGAGGATCTTGGAGTTGTCGTAGACGCGGTTGGAGAGCAGGAAGTTGGGCTCGCCGTACTTCACCGCGAAGAGCAGCTTGTTGACCAGGCCGCCGACCGGCACTCCCCCGTCGCCGTCGTAGGTCGAGGTCGGGCTGGAGCCCTCCTCCTGCCGGGGCAGGTCGAGCTCCACGTCGCGGGGATTCTCCTCGTCCTGGCCGACCACCGAGTAGAGCGGCGAGGTCTCACCGAAGTAGACCCGCTGCTCGAAGGGCTCGTCGCTGAGGCTGCTCAACGCGTTCTGGCTGCTCTCCTGGCCCTCGGCCCACTGGATCGCCGATGCCTGGCTCTTGTTGTCGCCAGGACGCTGGTTGGCGTAGGCGGCGATCATGCCGTGGCCGTGGGTGTAGACGGTGTGCAGGTTGGACCAGTTGCGGTCACCCTCGGCGAGGCCGGCCTGGTCGAGCTCGCGCACGCCGAGCACCAGCGCCCGCTCCTCCCCGTTGATCACGTAACGGTCGGTGTCGAGCACGTCGG
The DNA here is from genome assembly GCF_015070385.1 of Nocardioides malaquae. Lineage (GTDB taxonomy): Bacteria > Actinomycetota > Actinomycetes > Propionibacteriales > Nocardioidaceae > Nocardioides > Nocardioides malaquae. The sequence goes on along the minus strand of NZ_JADCSA010000002.1, from coordinate 139,895 downwards.
CCACGGAGTAGTGGGCACGCACCTGCTGCTGCTGCTCGAAGGTCGGGCTGACCAGCTGCGGGTCGACCAGCGGCACCGAGGAAGTGCCGGTCTCGAGCTGGGCCAGCGCCGCGCCGAGGTCGGGCGCGCTGGTGTAGCGGTTGATCTCGATGTCGTCGAGGTTGTAGGCAGCCCTGGTCGCCTCGATGTTCTTCTCGATGTAGGCGGCCTCCTTGTCGGGCTGGCTCGGTGCCACCTGGAAACGCTGGACGAGACCGGGCCAGAGCATGCCCAGCAAGATCGCCGAGAGGGCCAGCAGGGCGATGCCGACCGACGGCAGCATCCAGGTGCGACGCCACACGTTGAGGAAGAAGAGGATCGCGCAGACGACCGCGATGCCGGCCAGGATGTTCTTGGCCGGCAGGACCGCGTTGTCGTCGGTGAAGTTCATGCCGGTGATCAGCGACCCGGACTCGGTGAGCAGGTCGTAGCGGTCCAGCCAGTAGTCGGCCGCCTTGGCGAGCACAGCGATGCCGAGCAGCACCGAGAGTTGGACCTGCGCGGCCGGGCTGACCTTGTCGCTCTGCGCCTGCAGCCGGATGCCGCCGTAGAGGTAGTGCACGAGCAGCGCGGCGATGAGGCCCACGACCGCCAGCGCCAGCACGAAGTCGACCATGAAGTGCAACCACGGCAGCTCGAAGACGTAGTAGCTCACATCCCGGCCGAAGTAGGGGTCCTCGCTGCCGAACGGCACGCGGTTGCGCCAGCTGGTGTACTCCCGCCAGCGACCCGCCGCCGAGGCGCCTGCGAAGACACCCATCAGCACGGCGACCGCCGCCAGCGCCCACCCCTTCACCGGGTTGATGGCCTCGCGGTAACGATCCAGGCTCTCCTGCTCCAAGGAGCTCGGGCGGAACAGGGGCCTGAACCGGTAGGCCAGGTGAACGTTGAGACCCACCACGAGGGCCATCAACGCACCGAAGACGACGAAGAGCCCCACCCGGGTGAGCACCAACGTCGTGAAGACACCGGAGTAGTCGACCGAGGCGAACCAGAGCCGCTCGGTCCAGAACGACGAGAAGGCGGTGAGCAGCAGGAAGCCGACGAGCAGGACGACGGCCGTCACGACCAGGGCACGCGAGCGCTTCTGCGGAGGCCCCGGGGCCACCGGAGCCGGACGACCTCCGGGCGGACGTCCGGGTCCGGAGGGACCGAAGAGGCCGCTCATGCCTGCACCCCCGTGTCATCGGCGTCGTGCAGGGTGGCGAGCACCAGCTCGACCAGACCGGGGACGAGGTCGGTGCCGTCGACGACCGACTCCTCGTTGTCGTGCGCCTTCAACCGCAACGCGCAGTAGGTCGCGCCCGCGCGCGTAGCACCGGCCACCATCCGCACCTCCTGGCGCAGCGGGTGCTCACGCGCGAAAGTCGCAGCCTCGGCGGGGTCCTCGGGGATCTCGGCGTCGACCTCCGGCGGCAGCACGAGTCGCTCGACGACGACGCAGCAACCGTCGACGGTGGGCGGCCACACGATGGTCTCGAGCACCTGCTCCACCGGCTGCTCGGCGGGATACTGCTCCTGCTCGATCGCGGTCAGCGACCCCGGCACCACCGTCTCGGCGATGCCCATCGCCTCCGCCATGCGGGGCTCGGCCGCGACGAACCGTTCGGTGTCGACGAGGGCGTACAGACGGGCGGGCTGGTCCCAGCCCTCGCGGCCCACGTGGGCCTCGACCTCGAGCACCGCTGAGGCGAGTGCGGGATCGGGCAGCGTGGCCTCCATCGGCTCGGCGCCCTCCATCGGCTCGGCGCCTTCCATCGGCTCCTGGGTCACTGGTCCTCGGTCCTCTCACAGGTGGGTAGTGAGGCGTCGGGGTCCTCGACCCACGCCTCGATCGACGCCATGGCGTCCTTGTAGTTGTCGACACGCACGAGGCGCATGTCACCGTTGCGGGCGCCCAGCGCCTCGTCGCAGTTGGCGCCGGGCACGAGGAAGAGGTCGGCGCCCGCCTCGCGGGACGCGGCGATCTTCTGGGCCACGCCGCCGATGGGGCCGACCGCACCGTCAGCGGCCAGTGTGCCGGTGCCGGCAACCGTCGCGCCGCCCGTCAGGGAGCCCGGCGTCAGGGTGTCGTGCACCGCGAGCGCGAAGACCAGGCCGGCGCTGGGCCCGCCGATCGAAGGATCGACGGCCATCTCCACCTCGACGGGCAGGACGTAGGCGGTGCCGGGGGTGATGCCGATCCGCCGGTCACCGTCGACCATGGCCGGGGTCACCCGCAGCTCCTGCTCCTGACCGGCACGCACCACCGTGAACACGAGCTCCTGCCCGTCCTGGGCAGCGTCCACGGCGTCGACCACGTCCTGGGCCGTGGCGACCGGCTTCCCGTTGACCGTGCGGAGCACGTCGTCGACCTCGAAGACCCCCTCGGCCGGCAGGCCCTCCGCGACGGAGAGCACCTTGACCTGCTGGGGCACCTCCACGCCGAGGTGCTGCAGGGCGACCGCGACCGCGATGTCCTGGGAGGAGGCCATCTGCACCGCACCCTCCTGCTCGACCTGCTCGCGGGTCTGCTCGGGGGCGTAGACCGCGCCGTAGGGCAGCACCGCGGTGTCGCGGTCGATCCAGGCCTCCATGACCTCGAAGAGGTTGACCCGGGTGCCGGGACGGCTCACGTAGACGGTGGTCAGCAGGAGCTCGCCCTCGTCGCGGTAGGTCTCACGACCCTCGATCTCGATGAGCTCCACACCGCTGCGCTCGCCGAGCACGTCGACGGTGACTCCGGGGGCGTACGTCACGTAGGGCAGCGGCGCGAACACGGCAACGAGCCAGAGCCCCACCACGAGGGGCAACGCAAGGATGCCCGCGAGGGTCCGCTGACTCATGGCGCCAAGCCTCTCAGACTCCGGCAACTAGCCGGAGGAGCGGGTGCGACCGTGGGAATCGCCTGCTTCACGCGGTGGACGGACCGCGATCCCGGTGCTCCGGTCACGCTGCCGGGGCTCGGGCGTACGAGGGGTGGCGACGTCGCGCTCCAGGGCGCGCGCCAGGCGCGCGACGGCTACCTCGCGGTCGACCTCTCCGCGGCCTTCACGACCCGCCCAGCCCACCCAGGCCATCGCCAGCAGCGCGACGACCCCGCTCGGGGCCAACCACCACAGGATCTCCACGGTCACCACCGTAGGCGGCGCCGGGGCGCAGGGGCCGGACCCACGCCGTACGCACGGGTCAGGCAGGTGCAGTCAGGGCGTTCCGACCCACTCGTCGGACCCGTCGTCGAAGCGTTGGTGCTTCCAGACCGGCACCTCGGCCTTGAGCGTGTCGATCAGGGCCCGCGACGCGGCGAAGGAGGCGGCCCGGTGCGCCGAGGTGGTGGCGACCACCACCGCCACGTCACCGACGTGCAGCGTGCCGACCCGGTGCACGGCGGCCACCCCCAGCACGTCGTGCTCGGCGGCCACCCGGTCGGCCACCTCCCGCAGCCGCTCGAGCGCACTCGGGTGGGCGGAGTAGTCGAGGCCGTCGACGCCGCGCCCTCCGTCGTGGTCGCGCACCCGTCCGACGAAGAGGGTGAGGGCACCGGCCGCCGCGTCGCCCAGGGAGTCGATCACCTCGGCGACGTCGAGCGGGTCCTCCCGCAGGGCGACCAGGCGGACGACGTCGGTGCTGGGAATCGGGGTCACCTGTCGCAGTGTAGGGAGCAGCAGCACCGCGTGGCCATCGCCCCGGCCAGTAGGCTCGACACCATGAGCGACAGCCCCGGCGGCCCCGGACCCGGAGACGACCGCGAGCAGAACCCCTTCAAGGGCACCCCCTTCGAGCAGTTCTTCTCGGCGATGGGCGACGGCGGCCCCATGCCGGGAGGCATGCCCGACCTCGGCGCCCTGATGGCCCAGTTCCAGCGGATGATGGCGCCCTCTGACGGGCCCCTCAACTGGGAGCTGGCCGTCGACACCGCCCGACGCACCGTCGCACAGCAGCCGGACCCCAGCCCCACCCAGCGGCAGAAGGATGCGGTGGCCGACGCCGTACGTCTGGCCGATCTCTGGCTCGACCCCACCACGACCTTCGGCACCGGCGTCGTCACCGCGACCGCGTGGAGCCGCGCGGAGTGGATCGTGGAGACGGTGGAGGTGTGGAAGAAGCTCGTCGAGCCGATGGCCGGATCGGCCGGCGAGGCGCTGACCAAGGCCCTGCCCGAGGAGGCGCGCGCGATGGCCGCGCCACTGCTCGGCATGCTGCGCCAGGTGACCGGCGCGATGCTGGCCAACCAGGTCGGTTCCGCCCTGGGCACCCTCGCCGGAGAGGTCTGGGGCTCGACCGACGTCGGGCTCCCCCTGGCCGCGCCCGGTCGGGCCGCGCTGGTGGTCGCCAACCTGGCTGACTTCGGCGCGGGCCTCGACGTCAGCGAGGACGACGTGCTGCTCTACGTCGCGCTGCGCGAGGCCGCCCACCACCGACTCTTCGCCCACGTGCCCTGGCTCTCCGCCCACCTGCTGGGAGCGGTCTCCGACTACGCCGCCGGCATCGAGGTCGACACCGCCGGCATCGAGGAGCAGATGCGCGGTCTCGACCTCAACGACCTCTCCTCCATGCAGCAGGCCTTCGAGGGCGGACTGTTCGACCTCAAGCCCTCGCCGGCGCAGCAGGCGGCGCTGCAGCGCCTCGAGGTGACCCTCGCCCTCGTCGAGGGATGGGTCGACGAGGTCGTGGGTCAGGCGGCCAACGAGCGCATGCCCACCGCGGCCAAGCTCCAGGAGGCCGTACGCCGTCGGCGCGCCGCGGGTGGTCCCGCCGAGCAGACCTTCGCCAACCTCGTCGGGCTGGAGCTGCGACCGCGCCGGCTGCGGGACGCCTCCACGCTGTGGGGATCCCTGCGAACCCGCCAGGGCATCGAGGCCCGCGACGGCGTCTGGATGCACCCGGACCTGCTGCCCACCGCGGCGGACCTCGACGACCCGCTCGGTTTCCGTGAGGGCGCCGAGGCGACGGCAGCGCTCACCGACGAGGAGTTCGAGGCCGGCCTGCGCGATCTCCTGGGCGGCGACGACCGCCCCGACGCCGGGTGAGCGGGGCCCCCGAGCGGGTGGGCTCCACCCTGCGTGACGACACGGTCGCCCGACTCTCGGCGTGGGACCCGATCCCCGGCCGGCAGGCCCGGCTGAAGGACCGCTTCCTCACCCACCTCGACCAGCGACCCGACGGGATGGAGCGCGCCTGCCTGACCGACCACGTCACCGCCGGCGTGCTGGTCCTCTCCGCCGACCTCGACCACGTCCTGCTCAACCTGCACCGCAAGGCCGGGCGGTGGTTCCACTTCGGTGGTCACTGCGAGCGGGACGACAGGACCGTGGCCGGAGCGGCCCTGCGGGAAGGCCTTGAGGAGTCCGGGCTCACCGCCCTCGAGCTCGACCCGGTGCCGGTGCACCTCGACGAGCACGAGGTGGCCTTCTGCCACCCCGGGGTGACCGTTCACCACCTCGACGTGCGCTTCACCGCCCTGGCCCCCACCGGGGCGATCCACCACACGAGCGCCGAGTCGATCGACGTCCGGTGGTGGCCCGTCGCCGCGCTCCCCGACGACCTCGACGACGACATGCACGAGCTCGTCGCCACCGCCCGCGCCCGGTGGAGCTCAGGCCGCGACCGCTGACACGTCAGTCACGGAGCCCATGGTCGACGTCAATCGACGTGGGCACTGCCCCCGTCGACCTGGGCAGCCGACCAGCCGGCCAGGTAGCCCCGGGCGCGTTCGGTGCGCGGGAAACGGTTGACCCAGCCCCAGAACTCGTCGTCGTGGCCCGGGACGAGCAGGTGGGCCAGCTCGTGCACGAGCACGTAGTCGATCACCCACGTCGGCATGCCCTGGAGACGCGACGAGAGGCGGATGGACCGGTCGGCAGGGGTGCACGAGCCCCAGCGGGAGCGCTGGTTGTCGACCCACCGGACCGACGCGGGCGCCGCGAGGCCACCGAAGAGCTCGTCGTTGAGCGCGCGGGCACGGAGCAGCAGCTGTTCGTCGCTCGGTCGGGTGCGCGCCTCGGAACGCTCGAGGCGGCGCACCATCTCGTCGACCCACTTCTGCTCGTCGCGCTTGCTCATCCACGCAGGCATCAGCACGACGACCGTGTCGCCCTCACGGTGCGCCGACACGGTGCGACGGCGACGCTTGCTGCGTCGCACCTCGACCGCCACACCCGGCTCCATGGGTGACGAGGCTACGGGGTCGCCCACTCCCGCAGCTGCGAAAGCGGCCAGGTGTTCACGATGCGTGCAGGATCGATGCCCGCGGCCTCGGCGCGGGCGCAACCGTGATCGAGCAGGTCGAGCTGCCCCGGGGCGTGGGCGTCACTGTCGATCGAGAAGAGGCAACCGACGTCGCGCGCCAGCTCCAGCAGGCGGGTGGGAGGGTCGCGGCGCTCGGGTCGGGAGTTGATCTCGACGGCGACACCGTGCTCCGCGCAGGCCTCGAAGACCGCGCGCGCGTCGAACTGGCTGGGAGGGCGGGTGCCTCTCGAGCCGGTGACCAGCCGTCCGGTGCAGTGCCCGAGCACGTTGACCCACGGGTTGGCGACCGCGGCGACCATGCGGCGCGTCATGGGCGCGGAGTCCATCCGGAGCTTGGAGTGCACGCTCGCCACGCGTACGTCGAGGCGCCCCAGCATCTCCTCGCTCTGGTCGAGGGAGCCGTCGTCGAGGATGTCGACCTCGATGCCCTTCAACAGGGTGAAGCCCTGGTCGGCCACGTGAGCGTTCACGGCGTCGACCACGTCGAGCTGGCGCGCCAGTCGCTCGGCGGAGAGTCCCCGCGCCACCTTCAGCCGGGGTGAGTGGTCGGTCAGCACCAGGTAGTCGTGCCCGAGCTCCATGGCCGTGAACGCCATCTCCTCGATGGGCGACCCGCCGTCTGACCAGTCGGAGTGGGAGTGCAGGTCACCCCGCAACGCGGCGCGGAGCTCCTGCCCACCCTCGACCTGGGGTCCGCCGTGCTGCCGCTCGACCTTGGCGAGGCGCTCGGGCACCTGTCCGCTGAGCGCCTCGGTGACCACGGCCGCGGTGCTGGCCCCGACTCCGGGCAGGGTCGTGAGCGTGCCCGCCTCGACGTGCGCCCGGAGCTCGGACTCCTGCAGGGGCAGGATCGTGGCGGCCGCCGCGCGGTAGGCCTTCACCTTGTAGGTGTCCTCGCGGGCACGCTCCAGCAGGAACGCGATGCGTCTCAGGGCAGCCACTGGCCCGGCGTCGTACGGCGTGTCCCCCACAGTCGTGCTCCTCCACAGGCCTCAATGCGTCGTCGTCGCAGGTGGGAGCCCGATCGCGGCGCTCCGTCCCCGGCGTGTCCTGCACACCTTGTTCCCCAACCGACACCCCGTCATCCACCGGTCACCCCTCGTCATGAACAGGTCTTTCCACAAGGTTGTGCACAAGATGTGAGTTTCGCTGCCAGCGAACCTGTTGACCGCAGCGCGAGAGTGCTCATAGCGTGTGCGCAGATGAGGCCCCCGGCCCCATCCACGGACGTTCGCAAGGGGAAGGCTAGCGGCCGTGGACGGCAGGGGGCCTCTTCACTTCTTCGGTCAGCGCCCCTCGATCAGCGCCCCTCGATCAGCGCCCCTCGAAGCGGGGCGAGCGACGCTCCTGCACGGCACGGATCCCCTCCTGCAGGTCGGCGGTGGCCAGCGTGACCGGCTGCGCCAACGCCTCCCACTGCAGGGCATGGTCGAAGCTGCCGTGGCCGCCGTCGCGCAACGCGGCCTTGGTCAGCTTGGCGGCGACGGGCGCGGTCGCGGCCACCTCTGCCGCGACCGCGACCGCCTGCTCACGGAAGCCGTCGGACTCCAGCACCCGGGAGACCAGCCCCAGCCGGAGAGCCTCGTCGCCCTCGACGAGCCGACCGGTCAGGAAGAGGTCGCGGGCCACCGCCGGACCCACCGCGTCGGGCAGCAGGAACGTGCCAGCCATCCCCGGGTGCAGACCGAGCTTGAGGAAGGGCACGCCCATCTTCGCGCCGCGGGCGGCGACGCGCAGGTCACAGGCCAGCGCCAGGCAGAGGCCGGCACCGATCGCGGGACCGTTGATGGCCGCGATCGTCGGCACCTCGAGTCGACGGATCGAGAGCCACGCCCGGTAGAAGGGCATCATCCGTCCGCGCAGCCGATCGACGCTCGCGTCGGGCTCGCTGGCCAGCCAGTCCAGCTGACCGCCGGAGGAGAACGCGCTCCCCTCCCCGGTGACCACGACGGCCCGCACGGTGGAGTCACCGGCCAGGGCGTCGACCGCTCGCACCCACGACGACGTCATCTCGTCGGACATCGCGTTGCGCTGCTCGGGGTTGTCCAGGGTGAGGACCGCGACCCCTTCGGCGGGGCGCTCCAGACGCAGGTGGGTCAGGGTCGTGTCGTCGGCAGTCATGGCCAGCAGCGTACGCACGCGCCACGCCGACGGTGCGCCACGCTTGCCTCAGCGTGAGCGTGCCGTAGGGTTTCCAACGTCTGGGGCCCCGTGGCCCCGATCCGGCGGGCTTCCCCGAATCCCCGTCGCGACGACCGAGAATCACAACCAGCAAGGAGGCCGTCATGGCGGAGACCTGGAGCGGCGAGTTCTACTGCGTCAAGTGCAAGGAGAAGCGCGAGGCGTCGGGCGAGGTCAAGGTCAACGAGAAGGGCACCCGGATGGCCAAGGCCGTCTGCCCGACCTGTGGCACCAACCTCAACCGCATCCTCGGCAAGGCGTGACACCACGCCCCTGAGCGGTTTCGACACGGCGCCGTCCCTTCGGGGACGGCGCCGTGTCGCTGTCTCCAGCACTCCCCCGGCCTGTGGATGAGCGCCACACGACCCGCAGGCCGACTGCCAAGGTGAGCGCATGAGCGAGTCAGCCACCCTCCCCGCCACCCCGTCGGCGCGCTCCTCGACCGTGCGGCTGCGTCGGGGCGTCGTCGTCGACGCGAACGACCGCGGCCTGCTCCTGGTCGGCGCCGACCCCGCCCACCAGGTGGTGCTGCCCGACACCACCGCGGTGCGTCAGGTCCTGGTGCAGCTGCGCCGGGGGCTGCCGCGGCGAGGTTCCACGGGCACCGACGGGGCGGTCGCCGACGCCCTGGACCGGGCCGGTCTCCTCATCGACGTCGAGGAGCACCAGCTGTTGGCGGCCGCACGCGCCGCCACGAGGGTGGCCCTCCTGGCTCCCGCCGCCTGGCGGAAGAGGGCGACGACGCTGCTGGAGCAGGCGGGCCTCACCGTCGCCGCCCGACGCAGCGGCAGCGACGCGGAGCTGACGTGGGTCCTCACCCCCGGCCCGCCCTCCTGGGAGACCCACGACGACCTGCTGGCCCACGACCGGCCGGCGCTCTACACCAGTGTGCTGCCCACACGGGTACGCGTGGGGCCCTTCGTCGCCCCGGGCGCCACCGCCTGCCTGCGGTGCGCCGAGGCACAGGCCCAGGGCGTGCGCCCCCTCCCCCGACCGCCGGAGGCCCCACCGCCCCTACCGGAGGACCTGTGCTCGCTGGTGCTCGAGCGCGCGCTGGTCGCGGCTGTGAGCGACCTGTGCGCCTGGGCGGAAGGGCGTCAACCCTCGACGTGGTCGGCGTCGGTGTGGATGCGCGGCGCCCACGACGTCGAGCGCGAGACGTGGCAGCAGCACCCGCACTGCGGGTGCTGCTGGGCGATGACGGGCTGAGTCACCACAGGTCGCTGTCGAGCTTGCCCTCGATCTCGCGCAGGTGCTCACGCGAGCAGGGCACGCAGAACCGCAGGCGGCGGCCCTGTTCGACGGAGGTGGTCCACCCGTACGCCTGGGTCGGTGACGTGGTGGTGGCGCCGCACCGGTCGCAGGTCCACATGTCGTCACCGTAGCCCTGCCGGGGACCGGGCGGCACCTCTCCCGCCGACCGGTTCACAGGGCTCGGGCGACCGCCAGTCGGGCTCGCAGTGCGGCGCGCTCCGCGGCCCTGCCCACGCGTCCGACGGTCAGCCGCCGGTCGCGCCGCACGAGCTCGGCCTCGGCCAGGCGAAGCTGTTGGTGGGTGCGTATCAGTTCTTCAGGTCTGAGGATCATGTCTGTTCGGTGTCCGTTCGTGTGGTCCGTCCCTCGACGGATGTCCCGCGGTGCGGGTGGATGGATGGTGGTTGGTCACGCGGCGACGCCGGCGTCCTTGCGGGGGCGGCCCCGGGGTCGCTTGCGGGGGATCACGACGCCCTGGAGCAGCAGCTCGCCGCCCCAGACCCCCCAGGGCTCGCGGCGTCCGAGGGCCTCCTCGAGGCAGCGGGAGCGCAGTGGGCAGGCCCGACAGAGCGCCTTCGCCGTCTCGACGTCCTCCGGGGACTCGGCGAACCAGAGCTCGGGGTCGGCGGTGTGGCACGGGGGTGTCGCGGCGTGCGCCGGGACGACCGATGCGCTGACAGGGGTCCTGGGTCGTGGTGGCGACAGGAGTGCGCTGGTCACGGATCGGTCACCTCCTCTTCTGCTGGTGTGCGGGAAACGGTGGGTGCTTCGGTGGTGGTGAAGCGTCGAGCAGTGGAAATGCAGAAGGCCGCGGATTCCCTGGTGGGAGTCCGCGGCCCGGAGGTGCCGTCCTGAGTCAACAGGGCGGTGGTCTCCAGGCGACGGGTCCCGTCACGTTGGCGGCGAGCTCGGCGGCCTTCGGGGCCTTGGCGGCGCAGGCAAGGGCTACGATGCGCTCGTCACGCAGACGGAGCGCTCCCTGGGCAGCAAGATCGCGACGCCACGTCGTGGTGAGGACGCGGGCCGACGGCAGGGCGCGCTGGCACGGCTGCGGGGCCGTGAAGATCACGTTCTTGTCCATCGGTTCCACCTCCTCGTCGTTCTCGGGCGCCGACCTCGTGGGGCCGTGATGCGCGTGACAGGTACGCGGACGAACCTAGCGCCGCCGCCAGAAGGGCGGCAAATCATTTTCCGGGGAATCTCACGAAAAGTTTGCGTGGATCCGTAACATCCAGTCTTTCCCGGCGCGGCCGCCTCGTCCGGCCACGGCACCAGCCCCCGGTCAGCGCGAGGTCAACCTCTCGAGGAGGTCGTCGCCGTAGCGCTCCACCTTGGTGGGGCCCACACCGGAGATCCGGAGCAGGCCCGCCTCGTCCTGGGGCTTGTGCTCGGCGATCAGCTGAAGGGTCGTGTCGCTGAAGACGACGTAGGGCGGCACCTCGTCGTCGGCGGCGCGCGCCCGACGCCATTCCCGCAGCTCCTCGAAGAGCTCTTCGTCGTAGGTGATGGGGCACTCGGCGCACCGCCCCACCTTCTTCTCCGCGGCCGTGCTCAGGGGACGGTTGCAGGTGCGGCAGTGCCGCCCCTTCGCCGGCCCCTTCCTGCGCCCCGCCCGCTGACGCTCGGGTGCCCCCTCGTCGCCCTCGCCCACCACGGCGTCGAGGAAGCGGGAGCGGGAGCGACTGCCCCGGCCGCCGGGGTTGCGGGCGTACGCCCAGCTCAGCGCCAGGTGCTCGCGGGCACGGGTGAGGCCGACGTAGAAGAGGCGGCGTTCCTCCTCCACCTCCGCCGGCGTCTTCGCGTAGACGATCGGCAGGGTGCCCTCGACCAGTCCGACCAGGAAGACCGCGTCCCACTCCAGGCCCTTGGCCGTGTGCAGGGTGGCCAGGGTGACGCCCTCGGCCACGGGCGCGTGCTGCTCGGAGGCACGCCGGTCGAGCTCGTCGACGAACGCACCCAGGTCGGCCCCCTCCTTGAGGAAGGCGGCGGCCTGGTCGACCAACGCCTGCCACGACTCCCACTGGTCACGGGTCTGGCCACGGGCCGTGGGGGCGGCCGCCGACCACCCGAGGCCCGACAGGGTCGCGCGCACCGTCTCCAACGGGGTCTCGTCCGACTGGCCGGACCGGGCAGCCCCGCGCAGCAGCGTGACGGCCTTGCGCACCTCGGGCCGGTCGAAGAAGCGGGCCGCGCCACGGACCACGTAGGGCACACCCAGCTCGGCGAAGGCGTCCTCGAAGTTCTCCGACTGGGCGTTGATGCGCAGCAGCACCGCGATCTCGCTCGCCGGCACCCCCTGGGCGATGAGCGCGGAGACCTGGTGAGCCACCGCGGTCGCCTCGGCCACCTCGTCGCTGTGGCCGGTGGCGGTGATCGCCGGGCCCGACGGGCGCTGGGCGCGGAGCTCGACCCCCTGGCTCGAGCTGCCGGCCAGCGACGCGTTCGCCGCCTGCACGATCTCGGGGGTGGAGCGGTAGTTGCGCACCAGCTCGACCGAGGTGGCGCCGGGATGCCGGTCGGTGAAGGTGCGCAGGTAGGTCGCGTCCGCGCCTGCGAAGGAGTAGATCGTCTGGGCCGGGTCGCCGACGACGCAGATCTCGTCGCGCCCACCGAGCCAGAGGTCGAGAAGGGCCGACTGCAACGGCGAGACGTCCTGGAACTCGTCGACGACGAACCACTTGTACTGCCGGCGGACCTGCGCAGCGACCCGTTCGTCGTCGGCGAGCAGGCCGGCGGTCCAGAGCAGGACGTCCTCCATGTCCATGCGCCCGGCCGCGCGCTTGACCTCCTCGTAGGCCTCGTAGACGTGCCCGACGGTCGTGGGGTCGACGTCGTTGACCTCGCGGCCCCGACGGATGGCCGCCACGGCGTAGCCGTCGGCCGAGACGTTGGAGACCTTCGCCCACTCGATCTCCGCGGCCAGGTCGCGCAGCACCGCCTGGTTGGGCGCGAGCCGCTGGCGACGCGCCGCGGTGGCGAGCATCCCGATCTTCGACTGCGTCAGCTCCGGCAGCTCGCGTTGGTGCACCCGCGGCCAGAAGAACCGCAGCTGGCGCAGGGCGGCGGAGTGGAACGTACGCGCCTGGACACCGGGGGCACCGAGGTCGCGCAGGCGGGTGCGCATCTCCCCTGCCGCGCGTGTGGTGAAGGTGACGGCCAGCACCTCGGTGGGCGCGTAGACGCCGGTCGCCACCCCGTGGGCGATCCGGTGGGTGATCGCGCGGGTCTTGCCGGTGCCCGCCCCCGCGAGCACCCGCACGGGCCCCCGCAACGCCTCGGCCACCCGACGCTGTTCGGGGTCGAGCGCGTCGAGCAGGGCTTCGGGGGTCACGCGGTCACGTCTCCTCAGGGTCGACAGGTCTCACCGAGCCTAGACCGCAGCACCGACGCCACGCAGACGCCTGTGGAGGACCAGCGCCAGGACCGCGAGCAGGGCGCCCAGCGCCGCGCCGATCGTGTTGGAGAGCCAGTCGTTGGTGGAGCAGGAGCGCCCCAGGGCAGGCGCGAGCGCCTGGACGGTCTCCACGAGGAGCGAGCCCGCGCTGGCCGTCAGCAGGGCGAGGAGGGGGCGCTGGAGCAGCACGCCGAGCAGCAACACCACGGGCACGAAGAGGATCACGTTGGCGACCAGCTCCACGGCGCCCGGCGTCGGCACCGTCCACTCGACCCAGCAGCCCCGTTCCAGGTCGCGGCTCGTCGGCACCAGCGTGAGCGCCGCCACCACGAGGAGGGCGAGCGCCAGCAGCACGGCCGTGGTCCGCTGTCGCCCGACGAGCCACGCCCCCAGGAGGGGGCCGACGACCACCAGCGCGACGAGGGTGGTGGTCGTGAGCCACGGGTGTTCGACGAGGATCGTGGAGAGCACCGGCGTACGGTACGTGCCCGCGCTGCGGCATGGCGGCAGCGCCCCGGGGGAATGGTGGGAGGCGACGTACTGTTCCCACCAGACGAGCGGGTCGAAGGACCCGGGACCCGCTCCTCATCCCCTGACAGAGGAGTCCGCGTGACCGTCGCCGCCCAGTTCACGATGTACAGCACCCCGTGGTGCGGCTACTGCCACCGCCTCAAGAGCCAGCTCGACCGCGAGGGCATCCCCTTCGAGATGGTCGACATCGAGCAGGTGCCCGAGGCGGCGCTGCTCGTCGAGCAGGCCAACGGCGGCAACCAGACCGTGCCGACGCTCGTCTACTCCGACGGCTCCGCACAGACCAACCCCAGCTTGGCGCAGGTCAAGGCGAAGCTCGCCGAGCTCGGCTGACTCCCCTCAGCTCCGCCAGAAGTCCCGGCCCGGCAGGACCGTCCCGAGGAAGGCCGTCAGCAGGGAGGCCGAGACCGAGACGCTGCGCGGCACGGTGAGGGTGCCGTCCTCCAGGCCGGCTCGCAGCTCAGCCCGGGTGAACCATCGCGCCTCGGTGATCTCGGCACCGTCGACGTCGATCTCCCGGGTGGTCGCCCGCCCGAAGAAGGCGACCATGAGGCTGGCCGGCAGTGGCCACGGCTGGGAGCCGAAGTAGGACACCTCGCCCACCCGTACGCCGGTCTCCTCGTAGGTCTCGCGGCGCACGGCGTCCTCCAGCGTCTCTCCCGGCTCACAGAAACCCGCCAGCGTCGACCACTGCGAGGCCGGCCACGAGGACTGGTGGCCCAGCAGGATCGCCTCGTCGTCGCTGCCCGGTTCGCCGGAGGTGATCGCCATGATCACCGCGGGGTCGGTGCGCGGGAACTGCGAGCGGCCGCACCCGTCGCACACGAGCTCGTGACCGGCCGCGCGCGGCGACAGGTCGCCCCCGCAGCGCTGGCAGAACCGGGTCGAGCGACGCCACTCCGCCAACCCGACGGCGTGGAAGAGCCACGGCGCCTCCTCCGAGGCCCGGTCGTCAGCGACGGCGAGCATCGGGAAGAGGCCGCGCAGCCCGACCCAGTCCTCGGTGCCCCCGACCACCTCGTCGCGTCCGGCGAGCACGGCGAACCGCGTACGCCCGTCGCGCTGCCCCAGCAGGATCCGCTCGCCACCCGGGGCCAGGGCGTGCGCCTCGGCCGGTGTCAGCCACGGAACCGCGTCGTCGCGGAAGGCGACGCGCCCCCCGCTCACGACGAGGACACGCGTGTCGTCGCGCGACCACTGCTCGGCCAGCCACGCCTCGTCGGTGCGGTGCAGGGCCTCGCGGTTGTGGGCGCGTACGGACAGCGCCACGTGCGGCATCAGGGACGGGTCGAGTCGCGTCACGGGGCGAGACTAGCGGGGATAGGTTGCTCCGCATGAGCATTCACATCGGCGCTGCTGCCGGTCAGGTCGCCCCCGTCGTCCTCATGCCCGGAGACCCCTTGCGAGCCAAGTGGATCGCGGAGACCTTCCTCGACGACGTCGAGTGCTACACCGAGGTCCGCGGCATGCTCGGCTTCACCGGCACGTGGCAGGGCAGGCGCGTCTCGGTGCAGGGCTCGGGCATGGGCCAGCCCTCACTGGCGATCTATGCCAACGAGCTCTTCGAGGAGTACGGCGTCACGACGATCATCAGGGTCGGTTCGTGCGGCGCCCTCACCGAGAAGGTGGCCATCCGTGACGTCGTCATCGCGTCCGGGGCCTGCACCGACTCGTCGATGAACACGCACCGTTTCGGCGGCTACGACTACGCCCCGGTCGCCGACTTCGGCCTGCTGCGCGCCGCGGTCGAGGCCGCGGAGTCGATGGAGGACGTGACCAGCCACGTGGGCCTGATCTTCTCCAGCGACTCCTTCTACTCCCCCAGGCCCGAGCTGATGGAGGCGCAGGTGAAGCACGGGGTGCTGGCCGTCGAGATGGAGGCGAGCGCCCTCTACACCTTGGCGGCGCAGCATGAGCGGCGCGCCCTGGCGATCTGCACCGTCTCCGACCACATCGTCACCGGCGAGGAGACCACGTCACAGGAGCGCGAACAGACCTTCGGCGCGATGGTGGAGATGGCCTTGCGCGCGGCCCTCGCCACCTGAGGTGTGCGTGGTGGCGAGCTCCGGCGAGCCAAGGGTGGACGTCCCCCGAAGTGGGTAGGGTCGGACCCATCGTGAGGAGGGGTGCGTGGACGAGTCGCAGGAACAGGCCCGGGTGCAGGCGTTGCGAGAGCTGCACTTGCTGGACACCGGGCCGGAGGAGCGGTTCGACCAGGTCGTCCGGCTCGCCCAGCGGCTCTTCGACGTGCCGAAGGTGGCAGTCAACCTCGTCGACACCGACCGGCAGTTCACCAAGTCGGCGGTGGGCCTCGACCTCGGCGACACTCCTCGGGAGCTCTCCTTCTGCACCCACACGGTCGCTGAGGCCGATGCCCTGGTCGTGACGGACCCCGCGGGTGACGCCAGGTTCGCCGACCACCCGGACGTCGAGAACGGCACCATCGGTTTCTACGTGGGCCACCCGCTGTCGGCGCCGGGCGGTGAGGTCGTCGGTGCTCTCTGCCTGGTCGACGACACGCCCCGCGCCATGTCGGAGCAGGAGCTCGACCTGCTGGCCGGGTTGGCCCGCTGGGTGGAGCGCGAGCTCGCATTCGACGCCGACGAGGTGCAGGCCCGCGAGGTCCAGCGCCGGCTCCTCCCCTACCGCCGCATCGAGGTGCCGGGCTACGAGCTCGCGGGGTGCTGCCTGCCCGCCCGCCACGTGGGTGGTGACTACTTCGACTGGATGGAGCTCGACGGCCGCCTGCAGCTGGTGGTCGCCGACGTCATGGGCAAGGGGCTCACCGCCGCAGCCCTCACCGCCGGCATCCGGTCGATGATGCGCGTCTCGTCGTCGTTCAACCCTCTGGCCGAGGCCGTGCGTCGCACGGCGGTGGGCATGGACGAGGACTTCACGGAGACCTCGACCTTCGCGACACTCTTCGCCTGCCGGATCACTCCCGCCACCGGCGAGATCGAGTACGTCGACGCCGGGCACGGGTTGGCGCTCGTCGTGCCGCCGGAGGGCCCGGCCCGCCAGCTCGCCTCGAGCGACCTGCCTCTCGGCACGCTGCCCCACGACTCGTGGACCCCGCACCTGGAGGCACTCAGGCCCGGGGAGACGCTCTTCATCGTCAGTGACGGGGTCCTGGACGTGCTCCCCGAGCAGGCAGCGGTGATCGAGGCCGCCACTCGGCTGGTGCGAGACCTCGGTTCCCCGGACGCCATCGTCGCCCGAGTGGAGGAGTTCGTCCGCGCCAACGAGCTCGAGGACGACCTCACCGTCGTGGTGGTCAGGAGGCTGCCTTCATGATGCGACAGCTCGCCGTCCGGATCCTCGTGGTCCTGACCCTGCTGACCGGGACCTGGTACGTCGTGTGGCGGTGGGGCTGGTCGGTCAACTGGGACAACTGGTGGATCGCCGTGCCGCTGGCGGTGGCCGAGACCTACGCCCTCATCGACGCCTACCTCTTCGGCCTGACGGTGTGGCGGATCAAGGTGCGCGGCGACGCCCCACCCCCTCCGGACGGCGCGACGGTCGACGTCTTCATCACGACCTACAACGAGCCTGTGGAGATGGTGATGACCACCGCCCGGGCTGCGGAGCAGATCACTTACCCGCACCGCACCTGGATCCTCGACGACGGCAACCGGACCGAGCTCGCCGCGGCCGCCGCCGAGCTCGGCGTCGGCTACCTCACCCGCAGCGACGACTGGACCGACCGGCCCCGCCACGCGAAGGCCGGCAACCTCAACAACGCTCTCTTCGCCACCGACGGTGAGTTCATGCTCATCCTCGACGCCGACCAGATCCCCGATCCCGCCATCCTGGACCGCACGCTGGGCTGGTTCCACGACCCCGAGGTCGCGTTGGTCCAGACCCCTCAGTGGTTCACCAACGTCACCGACTCCGACCCCCTCGGCAGCCAGGCCCCGCTCTTCTACGGCCCCATCCAACAGGGCAAGGACGGCTGGAACGCCGCGTTCTTCTGCGGCTCCAACGCCGTGCTGCGACGCGACGCCCTGATGCAGCTGGGCATCGTGGGCTACGTGCGCGAGGTCGAGGCCGCCGTCGAGGACGCCCTGCGGGCCTCCCGCACGATCCTTGCCCGCGCCGCGCGCTCCGCTCGGCGCACCCACCCCGAGGTCGCCGGAGACCTCGAGATGCTGCGTACGTCAGCCCAGCAGGCGTCGCGCGACCTGCGGGCCGGCACCCCGGTGGCCGAGGTGACCTACGCCTTCCAGAAGGCCGTCGAGTCGGTGAGTCGTGGCGCGGTCGCCCGCGACTTCGCCGCCATCCAGGCCGACCTCGAGTCCATCGGCGAGCTGCCCGTCGCGCTCGACCAGGAGGTGGGGGTGCTGGTGGTCGACGAGGTGGCCCTCGACCAGCTCGCCGACCGGGACTGGTCCCCGCTCGGAGCACTGGAGTCCGTACGCCAGCTGGTGCGCGCCGTCGACGTCGACCGGGGCGACGAGGCCCAGCCGATGATGCCGCTGGCCACCGTCTCGGTCACCGAGGACATGGCCACCTGCATGCGGCTGCACGCGCTCGGGTGGAAGTCGGTCTACCACCACGAGGTGCTGGCCCACGGCCTCGCGCCGGAGGACCTGCGCACGATGCTGCAGCAGCGGCTGCGCTGGGCGCAGGGCACCCTGCAGGTGCTGCTCAAGGAGAACCCGCTCGTGCAGCGTGGCCTCAGCCTCGCGCAACGACTCATGTACTTCTCCACGATGTGGAGCTATCTCTCCGGCTTCGCCGCCGTCATCTTCATGGCTGCGCCCGTGTTCTACCTGTGCTTCGGGGTGCTGCCGGTGCACGCCTACGGGATGGAGTTCCTCCAGCGCTTCCTGCCCTACATCGTGCTCAACCAGCTGCTCTTCTTCGTCGTCGGCTACGGCGTGAAGACGTGGCGCGGTCACCAGTACAGCCTCGCGCTCTTCCCGCTCTGGATCCGCGCCTGCACCACGGCGCTGGCCAATGTCTTCCTCCACCGGCCGCTCGGCTTCGTGGTGACCCCGAAGACCCGGCAGGCCGGCGGCAGCTTCCCGTGGCGCCTGATCTGGCCGCAGCTGCTGGCCACGGTCGTCCTCGTCGCCGCCTGCGTCATCGGTGTCGTCCGGCTCTGGACCGGGGCCGCCACCAGCACCATCGGCACGACCGTCAACGTCGTGTGGGTGGCCTACGACCTGCTCGTGATGAGCATCATCTTCCGGGCGGCCCTCTACCGACCCGTCGACCAACCAGAGGAGCAGGAGAGCTGATGCAGATCGACACGACCGTCCACGGTGACCACGTGGTCGTCCGGTGCGAGGGCCGACTCACCATGGTCGCGGCCCCCTCGCTGCGCTCGACCGTGGAGAACTGCGTGGCCGAGGGCCACCCCCGCGTCGTCGTGGACCTCTCCCCCACGACCTTCGTCGACTCCTCCGGGCTGGGCGCCCTGGTCAACGGGCTCAAGGCGACCCGCGTGGCCGGCGGCGACCTTCGGATCGCCGGCGCCCCGGAACAGGTGCGGTCGGTGCTCCAGCTGACCAACCTCGACCGCGTGCTCAAGCCCTACGCCGACGTCGGGGAGGCCACCGATGGATGGTGACACCTTCACCCTTGAGGGGTGGGCGGTTCCGGAGGGGCTCGCCGACCTCCACGACCTCGTCGAGCGGGCCAGGGTCGCCCACCCCGACGTCGACGAGACCGCCTTCATGATGCTGGAGACCGCAGCCATCGAGATCGCCGGCAACGTCGTCGAGCACGGCCTGCCCCCGGGTCAGGTGTGGTGGTCGTTCACGCTCCGGATGAGGCCCGACCACGTCGAGGGCGTGCTCGCCGACGACGGACAGAGGTACGAGGGCGACCTCAGCGCGCTGATGCCCGACCCGCTGGCCGAGTCGGGCCGAGGGATCGCCCTGGCCCAGGCGGCGCTGGACGAGCTCCACTACGCCCACGAGGGCGACAAGAACGTGTGGACCATGCGGCGGCGCCTGCGCGACTGACGCCCTCCGGCTGTGTGCGCGAACCGCACCGGGACAAGGCGTGTCGTCGGGGTTCGCGCCCACAACCCTCAGAGGCCACGACTCAGGGCTTGAAGACCACCTTGACCATGCCCTCCTCCTTCTTCTGGAAGTGCTTGTAGGCGTCCGGGGCCTCAGCCAGCGGGAGGTGGTGGGTGGCGAAGGCGTCGACACCGAACGGGTCGTCCTCCAGCAGCATCTCGAGGAGCTCGTCGGTGTGGGCACGCACGTTGGCCTGCCCCATCCGCAGCTGCACCTGCTTGTCGAACATCTGGAACATCGGCATCGGGTCCACCGCGCCGCCGTAGACGCCCGAGAGCGAGACGGTGCCGCCGCGGCGTACGGCATCGAGCGCCGTGTGGAGCGCGGCGAGGCGGTCGATGCCGGCCTTCTTCATCATCGGCTCGGCGATGGCGTCGGGCAGCAGCCCCACGAACTTCTGCACGCCCTGCGCGACGGGCGACCCGTGCGCCTCCATCCCGACCGCGTCGATGACGGAGTCGGCGCCTCGGCCGTCGGTCATCTCGCGCACGACCTCGGCCACGGCACCGCCGCCCTTGAGGTCATCGAGGTTGAGCACCTCCGCACCGAACGCCTGGACCCGGGCGAGCCGCTCGGGCACGCGGTCGACGCTGATCACGCGGTGCCCGGCGCGTACGCCCATGCGCGCGGCCATGTCACCGATCGGTCCGGCGCCGAGCACCAGGAGGGTCCCGCCGTCGGGCACGTCGGCGTACTTCAGGCCCTGCCAGGCCGTCGGCAGCACGTCGGAGAGGAAGAGGAAGCGGTCGTCGGGGTGCTCCTGCGGCACCTTGACGGGCAGGAAGTTGCCGAAGGGCACGCGGAGGTACTCCGCCTGCCCGCCGGGCACCTGTCCGTAGAGCTTGGAGTAGCCGAAGAAGCTGGCCCCGGTGCCGTGCTCACGGTTCTGTGTGGTCTCGCACTGGCTGTAGAGGTGCCGGTCGCACATCCAGCACGAGCCGCAAGAGACGTTGAACGGCACGACCACGCGGTCGCCCACCGCGAGCTGGGTGACCTCGGAGCCGATCTCCTCCACGATGCCCATCGGCTCATGGCCGACGATGTCGCCGGGCTCCATGAACGCCCCGAGCGTCTCGTAGAGGTGCAGGTCCGAGCCACAGAGCCCGGTGGAGGTGACCTTGATGATCACGTCCGTGGGTTCCTCGATGCGCGGGTCCGGGACGTCGGTGACCTGCATGTCATGCACGCCCTGCCACGTCACTGCCTTCATGATCTACCACCTTCAGGATCGGGGAGCAGGCTCGCGACGAGCCCGCTCCCGAGCCCCTACCCACGGGTGGTGGCACGTACACGGGAGCGGTCGGATCCGCTCCCGTGCGCGTGGCGGGTGGGTCAGGCGGTGGCCTGCGGCCGCCGACGCGCGGCGCGGCGGATCGTCGACCCCGGCTTCGAGGCGAGCAGCGGGTCCCAGTCGTCGGTGATCTCGGTCAGCTTCGACTCCTCGACGAAGACCGCGCCGTCCTTGACCTCCTGCTCGAGGTCACGGCCCAGGATGGTGCCGGCGGTCTTCATGCCGCCCCAGATCGTGGCGTTGATGCCGAACATGTGCTCGGTGCTCGCGCCACCGAGGTACAGACCGGGGATGTGGGTCGTGACCTTCGGGCGGAACGGGCCGAGGTTCTTGAGCAGCGGAGCGATGCCGTAGCAGGAGCCGTCGGAGGTCAGGGTGAAGCGCTCCTGGGTCATCGGCGTCGAGGCCTCGCAGAACACCATCCGCTCGCGCAGGTCGGGGATCATCAACGAGGCCGTGTCGAGCACGCGCTCGGTCAGCTCGTCCTTCAACGCCCGGTACTTCTCGTCGCGCCCGTACTCGGCGCCCTCCATCGGGTCGCTGCCGACGTTCCAGAAGGCGTGCTCCTTGGGCGCCCAGCTGACCAGCTCGAGCGTGGAGTAGCCGGGGGGCGCCGAGTGTGTGCCGAGGGGATCCTTCGCCGTCGGGCAGCTGATGCCCACCGGCATCTGCTCGGGGCAGCGACCGGCCTCGACCTCGCGGTAGTAGCCGTCGACGTCGTTGTTCGGCCACACCCAGGCCAACGGCGGGGTGTCGCGCTCGCGCAGGTCGACGTCGAGCGCCACGTAGACGGCGAACATCGGCTGGGTCATCTCGAGGTCCTTGAGCCGGCGCCGCAGCCTCCGGGTCAGGTGCTCGTCGCCGACCAGCTCGGTCCACGTCTTCTTGTAGTCACCGGCAGCGACGATGACGTCCGCCCGGACCTCCTCGCCGCCCCGCAGGCGTACGCCGACCGCACGGCCGTCCTCGATCAGGATGCGGTCGACGCGGGCCTTGGTGCGCACGGTCCCGCCGTAGGACTGGATCACGTCGGTCAGGTGCGCGCCGATCACCTGCCCTCCGCCGCGCGGGTAGTAGGCGCCGGCCTGGAGGTAGTGGTGGAGCAGACCGCCGTGCATGACGGCCGGGGTGCGGTAGGGCGGCCACGTGTAGTCGCCGTTCTCGGCGAGGATGACCGCCTGCGCGTCGGCGCTCAGCCCGCAGGCGTCCATCAGCTTCGTGATCGGGCGGATGCCCCAGCGCAGCAGCATCCACGGCTTGAGGCGCGGCTCCTCGCCGGCCGAGATGATCCGCAGGATGCGCACGCAGCGGCGCAGTCCCGCCTCCTCGTCGGGGAAGGCGGCGATGAGGCGCTCGAGGTAGGTGTCCCAGCCGGTCGGCGTCTCGAAGGTCGTGCCGGGGACCATGATCCGGCAGTGACCCTCGGGGTTCTGGCGCACCCACTTGATGCGCTCGGTCAGCGCGAGGCCCGAGAGGGCAGTCTGCATCCGTCCACCGGGGCCGCACTCGCCGACGTAGTGGGTGCCGACGTCGAACTCGAACTTGTTGCCCGCCCGGCGGAAGACCTGGGTGCTGCCACCGACCACCTGGTTGGCCTCCAGCACGAGCACCTTCTGGCCGTTGGCCGCGAGGTAGGCACCGGTGGTGAGTCCACCCGGCCCGGCGCCGACCACGACGGCGTCCCAGACCTCCTGACCGGCGTCGGAGGCAGGAGGTTCGGTCGTCACGGTCTGGGTCATGGCGCCACTTTCACGGAGTTGATCTGGAGTCTGACTCCAGTTAACTCTGCCGGAGCCACTCACGCCAGCACCGACCGCCCCCTGAGCCAACTCTGCACCCCCTCAGGAGTCGACGATCAGACCCTCCAGCAGCACCAACCCCGCCTCGATGACGACCTGCTCGACACGCTCGGACGGCAGGGCGAGTGCGTCGCGGCGCAGCGCGAGGGCGGCGACCCCGTTCCAGGCTCCGAACAGGAACCAGGACATCTGCTCGGGGTCCACCGGCCGGACCGCACCGGCGTCGACGGCCTCACGGATGCTGGCCTCGAACTCCCGACGCAGCTGGCTGAAGCGCTCCACGACCTGGTCGTCGAGCGGCGTGGCCGGCCCCCTCTCCCCCGTGACTCCGAGGTACTTCACCACCGCGGGGTGGTCGAGGATCAACCGCAGGTAGGCGGTCCCGACGCCGGCGAACCGCTCCAACGGCGAGGTGTCGGCCGCGTACGCCGCCCGCAGCGCATCGGTGGCCACGCTCAGCACGCGTTCGGTCACCGCCGCCAGCAGCGCGTCCTTCGTGCCGAAGTGCACGTAGACCGAGGCCGCGGAGATGCCCGCCCGCGCCGCGACGTCCTCGACCCGGATCTGCTCGGGTGCCCGCTCCGACACCAGCGACTCGGCGGCGTCGAGCACCCGGGCACGCGTGCGCTCGCGGCGCCGCGACCCCCGCGCGGCCGCGTCGGTGGCGTGGGGCTGCTCGGCGTCGGTCACGCGGCCACTCTAGGAGGCCGGAGGGCCCGGGTCGGTGATGTCGTGGTCGACCCGGACCGGCGCACCGGAGTCCGGCACGGGGCGGCGCCGCGGGCACGCATCCAGCACGTGTTCCATCGCGCTCCGCTCCGCGGGAGTGACCCAGAGGCCGTACTTCGCCTTCACGCTGACCTGCCGGGCGACGTACGCGCAGCGGAAGGCCCGGTGCGGCGGCAGCCAGGTCGCGGCGTCCCCGTCGCCCTTCTGCCGGTTGGCCGACGCGTCGACAGGCAGCAGGTTGAGCGGGTCGTTGGCGAAGGCCGCCCGCTTCCGCACGCCCCACCGGGCGGCACCGGTGGCCCAGGCGTTGCCCATTGCGACGACGTGGTCGACGTCGACGAGGAAGCCGTCGCCGCGCACGAAGTCGATCGTCGTCGCGGTGTAGGGGTCGACGAGGCGGCCGGCGAGCACCACGCAGCCGCGGGTGGCCGGGTCGATCACCTGGTCGCTCAGGTGGCGGCGGAGCACGTCGTTGCGGGTGTCGCAGCCGTTGCGGTCGGCGTCCAGCCAAGCCGGACCGAAACGCTCCCGCGCGTAGCCGGTCATGGGAGCACGACCCTTGACCGCCAAGGTCTCCAGGAGGGCGGCAGCAGAGGTGTCGACCCGCGGCCTGAGTGTGGGCGGAGGCGTCGAGGCGGGCGTGGGCGTCTGGGCGGGCGTGGGTGTCTGCGACGGGATCGGCGTCTGCGACAGGATCGGTGGCGCGACGGACGGAGTGGGGGCGGGCTCCGGGGCAGGCGCCACGCTCCCCGGTTGCCCGCATCCCGCCAGCGCCAACGCCAGCGCAGCGGCGGCCGCACCCACGGTCGTACGCCGCGACGTCACTCCAGCCATGCGCCGATTGTGCGGCAGTCAGGTGTCACGTGGTGACACCAGGCTGCCGCACAGAGCGCGCGGCACTGAGCACGGAGTCCAATGAGCCGTCAGGGCTCCGCGGGGCGTCGGGGCTTCGGCGGACGGGCCAGCGCCCGTTCGACGGCGGGGCGCACCCAGGCCTCCATCGCCGCGGCATCGGGCAGGTCGGCAGCGGAGACGAGGACGACGCCGCCCATGGTCCGCTCCCCCATCGTCGCCCGTCGGGCACCACGGGCGAGCGCGGACTCGACGCCGTCGGCACCCACGTGGACCATCAGGTCTCCCTCACCCACCCCCACCGCCATGTGGGTGTTGACCGTCCAGCAGAGCCCACCGAACATCGCGATCTCGCGGTAGCCGTCCCATCCGGAGGCGTCGATCACCGCAGCACGGACCCGTGCAGCCAGCGCTGGGTCGTAGGTCATGGGTCCTCCTCCACCGCTCGGAGCGGTCCACCGCTCCGGGGCGTTCGCACCAACGTAGCGCTACGTTGACTCCCATGGGCACCCACGCGACCCCGGTCCCGAGCAGCCGATGACCGCCGACCTGCTCACCACGCCGGTCACCCCGGCCCTGTTGCGCGGCTGCCTCGAGACCGAGCGGACGCCGGACGGCCTGTTGCCTCATCGGCTGCCGGAGTGGGCCCGCGCCCAGACGCAGGACCCTCAGCTGCACATGGTCGAGTCGCAGCCCTCGGGCGTACGCCTCGCGCTGCGCACCGCCGCCACGCACGTCGAGCTGACCGCGGTCGCCACCACCCGGGTCTACACGGGCGTACCGGCCCGCCCGGGTGGGCTCTACGACCTCGTCGTCGCCGGACGGCTGGTCGGTCAGGGGTCGGTCGGCGGCGGCCGGACGATGACCATCGACATGATGACGGGCTCCTCCGAGACCACCTTCGGTCCGGCCGGCACGGTCGTCTTCACCGGTCTTCCGCCGGGCGAGAAGGACATCGAGATCTGGCTTCCCCACGACCAGATGACCGAGCTGGTCGAGCTGCGCACCGACGCTCCCGTCGCGCCGGCACCACCCAGCCCGCGGCGGACCTGGCTCCACCACGGCAGCTCGATCAGCCACGGCTCGATCGCCGCCAGCCCGTCGCGCACCTGGCCCGCGCTGGCCGCCGCGCACGGCGACGTGGAGCTGGTCAACCTGGGGTTCGGCGGCAGCGCGCTGCTGGACCCGTTCACCGCCCGGACGATGCGCGACACCCCCGCCGACCTGGTCAGCGTCAAGGTCGGGATCAACCTGGTCAACCTCGACCTGATGCGGCTGCGGGCGTTCGTCCCCGCCGTCCACGGCTTCCTCGACACGATCCGCGAGGGCCACCCGGATGCGCCGCTCCTGGTGGTCTCCCCCATCCTCTGCCCGATCCACGAGGAGACGCCCGGGCCCGGCGCCCCCGACGCCGAGGCGCTGGCCGAGGGTCGGCTCGTCTTCCGGGCCATGGGCGACCCCGACGAGGTACCGGCTGGCAAGCTGACGCTGCAGGTCATCCGCCGCGACCTCGCGGCGATCGTCGAGCAGCGCCAGCACTCCGATCCCCACCTGCACCACCTCGACGGCCTGCACCTCTACGGCCGCGACGACTTCGACGTACGTCCCCTGCCGGACGCCCTGCACCCGGTCGCCGAGACGCACGAGGAGATGGCCCGCCGGTTCGCGGCGACGGCCTTCAGCGACGGAGGGCCGTTCGCCCCCAGTTGACCGCCCAGCTAAGGAGCACAGCCATGCGCAAGGTCACCTACTCGATGAGCACCTCGCTCGACGGCTACATGGAGGACCCGGACGGCAACTTCGCCTGGGGCGTGCCCGACGACGACGTCTTCGACGCGCACCTCGACGACCTGCGCGAGACGGGCGTCCACCTGATGGGCCGCCGGCTCTACGAGACGATGCTCTACTGGGAGCGCGAGGAGGACGACCCCGGCTGGAGCGAGGCCGAGCGCGAGTGGGCGGCGCGGTGGAGCGCCCTGCCGAAGGTGGTCTTCTCCTCCACGCTGCGCGAGGTCAGCGGCAACGCCCGGCTGGCGACGGGCTCCCTGGCCGAGGAGATCGCCCGGCTGCGCGAGGCACCGGAGCGTGGCGTCATCGCCGTCGGTGGCACCGACCTGGCGGGGCAGGCGGCCCACCTGGGCCTGCTCGACGAGTACCGGGTGACGGTCCACCCGGTCCTGGTGGGCGGGGGCCGCAGCTACTTCCCCCTCGGCACCGGGCAGGTCGACCTGGAGCTGGTGTCGACCCGGACCTTCGGCAGCGGCGTGGTCAACCTGCGTCACCGCGTGCGGCGCTGAGGGATCGCTGCGGGGCGTGGCTCAGGCGAAGGCGATCTCCTGCCGCCGGAAGAGCCACGTCAGCTCGGCGCTCCCGCTCTCTCCCCAGTGGTCGATGACGGCGTAACGGGGTGCGTCGCCGGGCACCCGGAAGGTCTCCGTGAGGGTGGCTCCGGTGTCCGACTCCGCCGTGATCTCGTGCTCACCGGCCGGCATCGCCAGCGGGAACTTGATCCAGTTGTGCTGGCCCTCCACCGCGAAGTCACCGTCGACGACGGTGACGCCGTCGACCTCGACCACGAGGGTGACCGTCTCGTCGTCGAACGACTGGTTGCTGACCCAGAGCACGAGGTCAGCGTCCTCCTCCTCGACGAGACGGACCGCCGAGTCCCCTGAGGTGACCTCGGGCGCCGGCTCAGGCGCATCTGCGGTGCGGTCACCGCAGGCGGCGGTGGCGATCAGCAGGGCCATGACGCAGCCGGTCCGCAGGGCGGAGTGAAGAGTCCTCATGACGGTGTGACGCGGCGCGCGTCCTTCCGGTTCCCGCGACGGTTTGAGCATATGCTCAAAGTGCTGCTAGGTTCGCTCCATGACCTCACGACCCCCTGCCGTCGTCGCCGGCTGGAACGGCTTCATCGGACACCGCCTCACCGCCGACCTCACCGAACGTGGCTACGACGTCGCCCGCGTCGGTCGCACCGGGCCCGACGGCCGCTGGGACGACCCGGACGCGCTGACGCGACTGGTCGACGGCGCCGAGCTGATCGTCAACATGGCCGGCAAGAGCGTCGGGTGCCGCTACACCGACCGCAACCGCGACGAGATCCTCCGCTCGCGGGTGGAGACCACCCGCCAGCTGCGTGAGGCCGTCGCGAGGGCGTACGCGCCGCCGCCGCTGTGGCTCAACGCCAGTACCGCGACGATCTACCGCGACGCGATGGACCGGCCGCAGACCGAGTCCGACGGCGAGCTCGCCACCGGCTTCTCCGCCGACGTGGCGACCAGCTGGGAGCGCGAGCTCTTCGCCGGCGACCTGCCCGGCACCCGGCGGGTGGCGCTGCGCATGGCGATCGTGCTCGGCGGGCCGGCCTCCGACCAGCTCGCCCTGGCTGCCCGGCTCGGGCTCGGCGGCCCACAGCTCGACGGCTGGTGGCCGCAGCACCGGCGCTACCGGGGCATCGGGGAGCGCCCCACCGGCGGCCCGGTGCCGACGCAGCGCACCGCGGGGCGGCAGAAGTTCTCGTGGATCCACGTCGACGACGTGCTGCGAGCGGTGCAGTTCCTGCAGGAGCACCCGGAGCTGGAGGGCCCGGTCAACCTCTCCTCGCCGCACCCCACCGACAACCGCACCCTGATGGCCGAGCTGCGTGACCTCGTCGGCATGCCGGTCGGGCTTCCGGCGCCGCGCTGGATGCTTGAGGTCGGGATGTGGGCGCTGCGCAAGGAGTCGGAGCTGCTGCTGAAGAGCCGGTGGGTGCTACCCGAGCGACTCACCGACGCGGGGTTCGAGTTCGCGTGGCCCGAGCTGCGGCCGGCGTTGGACGACACCGTCCGGCGCCGAGGTGGGCGTCCGGTCACCGTCCCGGTGTGATCGCCCGCCAGTACTGACGGTCGCCGCGGTCGCGGACGACCACGCCCAGCTTCTCGAGCTCGAGGCGAAGCTCCTCGGCGTCCTTGCCCTGGTTGTCCTCCAGCGCCTTCTGCCGCGCGACCAGCACCGCGTTGGCGCCCGTGGGCAATGCCGGCGCGTCGGGCACCCAGCGAGAGAACTCCCCGGCGCGCGGGTCCTCCTCCGCCCACGCGTAGCCGTGCTCGACCAGCGCCGCGCGCACCCGGTCCTCGGGGAGGTCCTCCATGCGGACGAGCGCCCGGCGCCGCCCCGCCGCGTCCTGCAGGACGAGCAGGCCCTCGTCGAGGAAGGCGACGGCCACGTCCCCTGCCGGCACGACGCGCTCCTCGCCGTCCTGCGTGACCCTCACCTCGGTCGCGTCCACCGCGATCCGGGCGGCGTCGTGCTCCGCGGAGGCCGCGAGCGCCAGCCCCACGACGACCCCCAGACCGAGCAGGACCCACAGCGTCCAGTCGCCGGTGACCTCGTCCACCAGCTCCAGCGGGCCCTGCAGGGGCACCCAGGGCATCCCCAGCGCCCAGTCAAGGCCCCAGGCCAGCAGTCCCCCGGCCAGGGCACCCAGCAGCGGGAGCCCGACCCACACGACCCCGTGGAAGAAGGGCGTGGGACCGACCCGGGTGGGCTGGAGCGACGTCATGGCACGACATGCTGGCACAGGCCGGCACCCGTGGTGCGCACCTGCCGCCCCGTGCGGCAGGCTGGGGTCGTGCCCCTTCCGACCCGATGGATCACCGACGCGCTCGCCGGCCGCGGGCCGCGTCCCCCGCTCGAGGTGCTGAAGGCCGTGTGGCAAGCCCACGAGACGGAGATCCTCGCGGGCGGGGACCTCCTCTACACCTGGCAGGTCGACCTCCACGCCACCGCGGAGGCGATGGCGGAGCGGGGCGAGCTGGTCGTCGACACCGACACCTGGGCCCTGCCCGACGCCGCCCGCACCGCGCGACGCGGCTGGCACGAGGACGAGGTGGCCGTCGCGGTCCGTACCTATCTCGCGCTGCTCCGGGCCGCCGGCGCCGGGCAGCCGGTGGGCGGTCGCGCCGCCGTCGCCCAGGTCGCCGCCGAGACCGGTCGGAGCGAGGCGCAGGTGGAGGCACTCATGGCCAACGTCTCCGCCGTCGTGCAGGAGCACGGACTCCAGCCACTGGCGGCCTTCCCGCCTCGCTCCAACGTGCCCGTGGGCGTACGCCCCGTGGTCGCCGCCGCGCTGGGCGCCTGACGCCAAGGTCCGCGGGCTGCAACCACTCAGACGGGCTCCATCGCCACGTGCGGTCCGTCGGGCAGAGTGACGGTGATCGCGGCGCCGGGCACGACCTCGCCACCGCGCTCCACGACCGACATGACGCCCGCCTTGCGGATGACCTGCGGTGCGGGCCGGTCATCGCGCGGCTCGTCGGGCACCGCCCGCCCCAACGGCGTGCCGTCGGCCCTCGCCAGCACCACCTTGAGCAGGCCGGGTGAGAACCGGTTGATCAGCACGCAGGGGTTGCGCAGTCCCGTCAGGCGCACCACCGGGCCACCCAGGTCGAGCAGCGTGCCGGTCGGCAGCGAGATCAGGTCGATGCCCGCGGTGGTGACGTTCTCCCCCAGGTCGCCGGGGCCGACCTCGAAGCCGCGCTCGCGGGCCTCGTCGAAGAGCTCAGCCCCGATGAGGTGCACCTGCCGGAGGTTGGGCTGGTTGGGGTCCTTGCGCGCCGCGTAGCGGTGCTGCACCAGCGTGCCCGCGTGGGCGTCGCCGAGCACGCCGATCCCGGCGATCAGGTGGATCGACGGCTCGGGCACCTTGCTGAAGCGGTGGGTGGTGTCGCGGCTGACCGCGAGGACGTGGGGGGAAGTCACTCCGAAAGCGTAGGCACGGGTGCCGACTTGCCCGCCTCGGCGTAGGACCGGACCACCGACGTGCTCAACGGGAAGTCGACGTCGAAGTCGCCGAAGAGGAGCCGGGTCGCGGTCGCCGCGGCGCCGTGGGCCGCCTCGACCACGGCGTCGGCCTGCGCGGCGGGCGCGTGGATCACCACCTCGTCGTGCAGGAAGAGCACCAGGTGCGGGCGGTCCTCCACGGGTCCGCTCGGGGCGAGCCGCCACAGCCGGTTGCGCAGGTCGGCCACCCAGCACAGGGCCCACTCCGCTCCTGTGCCCTGCACGACGAAGTTGCGGGTGAAGCGGCCGTACGCCCGCCAACGCGCCGCCTCCGCCTCCCGGTTGCCGCTCGCGTCGCCCGCCTCGTCCGCCTCCTGGTGGGCGTCGACGGGCGGGGAGCCGCGGCCCAGGAGCGTACGCACCGTGCCCCCGCGCTCGCCGGTGCGCGCCGCCTCCTCGACCAGCCCGAAGGCCGCGGGGTAGCGCCGGGTCAGGCCGGCCACGAGCTGGCCGCCCTGCCCGCGGGTGGCGCCGTACATCGCACCGAGCAGCGCGAACTTCGCCTCCTCGCGGGTAGGGACCGCGCCGTCGACGACCATGCCGCGGTAGAGGTCCGCGCCGCGCGCCGCGTGGGCCAACGCCCGGTCGCGGCTCATGCCCGCCAGCACCCGAGGCTCGAGCTGGGCGACGTCGGCGACGACCAACACCCAGCCGTCGTCGGCGACGGCGGCGGGTCGGACCACCGCCGGGAAGGAGAGCGCTCCTCCGCCGTTGGACGACCAGCGCCCGGTCGCCGAACCGGCCGGCTGGTAGTGCGGACGGAACCGGCCGGCGCGGACCCAGTCGTCGCTCCACGCCCAGCCGTTGGTGGTGAAGAGACGGACCAGCTGCTTGTAGCGCAGCAACGCCTCCGCCGCCGGGTGGTCCACCGCCTGCAGCGCGTGGGCCCGCAGGCTGGGCAGCTCGACTCCGACCTGGCGCAGCGCGGCCAGCACCTCGGCCTGCGAGTCGGGGTGGAGCCGCGGGGCGCCGAGGGTGCGACGCACCTGCTCGGCTGCCGCCTCCAGCTTGGCGGGGCGGGCGCCGCGGGGCGGTCGCGGGCCGAGCAGGTCGGTCAGCATCGCCTCGTGCACGTCGCTGCGCCAGGGCACCCCGGCGTGGGTCATCTCGACCGCCGCCAGGGCTCCGGACGACTCCGCCGCCACCAGCAACCGCAGGCGACCCGACTCCGACGAGGCGGCAGCCGCGGCCTGCTGGCGGGCGTCCTCGAGGTCGGCGCGCAGGTGCTCGGTCAGGTCGTCGGCGGCGAAGAGGCCCCCGTCGTCGTCATCCCCGGCCGAGGTGGAGGGCCGGAGCTGGTCCCAGGCCTCCGACTGCTCTCCCTGCTCCCACCCGGGCGCCACTGCCGGCGCGTGGCGCAGGATGCGGCGCGCGAGGCGCAGGTCGTGACAGCGCTCCACGCGTACGCCCGCAGCCAGCAGCGGCGGGTACCAGCGGCTCGTGTCGTCCCAGACCCACCGGGGCTGGCCCACCTCGCGTGCGGAGACGTACGCCGGCAGCTCGGCCAGGTCCATCTCGGTGCCGCTGCCCTCGCCCGTGACGAGCACGCGTCCGCCCGGCAGACGGGAGAGGCAGAGACGGGACACCCCTGAACTCTGCCACTGGGGTGGCCCGACCACCGAGAAACCCCGCCCCCGGGACACCCGTGCGGCCATACTTTCCTGCGTGGCACTTCGACAGAGGACAGTGGGCGCCCTGCGCTGGGACGGCAAGGCGTGGCGTCGGTGGAACGGCCGACGGTGGGCGAAGGCCCTCTACTCCCCCGACCGCATGCGTCTGACCCTGCCGACGCCTCTGCGCGAGGATCCGACGATCCCTCACAGCCGGCGTGAGCACCTGCTCGCCCAGGCCGTGGCCGCCGAGGTCGCCAGCGGCGCCGACGTGGTGCTCCCCGGGTCGGTCACCACCGTGGTGGGTCGCAGGCGACGGGTCTCCCACCTCGTCCACGCGCTCCTCACCCTCCTGACCCTGGGGATGTGGGCCGTGGTCTGGATCGCGATGTGCCTGGCCCGCACCCAGGACCGGGTGCGCCTGGAGGTCGATGAGTGGGGACACGTCTGGGGCGTTGAGGGCAACCCGGCGCACTGACCACACCCCGCCGTTGCCTCCGGACGGCGGCAGGGGCAGGGTGGCGCCATGAGCCACGGAGAGCACCAGGACGCCGCCAGCGGCGACACCGACATGTTCGAGCAACCCGCCTGGGACGAGCGCTACGCCGGCGAGGGCCAGATGTGGAGTGGGCAGCCCAACCCTCAACTCGTCACGGAGGTCTCCGCGCTGACCCCCGGCACGGCCCTCGACGTCGGCTGCGGTGAGGGCGCCGACGTGATCTGGTTGGCCCAGCAGGGATGGCGGACGACCGGTGCCGACTTCTCGCCTGCCGGCCTGGCCCGGGCCGCACGGCACGCCGAGCAGGCCGGGGTGGCCGAGCGGACCCAGTGGTGGCAGGTCGACGCCCGCACGTTCGACGCCGACGGCCGCACCTGGGACCTGGTGACCACCCACTTCCTGCACCCGCCCGCGGGCGGGATGGTCGAGGTGACGCGCCGGCTCTGCTCGGCGGTGGCGCCGGGTGGACACCTGCTGGTGGTGGGGCACGCCCCCTCGGACCGGCTGATGCACGGCGACCCCGAGAAGCAGCGGGCCCTGTTCGTGGCCGAGGACCTGCGCCCCGGGCTCACGCCCGACTTCGAGGCCCTGGTGGTGGAGCAGCGCCCGCGCACGGTCACCCGAGAGGGCGAGACCTTCGAGATCGAGGACTCGACCCTGCTCGCGCGACGGCGCGCCTGAGCGAGACCACGAGCCGGGACCTCAGTCGCGGCGGGTGCTCTTGCGCCAGATGGCAGCGGTGAGGACGGTCGCGAAGGTCGTCCACGCGGCGTACGGCACGAGGAAGCCGCCGGCAGCGCGGTGGGCACGCCCTGCCGTGCGGGCCAGGTCGATGCTGCTGGCAGCCAGCGCCCCAGCCACGACGACTGACCCGCCCAGCTGCCGGGCCTGGAAGAACGACCAGGACCACCCGGCGTTGAGCGCCATGTTGACCATGAGCTTGCGCCGGTAGGCCGCCGCGGCCTCCTCGTCCAGGTGGGCCTGGGCGATCCCGGAGGCGATCCCGATGTGGGTGTAGAGCACGGTCCACGCCACCGGGAAGACGATCGGCGGCGGCTGGAAGGCCGGCTTCTCCAGCCGCTCGTACCACAGGCTCCGCGTGCCTGAGGCGGTCGCGACCGAACCGAGCGCGGCCGCTCCGAGCGGCAGCCCGACGCTGCTGACGATCTCTCGTGGCTCCATGGGTCGACCCTACGAGGACCCCTCGACCTCCTCGGCCGTTCCTGCGTCCCCGTGCAACAGCGCCGTCAGCTCGTCGCGGCCCGGCAGGTCGTCGTACCGCACGGTCCTGCCGCTGCGCACGTAGTGGAAGGCCGCCGAGACCTGATCCACCGGCACCTGGGCCAGCTCGGCCCAGGCCAGACGGTAGAGGGCCAGCTGCGTGGGGTCGGCCGTCTCGTGGCGGTGGGTCTTCCAGTCGACCACGAGGAACCGCGGCGGGTCGCCGAGGTGTTCCCCGGGTTCGACGTAGACGGCATCGATGCGGCCGCGCACGACCGTGCCGTCCAGCACCAAAGAGAACGGCGCCTCGACGGCATGTGGGGCGAGGTCGGCGAACTCCCCGGACTCGAACGCCTTCTGCAGAGCCTCGAGGTCGGCGTCGTCGTCGATGTCGTCGTCGAACCGCCCTGGCAGGTCGTCGGGGTCGAGCAGGCCCTGCTGACCGAACCGCGCCTCCACCCACGCGTGGAACCGCGTGCCGAAGCGGGCCGCCGGCGCGGGCGGACGCGGCATCGGGCGCAGCAGGTCGAGGGCGAAGCCGTCCGGGTCCTCGCGCAGCCGCATCAGGGCGGTGGCCGAGAGCGAGGACGGCACCGCCACCTCGGACGTGGTGCTGCGGCGGGCGCGTTCCTCGAGCAGGAGACGCTCGATCTCGTCGTCCCACCGGGCCACCCGGTCGGCTGCGGACTCGCCGTCCGGGGTCACCGCCCAGGCCAGCGCCTCGCGGTCGTCGGCACGGCCGGGGTCCGCGGCCAGCACCCGACGGGCGGCCTCCTCACGTCGCAGACGTTCCTCGCTGCGCTCCGTCGAGGGCCACTCCACCCGGGTGGCCTCCTCCTCGGCCGGGTGCGTCTCGTCGTCACCGGGGACGTGCCACGGCGCCAGGTCAGCCCCCCAGCGGCGCTCCATCTCACGGACCGTGAGCAGGTAGGGAGACGGTTTCAGGGGCTTCTGCCGGGAGCCCCACACGTGACTGCTGACGACGAACTCGTGGCGCGCGCGGGTGTAGGCGACGTAGCCGAGACGCAGCTCCTCCATCGCATGGTGGGTCTTCACCTCGTCCTTGAGGGCCACGATGCCATCGGCGCTGCGTTCCTCGAGCTGGGGCACCGAGTCGGCGTCGCCGCGCAGCCGGCCCGGCAGCTCGTGGCACACGCTCGTCCACTGGGAGCGGGCCCGGTTGCTGGGGAACCGTTCCTCCGCAACGCCGATCATGAGCACCACGTCGTACTCCAGCCCCTTGGAGCGGTGCACGGTCAGCAGCTTGACGGAGTCGGACTCGCTGGGCGGCGCGAGGTCGAGCCCCCCGGCGTTGTCGTCCTCCACGGCCAACCACGCGTTCAGCGCCGGCAGGGTGACGGTGCCGTCGACCGCCTGGAAGTCGGCGACCGCCTTGACGAAGAGGTCGAGGTTCTCCCGACGCGCCTCAGCCGCCGGGGACGTCGAGGAGGCCAGCTCCGTGTCGAGCCCCGTGACGTCGATGATGCGCCGCAGCAGGTCGAGCAGCGGTTCACCGACGTAGGAACGCAGGTGGGCCAGCTCGTCAGCCAACCGGGCGAACCGCTCTCGTGCCTCGGGCGAGTAGGGCAGGTCGCCGGGCGACTCCAGCGCTTCGTTGAGCGAGGCCAGCTCGGTCGGGTCGACACCGGCGACGGAGTCGGAGAGCTGCTCGGTGATGCTGCGGTCGTCGGCGTCGCGCCACTGTCCGCGGGCCAGCTCGACCGACCGGCGTCCGAGCAGGGCGAGGTCGCGGACGCCGATCTCCCAACGGGGTCCGGCCAACAAGGTGAGCAACGAGGCGTTGTCGGTCAGGTCCTCGAGCAGCGAGAGGGTCGCGACCACCTGCGCCACCTCCGGCAGCCGGATCAGCCCTCCGAGTCCGACGATCTCCACCGGAACACCTGCGGCGCTGAGTGCGTCGTAGGCGGCCGCACCCTCCTTGTTGGTGCGGACGAGGACGCCGACCTCCTTCCAGCAGGCCTCGGCCTTCTCGTCGAGCGCCCGGGCGTCGTCGAAGCGGCGCTCGAGTCGCGCCTGCCGCGCGCCGGCCAGCGCCTGGTCACGGATCCGTTCGTGGGCAGCACGGACCTCGTCGACCAGCCAGGCCAGCTCGTCGGCGGCGGTGCGGTGCACCACCGAGCGCACGACACCCTCCTCGGCGTCGGGCTTCCACTCCAGGGGCTCGACGAGACCGGCCTGCTCCCGCAGCAGCGGCTGGGCGAGGGCGTTGGCGACGTCGAGGATGCGCCGGTCGGAGCGACGGTTGACGGTCAGCGAGAACCGGGCCGAGGGGGTGCCGTCGGCCTGGGGGAACTGCTCGCGGAAG
The DNA here is from genome assembly GCF_015070385.1 of Nocardioides malaquae. Lineage (GTDB taxonomy): Bacteria > Actinomycetota > Actinomycetes > Propionibacteriales > Nocardioidaceae > Nocardioides > Nocardioides malaquae. The sequence goes on along the minus strand of NZ_JADCSA010000002.1, from coordinate 104,086 downwards.
TGGGCGATGTTGGCCACCGAGGCGCCGCGCCAGCCGTAGATGGCCTGGTTGGGATCGCCCACGGCGGTCACCGCATGGCCCCGGCCCGACGCCGCGTCCGGTCCGCTGAAGAGGCGCGCCAGCAGCTGCGCCTGCGCCACCGACGTGTCCTGGTACTCGTCGAGCAGCACGACCTTGTACGCGGCCCGCTCGGCCGCGGCGACCTCGGGGAACTCCTCGGCGATCCGGCACGCGCCGGCGATCTGGTCGGAGAAGTCCATGAGGCGGTAGCGCGCCTTCATCTCGCGGTAGGCCACCACCAGGTCGAGCAGCTCGCGGCGCTGGTCCATCTTCTCCAGCACGGTGCGCACCAGGTCCTGCTTGCCCTTGGTGCGCTTCTGCAGCATCAGGTCGCGCAGCTCGGTCTCGAAGAGCGGGCGCTCGTGGGCCTGCCAGGAACGGATCCGGTCCGGGCTGACGAGGTGCTCGTTCATCGCCCCGTCGAGGGCGAGCAGCCACTGGATCACCGTGGGCGGGTGGTCGGAGAGGTGGCGGACCTCGCGACGGTGCTCGGCGATGACCCGTTGCGCGAGCTGGAACCGGGAGGCGTCGCCCATGATCCGCACGTCCGACTCGTGCCCGATGCGCAGTCCGTGCTCGGCCAGGAGGCCGGCCGCGTAGGCGTTGTAGGTCGAGACGGTGGGTTCGAGCAGCTCGGTGGGCCCACCGTCGTCGGGCACCACGCCCCGGTCGAGTCCGGCGCGGGCCAACGCTCCGCGGATACGGTGCGAGAGCTCCGCCGTCGCCTTGGTGGTGAAGGTGAGTCCGAGAACCTCGTCGGGCGCCACAGACCCGTTGGCGACCAGGTAGATGACCCGGGCCGACATCAGCTCGGTCTTGCCAGACCCCGCGCCCGCGATGACCACGCCGGGAGCTGGGGGTGCGCTGATCGCCGCCCACTGCTGGTCGGAGACGGTGAAGCTGGCGCCGGTCACGGCGCGAAGGTCCTCGGGCGACCCGATGCGGGGTGTCGGCGGCGTGGTGGTGGCGATGGCGCTCAACTGATCACTCCCGCGGTGGTGACGGCCGGGCAGAGCGCCGCGAAGGCGCAGAAGTCGCAGTGCTTGCCGGGGACCGCGGCGAAGTCCTCCCGGCGGATCACGTCGACGGTCTCGGCGAGCTGGCGCTCGGCCAGCACCCACCCGTCGGCGTCGGCATCCTGGCGAGCCTGTGCCTGAATCTTCGGCACGTCCTTGGTGGAGGCCCGCAGCTGCCAGAGCTCCGCTCCCCCCGAGAGGGCGCCCGGATCCAGGACGTCGGCGAAGCCACCGCGCTCCACCGCGTACTGGTAGATCCCGAGCTGCGGGTTCTCCTTCAAGGACTTGTCCGTCGGCGGGTACTTGCCGGTCTTCAGGTCCACCACCACGACCCGCCCGTCACCGTCGATCTCCAGGCGGTCGGCGAAGCCGCGCAGGTGCACCTGGGAGCCGTCGGGCAGCGTCGCGGTGAACGAGAAGGGCACCTCGGTGCCGACCAGGCGACGACTGCTCGACCGGTGGTGGTTGAGGAAACGCTCGATGGCCCTGCGCGCCTCCTCCCGCTCCTTCTCCCGCGACCAGGGCGTACGGAAGGGCAGGCGGTCCCAGACCCCGTCGACGAGCTCCATCAAGTCGTCGATGGATGCCTCCCCCACCTCGGGACGCGTCACGTGCTCGGCGATCTTGTGCACCACGTTGCCGAAGGCGGCGCCCTGCCCCGAGAAGGTCGCCCCGCCCGCCTCGTGCTCGAGGAACCACTTGGCCGGACACTCCGCGATCGACTGCACGGTCGAGGCCGACACCTTCACCGGAGCCTCCGCGTCACGCACCGGCGTGGCGGCGGCCGTGGCGCCGTGGGTGCCCCACCAGTGGCGCGGGTCGGCCGCCGGCACGAGGCGACGCCCCTCGTGCTCCTCGCGCGCCAACGCCGTGAGTCGGCGCGCGGCGGCGTCCCGCAAGGGCTCCGCCAGCGTCGGGTCGGCGACGGTGCGGCGCAGGTCGGCGACGACGCCGGCCAGGGTCAGGGGACGACTGGGCCGGCCCTGCAGGTGCTGCACCGCCACGGGGCGGGCCCCCGCCGCCACCTCGTCCGGGGTCGGGCAGAGCTCGTCGAGGAACCGGGAGGCCACCTCTCCGTCCTCGTGCACCGACGCGACGGCGGTGACGACGAGCCGCTCGCGGGCCCGGGTGCAGGCGACGTAGAAGAGGCGCCGTTCCTCCGCCAGCATCTCCGCCCGGGAGGAGTCCTCGACAAGCGTGAGCCGGCCGTAGTCGATGGCACCGATGCGGTCGGCGCCGAGCAGCGTCGCCCGTCGCCGCAGATCGGGCCAGTTGCCCTCCTGGACGTGGGCGACCACGACCAGGCGCCACTCCAACCCCTTCGACCGGTGCGCCGTCAACAGTCGCACCGCGTCGCCGCGGACGCCCTTGTCGACCAGGGTGTCGGCCGGGATCTGCTGCGCCTGCACCTCTTCGAGGAAGGTGCGCGCCGAGGTCCGTCCCCGCTGTTCCTCGCGGCGGGCGGAGGTGTCGAAGAGCGCGCAGACGGCGTCGAGGTCGCGGTGGGCACGACGCGCCGCAGCACCCCCGCGCAGCACCGCTGCCCGCAGCCGGGGCCCCCACTCCGTGCCGGCCCACAGCCGCCACAGCAGCGACTCCACGTCCTCGCCGCCACGCAACGCCTCGCGGGCGTCGTCGAGCAGTGTCCGCAACGTCCGGGCCTTGTCGATCCCGGCGGCCTCGAGGCCGTCGAGGGCGCCCGGAGCCACGAGCGCCCGGGCCACCAGCTCCCCGGAGGAGCGGGCGGAGCGTCGCTCGGTCGCCGCCTCGGCGAGCTCGCGCTGGCGCAGGGTCCGGGCCAGGGTGCGCAGCTCGGTGGCCCCCAACCCACCCAGGGGCGACAGCAGGAGCTGTTCGGCCCGCTCCTGCGTGGGCGCCCAGGACTCGTCCTCCTCGGCATGCACCACGGTCTCGAGCGCTGCGAGCAGCTGTTCGGCAGCCGGCTCCTGACCGAGCGGGATCTCGTCGGCCGCGACCTCCACCGGCACTCCGGCCGCAGCGAGCAGGCGCCTCATCACCGGCAGGGTGCTGCGGCCCGACCGGACCAGCACCGCCATGTCGGACCACGCGACGCCGTCGTCGAGGTGGGCACGCCGCAGGAGGTCGGCGATCCGTTCGGCCTCGGCACGCTCGGTGTCGCAGGTGAGGACCTCGACGCGCCCCTCGGTGGCATCGGGCAGCGCCCGGGGTCGGGCGAACCGTTCCCGGGCCTGCGCGGGCAGCGCCCCCGGCAGGGCGAGGTTGGCCGCCACCCGACCGGCCGCCTCCAGGACGGCCGGACCGAAGCGACGGGTGGTGTCGAGGACGACCACCGGGGCACGCTCCCCCGACCGGGTCGTGAAGGTCTCGGGGAAGTCGAGGATGTGACGCACCTCGGCGCCGCGGAAGCCGTAGATCGACTGGTGGGGGTCACCGACGGCCACCAGGTTGGCGCCGTCACCGGCGACGGCCCGCAGCAGCTCGACCTGGCCGGGGTCGGTGTCCTGGTACTCGTCGACGAAGACGTGGCGGAACTCCCGACGCAGGTCGTGGCCGTGGGCCCGGGCCTCGATCACCGCCCGCCGCACCAGGTCCGGGTAGTCGGTGGCCGCGTGGTCGTCGAGACCCTCCAGGTAGCGCTCGAGGAAGAGCCCGGCCGCGAGCAGCTCGGGCGCGGCGTCGTGCTCACGCCCCAGTCGAATCAGCTCCTCGTGGTCCGCGCCCTTCTCCCGCGCGCGCCCCAGCACAGCGGCGACCTCGCGGGCGAACCCGCGGGTGTGGACCGCCTCCCCCAGGCTCGTCGGCCACCCCAGCCGGTCACGGTGCATCTCGAGCAGCTCGTGCATCATCACGTCGGCCTGCGGCGCGGTCAGCAACCGCAGGGGCGCGGTGTAGAGCTCTGCGGGGGTGAACCGCCGGACCAACCCGTAGGCGAAGGAGTGGAACGTCATGGCCAGTGGGCTGGCGACCGTGCGCCCCAGCCTGGCCGTCACCCGGTCACGCAACTGCTCGGCGGCCTTGCGGGAGAACGTCAGCGCCAGCACGGAGGCAGGGTCGGCGCCCCGGCGCTCGATCCGGTCGACGATCGCCTCCACCAGCGTCGTGGTCTTGCCCGTGCCGGGGCCGGCCAGCACCAGCAGCGGGCCGGCCACGTGGTCGACCACCGCCTGCTGCGCCGGGTCGAGCGTCGGCACCGGCGTGGTGACGACGGGCGGCCGGACGAGACGGACGGAGGAACTCATGCCGACCACCCCATCACAGGGCTCCGACATGTTCGGTCCGCGCCCGGATCGGGTGCCTCACGCCTCGACGGGACGCTCGTTGTAGACGCCGGCCGGCTCCTGGCCGCTGAGCCGCTGGACCTGCGCCATGATCTCGTCGGTCACCTGGCGACGCAGCCGGCCGGTCGGCGCCGTGCCGACCCGGTCGGTGAAGTCCATCGGCTCGCCGAAGGCGACCTGCACCTTGGCCAGGCGCGGCAACCTCGCCCCGACGGGCTGGATCCGCTCCGTGCCGCGCAGGCCCACCGGCACCACGGGGACGCCGGCGGTGAGCGCGAGGTGGGCCACCCCCGTACGCCCGCGGTAGAGCCGCCCGTCCCGGCTGCGGGTGCCCTCGGGGTAGATGCCGAACGCCTCCCCCCGGCCCAGCACCTCCAGCGCGGTGTCCAGGCTCGACAGAGCGGCCTTGGTGTCGTCACGGTCGACCGGAAGCATGCCCAGGCTCTCGAACCACACGCGGCTCGCCGCGCCCCTGAGGCCGGGGCCGTCGAAGTAGTCCGACTTGGCCAGGAAGACCACCCGGCGGGGCACCAGCACGGGGATCACGACGGAGTCGACGAAGCTGAGGTGGTTGCTGGCGAGGATCACCGGGCCGCTCGCGGGCACGTGCTCGAGGCCGACCACCTCCGGGCGCCACACGGCCCGGGCCAGCGGGGGGACGACGCGGGCGAGCGCCTCGTAGAGCATGGCGCCATTCTCACCCGGGCGCCCGACGGAGCTCACGCGAGGGTGACGGGAGCCAGCGCCCGGGCCATGTCCACGCGCCCGTCGGACCTCAGCGGAGTGCCTTCCTGCAACCACGCAGCGCGCGCCAGGTCGGCCTTGTGGGCGACCATCGACCCGTCGGCCCGGACCAGCCGCCACCAGCAGACCGAGACGCCGTCGCGCCGCATCACCGACGCGACCACCCGTGGCCCGCCCCGGCCCAGCACCGCGCCGACCGCGTCCGCCACGGCGCCGTAGGTCGTGACGCGACCGCGGGGGACACGTTCGACGCACCGCAGCACCAGCTCGGCGTACCCCTCCGGGCCCGCGAAGTCCTTCGGGTCGAGGTCTGGCACGCGGCGCGTCCGTCAGTAGGCGGGCTGGCTCGGGTCGACCTGGTTGACCCAGGCGGCGACGCCGCCGCCGACGTGGATCGCGTCGGCGTGTCCGGCGCCCTTGACGATCGCGAGCACCTCGGCCGAGCGGACCCCCGTCTTGCAGTAGAGGACGACCTGCTTGGACTCCGGCAGCCGCTCCAACGCGGCACCGGTGAGGAAGTCGCCGCGCGGCACGAGCACCGAGCCGGGGATCTCGTTGATCTCCCGCTCGTTGGGCTCGCGGACGTCGATCAGCTCGAAGTCGCGCGCGCCGGCCTCACGCTCGGCCAGCATCGTCTCGAGCTGGCGCACGGAGACGGTGGCGTCGACCGCGGCCTCGGCGGCCTCGTCGGAGATCGCGCCGCAGAAGGTCTCGTAGTCGATCAGGTCGGTGACCGTCGGGTTGTCGCCGCAGAGAGCGCAGCTCGGGTCCTTGCGCACCTTGAGCTTGCGGTACTCCATCTCCAGGGCGTCGTAGATCATCAGCTTGCCCACCAGCGGCTCGCCGGCCCCGGTCAGCAGCTTGATCGCCTCGGTGGACTGGATCGACCCAACCGACGCGCAGAGCACGCCCAGCACGCCGCCCTCGGCGCACGACGGCACCATGCCCGGCGGCGGGGGCTCGGGGTAGAGGCAGCGGTAGCAGGGAGCGTCAGCGACAACGTCGAACCCGGCGTCCTCCTTCCGGCGCAGCCGGGGGGCGAAGACCGACGCCTGCCCGTCGAAGCGGTAGATGGAACCCCAGACGTAGGGGATGCCGAGGAAGTAGGCCGCGTCGTTGACCATGTAGCGCGTCGCGAAGTTGTCGGTGCCGTCGACGATCAGGTCGTAGCCGGAGAAGATCTCCTTGACGTTGTCGTTGTCCAGACGGGTGTCGTGGACGACCACCTCGACCAGCGGGTTGATCTCTGCGATCGACTCCTTCGCCGAGACGGCCTTGGGCCGCCCGATGTCGGACTGTCCGTGGATGACCTGACGCTGGAGGTTGGACTCGTCGACCTCGTCGAACTCGACGATGCCGATCGTGCCGACGCCCGCCGCGGCCAGGTAGAGCAGGGCGGGTGAGCCGAGACCACCGGCACCGATGACCAGCACCCGCGCGTTCTTGAGGCGCTTCTGCCCGGTCATGCCCACGTCCGGGATGATCAGGTGACGGCTGTAGCGACGGACCTCGTCGACGGTCAGGTCGGCTGCCGGCTCGACCAGCGGCGGGACGGACACGGGGGCTCCTCGGCTCGGAATACGGGGGCGGGGGCGCGACGGCGCCACCCATCGGTCGGGCAACGCCGCGCCGTGGGCCATTGTTCCCCGCCTCCGGTGACAGCGACACACGGCCACCGGGAGCCGCCGGAGAGGCACCGGGGGTTCCGGACCAGTAACATCGCCCCCAGACTTCAAGGAGGACAGCCTGTGAGCGTTGGACGGTACGACGTGGAGCCCCGCGCCAAGGGTGCTCGCATGCCGCGGCGCGAGCGGCGCGCCCAGCTCCTCTCCTCCGCCCTGGAGGTCTTCGTGGCCCATGGCTACCACGCCGCGGCCATGGACGACATCGCTGACCGGGCGGGCGTCTCCAAGCCCGTTCTCTACCAGCACTTCCCCGGCAAGCTCGAGCTCTACATGGCGCTGCTCGACCAGTCGGCGGAGGCGGTCACCGACGCCATCCGCGACGCCCTGGCGAGCACCAGCGACAACAAGCAGCGCGTCGCCGCCGCGATCGCGGCCTTCTACGCCTACGTCGCCAACGAGACGGGCGCCTTCCGCCTGGTGTTCGAGTCCGACCTGACCAACGAGCCTGCCGTCCGGTCCCGCGTCGACCGGGTGACCGACGACTGCGCCGCGGCCATCGCCGAGGTGATCCAGCAGGACACCGGGCTCCCCCGTGAGGCCAGCCTCCTGCTCGCGGTCTCCCTCGTCGGAATGGGACAGGTCAGCGCGCGGTTCTGGCTCTCGGGCGCCGGCACCGAGGGCACCATCACGCAGGACGACGCAGCCGCCCTGGTCGCGGGCCTCGCCTGGCGCGGCATCCGCGGCTACCCCAAGGAGTCCTGACTCCCCCACGCACCACCACCACGCCGGCCCGACCGGCACCCCGTACGGAAGGAGCCTCCCGTGGAGGTCAAGATCGGCATCCAGAACGCCCCGCGCGAGCTCGTCGTCGACGTCACCGCGTCGCACGACGAGATCACCCAGAAGGTCGAGGCGGCGCTCAAGGGCGGCGCGCTCTCCCTCACCGACACCAAGGGCCGCATGGTCCTGGTGCCGGGCGAGAAGATCGCCTACGTCGAGGTCGGCAACGCCACCGTCGGCGCCGTCGGCTTCCGCTGACACGCCCGTACGTCCGTACGCACGACGACGGCCCCACTCGCCGAGGCGGGTGGGGCCGTCGCGTACGTCAGGGCGCGGTCACGGGTCGAGCCCGAGCTCGCCCATGCGCTCGGCGTGGCGCTCGGTGAGCCGGGTGAACATGCGCCCGATGGCCGCGAGGTCGAGCCCGGGCCGGTCGACACCGCCGGCCACCAGGGCCGTCATCGCGTCCCGCTCGGCAGCGATCCGCTGCGCCTGGATCAGCGCCTCCCCCATCAGCCGCCGCGCCCACAGGGCCAGTCGCCCACCCAGTCGGTGGTCGGCGCGGATGGCCTCCCGCACCCGGTCGACGACGAACGAGGACCGGTCGGAGTCGTCGAGCACGTCGGTGACCAGCGCCCGGGTCTCCGGGTCGAGGTAGGCCGCGATCTCGCGGTAGAAGTCGCGCGCGAGGCCGTCGCCCACGAACGCCTTGACGAGTCCCTCGTACCAGTCCGCGGGCGCGGTGTGGGAGTGGAAGTCGTCGAGCGCCTGACGGAAGGGCTCCATCGCGGCGAAGGGGTCGGCGCCCAGCTCGGAGATCCGGCGCTGCAGGTCGTCGAGGTGGGAGAACTCGCCGGCCGCCATGGCCGAGAGCGCGATCTTGTCGGCAAGCCCGGGAGCGAGCTTGGCGTCGTCGGCCAGCCGCTCGAAGGCAGCGAGCTCGCCGTAGGCGATCGCTCCGAGCAGGTCGACCACGGCAGCGCGGTAGTCGGGGTCGGCGAAGGCACCCTGGGAGGCGTCCGGCTGCGACGCTCCCGGCTGAGTTTCGGTCATGGCCAGACCCTACCGATACAGTGGAGGTGATCCGTGCGCGCCAGAGCGCGCCGGACCGCAGTTTCACGGGGCGGTCAACCGCCGCCCGGCATGTGCGCGGCAGATCGCCGGCGCCAGGAGAAGTCCCGGCCCAGTCGAGTCAGCCGCAAGTGCGAGAACTTCGACGAAAGCGACACACGCGTGACCACCTTCCGTGACCTCGGGGTGCACCCCGAGATCTGCGACTCCCTCGAGCGCGCAGGCATCACCACCCCGTTCGCCATCCAGGAGATGACCCTCTCGGTCGCCCTGATGGGCACCGACCTCATCGGCCAGGCCCGTACCGGCACCGGCAAGACTCTGGCCTTCGGCATCCCGGTGCTGCAGCGCAGCATCTCCCCCAAGGACCCCGACTACGCCGAGATCCCCCAGGGCAAGCCCCAGGCCCTCGTCGTCGCGCCGACCCGCGAGCTGGCGCTCCAGGTCTCCTCCGACCTCACGGTCGCCGGCGAGGACCGCGGCCTGCGGATCCTCACCGTCTACGGCGGCGTCGGCTACGAGCCCCAGCTCGAGGCGCTCGAGGCAGGCGTCGACGTGGTCGTCGGCACCCCGGGTCGCCTGATCGACCTGGCCAACCGCAAGGTGCTCGACCTCTCCCACGTGCACGCGCTCGTGCTCGACGAGGCCGACGAGATGCTCGACCTGGGCTTCCTGCCCGACGTGGAGCGCCTCCTCAAGCTCACCCCCGAGACGCGTCAGACGATGCTCTTCTCGGCCACCATGCCCTCGGCGATCGTGGCCCTGGCGCGCACCCACATGCGCCACCCCATGAACATCCGCGCGGAGTCCTCCTACGAGAACGCCACCGTGCCGCTGACCGCGCAGTTCGTCTACCAGGCCCACGACCTGGACAAGCCCGAGATGATCGGCCGCATCCTCCAGTCGGAGACCATCGAGAAGATGGTGGTCTTCACCCGCACCAAGCGTCAGGCCCAGCGAGTGGCCGACGACCTGGCCGAGCGTGGCTTCAAGGCCGCCCCGCTGCACGGTGACATGGCCCAGGTGGCGCGCGAGAAGGCGCTGACCAAGTTCCGCGAGGACAAGCTGCAGGTCCTGGTGGCCACCGACGTCGCGGCCCGCGGCATCGACGTGCGCGGCGTCTCCCACGTCATCAACTACAGCTGCCCCGAGGACGACAAGACCTACGTCCACCGCATCGGCCGCACCGGTCGCGCCGGCGCCTCGGGCATCGCGATCACCTTCGTCGACTGGGCCGACCTGCACCGCTGGAAGATGATCAACAAGACCCTCGACCTGCCCTTCGACGAGCCGGTCGAGACCTACTCCTCCTCCGAGCACCTCTACCACGAGCAGGGGATCGCCCCGGGCACCAAGGGACGCATCGTCGACCCGGCCCCGCAGCAGCCCCGCGAGAAGCGCGACGACAAGCCGCGCGAGCGCGCTCCGCGCAACCGCGAGCGTTCGCGTACGCGCACCCGCGGCGGCGCGGTCGTCGCCGGCGAGGCGTCGGGCAACGGCCCTGCCGAGAAGTCCGACACCTCAGCACCCGCCGAGGGCGGCGCCTCGAAGCCGCGTCGTCGCCGGCGTCGTCGCTCCGGTGGCGGCGGGGGTCAGGGCTCCGACGGCGGCGCCCCGAGCGCTCCCGTCAGCGCCTGACCCGGCGACGCTCCAGCCACTGCGCCACCTCGCGGTAGGCGTTCGCGCCCTTGCTGGTGCGCGCAGTGGTCAGGATCGACCGACCCCCGGCCGGGGCCTCGGCGAACTTGATCGTCTTCGGGATCGGCGGGCTGACCACGTCGAGGTCATAGGTCTCGGCGATCGTCTCCAGGACCGTGCGGGCGTGGGTGGTGCGCCCGTCGAACATCGTCGGCAGCACCCCCCACACCTCCAGGTCGGGGTTCGTGTGCTCCAGCACGTCGTGCACGGTGTCGAGCAGCTGGCCGACGCCGCGGTGGGCCAGCGTCTCGCACTGGAGCGGCACGACGAGCGCGTCGGCGGCGGTGAGCGCAGCGACCGTCAGCACGCCCAGCGTGGGCGGGCAGTCGAGAAGCACCCAGTCGTAGTCCAGCCCCTGGGCGGCCAGCGTGTCCAGGACGGTCGCCACCAGACGCTCGCGTCCCGCGACCTGGGCGAACTCCGTCTCCACCCGCGCCAGGGTGATGGCCGCCGGCATCAGGTCCGGCCCGTCCTCGGTGCCGACCAGGACGTCGGCCGCGGTGGCACCGCCCACCATGACGTCGTGCAGCGAGGTCTCGAGGTCCTCCGGGTCGATGCCGAGCGAGAAGGTCAGGCACGCCTGCGGGTCGAGGTCGACGAGGAGGACGGAGTGGCCCATCTCCGCCAGGGCCGCCCCGAGGGTCGCGACGGAGGTGGTCTTGGCCACCCCGCCCTTCTGGTTGGCCAGCGCAAGTGTCGTGGTCATGGTCCTGACATCATGCCCGAGAGACGTCGGAGCCCCGAGGAGACTCCACGCAGACCCGAGAGGTGACCATGGGAATTTCCACCGCGCTCGTGACCGGCCCCACCGCAGGCATCGGGCGGTCGTTCGCCCGCCAGCTGGCGGCCCGCGGCCACGACCTGGTCCTGGTGGCGCGCGACGCCGCCCGGCTCGAGGAGGAGGCCGACCATCTGCGCCGGCGCCACGGCGTCGACGTCGAGGTGCTCGCTGCCGACCTGACCGACCGCGGGCAGCTGGCCCGCGTCGAGGCCCGCCTGGCCGACCCCGACCGCCCGGTGGACCTGCTCGTCAACAACGCGGGCTTCGGGCTGAAGGGGCGCTTCGCCGACAACGGAGTGGAGGCCGAGCAGGCGATGCTCGACGTGCTCGTCACCGCTGTCATGCGACTGAGCCACGCCGCCCTGGGGCCGATGTCGCAGCGCGGGCATGGCGGGATCATCAACGTCTCGAGCGTGGCCGCCTTCCTCCCCCGCGGCACCTACTCGGCCGCGAAGGCCTACGTGAACTCCTTCGGACGCTGGGCGGCCAACGAGTACCGCCCGCGCGGAGTGACCGTGACGACCGTCTGTCCCGGCTTCACCCGCACCGAGTTCCACGCCCGCATGGACGTCTCCCGCGGCTCCGCGCCGCGCTTCATGTGGCTCGACGCCGACGCCCTCGTGCGCGAGGCCCTCGCCCACCACGACGCCGGCAAGGCGATCTCGGTGCCGAGCCGGCGATACCGCGCCGTCGTGGCGCTGGTGCGCGTGGTGCCGCCTCGGGTGCTCCAGCTCTTCCAGTCGCTCGGACGCAAGTGAGCAGCGCCCCCGGTCAGGTGGCGGTGGCCGGCCGGTCGTCGTAGGGGCGCAGGTCGCGCTGGACGAGGTCGGTGATGACGTCGGCCAGCGCGAGGGTGGCCGCGCGCGCCACCTCTGCGTCGTCGACGTCGTCGGGCTGCACTCCCGGCACCGGCACGGGCTCCAGGTCCGCCCAGTCCCCCACGAGGCGTACGCCCAGGGCCTGCAGGCCGTGCACCTGACGCTCCGCCTGCTCCCGCACCCAGGGCTGCACCTCGAGCCCGAGGGTCGGCTCGCTGCCTCGACGCGTCGCCATCACCCGCTTGGCCAGGTAGGTCTTGCGCTGCTTCTGGCCCCCGGGCAGGAAGAGCCCCCGTTCGGCCATCACCTCGTTGATCTGGCGCAGCACCAGCGCCGAGGCGAGGCCCACCGACTCGTTGGCCCCGGTCGTGGTCGTCGCCCGGCCGGGCGTCGGCGGCGACAGCCGGGACGGCGCGCCGAGGACTGACGCGACGCGACGCCACAGCTCGTCGCGCGGCGCTCCGGGGCCCGGCACGGTCACCACGGTGACCCGGTCGACACCCACCGCGGCGCTCCACCGTCGGGCGACACGCAGCGCGTTCTGCTGACGCCAGAAGCGGCGGCCCGCGTCGTGGGGCTGGGATGCCTCGGCGGCGCCCGGTCGCTGGGCGTACGCGCCCGCGAGGTAGTCGTGCCAGGTCCAGGTCCGTCCGTTCTGCACGGTCTCCTGCCACATCGCTGGCAGGTTGCGGTTGAGGTCACGCACGGTGAGGAGGACCTCGACGTCGTGGTCGGGGAACGACGAGACCACCGCCTCGACCGCCTCGCGGCGGGCGGGGGCGAGGAACTCCGAGGAGATGACGCTGGTGCCTTCGGCGGCGACGTCGTCGACCACCTCTCGCCACTCCGGGGCGTGGGCGCCGTGGCGCAGGACGTCGAGGGCGGCGTTGAACTGGTGGCGCCAGCTGCGCCCGGGCACGTGGATCCCGTGCGTCCCGAGCTCGGACCTGTGCTCGAAGAGAGTGTGCTGCAGGAAGGAGGTGCCGGACTTCATCAACCCCACGTGGAGGACGACCCGGGCGCGCACGGGGCTCACCCTAGTCGGCGGGCGCGGGCACGCAGGCGCTGGTACTCCTCCGGGTGCGTGGTGTGGCACCCCAGGGCATGGCCCCGCTTGCCGCGGCCGTGGTGGTCGCTGGCCCCGGTGACCACCAGGTCGAGCTCGTCGGCGAGGCGCCTCAGGTCGCGGCGATCCTGCTCGGAGTGGTCCTGGTGGTCGACCTCGATGCCGGCCAGCCCCTCGGCGGCGAGGGCCGCGAAGGTGTCACGACCCAGCACATCGCGCGCGGAGCGCCCCCAGGGGTGGGCCACGACGCTGGTGCCGCCGGCCTCGCGGATCCACCTGACCGCGTCGACCAGCTCGATGCCCGTGCGCGGCACCCAGGCCGGGCCACCGGGCTGCAGGTAGCGGGCCAACGCCTCACCCCGGTGCTCCACGACGCCGCGCTCGACGAGGGCGTCGGCCACATGGGGGCGGCCGGGCGCGGAGGTCCCGACCGACGCGCGCGCGACGTCGTCCTCGGAGAGCTCGATGCCGTGCTCGGCCAGGAGCGCCAGCATCACCGGGACCCTGGCCCGACGCGACGCCCGGATCTCCTCGAGGGCATCCCGGAGCGGCGGGTGGTCGGGGTCGGGCCAGTAGGCCAGCAGGTGCACGCTGCGCCCGTGGTGCAGGGTGCTGACCTCGATGCCGGGCACGAGCTCGATGCCGACCTCCGCAGCCGCCTCGGCAGCTTCCGCCCACCCCCGGTCGGTGTCGTGGTCGGTCAGCGCCAGCACGTCGAGACCGGCATCCGCAGCGGCACGCACCACCTGCGTCGGGCTCTGGGTCCCGTCGCTCGCGGTGCTGTGGCTGTGCAGGTCGATGCGCACGGCCACAGGGTAGCCAGCGCCGGCGAACGTCGCGGGCCGGACGCCGCGGCGGATCGGGGCGGGCGGGGCCGGGGTGGTGTCAGGAGCCCCCGCCACCCGCCTTGCGCCGGTGCATCGGAGTGCCGACGTTGCGCTCGGCGACCTCCGACCCGTGGGCCTTCTCCCGGGTCGGCCCATCGGTGTGCACGCCCTGCTCGTGGTCGTTCTTGCGCTCGAGCGCCTCGCGCATCTTCGCCTTCAGGTCCTCGTTCGTCATGGTGACCTCCCTCACGTAGCCGGAGGGCCACCATGTCACGGCACGGGGGCTGGTGTCAGCAGGATTTCGGGCCGTGGCCGGCGCGGGCACGCTCCTGCCGGAGCTCCTCGCGGAGGTCGGCCACCTTCAGGACCAACCCCTGCAGCCCCACGGTGGCCGCCTCCAGCTGGTCGGCGAGGGCCACCTCGTGGGGCGCAGTGCCCGGGGACGGGACGGCACGGAGGTCAGCAGCGTCGCCCACGACGCGTACGCCCAGCTCCGGCAGGCGGCGGACGGTGCGCCGACTGATCTCCTCCAGCCAGTCGGGCACCTCGAAGCCGATGGCCGGCTCCAGGCTGCGGTGGGGGCCGAGGATGCCCCGCGCCAGACGGTGCTTGAGCACCTCGGCGGCAGTGGGTCCGGCCGACGGGTCCCACCGCGTGTTGAGCCGCCGCAGGAGCTCGGCCGAGGCCGCCCCCAGCGACTCGTTGCCCAGCGGCGGGTCCTCGAGACCAGTGGCCTCGACCCCCACCGCTTCGGCGAAGCGCCGCCACAGCACGTCGCGGGGAGCGCCCGGCGCCGGGACGGTCACCACCGTCACCGCGTCCGGCCCCAGGACCTCGACCCACCGGCGGGTGGCGGCCACCACGTTCTGCTCACGCCAGAAGGCCTTGCCCTCACCCTCGCTGCGTTCACGGACGGCTCGGACGTAGTCGTCGAAGGAAGTCGTGGAGCCGTTCTTGACGCGCTCCTGCCACATCGCCGGCACGTTGCGCCCGAGGTCGCGCGCCGTCAGCACGGCCTCCACCCGCACCTGGGGGAAGTGGGCGACGAGCTCCTCGATCCGCGCCACCGGAATGCGGGCCAGGTATTCCATCGAGATGATCGAGGTGCCCGGGTGGCTGCGCACCTGCTCGACCATGGCGGGCCAGACACCGCCGCGTCGCTCGGCGCGGCGTCCGGTCCACCCGAGAGCCTCCGCCACCGCGTCCACCTGGTCGCGCCAGACCTGGCCGGGCACCAGCACGCCGCGGCGGGCCAGCAGCTCCTGGTTGGTGAACAGGAGCCCCTGGAGGTGGCTGGTGCCGGACTTCATCGTCCCGACGTGCAGCACCAGTCGTCGTCCGTCACCGCCCACGCTCATCCCACCACCTTCGCACGGCCGATCCGCCGCCTGCTCGACTCCCCCAAATGCCGTGGTGGCCCGGACCGTCGGTCCGGGCCACCACGATCTCGCACTCAGCGCTGGGCGTACTCCTTGAGGAGCGCCCGACCGATGATCATCTTCTGGATGTCCGAGGTGCCCTCACCGATCAGCATGAACTTGACCTCACGCATGATGCGCTCGATCTCGTACTCCTTCGAGTAGCCGTAGCCACCGTGGATGCGGAAGGAGTCCTCGACGACCTCGTTGGCGTACTCGCTCGCGAGCATCTTGGCCATGCCGGCCTCGACGTCCATGCGCTGGCCGGTGTCCTTGAGGCGGGCGGCGCGCACCATCATCTGGTGGGCGGTCTCGACCTTGGTGGCCATCTCGGCGAGGCGGAAGAGGATCGCCTGGTGCTGGGCGATCGGCTTGCCGAAGGTCTCGCGCTGCTGCGAGTAGGCGATGCCCAGCTCGAAGCCACGGATCGCCAGGCCGCAGGCGCGGGCGGCGACGTTGACGCGGCCGACCTCGACGCCGTCCATCATCTGGAAGAAGCCCTTGCCGGGCTCGCCGCCGAGGATCTGGTCGGCCGAGATCTTGTGGTCCTCGAAGACCATCTCGGTGGTGTCGATCCCCTTGTAGCCCATCTTGTCGATCTTGCCGGGCACGGTGATGCCCTGGCCGACCTCACCGAAGCCGGGGGTCTTCTCGACCAGGAAGGTCGTCATGTTCTTGTAGACGGACTCGGCGCCCTCGTCGGTCTTGGTCAGCACCGCCACCAGGGTCGAGGAGCCACCGTTGGTCAGCCACATCTTCTGACCGGTGATCGAGTAGGAGCCGTCGTCCTGCTTGACCGCCTTGGTCGAGACCGCGGAGACGTCCGAGCCGAGGCCGGGCTCCGACATCGAGAACGCGCCACGGACCTCGCCGGTCGCCATGCGCGGGAGGTACTTGCGCTTCTGCTCCTCGGTGCCGTGCTTCATCAGCATGTAGGCCACGATGAAGTGGGTGTTGATGACACCGGAGACGCTCATCCAACCGCGGGCGATCTCCTCCACGCAGAGCGCGTAGGTGAGCAGCGACTCGCCGAGGCCGTCGTACTCCTCGGGGATCATGAGGCCGAAGATGCCCAGCTCCTTGAGGCCCTCGACGATCTCGGTCGGGTACTCGTCGGCGTGCTCGAGCTCCTGGGCGACCGGGATGATCTTCTCGTCGACGAACTGGCGCACCGCCTTGAGGATCTCCTGCTGGTCCTCGGTGAGGCCGTCTGTCTGGGCAAGGCGGGGCATGGGGCATCCCTTTCGGTCGTGAGTGCCGTCGGGCGGGCGTGTCTGTTCCCGGGGCGAGGTCCGGGACAGTGTAGGAACGGCCCGACCACGCACGGAAGTGCGCCCCACACTACTGTCCAGTAACAAAGGCCGTCGACAGGCAGGGGCCGTGACGCGAACCACACAGGAGAGGTCATCTACAGTGGGCGCTGATCGAAAGGATCCTGCCTGATGGCTCGTCGTGTCTTCCTGCACATCGGACCCCCGAAGACGGGGACCTCGTTCCTCCAGCAGGCGTGGTACCAGCACCGGTCCGACATGGCGGAGCGAGGGCTGCTCTACCCCGGCGTCGCGCGGGAGGAGCAGTTCCAGGCGTGCGCCGTGGCCGTCGGCAAGCGCACGGTCGTCGACCAGATGCGGCCGGAGGGCCTGCGGGCCTGGGACCGCCTCACCCGTCGCATCGAGCAGTGGGAGGGCGACGCCCTCCTCAGCAGCGAGCACTACGCGCTGGGACGCACCGCCGCCGTGGCGCCGATCATGGAGCGGTTGCACGCCGTCGCCGACGAGGTGCACCTCCTCGCCGGCGCCCGCGACCTGGCCCGTCAGATCCCCGCCGACTGGCAGCAGACCGTCAAGCAGGGCAGCGTGAGCACCTTCGACGAGTTCTGGCGCAACCTGGCGGAGAAGGAGCGCACCACGTTCTGGTTCCACCAGGACCTTCCGACTCTGCTGCAGCGGTGGGGCGGCAGCCTGCCGGGCGAGCGGGTGCACGTGGTGGTCCACGGGCGGCCGGGCACCCCCCACAGTGAGCTCTGGCTGAACATGTGCAGCGTGCTGGGCATCGAGCCCGACTTCCTCGGCCCCGTGGCCCGCACCAACGAGTCGCTCGACGCGGTGCAGGTCGAGCTGATCCGCCGCATGAACCTCGCCATGGGCGAGGGCCGCAGCGAGCTCGCCACCAAGCGCGCCATGCGTTCCCTGATCGGCGCCGGCGTCTTCGCCGACGAGACCCGGCGCGAGCGGTTGACGCTGCCCGCCGAGGCCACCGAGTGGCTCGTGCGCCGTAGCCAGCGGATGGTCGACGAGCTGCGGGCCATGGACCTGCACGTCGTCGGCGACCTCGACGACCTCCTCGTGCCGGCCGAGCCGCCGGCCGGACGTGTGCCCGACGTGGTGAGCGACGCCGAGACGGCCGCGCTCGCGCCTGCGGTCATCGCCCGGCTGGTGGAGACCGACGTGGCGCGCCGACGGGAGCTGCGCGACCTGCGCGACGAGCTCGCCCAGGCCCGTCGCCGCACGGCACTGCCCCGGCCTCTCGCCGAGGCCGACCCCGTCGCCCCGCGCGGACTCGCGCAGAAGGTCTGGGCCCGCGCCCGCGGAGCCTTCGCCCGCTGAGGACGCTCAGCGGTTGCGGCGCCGCGGCATCGACTGCACGGCCTCCGCGATCGCCAGCGGCCCGGTGTGCCGCACCACGGTCGTCGGCTGCTTGAAGAGGTTGGCGTTGAGGCGGCGGTCCACATCGAGCCGCAGCGAGGGCTCGACCTGCCCCGGCTCGGTGACCAGCATGGTGCCCTGCGGCGCTCCGTTCGAGCGCCAGGCGGCCTTGCAGGCGGTGCGGCAGCGGGCGAAGCTGCTGCCCACCGGGGTCGTCGCCGCACGCAGGTGCTTGCGCAGCTTCTTCTCACGACCGGTCAGGCGGTTGGTCCTGGTGACGAAGTGCACCGCCACGCCGCGAGTGGCCGCGTCGCGCAACGAGCGGAAGAGCGCCGCGTGGCGCAGGTCGGCGGCAAACACCTCGACCATGCCTCCGGGCTGGGCGGCCAGCACCGTACGCCGCAGCTCGCGGGCGGCGCGACGTCGCTCGGCCCCGGTGCCGTAGGGATTGCTGGTGATCACCTCGGGAGCGGCGACGGGGGCGTCGACGGTCCAGGCCAGGTCGGCGACGACCGCGTCGTGGTCGGAGTGCAGCTCGAGGGGGTGGTGCGACGTGGCCGTCAGCTGTCCGGCGCCGTGGTTGAAGATGAAGTCGATGGTGGCGCCGCGCTTGTCGCCCGTGGGGAAGACGGTGCCGAGGGTCTTGAAGGTCGGCTCCAGCTGCGCGGCGTCGAAGAGGTCAGCCGGGTAGGCGGCCGCGCCGTAGTGGAAGTTGAAGTCACCGCCCACGAGCACCGGCCCTTGCGCGGAGAGCGTGGAGACCAGGGTCACGAGCCGCTCGACACCGAGTCGCCGCAGCTCGGGCATGCCCCGCGTCGGCGGGGCGAGGTGCACCGAGACCACGGAGACGGCGCGACCGTCCGCAGCGGTCAGGGTGACCCAGTTGGCGAACCGACGGCCCAGCTCCACCTTCTTGCCCTTGGGCACTCCGCGCCAGTTGGTGAGCATCTGGGTGCCCTGCGCCACGGGCGTCCAGCGGTCCGTACGCCATGCCACAGGGGTCTCGGCGCGGTAGCGGTTGGAGGTGTCGCGCCACATGCTGTAGCCCGACGTGGGTGGTACGACGAGGTCGTCGCTGCGGTGGTGGACCTCGTTGTAGGTGATGAAGTCCGGCTGCTCGGCCATCACGGTGGCGACGTCGGCGTTGAACTTGCGCACCGCCATCCCGGTCTTGATGTTGGCCTGGACGAGGCGGACCGACCCCAGACCGGGCTCCTCGCCCGGCACCTCAGGCACGGGCTCGCTCGTCGGCGCGGGCGTCGGCACGACCGTGGGTTCTGCGGCCGCCACGGGGGCGGCGGCCAGGGTCGCCCGGGCTCCCTCGCCGGCGGGGTGGGCCACCGAGGCCGCGACCAGGGCCAGTCCGGTGACGACGGCCGCAGCAGCGGTGAGTCGCAGGACGGGGCGGGGTCGCGCGGTGCGGCGCAGGGACGGCTTCACAGAGCTCTCCTGGGGGGTGGTGCGGGGGAAGTCCCACGCATCACATCATTCACATTTACCCCACGCAACCGGGTCCGGTGAACTACACGACTGTAATTCGTGGGCCCCCAGCACACGTCGTCAGTCGACTGTGGCGGTCGCGCTGATGAAGAAGTGGTCGGAGGTCTTCTGGTCGACCGGAGTCGTGTCACGGTGGTAGTTGCTCCACGAGACGCCCGCCCCGACGACCCAGTCGACGGGCATGGGCTGCGGGGGCGGTGCGCACCCGGTGCCACCGCCGTTCGAGGCCGTGAGGTCGGTGGTGGCGACCACCCGGCAGTAGAACTGCTCGCGGTCGTTCATGTCGCCGGTCAGCAGGACGGGAAGGCCGGTGGCGCGGAGCTCACGGACCTTCGCCGCGATCGTGTGGTGACCCGCTGCCCGCTCCGCGGCGTACTTGCCGCCACCGGCGGAGGGGTGGGCGTTGACCACGTAGAGCTCGCGCTGCGTCTTCTTGTGCTTCAGACGCAGCACCGCCTGGGGTCGCGAGCGCCCCATGAAGGTGATGTGGAAGCTGTCGCCCGACACGAAGTCGAAGACCGCCGGGTCGTAGAGGATCGAGTTGTCGGTCTCCGCCGCGCCCCACGCATAACCGGGGTAGGCCTTCATCCCGGTCTGGGCCGTGAGCCCGTTGAGTTGGTCCTCCTGCAGCTCCTGCGTGCCGAGGATGTGGACCCCGTGGCTCCGGGCCAGGCTGGCCGCCCGCGGCGTGCGCACCGAGGCCGACGGATAGCTGGGCTTCTGCCCACCCTTGGTGGAGTGCTGCGAGCCCAGCACGTTGAAGGAGCCGATGGTGAACGTGAAGGGCGTCGACTGCAGCTTCTTGAGGCGGCGCGCCTCGCGGCGCTCCTTCTCGAGCCGGGCCGCGCGCGCCTGGGCACGACGCTGGATCCGCTCGCGGCGCTCGATGAGCTTCACTGCGTGCTTCTGCACCCGGCGGGTGGAGACCTCGGTCGCCGTCTCCTGGACGGCCACGGTGGCTCGCTCGGCCACGGCCGGGACCACCGGCACGTCGGTGGTGCTGCTGTCGCTGCTGTCACTCGGGGCCCGGAGGTCGGACAGCACGAGACCGGTCAGGACGAAGACGACGACCAGCGAGACCGAGACGGCGCGCGGCAACCAGCGCCGTGCTGGCGACACTGCCGCCCGACGCCGAGGTGGTTGCCTGTGTGCCCCAGCCACGTCGCGCACGCTAGCACGCAGCACCGCTCCCCCACGACTTGTTGCAGGCACCCGTGAACTCCCGGAACACCCACCCACGGCCGGCGACGTCTAGGCTCTCGACCATGCGCTTCTCCGTCTCCACCGTGAAGGACACCGCGGACAACGTCGACTTCTTCGTGCGCGCCAACCTGGCCTCGGGGATCGACCACATGTTCGTGCTGCTCGACGCACCCAGCCAGCCAGGGCAGGACGAGGTGGCCGAGATGCTGGGCGCCCATCGCAACGTCACCTGCCTGAGGGCCGGGCGCTCCTGGTGGGTCTCCGGACGTCCGTCGAAGCTCAACGTGCGCCAGCGCATCAACGCCAACTGGGTGCGCGAGCTGCTCGCTCCGCTCGACTTCGCGGAGTGGCTCTTCCACATCGACGGTGACGAGGTCGTACGCATCGACGACGACGCCCTGGCCGCGGTGCCGGCGGAGGCCTCGACCGTCGCCCTGCGACCGCTGGAGTCGGTCAGCGAGCTGGAGCCGGAGAGCCCGCGGCCCACGCGGTTCAAGCGGCTGCTCGACGAGGAGGAGCTCAACCTGCTGCACGTGCTCGGTGTGGTCGACGAGCCCAGCAACCAGCACTACTTCCACGGCCACGTCCTCGGGAAGGTGGGCGTACGCCCCTCCGCCCCGGTGGCGCTCGCCCTGCACAACGCCATCGCGACCGACGGCCACCCCGTGCACCTGCACGCCGACGAGCGCCTGTCCCTGCTCCACTACGACGCGGTCTCCGGCGCCCAGTTCGTGCGCAAGTGGGAGGCCCTCGCCACCGCCGGCGAGCCGCGTTTCCGCGCCTCCCGGATGCCGGCGGCCCGCGCGCTCACCCTGCTGGTCAACAGCGACCTTGCGCCCGAGGTGCGCGCCGACTACCTGCGCCGCATCTACGAGTCGACCGTGGCCGACGACATCGCCACGCTCTCCGACCTGGGCCTGCTCGTGGACGTCGACCCCCTCGCCTCGCCCCGCACCCCGACGAAGTTCCCGGCGGGCGGGCGCAAGGCCATGGCCGCGCGGATGCGCGAGATGCGCCCGCTGGAGAAGCGGGACTACTACGTGGCCGACCCGAAGATCGTCGTGCCCTTCGGCCGGCGGGTGCGCCAGCAGGCTCGCCGGGTGCTGCGCGGCGACGGTGCACCGCACCCGGAGGTCGAGGACCTCGACTGAGGCCCTCCGCTCCGGCTCGTCGACCGGTCAGGAACGGCGTGCACCCCGACGCAGGGCCCGGACGAGCGTCGCCGCGGCCTCCCGCACCCCGGGTTCGGTTGCCTGCTCCGCAGCGCCGCGTCGTTGACGGCGCAGGCGCCGCACGTCGCCGAGCATCGTGGCGGTCAGGGACGCCAGGACGTCGGCAACCTCCGCGTCGGTCACCGACAGGGTCGAACGACGCTCCTCCAGCTCGTCGGGCACCAACAGGTGGGCCAGGTCGCCATGCACCACGTGTCCGCCGCTGCGCACCGCCTCGACCGCCAGCTCCCCCCGGCGGCGACAGTCCTCGACCTGGTCGGGCTCGGGCCAGAAACGGGCTCCGCGTCGGGGCACGAGCCGCTCGTCGGCGAGGTAGGTGCGGATGTAGACCCCCTTGTCGAAGGCCTTGCGGAAGCCCTTGAGGTGCATGTTCACGCGGCGCAGCGCCTCCGCCTCCACCACCCCCATGGAGCTGTTGGCGAAGGACCCGGAGAGGTCGACGCCGCTGGCGTCGACACCGAGGATCTCCACGAACCGGTGCCACACGTCGTCGCGGGGGGCCGTCGGGTCGAGCACGAGGACGTGCGTACGCTCCGGCGGCACGGCCGCACCCCACCGCTCGAGCACCAGGCGCAGGTCGAGCGTGCGCCAGTCCCAGATGTCGGTGGAGCGGTCGGACTCGGTGCGTCCGTAGTCGGGCATCGGCGCGGTGGCACCGTTCTTCAGGCTCTCCTGCCAGCTCGCCGCGAAGAGTCCCAACGGTTCGCGGGCGGTCACCACGACCTCCACCTGCCCCGGCAACGCCTCGACCATCGCCCTGGCCTGCTCGGCGGAGGCAGCGGCGAAGAACTCGTGGCTCACCAGCCCGGTGCCCGGGCGGGAACGCAGGTCGTCGAGCACCCGCCGCCAGGCGCCGCGCTGGTGGGCGGAGGCCTTGGCGTGGTTCGGGTCCTCACGGACCGTGCGCGAGGCCCAGAGGTGGTCGCGACGCTCGACGCCGGGGATCACCAGGCCACGGGTGGCGAGCAGGTCGCGGTTGCCCCAGAAGATCGTCTGCAGGTAGGTGGTCGCCGTCTTCGGCAGACCGATGTGGACGATCGTGCGCTCGACCACTACAGACTCTCGCGGAAACGCTCGAGGGCCGCCTCGATCGCGGCCTCGTCACGCGAGGCCATCGGGACGAGGAGCTCCTGCACCACGTCGGTCAGCTCGGCCAGCCGGAGGTTGTGCCGACGCACCTGGGCCAGGTCGGCCTCCAGGTCCGTCACCCGCTGCTCCAGCTGCGCCATGCGCCGGGGCGACCACTGCCGCAAAGACTTCTTCACCTTGGACCTCACCGTTCTGACCATTCCGCGCGGACCCGGGCCACGGGGCGTCCGCGCCCACCCATCCGCTGCACCTGCACCTTAGTCGCGCCCGCTTCGGTGAGCAGACGCGCGACCTGATTGCCGTTCGTACGCCCGACCATCCAGGCCGGCACCCGCTCGTCGGGGTCGAGCTCGCCCCGCAGCGCGACCTCGGCGAGCACCACTCCCCCGGCCCGCAACGCCATCGAGCAGTACCGGGCGAACCCCTGCTGACCCTCGAACGAGGTCGAGTCGAGCAGGTGGCGGGCCAGGACGACCCGGGG
Source organism: Nocardioides malaquae (assembly GCF_015070385.1). Lineage (GTDB taxonomy): Bacteria > Actinomycetota > Actinomycetes > Propionibacteriales > Nocardioidaceae > Nocardioides > Nocardioides malaquae. The sequence goes on along the minus strand of NZ_JADCSA010000002.1, from coordinate 80,772 downwards.
ACGCGGCATGTGGGCCACTCGCGCGCCCTCCGCGAGCAGGACCCGTCGGTCGGTCAGGTTGAGGTGCCGCACCGTGAGCGGCAGCCCTTCCTCGGCCGCCGGACCCTCGAGGTGGACCAGGTTCTCCGGCGCGTAGTCGAGGGCGGTCACCTCGACGCCCTGCCGGGCCAGCCAGAGGCTGTCCTGGCCCCGGCCCGCGCCGACGTCCAGCACCTCGGCGCCCAGCGCCCGGGCCTCGGTGAGCGCCACCTCGGCCAGCGGGGAGTGCTCGGGCAGCGGGCGGGACCGGTTGGGCTTGATCTGCCGGTGCCAGTGACGGATGTTGGGCTGGTTGCCGCGGAACCAGTCGTTGAAGGCTCGCACCGTGCGCGCGGGGGTGGTGAACTGGAAGGCCGGGTCAGGCACTCGCCACCCCGGGCCGTAGGTCACCTCGAGGAGCTTCTCCGGCTTCGCCGGCACGGGCATCTCGCGGCCGTGCAGGGTGGCCGTGCCGAGGGGGAAGATCCACTCCTCACGGAAGGGCACGCCGATCTCGCCCATGAGGTAGAGCATGCCGTCGTCGAGGAAGCCACCGAAGACGTCGAGCCCTCGGGTCATGCCTCCCTCGGTCACGCTGATCTTGAAGGCGCCCCCGCTGTGGCGGGTGATCTTCCACCCCTGCTCGCTGAGGCGTCGCTGGATGCGGAAGGACTCGAGGGCGACGTCCACGGGGTTGCTGTGCCGGCTCACGTAGCCCAGGTCGGCGTCGGAGTCGTGGCCCAGGACCCGTCCCTCGCGCACCGCGCCGAGCAGCGTGCCGTAGGCGATGAAGGCCTCCACACCGACCGACCGGAGCGCCTCGAGCGCGGACTCGGTCGCGTTCAGGAGGTCGGCGATGTCCGCCTCCGAACGTCCGGCGAAGGTCGGCACGAGGTTGCCCGACTTGTCGATGCCGAGCTCGACGCCCTGGGCGTTGCGCACCTGGATCTCACCCTGGCCGGAGCCCAGGGCGACGCGCGCGTCGAAGCGGACCGCGCCCGTCGCCGACTCGGCCACCTCGATGCGGGCCGTGCCGTCGAGGTGCTTGACCATCTGCTTGGGCCACGCGACGTGCCGCACCGGGCTGGCGGGACCCAGCGCGACCTCCCGGGTGTCGCGACGCGACCAGAAGGTCCACACGCGACGGCCGTCGATCCGGACGTCCAGCGGCAGGTCCTTCAGCGCGACCAGCCGCACTCCGGTGTCGTCCACCCGGTGGACGTGGATGCCTCTCGCCATGCTCCCGCGCGCCCCCGGCCTCAGTGCTCGACCAGGGCGAACGGGTCGGTGCCGTCGGTGCTGACCGGTTCGCCGTCCTCGTAGACGGCGTTGCGACCCGAACCGAAGACGAGCCGCTGGTCGCGCTCCGGGCTCACGCCGAGGGTGTTGAACCGGGAGTTGGCGCTGCGGGCCGCGGCCGCGTGGCGGTCGAAGTTGTCGTACCAGTAGTTGAGGTGCTCCTCGTAGCGCAGTGTCAGCCGCTTCTGCCAGTAGATGCCCAGGTTCTCGTCGCTGACCTTGGCCAACCCCGACCAGTTGGCCGAGCCGTTGAGCACCACGTGGTTGTTGCGCTTGCCGCGCACGTTGCCCACGATCGTCATGGCCTTGAGGTGGAAGTACTTGTCGAACTGGCCGTCGTAGTCGGAGTCGATCGCCAGGTGCTTGACCGGCACGGGGCCGCGGCCACCGGGCGCCCGCAGCATGCGGCCGACGTCGATGCCCATCACGGTGTAGCCGATCTTCACGTCACAGCCCTGCTCCCACAACGACCGGAGCTTCTTGCCCAACCGCAGGCCGCGAGCCTGGCGCATCACGTCGGGCGCGAGGCGGATCACCGTACGCCTGCTGGCGGTGTTGGTCGCGCCGGTGCACTTCACGCCGTTGAGCAGCCCCATGACGGGGTCCTTGGTCTTGCGACCGGTCGCGGGGAACATGATGAGCTCGACCTTGCCGAACTTCTTGCGCTGGTAGGGCGGCCGGATCGGCTTGTCCTTGGCCGCCTGGTTGAACGAGCGCAGGGCCCAGCGGTAGATCTTCTTGTTGCCGCGGTGGGTGTAGATGTCGTTCCACTGGTTGTGGGCGGCAGCGTTGGTGAAGTTGGCCGACCCCTGGATGTAGACCCAGCGGGCCTTGCCGACCTTCGAGAAGAGGTAGTACTTCGAGTGCGCGGCACCGCCCTTCGACCGGCAGGTGCCGACGCAGACCCGCGCCCAGCTGCGCCGCGCCTTGGCACGCCCCTTGTTGCCGGCCTTGAGGCCCTTGCGGAGCTGACGGAAGGGGCGGTTGTCGATGTTCTCGAGGTTCGCGTCGTCCATGATGACGCGCACCCGGACTCCGCGCCGCTGCGCCTTCAGCAGCGCGCGGGTGCCCTGCGAAGTGAGGAAGTTCCAGCTGAAGATGTCGATCTCCGAGCCGCGTGGGCTGTGGTGGATCGACTTCATCAGCTTCGTGACGATGCGCCGCTTGGTCGCGCCGTCACCCATCGGGTTGTTGAAGGTCACGCCCCGGGCGGGGGTGAAGGATCGGTTGGCTGCCGCAGCCTCGGGGGTCACGCGCTCGTGGGGCACGGAGAGCACGGCGGCGACCATCAGCACCGCGACGACGCGGACGCACACGGTCCTGGCAAGCATGAAGAAGTTCCCTTGGTCAGTGGTGGGGCGGGCGTGGGACAGCAGCACGTGGCGCTCAGCCCCGACGCTGGGTCAGGCTCGGCAGCTCTCGACGGCCGCGCGGTACTTCTCGTCGGAGTCGATGTCGCCCTCGACCTCCCGCACCAGGCCACCGACGACGGCGTAGTGGCTGGAGAGGAAGGTGACGAACTTCTGCCCCGACGAGCAGCGCAGGGCGTCCACCGGGACGGTCTCGCCGTCCTGCTCGCACCCGGCGTAGCCGCGGCGGAGGGTCTCGCCCGTCTGCCACACCTCGTCGCAGGCGGGGAGGCCCGGACCTGCCGACTCGGTCGGGCTGCCGGACGCGGTGGGACTGCTCGCCACGCTGGGCTCGGGCGTGGCCGACCCCTCGGACGAGCTCTCCTCGCCGCAGCCGGCGAGCGTGACGACGCCGACGGCCACGAGTCCCGACGTCAGACGACGCAGCCACGAGAGAGCACCCATGTGCGGCATCATACAGACCGGCGCACGCTAACCTTGCCGCGTGAGCGCCACCCCACACCGCGTCTTCGTGGCCCGACTGGTGGGCCTGCCCGTCTTCGACCCTCGGGGCGACCAGGTCGGCAAGGTGCGCGACATCGTGGTCGCCCTGCGTTCGGAGTCGAACCAGCCACGCGTCCTCGGCATGGTCGCCGAGGTGCTCGGTCGACGGCGCATCTTCGTGCCGATGACGCGCGTGACCGCGATCGAGGGTGGCCAGGTCCACACCACGGGCCTGCTCAACATGCGCCGCTTCGAGTTGAGGCAGGCCGAGACCCTGGTCATCGGCCAGATGCTGGACCGGCAGGTGACCATCCGCCCCACCGGCATCAGTGGCGTCGTCTACGACGTCGGCATGGAGCAGGCCCGCAACCGCGACTGGGTGATCTCGCGGGTCGCGATCCAGGAGCCCGGCAAGGGGCTGCGTCGCCGTGGCCAGACCCACATCGTCGAGTGGCGCGACGTCGACGGGCTGACCCGTCGCGAGGACACCCAGGGGGCGACCCACCTGCTGGCGGCCCTCACCGACCTGCGGCCGGCCGACGCGGCCGCCGTGATCCACGACCTGCCCGCCGAGCGACGCACCGCCGTCATCGCCGGCCTGAACGACGAGCGTCTGGCCGACGTGCTCGAGGAGCTGCCCGACGAGGACCAGGTCGAGATCCTGCAGCTCCTGGACACCGAGCGCGCCGCCGACGTGCTGGAGGAGATGTCGCCCGACGACGCTGCCGACCTGATCGCCGACCTCAGCCCGGAGACCGCGGCCACGCTGCTGGCGGCGATGGACCCCGGCGAGGCGGAGGACGTGCGGCGACTCATGTCGTACGCCGAGCACACCGCAGGCGCGATGATGACGCCGGAGCCGGTCATCCTGCCGCCCGACGCCACCGTGGCCGACGCCCTGGCCCACGTGCGCAACCCCGAGCTCACCCCGTCGCTGGCGGCGCTGGTCTACGTCTGCCGCCAACCGCTGGAGACCCCGACCGGGCGCCTGCTCGGCGCGGGGCACATCCAGCGACTGCTGCGCGAACCGCCCTCGACGCTGGTCAGCGCCGTGATCGACGACTCCCTCGACCCGCTGCGTCCCGACGCCTCCATCGACCAGGTGGCGGCCCACCTGGCCACCTACAACCTCGTCGCCGCTCCGGTCGTCGACGAGGACGGGCGCCTGCTCGGCGCCGTCACCGTGGACGACCTGCTCGACCACATGCTGCCCGACGGGTGGCGTGACCAGGCGGCCCGCCGGACGGACGGTGTCGGATGAGCGAGACCCGCGACCGGCTCGACCAGCCGCGCGAGCACCGGCGTTCCCTGCGTCGTCGGCGGGGCCGCGACGAGGACCGCTTCGGCGTCTTCGCCGAGCGGTTCGCCCGCTTCATGGGCACGGCCCGCTTCCTGATCTGGATGACCCTCTTCGTGGTCTTCTGGGTGGTGTGGAACTGGGCCGCGCCCGAGCAGTGGCAGTTCGACCAGTACCCGTACATGTACCTGACGCTGATCCTCAGCCTCCAGGCCTCCTACGCCGCACCGTTGATCCTGCTCGCCCAGAACCGTCAGGAGCAGCGGGACAAGGTGATCGCCGAGCAGGACCGCCGCGCGAACGCCCGGGCCCACGCCGACATGGAGTTCCTGGCCCGCGAGGTGGCCTCGCTGCGGATGACCACCGGCGAGATGGCCACCCGCGACTTCATCCGTTCGGAGCTGCGCGGACTGCGTGACGACCTCGAGGAGTCGGGTCGCTCGATCGCGGCACCGCCGGTCGAGGGCGTCGCCGAGAGCGCCGAGCAGCCGGAATCGTGACCTGGCCGGGCAGTCCGTAGACTCGGATGCCATGAGCACCCCCTCCCTCGAGCAGGTCCACGCCGCACTCGCCCAGGTCAACGACCCGGAGATCAAGCGCCCCATCACCGAGCTGGGGATGGTGGACAGCGTGGAGATCAGCCCCGAGGGTCTGGTCGAGGTCAAGGTGCTCCTCACCGTCGCCGGCTGCCCCCTCAAGGACACCATCAACCGCGACGTGACCGCGGCCGTCACGGCCGTGCCCGGGGTGAGCGGAGTCGACCTCGAGCTCGGCGTGATGACCCCCGAGCAGCGTTCGGCCCTCGGTGACACCCTCCGCGGCGGGCAGGCCCAGCGCGAGATCCCCTTCGCCCAGGCCGGCAACCTCACCAAGGTCTACGCGATCGCCTCGGGCAAGGGCGGCGTGGGCAAGTCGTCGGTCACGGTCAACCTGGCGCTGGCCCTGGCCGCCCAGGGCCGCCGGGTCGGCATCGTCGACGCCGACATCTACGGCCACTCCGTGCCCGCCATGCTCGGCCTGGCCGACACCCGTCCCACGCAGGTCGACGACCTGATCATGCCGGTGCCGACCGCCTCGGGTGTCTCGGTGATCTCGATCGGCATGCTGAAGCCCCGCCGCGACCAGGTGGTCGCCTGGCGTGGCCCGATGCTGGACCGGGCGCTGGTCCAGATGCTCGCCGACGTCTTCTGGGGCGACATCGACGACCTGCTCATCGACCTCCCGCCGGGCACCGGCGACATGGCGATCTCGCTGGGTCAACACCTGCCCGGCGCGGAGTTCGTCGTCGTCACCACGCCCCAGGAGGCCGCCGCCGAGGTGGCCGAGCGCGCCGGCACCATGGCGTCGATGATGCACCAGCGCGTCGTCGGGGTCGTGGAGAACATGGCCTACCTGCCCTGCCCGCACTGCACCGAGGAGGGCAAGGAGCACCGCCTGGAGGTCTTCGGATCCGGCGGTGGTGAGCGCGTCGCCCGGACCCTGTCGCAGCGTTTCGGCCACGACGTGCCGCTGCTCGGCTCGATCCCGCTCGACCTGAGCCTGCGCGAGGGCGGAGACGCCGGCAAGCCCATCGTGGAGTCCGACCCGACCTCGCCGGCGGCCAAGGTGCTGCAGGACATCGCGCGCCACCTGAGCGGTCGCGGCCGTGGACTCGCAGGCATGCAGCTGGGTCTGACACCCAGCAACAAGTTCTGAGGATCTTCGGTAGGTTCTGACCATGTTCGGAATGGGGCTGACAGAACTTGCCGTGATCGCGCTGGTCGCGGTGCTCGTCTTCGGCCCCGACCGCCTGCCCGAGCTGGCGAAGCAGGCCGGGCAGATGGTGCGCAAGGGGCGTCAGTTCGCCCACGCGGCGCGCGACGAGCTGCGCGAGGAGCTGGGCCCGGAGTACGCCGACCTGGAGCTGCGCGACCTCGACCCGCGGGCGCTGGTGCGCAAGCACATCAGCGAGGTGCTGGCCGAGGCCGACGACGACGCTGACCCGAAGGCCGACGAGGCGGCGTTCCGCCCGGCGCCGCGTCTGCCGGCCGGGGTCGTGCCGCCCTACGACTCCGAGGCCACCTGACCCGGAGCACCTCCGGACCCGACTCAGAGCTCGTGACGCACCACGGCCAGCGCGTCGAGAGCGACGAGCACGTGCCTCGTCTCCGCCCCGGGCGACGACGACTGCTCCACCTCGACGAAGTCAGCACCCACGCGCGCCACCCGGCCCGCGACCGCAGAGCCGTCGGCCAGGACGAGGTCGCATCTCGCCGCGGCGTCGGCCAGGCGACGCAGGGGGGCTCGCAGCCCCACCGCGTCGAGGCGGCTCCACGCCACCCGTGGCACCGCGCGTGAGGAGAGCCCTTGGGCCGTGGTGACCGCCGGGGTACGCACGACCCAGGCGCGCCGGTCGTCCTCGAGACGACACCAGCCCTCGCCGACTCCGACGAGACGGCCACGCACGTGGCCCGCCCCACGCACGGCCAGCACGACGGGCAGGCCCGTCGAGGCCATGAGCCGAGCGTCGAGAGTGACCTCGTGGTACTCCGCGCGGCTGCGGTCGTCGACCTCGGCCAGGCGAGCCCAGTGGTGGACCGTCTCCGCCTGGGCCTCCAGGTCGGCGAGCACGTCGAAGACCTCGTGCTCAGCCCAGCGTCCTGACTCGTCCACCCGCACCCTCCTCGTCGCCACGTCCGGACGATCCCGACGACAGCCAAGCGGACAGCGCGCCCCGCGACAAGCCGGTCGGGGTGCAGTTGCCTGCGTTTGCCCTCATTTGAGGATGGCCAAGACGACCAAACCTCTCTTGAATGAAGCAAACAAACGCAAACGAAGGGATCAGCAATGGCACGGGCCGACTCTCGACGTGCGCCCCGGTGGCGCTGCTTGGCGGTCTGGACGGCCAGCACTGCAGCCGCAACAGCGGTGGGGGCGCTCGGCATCCAGGCGGCGCTCGACGCGGCCACGGCCTCGCCGGGGACGATGCCCTTCGAGCAGGCCCTGGTCGGGCTGGCCGGGCTGTGCGCCGCCCTGGCCTGCGCCTGGCTCTGGGTGCTCACCACCTGGGGCGTCGCCGACGCCCTGCGTGGCACGGTCGTCCCGCGGGAGGCCGGCCGCTGGCGTCGGTTGACCATGGTTGCCTGCGGGTGCGCGGTGAGCCTCTCGGTCGCCCTGCCGGCGCACGCCGACACGGCCCGGGCCCCGGAGCGGCCCGACGTCGCCTCCCTGTCACTGCTGCACGGACTGCCCTACCCCGACCGCGCGGCCGCGGGGGCGCCACCCCCTGCCGCACCGGTCAGCGGTCCGGTCGCCGCCACGACGTCGCCCCAGAGCACCCATCTCGTACGCCCCGGCGACACCCTGTGGTCGCTCGCGACCTCCGCCCTCGCCGAGTCCGACGCGCCGGACGGCGACGTCGCGGCCGCGGTGGCCCACCTGCACCGCACCAACCGCGCAGTCATCGGGGCCGACCCCGACCTGATCGTGCCCGGCCAACGTCTCGACCTGTCCCTGGACGACACCACCCACCGAGAGGACCCTCGATGAGCTCCATGGCTCCCCCAGCACCGTCCGCCACCACGCGGCGCAGCGGAACGCTCGCTCCCTGCCTGGCTCCGCCCCGACCCCGGACGGCACCGGCGCGGCAGGGCTGCGACCTCGTCGAGGTCACCTCGTCCGCACGCGAGGAGCTCGAGCGGTGGGTGGAACGGCACGCGCAGGCGGCCGTCGAGATCGTGGCCGGTGACCGACCGGCCACCCAGCTGGTGCGCTGGAACCACGCCGACGTGCACCAGGACCTGGTGCGACGCGCGGTCCTGGTGGCTCGGGCCGGGCGCCGCGAACCGGGTCGCGGTCGTCCGCCGGGCGTGACGCGGCCGCGCGTCCACGGTGTACGCCTCAGCTTCTTGTCGGCGACCACCGTGGAGGCCGCGGTGCACCTGCGGCACGGCGAGCGCTCCAGGGCACTCGCCGCCCGCTTCGAGGTGCACCGCGGTCGGTGGATCTGCACCGCCCTCGAGTTCTGCTGAGGGCGGCGCGGAGCAGGTCAGCCGATGCGCGCGGTGTGCCCCGAGGCGCCACCGGGGGCGCCGTGGCACTTCTTGAACTTCTTGCCCGAGCCGCACGGGCAGTCGGCGTTGCGGCCCACGCCGGCGTAGGGGTCGGCCTCGGCCGGGGCAGCGGTCACCTCGACCTCCCCGTCCTCCGAGGGGGCGGTGTAGGTGAGGTTCTTCGGCTTCTTGGGAGCGTCGAGACCCTTGGCCTTCACGTGGGGAGCGTGCGCGGCCGCCACGTCCATGTCGATCGGCGCGGCCGGGTCGGCGACGACCTCCACCGCAGGAACCTCCTCCTCGACCTCGACGTCGAGGTTGAACAGGAAGCCGACCGACTCCTCCTTGATGCCGTCCATCATCGCCGAGAACATGTCGAAGCCCTCGCGCTGGTACTCCACGAGGGGGTCGCGCTGGGAGTACGCCCGCAGGTAGATGCCCTCGCGCAGGTAGTCCATCTCGTAGAGGTGCTCGCGCCACTTGCGGTCGAGCACCGACAGGACCACGCGCCGCTCCAGCTCGCGCACGACCTCCTCACCGAACTCCGCCTCACGCGCGTCGTAGGCGGCGTGGGCATCCTTGCGCAGCTCCTCGGCGAGGGCCTCGCGCGTGAGACCCGCACGACCACCGACCTTGGTGACGTACTCCTCGAGGGTGAAGCTCATCGGGTAGAGCTGCTTGAGGGCGGTCTCCAGCGCCGGCAGGTCCCAGTCCTCGGCGTGCTCGGCGGTGGCGCCGTTGACGTAGCCGGTGATGACCTCGTCGATGAAGCCGCGGATCTGCTCCTCCAGGTCGGCCCCCTCGAGGACCCGACGCCGCTCGGCGTAGATGACCTCACGCTGACGGCTCATCACGTCGTCGTACTTGAGCACGTTCTTGCGGGACTCGAAGTTCTGCGACTCCAGGTTGGCCTGGGCGCCGGCGATCGAGTTGGTGACCCGCTTGGAGTCGATCGGGACGTCGTCGGGCACCTTCATCGCGGTGAGGATGCGGTCGATCATCTCGCCCTTGAAGAGGCGCATCATCTCGTCCTGGAGCGAGAGGTAGAACCGGCTCTCACCGGGGTCTCCCTGACGACCGGAACGACCACGCAGCTGGTTGTCGATGCGGCGCGACTCGTGGCGCTCGGTGCCGATGACGTAGAGGCCACCCACGGCCGCCACCTCGTCGTGCTCCGCGGCGACCTGGTGCTTGATGCGGGCGACGGTCTCGTCCCACTTGGCCTCGTACTCCGCGGCGGTCTCACCGGTCGGCTCGAGGCCGGCGTTGCGCAGCTCGAGGTCGGCGAGGAACTCCACCGAACCACCGAGCATGATGTCGGTGCCTCGACCCGCCATGTTGGTGGCGACGGTGACCGCACCCTTGTGGCCGGCCATGGCGACGATCTTCGCCTCGTCGGCGTGCACCTTAGCGTTCAGCACGTTGTGCGGCACGCCCGCCTTCTTGAGCAGACCGGAGAGCAGCTCGGACTTCTCGACCGAGACGGTGCCGACCAGAACCGGCTGGCCCTTGCGGTGCCGCTCCGCGATGTCCTTGACGACGGCCTCGTACTTCGCCTCCTCCGTGCGGTAGACGAGGTCGGGCTGGTCGATGCGCGCCAGCGGCTTGTTGGGCGGGATCGGCACCACGCCGAGCTTGTAGATCTTGTCGAACTCGCTCGCCTCGGTCATGGCCGTACCGGTCATGCCCGAGAGCTTGGTGTACTGGCGGAAGTAGTTCTGCAGGGTGATCGTGGCGAGGGTCTGGTACTCCTCGCGGATCTGCACACCCTCCTTGGCCTCGATCGCCTGGTGCAGGCCGTCGTTGTAGCGACGTCCCGACAGGATGCGGCCGGTGTGCTCGTCGACGATGAGCACCTCGCCGTTCATGACGACGTACTCCTTGTCCTTGCGGAACAGCTCCTTGGCCTTGATGGAGTTGTTCATGAAGGAGATCAACGGGGTGTTGACCGAGTCGTAGAGGTTGTCGATGCCGAGCTGGTCCTCCACCTTGGTGATGCCGGGCTCCAGCACCGAGATGGTGCGCTTCTTCTCGTCGACCTCGTAGTCGGTGTCACGCACCATGGTGCGCGCGATCCGGGCGAACTCGCCGTACCACTGCACCTCCTCCTGGGTGGGGCCGGAGATGATCAGCGGCGTCCGCGCCTCGTCGATGAGGATGGAGTCGACCTCGTCGACGATCACGAAGTTGTGGCCCCGCTGGACGCAGTCCTCCAGCGCGTCGGCCATGTTGTCGCGCAAGTAGTCGAACCCGAGCTCGTTGTTCGTGGCGTAGGTGATGTCGCAGGCGTAGGCCGCCCGCCGCTCCGCGGGTCGCATCGACGGCTCGATGACGCCGGTGGTGAGACCCAGGAACGAGTAGATGCGACCCATCCACTCGGCGTGGTACTTGGCCAGGTAGTCGTTGACCGTGACGACGTGGACACCCTTGCCCGACAGGGCGTTGAGGTAGGCCGGGAGCGTCGCCACCAGCGTCTTGCCCTCACCGGTGCGCATCTCGGCGATGTTGCCCAGGTGCAGGGCAGCGCCACCCATGATCTGCACGTCGTAGTGGCGCTGGCCGATGACCCGCTTCGCCGCCTCCCGCACCGTCGCGAACGCCTCGGGCATGACGTCGTCCAGCGTCTCGCCCGCTGCGAGGCGCTCCTTGAACTCCTCGGTCATGGCCCGCAGCTCGTCGTCGCTCATCGCGACGAAGTCGTCCTCGATGGCGTTGACCGCCTTCACGATGGTCTCGAGCTGGCGCAGGATCTTGCCCTCGCCGAGACGGAGGAGCTTGTCGAAGATGGCAGGCACGGGGTGGAACTCCCAGGGGACGAGGCGGGCGGGTGGGCGGAGCGTGCGGGTCAACCGGTCCGAGGACCGTCGGCCATGCTACCCACCGGCCCCGAGGACCGCTGTCGCAGCGGCCAACGGCTGGGCGAGGTCTCCGTGAGGTCGCACCTCGACGCGCTCGCACCCGACCCACCGCGCGGCGCGCACCAGCTCGACGGCCAGCTGCTCCGCGGTCTCCGCCGGGGCGTACGCCTCCGCGAAGGCGCCCGCGACCACGAGCACGCGGCGCGCCCGGTCGGCCTTGAGGTCGACCCGCGCCACGATCCGGTCGCCCAGCAGGAAGGGCAGCACGTAGTAACCGTGCACGCGCTGCGCGGCCGGCGTGTAGATCTCGATCCGGTAGTGGAAGTCGAAGAGCTCCAGCGCACGCTCGCGGTGCCAGACCACCGGGTCGAAGGGGCTCAGCAGCGCCGTCGCCACCACCCGCCGCGGCAGACGTGCCTCCCGGTGCAGGAACCCCGGCCGGGACCATCCCTGCACCTGCACCTCGCTCACCTCACCGGCCTCGACGAGCGACGCCACCGCCCGGCGCGTGGCGGCCACCGACATCCGGTGGTGGTCGGCCAGCGTCGCCACCGTCGCGACACCGTGGTGCACGCAGGCGCGGCGCACCAGCTCGCGCTCCGCCTCCTCCTGCGACGGCGTGGACAGCGCCAGCACGGCCGCCGGAAGGACGCGTTCGGGCAGGTCGTAGCGGACCTCGAAGGAGGGCGTGCGTCCCTCGATCGCGACGTCACCCACCATGAAGAGGAAGTCGAGGACCTTGCGGGCCTCCGACCAGTTCCAGCCCCAGTGCTCGCGGGTCCGCGCGGCCCCCAGCTCGGCGTCGAGGTCGCGGGCGGTCAACGGACCGTCGGCGGCCACTGCCGCCAGCACCCGGGGCACCAGGTCGGAGTCGACGCTGATCCCCCACTTGCCGCGCCGGGCCCGGTAGTGGTCGCGGCGGTGCTGCATGTGGGGCCACAGCTCGACCGGCATGAACGCCTGCACGTGCGCCCAGTACTCGACGAGCCGTCGCCGCGGACCGCTGGCGGCCCGACGCAGGAGCTCGGGGTCGTAGGGCCCCATCCTGGAGTAGAGCGGCATCAGGTGGGCCCGCGCGAAGACGTTGACGGAGTCGACCTGCAGCAGCCCCACCCGCCGCAGGGTCCGGTCAAGGGTGCGCAGCGTGGGCACCGCGTGCGGGCGGTCGGCGAAGCCCTGTGCGGCGAGCGCGACCCGACGAGCCTCGGGGAGGGAGAGCGACCGTGACGTCACGGAAGCTCGAGGATCTTCTCCTTGACCGCATACATCACGGCCTCCATCCGGGAGTGCAGCTGCAGCTTCTCGAGCATGTTGCGCACGTGGTTCTTGACCGTGTTCTCGGAGATGAAGAGCTCCTTGGCGATCTCACGGTTGTTCATCCCGCGGGCCACCAGGCGCAGCACCTCGAGCTCACGCTCGGTGAGGCGCAGACGCGGGCCCTGCTGGTGGTCGGGCCGTGACATCTGCTTGAACTCGTCGATGAGCTTGACGGCCATCGACGGCGAGATCAGGCTCTGGCCCTCGGCCACCACGCGCACTCCCTGGGCGACCTCCTCGATCGAGGAGTCCTTCAGCAGGTAGCCGGCGGCGCCGCCCTTGACGGCCTCGTAGAGGTCGGACTCCTCGTCGGAGACGGTGAGCATGATGATCTTGGCGGTGGGTGCGGCCTCCTTGATCGCCCGACAGGCCTCGATGCCGGTGCGCCGTGGCATCCGCACGTCGAGCAGCACCACGTCGGGGGCCAGCTCGACCGCGAGGTCGGTGGCGGCGATGCCGTCGGCGGCCTCCCCCACCACCTCGATGTCGGGCTCCTGGGTGAGCAGCATCGTCAGGCCGCGACGGAAGAGCTCCTGGTCGTCGGCGACGACGACGCGGACGGCTCCTGCTTGCGTGGACTCGGCACTCACAGGAGCCATCATGGCAGACACAGATCTCCCCCGAGGCGTTGTCCGACGCCCCGGGGGAGATCTCCTGGTCAGTCGGCGACGTTGAGCGCGATCACTCCGTAGTCGTAGCCGCGACGCCGGTAGACGACCGAGGGACGCTCCGACTCCTTGTCGACGTAGAGGTAGAAGTCGTGGCCCACGAGCTCCATCTCGTAGAGGGCCTGGTCGAGCGTCATGGGGGTCGCGTCGTGCGACTTCTCCCGGACCACCAGCGGACCGTCACCGGTGACCGTGATGGGTCCGACCTGACGCTCGACGACCTCCTCGGACTCCTCCTGCGGCTCCGGCGGGGTGGCGTCGGCCAGGGCCTCGGCCACGGAGACCGGGGTGTGCCGGCCACGGTGCACGCGGCGCCGGTCGGCCGCCTTGCGCATCTGGGAGGCCATCTTGTCGAGAGCCAGGTCGAGGGCGGCCATCTTGTCCTCGGCCGCCGCCTCGGCCCGGATGACGGGCCCCTTGGAGAAGGCGGTGAGCTCGACCTTGACGGCCCGCTCCACCTGACGGGGGTTGCGCTCGCGGGAGACCTCGACGTCCACGCGGATGATCCGGTGGTCGTGCTTCTCGAGCTTGGACAGCTTCTCCTGGGCATGCTCCCTGAATCGATCCGAGACCTCGATCTGCCGGCCTGTGACCACTACGTCCATTGTGAACCTCCCGATTCAGTTGGCTGCACCCTGCGATGACGCCCAGTGCCCCGGACCCTGACGGGTACGGGGATGGGCATGAGGTGGAGTCCGTCCGGCCGACCTGGTCTTCGTCCCCACAGCCGCCTGCTGAGGCTCTCGCAGCTCAGTGCCACTACCCACCTTCTCCCGACGTCCGTCGTGTCTGACGACGGGGTCGAGGCAGGACTTACTCCTAAGCCGCACCGTGATCAGCCCGCCCTCGACGAGGGCGCACCTTACGTGGGCCGTTTTGCCTGCGACTGGCATCGGCTTGTCGCCGGGGATGACCCGGACGACGCAACCACGGACCCGAACGGACTCCATGCACAGACGTTAGCCCTCTTCCGGTGACGGCGTAAGGCACACCCGGGTTCCCACCGCGATCCGTTGGTCACATCGGTGCCCGGCGCCCCTGCTTGGCCTGCTCGGCACCGCCCACGGAGCGGCGGGCCACCGCCGCGACGACCGCCGACGCCTGCGGCCGGACGCCGACGGCGCGCAGGGCCCTGCCCGCCTCCGCGAGAGTGGCGCCGGTGGTCATCACGTCGTCGCAGAGCACCACCAGCACCGGCCCCAAGCGTGCCAGCCGGCGCAACCGGGGGGACGGGCACGTCATCGAGCCCGCGAGGTTGGCCGCCCGTGCGGCCACCCCCAGCCCGGCCTGGTCCACCACCCCGCGGCGGCTGCGCAGGACGGCCTGCACGCGCACGTCGCGGCCCTCGCGTCGCAGACGGGCGGCCGCGACGCGCACCACCCGTGCCAGCGGGTCGTCGCCCCGCGCCCGGACCACACCGGGGCGCGACGGCACGGGCACCAGCACGACCCGCGCCCCGCCTGGGGCTCCGCAGCCGTCGAGGGCCGCCGCCACCGCGAGCGCGAGGCGGTCGCCCAGGAACGGTGCGAAGGACGTACGCCCTCGCTCCTTGTGGGCCACCACGGCGTGGGCGAGGACGCCCTCGTACTCCCCCGAGGCCCAGCAGCGACCGAGCCCGGGAGGCGCGGGCGAGGGCCGGGCCTCACCGGCCGACGGCAGGCCGGAGCGGCATGCGCGGCACACCCCCGCCCCCGGCCGACCGCACCCTGCGCAGGCGCTGCCGAGCACCAGGTCGAGCCAGGCCGCCGCGGGTGTCTGGGGATCGGGTCGCACCCCACGACTCCAGCGCAACGCCACCGCGACCGCCACTGCGGCGACGCGCGCCTGGGGAGGACGTGGGGACCGGGCGGGCTGGGGACGCGACTGGGCTGGGGACTCGACCGGGTCAGCCGACGAACCCCAGCCAGGTCAGCTCCTCGCCCGGGGTGGGCAGCTCGCGGCTGGGGCGGGTCAGGTCGAGGATCTCGCCGCGGGTCACCACGTAGATGCCGTCGCCCTCGGCCGGCGAGACCGCCAGGTCGAGCGCGCGCCCCCTGATCCGCGTGGTGCCGGGCCCGTCGACCTCTCCGGGTGAGCCGTCGACCGGCACCACCCGCACCTGGGCCACCTCGGGGGTCACGTTGCTGAGCACCGCCAGGGTGACCGGCGAGCGCCATCCGAGGTCGACGATGCGGCGGGCAGGCTCGATCCCGGCGTCGACCTCACGAGCGGGCAGGGGGCGCGGGCGACCTCCGGTGGCTCGGTGGGCGATGCGACTCACCATGAGCCGGTCGCGGCCCGGGCCGCGCACGACGGCGACGAGCCGGGAGGAGTCACGCGAGACCAACGCGTGCACGACGTTGCGTCCCGAGACACCGGGCACCTCGACCTCGACGACACCCCGGGCGTCGGCCAGGAGCACCCTGGCCCCCGCGGCGGTGCGGTCGACCAGCCAGGTGCGGCCGGCGAAGTCCACCGACGGCGCCAGCACGTCGTTGGCCCCGGAGACCAGGGTGACGGTCTCTCCTTCGTCGTCGACCGGGGCGCGCAGCACCCCGGTCCCGTCCTCGCTGACTCCCACGGCCGTCGAGCCGTCGAGGGAGACGGCCAGGGAGCGGAGCGCGGGCGCATCGGTGCCCCACGGACCCCCAGCCGGGCTGAAGTTCGAGAAGCCGCCGCGCAGGAGGCGAGCGTCGGAGAGCGCGAAGAGGTCACGCTCGGGGGTCGGCCCCAACGGGCTGAGGTCCTGACCGGCGGTCAGCGAGATCTCCGGGGGCCCCTCCGAGAGCGTGACCGGTCGGTCGTCGACGGTGAGCCGGAAGTGGGTGAGGCGCGGCACCTGCCGCAGCGTCCACGCCAGCTGCGCGACCATCTCGCCGCTCGCCACCTCGTCGGGACGCCCGGGCATCCGTTCGAGCACCACGTCGGCAACCCCGTCCTCGATGGGCACCGAGTTGAGGGCCAGGCGTACGCCCTGGGGGAAGGCGCTGCGCGACAGGCGCGGTCGCGGCGCACCGGCCAGCAGGCCCCGCACCAGGGCGGTCGCCATCTGGTCGCCGCTGGGCACGACCACCGGCTCGGGCACCAGCAGCTTGCGGGTGGGGTCGAGGAAGTGCAGGGAGGCCCGCTCGAACCACTCCTCGAACCACGTCCGGGGCACCACGAGGGCGTTGGGCGCGGCGTCGATGCGCCACTCCTCCCCCTCGAGGGTCATGGGGAAGTCGAGGGTGGCCTCCTCCGGCTCCAGCTCAGTGAGCCACCTGCCCCGCGTGTCGTAGGACTGGGCGCCGACGAGCTGCAGCTCGAGCTGGGTCGCCCCCGTGGGCGTGCCGTGGTCGACGTAGGTGAGGGTGGCGTCCTCCGGTCGCCAGGCCCGCTGCGCCTGCTCGGAGAGGAAGCCCGCGGCCACGCTGGTGCGCACCGGGGTGGCCTTCATCGCCTCGAGGAAGCCGAGCACGATCTCCTCGGGGTCGGCACCCGGCTCGGGAGGCCGGGGGTCGTAGTAGGCGGCGGAGTCGTCGAATTCGGTCACCAACGGGTCGGCCTGCACCACCGGCCCCTGCGTGGGCATCCGCACGCAACCGGTCACCAGAGCCAGCGCCAGGGCGACCAGCAGGCCGCCGGCCCACCGACGGTGTCGACACCTCACGTCCCCACCTCCGCGTCCTCCGGCACCAGCGGCAGGGGGCTGTGCCGCAGCGGTCGCCCGAGCGTACGCGGCAGCGTGAGGCGGAACTGCGCCCCGGCGCCGCGGCGTCCCCACGCCTGCAGCCAGCCACCGTGCAGGTGGGTGTCCTCCAGGGCGATCGAGAGCCCCAGGCCGGTGCCTCCGCTGGTACGGGCGCGGGCGGGGTCGGCGCGCCAGAAGCGGTTGAACACCATGGCCGACTCCCCCGGCTTGAGCCCGACGCCGTGGTCGCGCACCGTCAGCGCCGAGGCCTCCTGGTCGGCTGCCAGGCGGATGATGACGTCACCGCCCTCGGCGTGGTCGATGGCGTTGCTCACGAGGTTGCGCACGATGCGCTCCACCCTGCGGGCGTCGGCCTGGGCCAGGCAGGGCTGGTCGGGCTCGTGGACCACGACACGGGTGCCGCGCCGCTCGGCCATCACCCGGGTGGTGTCGGCGACCCGGTGCACCACGTCGACCAGGTTGACGTCGTCGGCGTCGAGCACCGCGGCGCCGGCGTCGAACCTGCTGATCTCCAGCAGGTCGCCGAGCAACCCCTCGAAGCGGTCGAGCTCGGTCTGCAACAGCTCCGCGGCCCGCGCCGTGACCGGGTCGAACTCGTCCCGCGCGTCGTGCAGCACGTCGCCGGCCATCCGCACCGTGGTCAAGGGCGTACGCAGCTCGTGGGAGACGTCGGAGACGAACCGGCGCTGCAGCCGCGACAGCTCCTCGAGCTGACGGATCTGGCGTTGCAGGTTGGAGGCCATCTGGTTGAACGAGACGGCGAGCCTGGCGAGGTCGTCCTCGCCGGTGACCCGGAGTCGCTCCTGGAGGTGCCCGGAGGCGAGCCGCTCGGCCACCCGGCGGGCCCGACGGATCGGGTTGACCACCTGACGGGTGATCAGCCACGTGACACCCGCGACCAGCACGAGGAGGAAGGCCGCCGCCCCGAGCAGGGCGCGGCTGACCAGGCCGAGGGTGGCCTCCTGCTCGCTGAGGGGGTAGAGGTAGTAGAGCGTGTAGGTCCGGCCGTCCGCCGGCAGGGTGACCTGGGAGGCGACCACGATGCCGGGGCCGGGGTCGACGCGGGAGACGGGACCGCGGGTGCGGATCTCGGTGAAGGTCCACGCGGTGGGTGCCACCCGGTCGAACTGCCGCGCCAGGCTCGGTGGCACGCTGGCCACGTCGAGGTTCTGGGTGAAGCGCACGCCACCGGCGCGCAACCCGGTCCGCTCGCCGACCGGCGGGGAGAGCACCACGGCGAAGCCGCTCGCCGCACCCCGCGCGATGATCGGCGCGATCAGGTCGTCGCGCTGCCCGGAGGCGTCGACGTCGGTGCCGGTGGCGAAGCTCAGCCGGTTGCGGGCCTGGGCCGTCTCGGCGGACGCCTCGGCCAGGACCCGCTCGACGCGTTGCTCCACGAGGCCGTCACGGGTGGTGCGCAGCAGGAACCATCCGGTGGCGCCACCCACCACGAGGCAGAGCAGGACGGTGCTGGTGACGACCCGGGCCTGGATCGAGCGGCGCCAGGCCGTCAGGAAGCGGCGCATCCCGCCCGCCAGCCGGGCCAGAGCTCTGCGCGCGGGTGTCGTCACCGGTCAGGACTTGCCGGCCCGGTAGCCCACGCCCCGCACGGTGAGCACGATCTCCGGGTTCTCCGGGTCGTGCTCGACCTTCGCCCGCAGGCGCTGGACGTGGACGTTGACCAACCGGGTGTCGGCCGCGTGGCGGTATCCCCACACCTTCTCGAGCAGGACCTCGCGACTGAAGACCTGCCACGGCGCCCGGGCCAGGCAGACCAGGAGGTCGAACTCCAGGGGGGTCAGGTTGATCTCCTGCTCCCCCCGCAGGACCTGGTGGCCGGGCACGTCGATGGTCAGGTCGCCGACGACCAACGTCTCGGTGCCGGGGGCCTCGAGTCGACGGACGCGGGCCCGGATCCGCGCCACGAGCTCCTTGGGCTTGAACGGCTTGACGACGTAGTCGTCGGCGCCGCTCTCCAGCCCGAGCACGACGTCGAGCGTGTCGCCCCTGGCGGTGAGCATCACGATGGGCACGCCGGACTCCGCGCGGATCTCACGACACACGTCGATGCCGTCGCGACCCGGCAGCATCAGGTCGAGCAGCACCAGGTCGGGGCGGTACTCGCGGAACGCCGCCACCGCCTGGTCCCCCCGGGAGACCATGTGGGAGTCGAAACCCTCCTGACGCAGCACGATGGTCAACATCTCCGCCAACGAGGCGTCGTCGTCCACCACCAGGACGCGGCCCCGGGCAGGGGCCTCCTGGATCTGCTGGGTCATACCGGCCATTGTGCCAGCCACACGGTCCCCGGGTGGGTCGTCAGTAACGGTAGTGGTCGGACTTGTAGGGTCCGGCCGCGTCGACGCCCAGGTAGGCCGCCTGGTCGGCGGTCAGCTCGGTGAGCTTGACGCCGAGGCTGTCGAGGTGGAGGCGTGCGACCTCCTCGTCGAGGTGCTTGGGCAGCACGTAGACGCCGACCGGGTACTCCTCGAGCTTGGTGAACAGCTCGATCTGCGCGAGGACCTGGTTGGTGAACGAGTTCGACATCACGAACGAGGGGTGACCCGTGGCGTTGCCGAGGTTCATCAGGCGACCCTCGGACAGGATGATCACCGCGTTGCCGGCCGGGAAGGTGAAGAGGTCGACCTGCGGCTTGACGTTCTTGCGGACGATGCCGTCCCACGACTCGAGGCCGGCCATGTCGATCTCGTTGTCGAAGTGACCGATGTTGCCGATGATCGCGTTGTGCTTCATGCGGCTCATCTGCTCGGCCATCACGACGTCCTTGTTGCCGGTCGCGGTGATGATGATGTCGGCGATGCCGAGGACGTTCTCCAGGGTGTCGACCTGGTAGCCGTCCATCGCGGCCTGGAGCGCGCAGATGGGGTCGATCTCGGTGACGATGACGCGGGCACCCTGGCCACGCAGCGACTCCGCGCAGCCCTTGCCGACGTCGCCGTAGCCGCAGACGACCGCGACCTTGCCGCCGATGAGCACGTCGGTGGCGCGGTTGATGCCGTCGATGAGCGAGTGGCGGCAGCCGTACTTGTTGTCAAACTTCGACTTGGTGACCGAGTCGTTGACGTTGATGGCCGGGAAGAGCAGCGAGCCTTCCTTCATCATGTCGTAGAGACGCAGCACACCGGTGGTGGTCTCCTCGGTGACGCCCTTGATCTCGTTGGCGATCTTGGTCCAGCGGTCCTTCGACT
This sequence comes from Nocardioides malaquae, assembly GCF_015070385.1. Taxonomy (GTDB): domain Bacteria; phylum Actinomycetota; class Actinomycetes; order Propionibacteriales; family Nocardioidaceae; genus Nocardioides; species Nocardioides malaquae. The sequence goes on along the minus strand of NZ_JADCSA010000002.1, from coordinate 60,552 downwards.
CGGCGAGCGAGGCGACGAGGGTCTCGAAGATGATCCGCTGCTCGTGGGAGGTGGCGGAGGCCGGGTCGGGGGCCACACCGGTCTTCTCCGCCTCGACACCGAGGTGGACCAGCAGGGTCGCGTCACCACCGTCGTCGAGGATCATGTTGGCGAACTCGCCACCGGGCCACTGCAGGATCTGCTGGGTGCACCACCAGTACTCCTCCAGGCTCTCACCCTTCCAGGCGAAGACCGGCACACCGGCGGGCGACTCGACGGTGCCCTCGGGGCCGACCACCACGGCCGCGGCGGCGTGGTCCTGGGTCGAGAAGATGTTGCACGAGGCCCAGCGCACGTCGGCACCGAGAGCCACGAGGGTCTCGATCAGCACCGCGGTCTGGATCGTCATGTGCAGGGAACCGGCGATCTTCGCACCGGCGAGCGGCTTGGAGTCGCCGTAACGCTCGCGCATCGCCATGAGGCCGGGCATCTCGTGCTCGGCGAGCTCGATCTCGGTGCGGCCGAAGTCGGCCAGGCTCAGATCTGCGACCTTGTAGTCCATCACTACCCCTCGTCAGTGGCTGTTGCATGCTCCGCCCCGATGGGCGGGCGTCCCTCCGACGACGAGCGTAGGACTCGCGCGGTTCAATCGCGCAATTCTCGAGCCTCGCCCTGCTCCTCCTCCGCCCCGTGGTGACCGAAGGGCAGGAAGTGCACCACGACCGCCAGCAGGGCACCGAAGACGAGTCCCACCACCGCCGAGACGAGGGTGTTGGCCAGCCACGCAGCGAACCCTGCGGCGGCCGGGGCCCACTCGTGCACGGCGTGCTCGAGGTCGTGGACGAGGTCGTAGGGGGCGTGCCACCCGGCCTCGGCCGACTGGGCCAGCAGGATGTGTCCACCCACCCACAGCATCGCCGCGGTGCCGACCGCGCCGATGACCATCAGGACGTAGGGCATGGCCTTCACCATGCCGCGCCCGAAGGAGCGTCCGAACTGCGAGCGGGCCTTGCGGGTCAGCGCCAGTCCGATGTCGTCGATCTTCACGATCAGGCCCACGACGCCGTAGATCAGCACGGTGATGGCGATCGCGACGACCACCAGGATGATCGCGCGGGTGAGGAAGGGCTCCTCCTTCACCTCGTTGAGCGCGATCACCATGATCTCGGCCGACAGGATGAGGTCGGTGCGCGTGGCCCCGGCGACGACCTTCTTCTCGTGGTCGGGGTCGAGGATCGCCGGCGCGTCCTCGGCCTTGTCGTGGGAGGCGCCGCGCAGCTTCTCCCAGATCTTCTCGGCGCCCTCGAACGAGAGGTAGGCGCCGCCCAGCATCAGGATGTAGGGCAGCAGCCACTCGGCGAACTGGCTGATCACCAACGCCGCAGGCAGGATGAGCAACAGCTTGTTGCGCAGCGACCCGACGGCGATCTGCTTGATGATCGGCAGCTCGCGCTTCGCCGCGAGCCCCTGGACGTACTGCGGGGTCACGGCGGCGTCGTCGATGATGACGCCCGCCGCCTTGGTGCCGGCTCGACCGGCCGCCACACCCACGTCGTCGACGGAGGCCGCCGCCAACCGCACCAGCGCCGCCACGTCGTCCAGCAGGGCGAAGAGGCCACCACTCATCGCGTCACTCCCCCCGTCAGTCCGATCTGCAGGTACGCGGCCGCGTACCGCCCCTGCAGGAGCAGGGATGCGTAGCGTGCCAGTTCGCTCTCGGCCCCCTGCTCGCAGGTCAGGGTCTCCACCCTCACCCCGCGCTCCTGCGCCGTGCGGAGAAGGCGGTCGCGCTGCTCGTGCACGGCGGGGTCGTCGTGGCCGTCGTCGAGCACGACCAGGACCGGCGGCAGGGTCGCCGACTCGTCCTCGAGCGGGTCGTCGAAGAGGTCCCGCACGGGCGCGGACTCCAGGACGGGCACGAGGTGCTCGGCGTCGCCGGCGATCGCCGACACGCCCGAGGCCCGACGCAGCGACTCCGCCACGCGTCGGGCCGCCCGGGCGGCGAGCACGGAGCCGCCCCACACCACGGGCGTCCGGTCGGCCAGCGAGATGGCGAGCATCTTGGCGGGGTTGACCGACAGGTCGCGGTGCGGCGAGCAGAGCGTGGCGACGTGGTCGAGGGCGCGCGCGACGTCCTCGACGTCGGTGCGCGGCCCGAGGTGCACGCGGTCGAGGAACTCGAGCATGACGACCGCGGCCGCGGACTGGTCACCGGTCACCAACGGCAGCACCTGGCACCAGCGGCCCTCGGCGTGTCGGGCGACGAGGGAGTCGGCAGGGGTCGCCACGACGACCTGGGCTCCGCGACGCAGCGCCTCGCTGACGGCGAGCGCCGACCGCTCGTCGGCGCCGACGGGCTCCAGCACGACGACCAGGTCCAGGCTGCCGACCCATCCGGGCAGGCCGGGGTTGGGCCAGGCCACGAAGGGCACCGGGCACCAAGGCTCGAGCACGGCGCGCAGGAGGCGTGAGTCGGGGCCGGCGGCCACGACGGCACGCGGCCGGTCGGCGGTCGCGGCCCGGGCCACGACCTCGTCGAGCGCCTGGTCGGCCTCGACCCGGTCGCGCCGCACGCGCGCCCCGGCCTCCGCCAGCGAGCGCAGGAGGGGGTCAGCGGCGGCGAGCGCGCGCTCGTCGTCGAGTCGGGACTCGTCGAACCACGGGGTCATCGCGTCGTCCCTTCGAGGGCGTCAGGAAGGCTTGCGGGCCTCGTCGACCAGCAGCACGGGGATGTCGTCCTTCACCGGGTAGGCGTAACGGCAGCCGGTGCACACCAGCTCCTCGCCCTCGACCGCCAGGTCGGCGTGGCAGGCCGGGCAGACGATGATGTCGAGCAGGGCCGGGTCGAGGTTCATCAGTTGCTCCTGATCGTGGAGAGGACGGCGTCGCGGACCTCGGCCATCGTGGCCTCGTCGCGGCCTTCGCAGTTGAGGCGCAGCAGAGGCTCGGTGTTCGAGGCCCTGACATTGAACCACCAGTCGGCGTGGGTGACGGTGAGGCCGTCGAGCTCGTCGACCTCGACGCCGTCGCGCTCGCCGTACTGCTCCTTCAGACGGCTCAGCACCGCCCCCTGGTCGGCGACGGTCGAGTTGATCTCGCCCGAGGCGGGGTAGCGCTCGTACTCGGCCAGCAGCTCCGACAACGGCAGGTCGGTCTCGGCGAGCGCCGCGAGGGCGTACAGGGCGGCGAGCATGCCGGAGTCGGCCCGCCAGAAGTCGCGGAAGTAGAAGTGGCCCGAGTGCTCGCCGCCGAAGACCGCGTCGGTCTCGGCCATCGTGGCCTTGATGTAGGAGTGCCCCACGCGGGTGCGCACCGGCTTGCCGCCGAGCTCGGTGACGATCTCGGGCACCGCGCGCGAGGTGATGAGGTTGTGGATCACCGTCGCCCCCGGGTCCTTGAGCAGCTCGCGCGCAGCGATCAGGGCGGTCAGCGTCGAGGGCGAGACCGCACGGCCCTGCTCGTCGACGATGAAGCACCGGTCGGCGTCACCGTCGAACGCCAGGCCGAGGTCGGCCTTCTCGGCGAGGACGGCCCGCTGGAGGTCGACGAGGTTCTCGGCCTCGATCGGGTTGGCCTCGTGGTTCGGGAAGGTGCCGTCGAGCTCGAAGTAGAGCGGCACCATCTCCACGACCGGGCCGATCTTGTCGAAGACCATGGGGGCGGTGAGGCCCGCCATCCCGTTGCCGGCGTCGACGACGACCTTGAGTCCCCGGCCGCGCACGGGCGAGAGCGTCAGCAGGTGGTCGGCGTACGCCTCGAGCACGTCGGTCTGACTGATCGAGCCGCGCTGCTCGGCGGTGTGCAGGCGACCCGAGGCGACGACGTCACGGATCTCGACCAGACCGGTGTCGGCACCGACCGGGGTCGCGCCGGCGCGGCACATCTTCATGCCGTTGTACTGCGCGGGGTTGTGGCTGGCGGTGAACATGACGCCGGCGTGGCCCAGGTGGCCGGAGGCGAAGTAGAGCTGGTCGGTCGAGGCGAGGCCGACCATCACGACGTCGGCGCCGGCGGTGGCGGCCCCGTCGGCGAAGGCCTGGGCCATGCCCGGCGAGGAGGGCCGCATGTCGTGGCCGATGACGACGGTGTCGGCGCCGACGACCTGCACGAAGGCGTTGCCGGTGGCGCGGGCGAGCTCCTCGTCCATCTGGTCGGGCACCGTGCCCCGCACGTCGTAGGCCTTGAAGATCGCCTGCAGGTTGGCTGCGTCCAGGGTGGGGCTACCGGAAGTCATGGAACCGGAGCCTATAGCGCCCGGCCCAGTGCCTCATTCCGTGGTCAGCACACGGAGATGGCCCCGACGCACGCCCCGGGAAGGGTCGTCGTCGGGGTGCATCTCGGGCGCCGGCTCGGGCACCCGGGCGGCCTCGCGCACTGCGTCGGCCAGCGCCAGCAGGTCGTCGCCCGAGGGCCCGCGCTCCCCCAGGTCACGGGCCAGGCGGAGCACCTCCCAGCCGCGGGGGGCCGAGAGTCGCTCGCTGTGCTGCTCGCACAGGTCGTACGCGTGGGGCTCGGCGTGCATCGCGAGCGGCCCGAGCACGGCGGTCTGCTCGGCGTACACGTAGGTCAACGTGGCCACCGCAGCACGACCGCACGCGGTGCGCGAGCAACGACGGGCAGGATTCACACGCCAGACGTTACCTCCCGCGGGGTCGGTCGAGGTCTAGGCTCGCGGCATGGATCCAGCACCGCGCCGCAGCCGGGACCGCCGCGGGCGGGGCATGCGCGGACCGGGTGTGATGCCGCGCCAGCTGGGCACACCGGCGCTGCGCACCGAGCGGGAGCGTTTCGACGCCGTCGTGCTGGGCGCGGTCTCCGCCGTCGAGGCGCGCTGGCACTCCCGGCTGGGTCTGGTCGAGTACGCCGTCGAGGACACCCCGATGGTGCCCGACGACTGGGACGACGCCGAGGTCCCGTTGGCCACGCTCGTGCGGGGTTCCGGCGGGCAGCCCAGTCGCCTGGTGCTCTTCCGCCGCCCCCTCGAGCGCCGCAGCGACACCCGGGAGGAGCTGCGAGCGCTCGTGCTCACCGTGGTGGTCGAGCAGGTCGCCGCGCTGCTGGGCATGGACCCCGAGGACGTGGACCCGCGCCAGGGCTGAGCGACGTGCTCAGTAGAGCGCGGGCGCCACGTGGGGCACCCAGGTGTCGGTGACCAGCTCGGTCACCGGACGCACCCGGGCGAGCTCGCCGCCGGTGCCTTCCACGGCTCCGGAGACCGAACCCTCCGCGACGACCACCTCGACGTAGCGCGCCCGCGCCGCCAGGGGCACGCGGGCTCCGCGGTCAGGACCGACCTGCACCGCTCGCTCGGGCAACGCTCGACCCGACGCGGTCCGTTGCACGACCCGGACCTCCCCCGCCTCGGTGGCTCCGGCCAGCACCAGGCGCTTCGGGCCGGCGTCCACCAGCAGTGCGCCGCGCTCGCGCAGGGGCGTCGAGGCGACCGCGTACGAGAGGCGTCCGGCCACGCGCGTACGCAGCACGCCGGTGACCGGCTCCTGCGACTCGAGCCGCAGGCCGAGCACGTCGGCCGAGGCCGACGAGCGCAGGAAGCGCGACAGGTCCACCGTCACGGTGGCCCCCGGCGGCACGGACACCTCGGGCAGGTCCTTGGGGTCGAACTCGCTCTCCGGCGTGACGGCCCGCACCCGCACCATGGTCTGGGCCTCACCGGCGTTGGTCAGGACGAGCACACGCTCGCCCGGCCCACGGCCCACCCCGGGCACCACCAGCGACGTGTCCGGCGCGGCGGCGGGCGGCAGCCATCCCAGGGCGCGTGCGCCACTTCCGAGGGGCACCACCCGGTCGACGGCCCAGGAGGCCAGACGACCCCGGCTGACCGTGACCCGCACGGTCAGGTCGTCGGGCTCCGGCAGCAACGTCGCCAGGTCGAGGGAGACCTCCCCGCGCGGCTCGACCGCCACGCCGCGCAGACGCGAGACCTCACGCAGGCCCTTGCTCGTCAACACCGTGACGTCGGCCAACGCCGGTCCGGCGTCCGGGTTGTGCAACGTCAACACGGAGGAGTGCTCCGGACCGGCCCCCACGCCGGCGAACCAGACGTCGCTGGCCGGTGCGGGACAGTCGATCCCCCCACCGACTCCCCCGCGGGCCGCCAGCAGGCCCGGCGCGGTGACGTCGCGCCCCCGCAGCACCAACGACCCACGCACCCGTCGCTCGGCGGTCCGGCCCGGCTGCAGGGTCAGGTCGTCGCCCCCGCGCACCTCGACGGGACCGGCCGCACCGTCCTCGCCCGAGGCCACGGCGACCACGTCGGCGCCGCCCTGGGCAGCGGGGCAGACCAAGGTCCGAGAGGTCAACGGGGCGGGCGAGGGAGACCGTGACCCCTGCTCGGTGGGCGACGGGTCGACCGTGGCCAGCACTGCGACGGTGAGCAACGGGATCACGAACGCCAGCAGCAGCACCGGGTCGATCCGTCGTCCCCCGGCGCGGCGGTCGGCCACCGGGGCCGCCTGCCGTGCTCGATCGGGCCTCGTCATGACTGCCTCCCCGTCCGCACGCTGGGGGCGGCCGCGACCACCGCGACGACCCACGCCACCCCCTGCACCACGAGCAGCAGCAGGCGCCAGAGCCCGACCTCCCCGGAGACCGCCGCGGTCGAGGTCTCCTGCTCCACCCGCCAGGCGCGCGTCGCACGGTCCTCGGCGCTGGCCTGGACGAAGCCGTCGACGGCGTCCAGCCCCGCGGAGAGCCGCCCGTCCACGGGGCCCGGCAGCACGACGTACTCGATGCCGCGCTCGGCCAGCGCCTCGACGTCGCGGGGCTGGGGCGCCGAGACGAGACGGGCGACGAGCTCGGTCATCGGACGGTCCTCGGGAGTGAGGCCCAGCACCTCGTCCTCGCCGACGGTGATGCCGTCGCCGCGCCGCACCCGGTAGCTGACGCCGTCGTCGACCGAGCCGCGCACCACCAGGACCCCGCGGTCCTCCTCGCCCGCCAGCGAGCTCTGGGCCATGTAGGCCGGCACCACCTCGACGGGGTCGTCACCGAACTGGTGGTCGGCCTGCAGCCACCACACCAGGCCACCGGCAGGGACAGCCGCCGCGACCAGGGCCACCACGACGGCCACGGCCTGCTGCCACCAGGGGTGCGGGCCTCCGGCGAGCCGCCGCACCAACGCGCCCGTGCCGAGCGCAGCCGCCACGATCGCCACCCCTTGGAGGATGACCACGAAGAAGCCGGTACTGGGTGGGGTGGGCGTCGCGGGCAGGTCGAGCTCGACGAGGGCCAGCAGGGCGACGACGCAGGCGGCCGGCAGGGCGACCAGCCACCCGATGAGCACCGGAACCCGGGTCGAACGCGGGGCGATCGCCAGCACGGCCAGCACCCCGACGGGCACGCCCAGCCACCACGGCGCACCCGCGTCGGACATGCGGCCGGTCAGCAGGCCGGTGACGTCTGCCGCGGCGACCGGCAACCGCCCGGCCTCCAGCAGGAGTCCGGAGAAGGCGCCCTGCCCGACCAGCGGCAGGAACCACGGCACGAGCAGCAGCGGCACCAGTCCGAGCGCGAGGGCGGGCGGCGCCCACGCCGAACGGTCCTGCAGCAGACGGGGGCTGATCGCGGTCGCGGCAGCCACCACCAGCGCAGCAGCCAGCAGCGCGAAGAGCCAGACCCCCGGCACGAACGCGGTGCACAGCGCCAGCAGGAGCCCGGTCCGCCAGGCGGCTCGGACCCGGAGCTCGGGATCGGGGTCGACGAAACCGACGGCGGCGTGGGCCAGCCACGGCAGCAGCGCCGCCAGGGCGACGGTGCCGAAGCGTCCCTCACTCCACGCTCCCGACGTCGCCGGCACGAGGGCGTAGGTCACCGAGCCCCAGACGAGGACCCACGTGGTGAGACCGCGCGGGTCGACGAGGCGACCCACGAGCCGCAGGAAGCGCCAGGCCCCCCACAGGGCGACCGGGACGGCACCGAGCATCAGGGCGCTGACGGCCGCCTGCGCGCTGCCGCCCAGCACGGTGCCGGCGAGCGCGAGCAGCGCCACGTAGGCCGGCGCGGGGACCTCGGACCCGGTGCCGAGGGGGTGGCGCGACTCGGCGTGGAGCCGCCACCAGTCGCCCACGCTCTGCGGGACGGGCGAGAGGGCACCGCCGGCGATCTCCCCGAAGGCGGCGCGGGCGGCCACCAAGGAGCCCAGGACCGCCACTGCGAGCACCACGGCGACCGGGTTGGTGAGGAAGTTGACCACCCACCCGCTGTCTGCGTAGACCTCGTCCTCGCCGTCGTCGCCCTCGTCGGACCGCGGCTCACGCACCACCTGGAGAGGCGCGAGGGCGGGCTGGGCCGCGATCTCCGCGGCCCGGGCCTCCTGGCGCGCCTCCCGGCGTCGGTCGGCCAGGTCCTGGGCGCCCGTGGTCAGCGCCTGCGCGACGTCGGAGACGACGTCGAGACCGTGCCGGTAGGGCAGCCACCACGGCGGCCGCAGGTGGGCGACCGACCGCGCAGCCTCGGCGCGCACGCGGGCCCGGTCGCTGCGCGCCCGTCGGATCTCCCCGGGGCGGGTGTAGACGTGCACGAGCGCGGACAGCTCGGCCCGCGCCTCCCCGAAGGCGCGCACCCCCAGCAGGCCGACCACCCGCACCAGGCTGCCGAGCAGCAGCCGCAGGGTCTGGGTCAGCAGGCGCCGCGAGTCGACGTTGGCCAACAGGGTGAAGAGCGCCGCCCGACGTTGCTGGTCGTGGGGGTGGCGACCGGTCAGGGGGGTGCGCCGCGCGCCGCGGGTCGCGGCCTCGGCGTGGAAGACAACCGCCTGCGGCACCACGAACGTACGCAGGCCGGCGCGAGCGGCGCGCCACCCGAAGTCGATGTCGTTGCCGAAGATCGGCAGTCGGTCGTCGAAGCCGCCGAGCTCCTCCAGCGCGCTGCGGCGCACCAGCATCCCGGCGGTGTTGACCGCGAGCACCTCACGTTCGACGTCGTGCTGGCCCTGGTCGTACTCGCCGCGCTCGAGACCGGTCTCGCGGCGGCCGGTGCCGGAGATCGTGACGCCGAGCTCGAGCAGGCGACGCAGGGAGGGCCACTCCCGCAGCTTGGGACCGAAGGTGGCGACGTCGGGATACTCCTCGGCGGCCAGGGTGAGGGCCAGCAGCGCCTCGGGGTGGGGCGCGGAGTCGTCGTGCAGGAGCCAGATCCACTCGTCCTGGCCCGCGGGCGGGAGCGCGTCGAGGGCGGCTCGCACGGCGGCCGGGTAGGAGGTCGTGGCCGGCGCGCGGACCAGGGCCGAGGTGCCGTACGCCGCCGCGAGGAGCTGGGGCGAGTCGTCCTCGCTGCCGGTGTCGACGGCGACCAGACGGTCGACGGGCCGCAGCTGCTGGCCCAGGGCGTCGATGACCTGCGGGAGCCACCGGGAACCGTCGTGGCTGACGAGGACGGCGGAGACGATCACTCCGCACACCCTAGGGACCGGGGCGGAGCGGGGAGAAACTGCGGGTCAGACGGCGCGCTTCTTGAGCTTGCGCCGCTCGCGCTCGGAGAGCCCGCCCCAGATGCCGAACCGCTCGTCGTTCATCAGTGCGTACTCCAGGCAGTCGGAGCGCACGTCGCAGGTCAGGCAGACCTTTTTGGCCTCCCGCGTCGAACCGCCCTTCTCCGGGAAGAACGCCTCGGGGTCGGTCTGTGCGCACAACGCGCGGTCCTGCCAGCCCACCTCTTCGGAGTCGGCGTCGAGGAGGAACAGTTCCCGCATGACTTTCTTCCTTTCGCCGGTGTGAGCGACCTCATCCCCCTGAGGTGCTCGCGTGAAACAACACTGGTGGAATTACATGCCCGCGACGGGCACTTAGTCAAGCCGAATCCGAGGAAGTCCACCCCCATGGGCGTGTCGTGCACCGGTTCCGGCAAAATTCTGTCGTATGCGTGACATCACGGTGCTCTCCGGTGGTAATGGGACCGCGGCCCTCCTGCGCGGCCTGCTCCGCACGATCACCTCCGGCACCCTCCCCCACGTCGACACCGACGCCCGCGTCACCGTCGTCGTCAACACCGCCGACGACCTCTGGGTGCACGGCCTCAAGGCCTGCCCGGACCTCGACACGTTGATGTACGCCCTCAGCGAGGCCGCTGCCAACGGCAGGGCCGACGTCTCCACCCAGAACGTCTCCACCGAGCTCGCGGCCTACGGCGTGGAGCCGCGCTGGTTCGGCCTCGACGACCGCGACGTGGCCACCCACCTGGTCCGCACCGAGATGCTGGACGCGGGCTACCCCCTCTCGGCCGTCACCGAGGCCCTGTGCCGGCGGTGGAACCCCGGCGTCCGCCTCCTGCCGATGACCGACGACCGGGTCGAGGCCCACGTCGCCGTGGCCGACCCCGACAGCCCGAGCGGGCGGCGAGTCGTGCACCTGCAGGAGTACCGACGCCGGCTCGAGGCTGCGGTGCCCGTCGAGGCCGTGGCCTTCGTGGGCCTCGACCGTGCGACCCCGGCTCCCGGTGTCGTCGAGGCCGTGACGGAGGCCGACCTGGTCCTGCTGGCACCCTCGGACCCCGTGGTCTCCCTGGGTCCCGTGCTCGACGTTGCCGGCGTCCGGGAGGCGCTGCGCACCACGAAGGCCCGCGTCGTCGGCATCTCCCCCGTCAGTGCCGGTACGCCCGCACCCGCGGCCCTGCGCCAGGTGCTCGCCGCGAGCCGGCTGGAGGCCAGCGCCGCCGCGGTGGGTCGCCACTTCGGGGCGCGGCGCACCGGGGGCCTGCTCGACGGGTGGGTCGTCGACGACTCCGACGCCGCCGACGTGGCAGCCCTGCAGGTCGCCGGGCTCGACGTGGCCACCGCTCCGGTGGCGACCGACTCCCCCGAGGCCGCGGCCACCGTCGCCGCCACTGCCCTGGCCCTCATCGCAGGCCGTTGACGGTGGGCCGGCTCAGCGTCGTCGCCCCCGACGGCATCGGTGAGGTCACCGAGGGCACCGACCTGGCCGCGCTCGTCGCCGAGGTCGCGGACCTGCGCGACGGCGACGTCGTCGTCGTCACCGGCAAGGTCGTCTCCAAGGCCGAGGGCCGCACCGTCGTCGTCGGCACGGGCCCCGCGAGCGACGCCGCCTACGAGACACACCTGGCCGGCGAGACGCTCCGTCTCGTCGCCCGACGTGGTCGCACCCGCATCGTGCGCAACCGCCTCGGCCTGGTGATGGCGGCCGCCGGCATCGACCGCTCCAACGTGGCCACCGACGCCCTGGTCCTCCTGCCGCTGGACCCCGACGCCTCGGCCCGCACGATGCGCGCGCGGTTGCACGACCTGGTCGGCGTCAACGTCGGCGTGGTGGTCACCGACACCGCCGGGCGGGCCTGGCGCGAGGGCCAGACCGACATCGCGATCGGCCTCGCCGGCGTGCAGCCCGCCGAGGCGTTCGCCGGGCGCCACGACTCCTACGGCAACCCGCTCGCGGTCACCCTGCCCGCCGTGGCCGACGAGATCGCCGGGGCCGCGGAGCTGGCGCAGGGCAAGCTCGGCGCCAGGCCGGTCGCCGTGCTGCGGGGGCGTGCCGACCTGGTCCTGCCCGTCGGTGACGACGGGCCGGGGGCTCGTGCCCTGCAGCGCCCCGAGGGCGCCGACCTCTTCGGGTTCGGGGCCCGGGAGGCGGTGGTGGTCGCCCTGGCCGACGAACCGCACCTCCGGCCGGTCTTCGGGGCACCGGCCGACCTCGTCGAGCTGGCAGACGCCTTCGACCGCGTGGTGCCCGGCTCCGAGCTGCGCACGGACGACGGCGAGGGCGACGAAGGGGCGGAGCTGACCCTGCCACGCCCGGTGCCGGTCGTCGTGGTCCGCGCGCTCTGCATCGCCCATGGGTGGCGCCTCGACGGCCAGCCCGGGCACGGTGCGGTCACCTCGGCCCACCTCTCACCCAGCGCCTCGTAGACTCCACCCCGTCCTGCCGCCCGATCCGCCGGGTGGCGCCGAACCGTGAGGGACCACGTACGTGTCGAAGCAGGAGAAGCCGGATCGCCGGGCCGTCGTCCACGAGATCCGCAACTCGCAGAAGTCCGCCGACCGCCGCAAGGGCGGCATGATCATCGGGGTCTCGGTGGCACTGGGGCTGCTCATCATCGTGGCGGCCGCCTGGAAGCCCGTGACCGACGCGCTGTCGACGCGCGAGTTCAAGGCGAAGGAGCTCTCGACCATCGGCGCACCGGCGAGCAGCTGCCAGGACGTCACCACCGCCCCGGCCAGTGGCATGATGGACCACGTCGAGCCGGGCACCGAGATCCCCTACGAGGAGTCGCCGCCGGCCTTCGGCACCCACTACGACTCGTGGGAGCCGATGGACCGCAAGTTCTACGGCGAGGACCGTCCCGACCTCGGCTTCCTGGTGCACAACCTGGAGCACGGCTACACGATCCTCTGGTACGACGAGACCATCGCCGACGACGCCGAGCAGATGGAGGTCGTGCGCGGGATCGCCGCCAAGTTCGACGGCGACGACATGCGCAACAAGTTCAAGGCCGCTCCCTGGACCTCCGAGGACGGCGAGCCCTTCCCCGACGGCCAGCACGTGGCCATGACCCACTGGTCGGCCGGCGGCGCCGGAGAGAGCGACACCTCCAAGCAGGTCGGCGTGTGGCAGTACTGCTCGGAGCCCAGCGGCGAGGCCCTCGAGACCCTCATGACGGAGTACCCCTACATGGACTCCCCCGAGCCCGGCGGCGGCTGAGCCGACTCAGGTGATCGCGTCGTGGCCGTCCTCCTTGAGGGCGGCCACGATCGTCTTCACGTCCTGCGCCCGATTGCGCGTGGTGACGAGGAGGGCGTCCGGGGTGTCGACCACCACCACGTCGTCCAGACCCACGACCGCGACCGTCCTGCCTCCCGCGGGCACGACCAGACCGCTCGCGTCATGCGTACGCACCGACGCGGCGTCGCCGAGCACGCGGAGGGTGGCGCCGTCGGCGGCGAGCTGGTCGAGCAGGTCGCCGAGCGAGGCGAAGTCGCCCACGTCGTCCCAGGCGAAGCCCCCGGGCACGCAGGCCACCCGGCCCGCGGCCGCGGCCGGTTCGGCGACGGCGTGGTCGATGGCGATCTTCGGCAGCGTGGGCCAGACCTCCTCGATCCGCTCCGGCTGCGCGGCGAGCTCGCGCAGGGCGGCCGCGAAGTCGGCGTCGCCCTCGGCGAGGAGGTCGAGCAGCACCCCGGGTCGGACCACGAACATGCCGGCGTTCCAGCGGTAGGCCCCCGTGGCCAGGTAGGTCTCGGCCACCTCGCGCGAGGGCTTCTCCACGAACTCCTCCACCCGCAGGGCGGTCAGCCCCGGCAGGGTCGCCTCGGCGCGGATGTAGCCGAAGCCGGTCGCGGGGGCGTTCGGCTCGATGCCGATGGTCACCAGCCAGCCTTCGCGGGCGGCGGCGACGGCGTCCTCGACGACGGCGGCGAACGCGGCCCGGTCGCCGATCACGTGGTCGGCGGCGAAGGAACCCATCACCGCCTCGGGGTCGACCCGCTCCAGCATCGCGGCGGCGAGCCCGATCGCCGCCATCGAGTCACGCGGCGACGGCTCGGCGACCACCTGCTCGGAGGCCACCTCGGGCAGCTGGGCACGCACCGCGTCGGCGTGCACGGCCCCGGTAACCACCAGGCACCGCGGCCCCACCAGCGGGGTCAGCCGGTCGACGGTGGCCTGCAGCAACGTGCGCCCCTGACCGGTCAGGTCGAGCAGGAACTTCGGCGCACCCGAACGGGACAACGGCCACAGGCGGGTGCCCGCGCCCCCGGCGGGGACCACGGCCCAGAAGTGGTCGATGCCGAGGTCGGCGGCGGGAGGGGTCTCTGCGCTGGTGGCGGGCATGGCAGCGAGGGTAGAGCACGGACCGGAGGAGGACCTGCTGGCGTCTACGCTGGGCTGCGTGACCACTCCCACGACCTTTGCGGACGTCCTGGCCAGTCGGGTGAGCAAGGCCCCCGGTGACCCGTTGATCACGTTCTACGACCACGCGAGCGGGGAACGCGTCGAGCTCTCGGCCGTGACCTATGCCAACTGGGTCGCCAAGGCGGCGGGCCTGCTGAGTGAGGAGTGCGACCTCGAACGCGGCCAACGGATCAGCGTCGACCTGCCCCCGCACTGGTTGGGGCCGGTGTTCCTCGGCGCGGCCTGGACCGTGGGCCTCGTCGTCGTGCTCGACGACGCCGGCGGTGCGGACGTCGACGCCGTCGTCTGCGGACCCGACTCCCTGGAGCGGTGGGCCCCGCGCGCCGCCGAGATCCCGGTGCTGGCGTGCAGCCTGCTGCCGATGGGGGTCCGCTTCCGCGACGGCGTGCCCGAGGGTGTGCGCGACGTGGGCATCGAGGTGTGGAGCCAGCCCGACGCCTTCACCGCCTGGGACCCGCCGACGGGCGACGACGCGGCGCTCGTCGTCGACTCCGGCACGCTCACCCAGGCCGCACTCGTCGAGACGGCCGCCGCCGGGAGTCTCCTCACCGACGGCGGCCGCCTCCTGACGGTGGCGAACCCGACTTCCCCATCAGGTCTCGCCACCTTCACCGAACCCCTCGTGCGAGACGGGTCGGTGGTCCTCGTGGCCTCCGCGGACCCGGAGCGGCTCGACGCCACGGCCGAGCAGGAGCGGGTCACGGACCGGGATCAGCCGGCCAGGTCGTAGACCCCCATCCCCTCGCCCAGTATCCGGCGGCCGGTCAGGCCCGACGCCGAGGAGGTGAAGAGGTAGAGGTGGCCCGTCGCCTTCTCGCGCGCCACCAGGTCGGTGCTGCGCGGCGCGAGGTGCGCGTCGCTGACCGCGACCTTCCAGTCGTACAGCGTGGGGTCGTAGACCGGCGAGGTGCCGATGCGCCCCACGGCGCCGGTCAGGCCGGCCACGGCCACCCCCTTCGCCACGGACTTGTGACCACGTCCCGCGAAGAAGTACGACTTCCCCTCGCGCGTGCCGATCAGGTCGGGCTTGCCGTCGCCGTCGATGTCACCCACGGCCTCGAGGTTGGCGACCGAGCCGAAGCCCTTGCCGATGCGCTTGGGCTTGGCGAGCTTGCCGGTGCCGTCTCCGCGCCGCAGCTGCAGGGCACCGTTGTCACCACGCACGGTGATGACGTCGCCGTGGCCGTCTCCGTCGAAGTCGCCGGCGTTGACCAGGGCGGTGATCCCACCCGCGGTCACGCCCGTGGCCACGGGGGCGCCCAGGTCGAACGTGCCCGAGTGGGAGAGGACGACGAGCTTGCCGCCGCGCCGCGCCACCAGGTCGGGCAGGCCCGACGCAGTGAGGGTCGTGACCGAGAGGTGCGTGAGGTTCTTGCGGGTGGTCAGCGGGCCGAGGGCCACCCCGAAGGTGCCGTCGCCGCGACCCGGCAGCACGTGGAAGGCGCCGGCCATGTTGCGCACCAGCAGGTCCTGGCGGCCGTCGGCGGTGAAGTCGCCACCGCCCGCGATGGTGAGACCGCTCGCCCCGGGCGTACGCACGGCGGCACCGAGCTTGGGGCCGGGGAGTCCCGGCAGGGTCCACACCGCACCGTTGGCCTCGCGGGCCACCAGGTCGACGCGGCCGTCACCGGTGACGTCGCCCGCGGCGTGCAGGGAGGCGAACCGCGCCGCCTTGCGTCCCAGGCGCACGGTGCGGAACTTGCCCTTGCGGGTCTGGACGAAGCCGATCAGGCGTCCGCGGGCGTCACGACCGACGAGGTCGTTGCGGCCGTCGCCGGTGAGGTCACCGATGCCCACCACGAGGTCGTGGTTGCGGGTGGCACGGATCCGCTTGCCGGGTCCGCCGAAGCCACCGCGGCCGTCACCGGCGTGGACGAAGGCTGCCCCCTTGGCGTTGAAGGAGAGCACGTCGCCGCGGCCGTCTCCGGTCAGGTCGGGGGTGGCGACCACGTTGCCCCGCTTCTTCCACCCGCTGGAGGCCACTCGCGGCTTCGTGAGCTTGGCGGTGCCGCCGGTGGGCAGGATGACGATCTTGTTGTCGCTCGAGCGTCGCACCACGAGGTCGGGGTGCGGGGTGCCGACCAGGTTGGAGTCCTTGACGGGGGCCGACAGCACGGGCGGCGCCTCGGGGGTCGGCGTGGGCGTCGGAGTCGGGGTCGGCGTCGGAGTCGGCGTGGGCGTGGGCGCGCTGCCCTGGGCCGCCCCGGCACCGCGCCGGATGTCCGCGAGTCGGGCGTACAGGTGCTGGCCGGGGCAGGCGGTGCTGCCGGCGTCGCGGTGCCCGTTGATCGCCGGGAACGTGCGCGAACCGATGCGCTGGCGCGCCGAGGTGGCGTCGACCCCGTGCAGGCCCAGCTTCCAGGCCATCAGGGCGCTGTAGGCGTTGACGACCGCCTGCGAGGGCCTGACCGTCTCGAAGTTGCCGATCGCCGACATGGCGAAGGAGTAGTCGTTGTAGCCCAGGGTGTGGGCGCCGACGACGGCCTTGTCGACGCCACCGAAGCGGCCCTCCCAGATGCGACCGAACCGGTCGACGAGGAAGTTGTAGCCGATGTCGCTCCAGCCCCGCGAGCGGGTGTGGTAGGCGTAGATGCTGCGGATGATGCCCGGCACCTGCTCCGCGGTGTAGTCGTTGGCGTTGACGGTGTGGTGCACGAACCCGCCGCTGATGGTGCCGTAGCGCAGCGACGACTTGTCGCGCAGCTTCTCGTTGGCGCCCCACTGGGCGCGCGAGTAGATCGTCGGCTTCGGGGCGGTGACGTTGTTCGAGCGGGCCCGCAGGGCGATGTCGCCCTCCGTGTCGCTCGCCTCCCCGGTCGCCTCGGCGGCAGGAGCGGAGTCGCCCCCACCCTCGATGGCGGGCTCCTGCTCACGGGTCTCGGCCTCGCCCGGGTCGACGACGGCCAGGGAGAGACCTTCGGGCAGGTCGGTGGCGGCGTCGGCGCGCAGCTCGACCTCGTCGACCTCACCGACGATGAGGGCATCCGTGCCGTTGCGGGCGGCCGCGGCGTCGGGGCTGTCCCCCTCAGGGGCGTGGGCGTCGTGGTACTCGAGCGGCTGCCACTGGCTCCACTCCTCGCCCACCCGCGTACGCACCTGGAGTGCGATCTCGTCCTCGGCGACGGATGCGTCGCCGTCCCAGGTGACGCCGACAGCGCCGTAGCCGGTGACCGGTGCGCTCACCACGGCCCCGGCTCCACGCTCCGTGCCCTCGACAAGCCCGTGCGCGTGGCCCTCGTGGGCCTCGTCGTCGTGGTGTCCCTCGGGGTCCTGGGCACCCTTGCGCGGCGTGTCGGACTCGGGGGCGGTGCGCGGAGCCGCCTCGCGGCGCGGTGCACGACGCGACGAGCGCGGCTCCTCGGTCTCGACGGCGTACTCCTCGACCTGCGGCTCCACCGGGGCCACCGGCACCTGGGCGGTCGGGACGCTCGCGGGGTCGACGCTCGCCCCCACCACGCCGGTGGCGGACGGGGGCTGGGCGACCACGTCGAGGGTGACGACGGATGCCGCGGGGACGAGTACGGCGGTCACCACACCGAGGGCCAGGGTGGTCTGGCACGCGGTGATGAACCGGGCTTGGCTGTTGCGCATATCGGCTGCTCCACTGTGCGGGGGAAGAGTCACACGGTGAGCAAGTTTCACACCAGTCACACGACAGGTCGAGGGAAACTGAGTAACTACAATCGTGTAATTTCCAGTCGACACGCCGACAGAAGTGAATATTGTCAACTCCTGGGGCTCCGACAGGCCCCAACTGCGGCCGCTGGACGCCCCCTGACCCCCGGAAACGCCGCAGGGCCGACCCGGTGTCGGGTCGGCCCTGCGGATGCGGAACGTCGCGGCTGGCGACGCGGTGATGGCCTCAGATGTCGGCGCCGAGACCGTCGTCGGTCGGGTCACCGGCGACGTCGGTCTCGTTGTCGTCGTACTTGAGGAAGTGGATCCCCTCGTCCACCCCGCCGTCGAAGGCCAGACGTCCCTTGTCGAGCACCAGCACCCGGGTGCACAGGTTGCGCACCGCACCCGGCGCGTGGGAGACGTAGAAGATCGTGGTGCCCGACTTCTTGATCTCGTCGAGCTTGTTCTTGCACTTGCGCTTGAAGGGACGGTCCCCCACCGCCAGGGCCTCGTCGGCGATGAAGATGTCGGAGTCGACGTGGATCGCCACCGCGAAGCCGAGGCGCGCCTTCATGCCGGAGCTGTAGTAGGTCACCGGCGTGTCCAGGAACTTGCCGAGGTCGGCGAACGCCACGATCTCGTCGAACTTGCGTCGCGTCTCCGCCTCGCTCATCCCCAGGATCGCCGCGTTCAGCCAGAGGTTCTCCCGGCCCGAGAGCTGGGGGTCGAACCCGGCGCCGGTCGCGATCAGCCCGGCAATCCGCCCTCGGGTGAGCACCGACCCGGAGTCGGGCACCATGACACCGCTGATCAGCTTGAGCAGGGTCGACTTGCCCGAGCCGTTGAGCCCCATGAGGCCGATCGCCTCGCCCTCGGCGACGTCGAAGGAGACGCCGTCGACGGCGTTGAACGTGTCGTGGGTCTTCATGCCCCGGGCCTTGGCCAGCACCATCTGCTTCAGGGAGCGGTGGTACTGCATCCGGAAGGTCTTCGTGGCGTCGCGCACCTCGATGAAGTTGGTCATCTCAGAGCCTCTCCGCCACACGCTTCTCGAAGGTGGCGAACCACCACTGGGCCACACCGAGGAAGGCCAGGCTCGCCACGAGCATGATGCCGCCGCGCGCCCACAGGTCGGCCGGGAAGTGGGTGTCGATCAGGTGCTGGGGATCGTCGTGCGTGCCCACCCAGAAGCAACGCTGCATCAGCAGGACCGCCTCGGCCACCGGGTTGAGCAGGTAGAACTGCGAGCCCGTCTCACCGAACCGGTCGGCGACCATCGTGTAGGGGTAGATCATCGGCACGCTGAAGGTCGTGAACTGCGTCAGGGTGCCCACGACCTTGCCGAAGTCGCGCATGAAGACGTTGAGGACGCTGAAGAACAGGGCCAGCGCCAGTGCCAACGGGATGAGGATCGCGAAGGCCAGCAGCCCGGCCCCGACTCCCACGAGGTCCGGTCGCCATCCGAGCGCCAGGCAACCGACCAGCAGGATCACCAGCATCGGCCCGGTGTGCCACAGCGAGACCATCATCCGCGAGACCGGGAAGAGCTCCTTGGGCATCGGCAGCTTGCCGATGAGGCTCCGGTTGCGCACCAACGAGGCGGTGCCGCCGTTGAAGGTCTCGGTGAAGAAGTGGACCAGGATCATGCCGCAGAAGAGGTGGATGGCGAAGTTCGGCACGGCGTCGCCACCACGCCCGATGGCCACCTCGAAGACGAAGTAGAACATCGCGAAGCGCATGGCCGGCTGGAGGTAGCTCCAGGTCCATCCCAGCGCGGTGCCCTGGTAGCGCGACTTGATGGTGTTGCGCACCAGCATCCGCAGCAGGTAGCGCTTGCGGAAGACCTCGAGGAGCCCCGTGCTCGCCGCCGGAGGAGCCAGCGGCGGGAGCTCCGCCGACGCCGACCCCTGACTCATGCCCCGGCCGTCGTGACGTCGTCGCGCTCGTCCCCGGAGGTCATCCAGGGCTCGAAGGTCTGCTCCCACGTCTCGGGCGAGGTGATCTCCGGCAGGGCCGCGCGGTACTGCTGGGCGAGCTCGTCCCACTCGGCCACGAGGCGGCGGTGGATCTCGACCGTGCGCGTCATCAGCTCCTTGAAGCGTCGCGGGTCGCGGCGGTAGAAGGCCGCACCGGTGCCGTCCGGCATCGAGACGAGCGCGGAGTCGTAGCGACCGATGAGGTGCCAGCGGGCGTCCATCGCCTTGATCTCCGCCTCGGGGTGCTCCCGGGCGTCGGTCCGCGGGCCCCGCAGCTGACGCAGCGGCTGCAGGAGCGCCTGGAGGGTGGCCGCACGACCGGAGATCACCGGACCGGGCTGCTTGCCCTTGCGCGGCAGCTTGTGCCGCTTGACCTCGGGCAGCTCGGCCGGGTCGGCGATGATCGTGGCGTCGTCGCTGCCCGCGACCAAGGTCTTCAGCTCCGGGAGGGTGGAGCCCAGCACGCCGTGCAGGGCGTGGGGCCCGGCCAGCACGTCCTCGAGCGCCTTGTGCCGCAGCTCGACGGTGGAGTACTGCATGGAGACGAGGTGCTTCACCTGGTGGTTGAAGCTCTCACGCAGCAGGCGCCCGCCACGGGGGTACTTCGAGTGCAGCAGCGCTGCGATCATCCGGTTGCGGACGTGGAAGTAGGACTGCCAGTCGAGCGCGTCGTTCTTGTCGGTCCACGGCACGTGCCACACGGCCGCGCCGGGCAGGGAGACCGTCGGGTAGCCGGCGGCCTTGGCGCGCAGGCCGAACTCGGAGTCGTCCCACTTGATGAAGACCGGCAGGGACAGACCCACCTCACGCAGCACCTGGACGGGGATCAGGCACATGAACCACCCGTTGTAGTCCACGTCGACGCGCGCGTGCAGCCACCGGGTGGAGCGCAGGTTGCGCTCGGCGAAGTCCCAGGCCGGAGTGACCCCGGGAGCCGAGCCCCACCAGAAGGAGTACGGCTCGATCGTCTCGCCGAAGCTGTGCAGCTGGGTCTTCTGGTAGATGCTGAACATGTGCCCGCCCACGATCGTGGGTCGGCGGCACAGGTCGCCGAAGGTGGCGGCGCGGACCAGGCCCTCGGTCTCGCACTCGACGTCGTCGTCGAGCATGAGCACGTAGTCGGAGCGGCCCGACTTCAGGGCCTCGTACTGGGCCCGGGCGAACCCACCCGAGCCACCGATGTTGCCCTGCTCGATGATCCGCAGACGGTCACCCAGGGACTCGCGCGCCTCGGGGAAGTACTCCGAGTCGACGACCTTGTCCTTGCCCTGCTCCATGACGACGACCTCGTCGACGACACCCTCGAGCGCCGGGTCCTGGCCGAGCTGGGTGAGCAGCTTGGCGCAGAAGTCCTGTCGGTTCATCGTGGTGATGCCGACCGTGACGGTGCCCTTCGGCGCGTCCTCAGGAGCCACCTCGGCGGTCCACTCCGCACCCTGCACCACCACGTCTCCCTCGGCGGAGACGACGTCGTACCAGTACCACCCTCCGTCCACGAAGGGCTTGAGCGGAAGGTCGAAGGAGAACTCGCCCGAGGCGCCCTCGACAGTGGCCGAGTCGACGCGCTGCGAGCGGCCGTTGGCCATGGAGCGGTAGACGATGACGGTGCCGCCGGTGCCCTCGAGGTGCACGGTGAGGCGCACGGTGTCGACGATCGTGTGACGGCGCCAGTAGGACGCCGGGAAGGCGTTGAAGTAGGTGCCGAAGGAGACGGTCTCACCGGCCTCGATGCGGAAGCCGGTGCGCGAGACGATCTGGTCGGGGTGGATCGCCGAGATGCCCTTGGTGGCGTTCTGGATGCGCGTGGCGATCGCGTTGGCCTCGTGCGCGGCGCGGGAGTGGCCGATGTCGTACTTGTCGGCGTCCAGCTGGGCCGGGTCGGGGTCGACGTAGAGCTTGATGACGTCGGTGTCGCGCTCGACGGGCAGGATCTGGCGCATCAGCAGGACACGGACGTTGCCGGCCTCCTGGATGCTCTCCGCGGCCTCGTGGACCTGCGTGTGGGTGACGGTCATTCGTCCACTCCCCCGCTCTTCAGCGCCGCGCCCTCGGCGAAGTGCGGGCGCAGCTTGTTGTCGTACATGGAGAGGGCCGCGCCGATCGCCATGTGCATGTCCAGGTACTTGTAGGTGCCGAGGCGGCCACCGAAGAGGGTCATCGGCTCCTGCTTCGCGAGCTCGCGGTACTTCAGCAGCTTGGCGCGGTCCTCGGCGGTGTTGATCGGGTAGTACGGCTCGTCGCCCTCCTCGGCGAAGCGGCTGTACTCGTGCACCACGATGGTCTTGCCGGCCAGGTGCTTGCGCTCGGGGTGCAGGTGCTTGAACTCCAGCACCCGGGTGAACGGGACGTCCTGGTCGTTGGCGTTGACCACGCCGGTGCCCTGGTAGTCGTCGACGTCGAGCGTCTCCTGCTCCAGGTCGATGGTGCGCCACGACAGGCGGCCCTCGGAGTTGCCGAAGTACTCGTCGACGGGTCCGGTGTAGACGATCGGGACCTTGCCCTTGTAGTCGTCCACGACGTCGAAGAAGTCGGTGTCGAGCTGCACGGTGATGTTCGGGTGGTCGGCCATCCGGGTCAGCCAGGCGGTGTAGCCGTCGACCGGTAGGCCCTCCCAGGTGTCGTTGAAGTAGCGGTTGTCGAACGTGTAGCGGACCGGGAGGCGCGTGATGATGTCAGCGCTGAGCTCCTTGGGGTCGGTCTGCCACTGCTTGGCGGTGTAGCCCTTGACGAAGGCCTCGTAGAGGGGCCGACCGATCAGGGAGATCGCCTTCTCCTCGAGGTTGGTGGCGTCGGCGGTGGCGATCTCGCTGGCCTGCTCGGCGATCAGCGCGCGCGCCTCGTCGGGGGTGTGCGACTTGCCGAAGAACTGGTTGATCAGACCCAGGTTCATCGGGAAGGAGTAGACCTGCCCCTGGTACTTCGCGAAGACCCGGTGCTGGTAGTTCGTGAACTCGGTGAACCGGTTCACGTACTCCCAGACCCGCTTGTTGGAGGTGTGGAAGAGGTGCGTGCCGTACTTGTGCACCTCGATCCCCGTCTCCTCGTCGAACTCCGAGTAGGCGTTGCCCCCGATGTGCGAGCGACGCTCCAGGACGAGCACCTTCAGGTCCAGGTCGGTGGCGCAGCGCTCGGCGACGGTGAGACCGAAGAAGCCGGAGCCGACGACCACCAGGTCTGGCAGGTCCCGGGGCTCACTCGACGGTGCGGACTCGGACAAGACGTGCTCCTCACGAAGTTCTTCAGGGCAGGCCAGCGCGCAAGGCACGGGCAGCCGAAGTCTAGCGGCGTGGCTGGACGGTTCCGGGAACCGTACGCATCCCCCACGCGTCCCTCATGGCCCGGGTCACGTTCGAGGCCTCGGCACGACCACCGCGCAGCGGACTGAGGACCACCACGGCCAGGGCGATCAGCCACGGCTTGAGGCGCACCAGCACGTTCTCCCCGTAGCGCAGGTGCACCACGAAGAGGTTGCGGTACATGTAGTAGCCCTTCCAGCCCGACAGGTCGTGCTGCTGGTTGAAGTCGAGCTGGCGCACCAGCACCGCGTCGCGCAGGGCCCAGATCGTGCGGCCCGAACGGCGCGCGCGCACGGCGAAGTCGACGTCGTCGTAGAAGATGAAGAACGTCGGGTCGGGCAGACCCACGTCGTCGATCACGCTGCGCCGGGTCATGAACCCCTCGAACGCCACGTTCTCCACCGCGACGCGCTCGGGCATCTCGGCGCGACTGGCGTACGTCGTGTCCACGCTCGCCGTCTTCGGGCGCACGGCGAGGGGGTTGGCGAGGTCGAAGGTGATGGCCGCCTTCTCCACCAACGCACCGGAGAGGTCCTCGCGCACGACCATCAGGCAGTCCTCGTCGGCCGCCATCAGCACCGCCAGGCAGTCCGGGGCCGGGACCACGTCGTCGTCGACCAGCCAGATGCGGTCGTACCCCTGCTCGTAGGCGGTGCGGGTGCCGAGGTGGAAGCCACCCGCGCCACCCAGGTTGTCGGGTGAGCTGATGACGTGCAGCGGCAGGTCGTCACGCCCGGCCAGCACCTCGGCGGTGTGGTCGGTGCTGGCGTTGTCGACGACCACGACGAGGTCGGGGCGATGGGTCTGCGCCGCCAGCCCGTCGAGCATCCGGACCAGCAGGTCGGCGCGGTTGTAGGTCACCACCACCACGGCGACGCTCTCGTGGGCCGTCATGCGAGGAACCTCCGGTGTCCGGTGAAGTCGCCACGCAGGCCGGCGACGAAGGCGGAGAAGCTGAGCCGCAAGCGTCCGAGGTCGCGGCGGGTGACCAGGTAGAACCACACGGTCTTGGCGACGAAGGCCAGGGCATGGAGCGGACCGCGGTACTCCCTGAGGTTGAGGAGGTTGTTGCGGGCCATGCAGTAGTGCTTGAGGTCGCTGGGGCTGTGGTTGTAGGTCATCCGGCCGCCCAGCATGGGGGTGCCGAGGTCACCGACCGACGGGTGGCGCACGGTGGCGTCGACCACGGTGGCGATCCGGGCCCCGGCGCGCTCGGCGCGCAGCCGGTACTCGTGGTCGTCGCCCCAGATGAAGAGCTCGGCACGCACCGATCCGATCCGCTGCACCAGCTCTCGGGTCACCAGGACCCCGTTGAAGGGGATCACCACGTCGCGGATCAGCCCGTCGACGGCCGCCGCGCGCACCGCCGCCATGTCGTGGACGACCGTGGCGCGGCCGGGCAACCGGATCGGGAAGACCAGGCGGTCGGGGCGCTCGGCGTCGACCACCGCCGGACCCCAGAAGTCGAGGGCGCCGTCGTGCACCAGCAACCGCTCCAGGCAGTCGAGGTCGGGCATGCCGTCGTCATCCATCAACCAGACGAGGTCCGCCCCCAGCTCCACGGCCGCGTCGAGCCCCTCGCGGAAGCCGCCGGCGCCGCCGCGGTTCTCGGGCAGCAGGCGGGGGCGTACGGGAGTGCCGGGGGTGGCGGCGACCTCGGCGAGCCACGCGCCGGTGCCGTCGGAGGAGTCGTTGTCGACCACCACGACCTCGTCGACCTGCGGCACCTCCCGCAACCTCGCGACGAGCCGCCGGAGCAGCTCGAGCCGGTTGAAGGTCACCACCGCCGCGACGATGCGAGGACGCTCGGGGCCGGGTGGTGTCACGCAGGGCAGCCTAGCTGCGCTCGGCCGGCACACCGGAGTCGGCAGGCGCGCGCCGGCGCGGCACCATGGACCCATGACCACCTCCGCCGGTCCCAGGGCCAGAGCTGCCCGCCCCACGACGACGCTCACGGTCACCGGGCGCGAGCAGCTGACCCCGCACCTGGTGCGCGTGCGCTTCAGCGGCGACCTCGCGGCCTTCGCGCAGAGCGCGTGCACCGACCGCTACGTGAAGCTGGAGCTCGGCGACGTGCTGCGCACCTACACGGTGCGTGAGCTCGACCTCGACGCCCAGACGCTGGCCATCGACTTCGTCGTGCACGGCGACGACGGTGTCGCCGGGGTCTGGGCGACCCGCGCGGAGCCCGGCGAGGTGCTCGTGGCGCGCGGGCCGGGCGGCGCCTACTCCCCCGATCCCGAGGCCGACTGGCACCTGCTCGCCGGCGACGAGTCCGCCCTGCCGGCCGTCGCCGCCGCCCTCGAGGCCCTCGTGGCAGCCGACCCCGACGCCGTCGCGCGGGTGGTCGTGGAAGTCTCCGGCCCCGACGACGTCCTGCCCCTGCCCCAGGGGCCACGGATGGAGGTCTCCTGGGCGCTGCGGGCCGAGGGCGGCTCGCTGGACGAGGCGGTCCGGGCCGTCGAGTGGCTGCCGGGTCGGGTCCACGTCTTCGTCCACGGGGAGGCCGGTGCGGTCATGCACGGCATCCGTCCCTACGTCCTGAAGGAGCGTGGGGTGCCCCGTGCGGACGCCTCCATCTCCGGCTACTGGCGCCGGGGGCGCAGCGAGGAGGGCTTCCGGGAGTGGAAGGCCGAGCTGAGCCGCGCGGAGGGCGCCGGCTGAGGCGTCAGCAGGCGGCGGCGACGTCGTCGGTGTCGTTGGCCACGTAGCCGGTCGACAGGCTGCCCTTCGACCCACCGGTCACCGAGCCGCCGCCCTTCTTGCGTCCGTCGGGCTTCTTGGCGGGCGGGTTCTCCGACCGCTCGATGGCGGTGGCCACGGCTGCCCGGGCCACGTCGATGTCGGGGGCGGCGGTGTTCAGCAGCGGGGGGACCAGGGAGACGCTGGACATCTTCTGCTCCTTGGCCTTCAGCGCCAAGGAGATGAACCGGTCGAACTCGCTGCCGGGCATGTTGGTGGTGAGCATGGCGGACCCGGCCTCCATGATCTCGCGCAGGTTGAGCACCGCCTCGGCCGGGTTGACCTGGGAGACCATCGCGCTCATCACGCACTTCTGCCGCGCCATCCGCGAGTAGTCGTCCGAGCCGTGGCGGGCGCGGGCGAACCAGAGCGCGTCCTCACCGTCGAGGGTGCGTACGCCCGGCTCGATGTGGTGGAAGTAGGACTCGTGGGGCAGCCCCACCGGGATCCGGTCGCGCACGTGGAGCTCCACGCCGCCGAAGGCGTCGACGAGCTGGCGGAAGCCTCGCATGTCGACCAGCGCCCAGTAGCCGACCTCCAGGCCGGTGATGCCCTCGACCGCGGAGACGGTGGCGGCCATGCCGACGTCCTTGCGCCGCTTGAAGAGCTCGGGGTGGTCGTGGGCCCAGGTGCTGACTCCGTTGAGCATGCAGCCGTCGCAGTCGAACCCGTCGGGGAACTGCTCGGCCATCACCGAGCCCTCGGCGAAGGGGAAGTTGCTCATGTTGCGCGGCAGGCCGATGAGCACGGTGCGACCGGTCTCGGCGTCGATGCTGGCGACCATCAGCGAGTCGGGACGCAGACCGGTGCGACCGGCGCCGGCGTCGCCACCGGCGAGCAGCACGTTGTAGCGACCGTCGCTGGCCCCGGCCACGTCGCCGTCGCCGGCGACGGCGATCCAGAAGGAACGCTGCACGTTGACGACGTGGGCCCCGAACAGCAGCGAGCCGACCACGACGACACACAGCGCACCGTTGATCCCGACCAGGGAGAGCCGGTGGTTGCGCAGCAGCGACAGGGGCCGACCCAGCCTCCACGCGTCGACGAAGAGCACGCCCCAGCCGATCGCCACCACGATCATCACCAGGCGCAGCACCCCCAGCACCAGCGGGCTGGTGCCGGCGGTCAACCCCAGGGCTGGCCACAGCCAGGTCAGCAGGAGCGTCACCAGGCCGACGGCCACCAGGACGCCCCAGACGCGCAGCGCGACGCGGCCCAGCCGTCTGTCACCCGCCACCAGCTGGGCCGACCCCGGCAGCACCAGGGTCATGAGCAGCAGCGTGACCGCCCGCCGGAAGCGGACCCGGGCGGCGCGGTCCTCCACGCCGAGGGGCGCGAGGGGTGGGGGTGGTGCGATCGACGACATCGGGGCTCTCTGCTGTGGGGAAGGAACAGCCGCGGCGGACTGTGCCCTCAGTATCACCAGTCACACCGGCCACAGGGCCGCAGCGGTTCCGGCGTGTCTGCGCCCCACGCCGGGGTAGTTTCGTCGCCATGGCAACACGACGTCCCGGCGCAGGTGGCCCCGAGGAGGGCTCCCCGGAGTACCGCTGGCTCTACGGCGAGGGCAGCGGCTCCGACCAGACCTCCCAGGCTCCCCGGGCCGACGAGACCCGGGTGATGCGCACCTCCCCCAGCGGGCGAACGACACCCCCCGCGACCCAGCGGCCCAGCGAGCGACCTGTCCCTCCCGCTGCGCCGCCAGCCGCCCCGGACCGACCGGGTCGGGGTCGCCGGGGTGGCCGCGGAGGCGGCGGGCGACGGGTCTGGCGGGTGGTCAAGGTCCTGCTGCTGCTGTGGCTCGTCTTCCTCGTCGCGGTGCCCGTCCTGGCCTGGCGGGAGGTCAGCAAGGTCGAGGCGTTCGGCGAGGACCGCCTCGGGTCCCAGCCCGGCACCACCTACCTGCTGGTCGGCAGCGACTCCCGTGAGGGGCTCACCAAGGCCGAGCGGCGCCGGCTGGGCACCGGCAACGCCGGCGGGCGGCGTACGGACACCATCATGCTCCTGCAGGACGGCTCGGGACCCAACGTCCTGACCTCGATCCCGCGGGACTCCCTGGTCGACATCCCCGGCCGTGGACGCAACAAGATCAACGCAGCGTACGCCTGGGGTGGCGCGCCCCTGCTCGTCGAGACGGTCGAGAAGAACACCGGCGTCCAGGTCGACCACTACGTCGAGATCGGTTTCGGCGGCTTCGTCGGGATGGTCGACGCGGTGGGCGGCATCGAGATCTGCCCGAAGGCCGCCATGAAGGACCCGCAGGCCAAGCTCGACATCGAGGCCGGCTGCCAGGAGGCCGACGGCCCCACGGCGCTGGGCTACGCCCGCTCCCGCAAGACCTACAAGCAGCTCGGTGACGTCGACCGGGCCCGGGCCCAGCGCGAGGTCGTCTCCGCCGTCGGCCGCGAGGCCCTCTCCCCCTGGACGCTGCTCAACCCGAAGCGCTACTACGACGTGGCGATGGCCAGCGCCACCTCTTTCAGCGTCAGCGAGGGCAGCAGCCCCTTCTCGATGGCGCGCTTCGCCTGGGCGATGACCCGCCTCGACGGCGACTCCGGCATGACCTGCGGCGTGCCGATCCGCGACCTCGCGGTGACCTGGGACCCGGAGCGGTCGAAGACCTACTTCGCCCACCTGAAGGCCGACGACACCGAGAACCTGCCCAAGGAGCTCTGCACCCCCTCCGGCCTACCGGAGTGATCCTCCCCGGCCACCCTCGTGGCGTCACGAGGGCCGGGGTCAGGTGAGGAGTCGCTGGCCCAGCCACTCGCCCTCGGCGAAGCCGGGCAGCACGGCGAACTCGGCAGAGCCGACCGCGGTGGTCCACTCGTTGAGCTCGTCGGCCTGGTCGAGGGTGCGCTGGATCGGCACGAACTGGTCGCCCAGGTCGGCCTGGTAGCTCAGGAAGAGCAGCCCGACCTCCGTGCGTCCGTCGTGGAAGTGCTCGTAGTTCGCGCCCTTGCGGAAGATCCGCCGACCGCCGTTGGTCGAGGGGTGGGAGCGGCGTACGTGGGAGTTCTCGGCGATCAGGAACCTGCGGCCCTCCCGGGCCCCCAGGTCGACATCGTCGAGCTCTCCCCCGCCGGTCAACGGCGCCCCGCGCTCGAGGTCGCGGCCCACGGAACGCTCCTGCTCGCTGCGCGTGAGCTCGTCCCAGGTGCGCAGGTCCATCCGGATCCGGCGCACGACCAATGACGTGCCGCCCGCCCAGGCACCGTCGCGCACCCAGACGGTCTGGTCGAAGAGGTCGGTGCCGGGCCGCGGGTTGGCCGACCCGTCCACCTGGCCGAAGAGGTTGCGGCCGGTCTGCGGGCGCCCCT
Source organism: Nocardioides malaquae (assembly GCF_015070385.1). GTDB lineage: Bacteria > Actinomycetota > Actinomycetes > Propionibacteriales > Nocardioidaceae > Nocardioides > Nocardioides malaquae. Next base: position 31,744 of record NZ_JADCSA010000002.1, on the reverse strand, counting down.
GCGGGTCGTGGGGCTGCCACGACCCGCCCTGACGCCACCGCAGCGTGGCGAACGGTGCGGCGTCGGCGACCAGCCGGCGTACGGCGTGGCCCACTGTCGTGCCGTCGCGTCCGGCGACCACGACCACCAGGTCGCCGCCGCTCCACTCCTTCTCCAGCCGGTCGTGGCGCATGGCCGGCACCCGGCCGAAGCCGCGAGGGGCCTCCAGCCGCCACTGCCCCTCGAAGAGCCGTGGCCCGAGGCCCACGGTCACGGTGAGGTCGTTGTGCGCCGCGGCCAGCCAGGGGGCGGTGTCACCGGGCGTCCCCTGGCCGGCGGTGAGGGCCTCGACGTCCGTGGTCCACACCCGCATCAGACGGGCCAGCGCCTCGGTGTCGCCGGCGCGGTGCAGCGCCGGCAGCACGTCGAGCGTGACGACCTCCGTGACAGGCGTCGGGTGGGCCGCCACCCCGGGCTGGTGGTCGCCCCACGCCGGGATCTCCTCGCCCCGACGCCCCGGACCGGGGGTGCGCAGGGCGTCCGAACCGTCCGGGTCGTCCAGGGCGCGGGCGCCGGCGACGCCGGCACCCGCTCCCAGTGCGGTGCCGGCCGCGGCCGTGCCGAGGTAGCCGAGGAAGCCTCGACGGCCGAGGTCCGCCATCGTTGCTCTCCCCTCAGTGCTCGTGGTCGCCGGTGCCGGGCGCGTGGTAGTGCTCGTCCTCCTCGGTGAAGGCCTTCACCGGGGCGTTCACCTCGAGGGTCGACCCGTCGGCGAGCTCGAGCACGAGGTCGACCTCCGCGCCGGCGGGGAGCTCCTCGGTCAGGCCCATCAGCATCACGTGCATGCCGCCGGGCTGGAGCAGCTGGCCCTTGCCGGCCGCCAGGACGATGCCACCGTCGATCTCCCGCATCACCGAGGCACCGTCGACCATGGCCATCTCGTGGAGCTCGACCTTCTTCGCGACGTCGCTGGAGGCGCCGGTGACGGTGAGCTCCTCGTCACCGGTGTTGTCGAGCACCATGAAGGCACCGGTCATGGAGGTGTCCTCGGCGCCGTCGGTGCTGCGGACCCACGGGTCCTCGACGGTGAGCGACTCCGCCGACGCGGCGGCGGGGGTGGCGCTGGGGTCGGCCCCGGGTGCGTCGGTCTCATTCCCGCAGGCGGCCAGGGTGGCGGCGAGCAGGAGGGCGGCGATGCTCGCGGCGACGCGCGGGCGTCGACGGGTGGAGCGGGGGTGGATGGGCGTACGCAGGTTCATGGGTGTCCTCGCTGGAAGAAGGTGGTCGGGGCGGGCACGACGGCCCACCGGGACGCGGGTCCCGGGGTGGTGGCCTGACCGGATCAGGCGACGAGGACGAACGGGGGTCCGCGGTGCTTCTCGGTGCGGCGGTCGAGCAGGGCGGGGCGCAGCACCGGGAGCAGGGGGCTGCCGAGCAGACCGGCGCGCAGCGCCACCCCACGTCGTACGCCCCGGGCCACCGCCGTCTGCGTCAGCGCGCGCGTGCGCACCAGGGCCCGGGCCACGGCCAGGGCGAGCAGGCTCCACAGGGCCGACTCCCCGACGGCCAGGAAGAGACCCAGGGCGACGGCTCCGCCCAGGTGGGCCAGCACCATCGCCGGCCCCTGGGCAGTGAGGTGCTCGACCTGGTGGGCCAGCCAGTCGCTGCGCGTCGGGCCGGCGAGCGTGGAGGCCGCCACCGACTCGTAGTGGTCGAAGAAGCGACTGGGCCGGGCGTCCCCCGTGGGCATGTCCGGCAGCGGCGTCGGCGCCGGGGAGGCGTCGCCCCGGTGACCCGCCAACGACGACAGGGCACCGTGCACGAACGTCTGCCCGGCCACCACGAGCAGGACCAGACGCACGGCGGTGGCGCGCACCCGCAGGAAGAACGCGGCGACGGCGACGCAGACGGCCAGGAGCGCAGCCAAAGCCACGGGACCGGGCAGATGACCCTGCCCCAGCACGTGGGACACGGTGCCGGTGGCCATCGCGACGGCACCGAGCACGCCGGCCCGCCCCCACACCGGCACGCGGGCGGAGGCCACGGCGCCGGCAGTGCCGGGACGGACGGGGCTGGCCACGGGCATGATGCTACTGCTGCCTCAGACCGGCTGCTCGGAGAGCGGGAAGAGGCCCTTGAGCAGGTCGGCCATGGTGACCACCCCCACCGCGTCACCCTCCTCGGTGACCAGCACCAGGTGCGAACTGGCGCGGCGCATGTGACCCAACGCGTCGTAGACCTTCATGCCCGCGTCGAGCCGTTCGACGGGCCGCAGGAACGAGGTCACCAGGTCGTCGGGCGCGGCACTCAGGGTGTCGCGGACGTGAACCATGCCGTGGATCCGGCTGCTGTCGCCCACGAGGATCCGCAGGTGGCTGGAGCGCAGCGAGGTCGACTGGGCATCGGCGACGCTCGCCTCGAGCGGCACCACGGTGACCCGCCCGCGACGCACGATGTCGCCCAGGGTGAGCCGGTCGAGCTCCAGGGCGCGGGTCAGCTGCGAGGAGTAGGTCTCGTCGAGCGACCCGACCTCCGCGGAGTGCTTGACCAGCACCCTCAGCGCGTCGGGGTTCTGCCCCGCCTCGATGTCGTCGGTCGCCTCGACCCCGACCCGCTGCAGGCACCAGTTGGCAGCGCCGTTGAGCCAGCGCAGCACGGGGCGGAAGACCCACATGAAGGCCCGCATCGGCAGCGCCAGCACGGTGGCCGACGTCTCCGGGTGGGCGATGGCCCACGACTTCGGCGCCATCTCCCCCACCACCAGGTGGAGGAAGGTGACGATGATGAGCGCGAGCACGAAGCCTGCGCCGTCAGCCAGCCAGGCAGCGATGCCCCAGCCCTCGAAGAGCGGGGTCAACCAGTGGTGGACCGCCGGCTTGGTGATCGCACCGAGAGCCAAGGTGCAGACGGTGATGCCGAGCTGAGACCCGGCGAGCAGCAGGGTGAGCTCGCCGGAGCTGCGCAGCGCGGCGCGGGCCGAGCGGCTGTCGGCCGCCTTCTCCTCGAGCCGGTTGCGGCGCGCGGAAATGAGGGCAAACTCGACGGCCACGAAGAAGGCCGAGAGGCCGATGATCAGCACGGTGGCGACGGCCACCACCCACGGGTTCTCCATCACGACCTCCCCTCGTCGGTGGTGGGGGCCGGGTCTGCGACAGGGCTCGGCGGGGACAGGGCCGTGCCCCGCGCCGGGGTGTCGAGGGAGAGGGCCTCTTCGATCTCCGCGACCTGGTCGGCGGGGCGCTCGTAGCGCTCGCCGTCCTCGTCGAGCAGGGTGAGCCGGATCCGGCCGGGCACGTGGCCGTCGAGCTCCAGGACCTCCAGGCTGACCTGGCGGATGCCCGGGTCTTCCCCGGGCAGGCGGCCGAGGTCCTCACCGAGGTCGATCTCGACCGTCGTGCCGACCTCGGGAAGGCGACCGTGCAGGGCGATGAAGAGGCCGGCAAGAGTCTCGTAGTCACCGTCGGGCAGGTCGCGGTCCATGGCGCGCTGCACCTCGTCGACGGGCGTGGAGCCCGCCACGATCCAGGTGCCGTCGGCGGCGGCGACGGCCTGGACCTCGGCCACGTCGCTGTCGTGCTCGTCGGTGATCTCGCCGACCAGCTCCTCGGCCAGGTCCTCGATGGTGACCACGCCGGCGAAGCCGCCGTACTCGTCGAGGACGCAGGCCATCTGCTGCTTGGTGAGCGCGAACTCCTGCACGGCCTCGGGCAGCTTCATCAGGGTCGGCACCAGGAGGGCCGGGCGCGCCAGGTCGGTGGCGGTCAGGGTCTCGTCGCGAGCCGTCATCACGTCGATGAGGTCGACGATGCCAACGACCTGGTCCTCGTCGTCGATGACCGGGTAGCGCGAGTGGCCCCCACTCATCTCCGAGCGGATCTCCGCGAGCGTGGTGTCGGGGTCGAAGTGGCCGACGTGCACCCGCGGGATCATCGCGTGGTCGACCGTCTCGTCGGGGAAGTCGAGGATCCGGTCGAGCAGCAGCGAGAGCGCCGGGCTGAGGTCGCCGGAGTCGCGGGAGCGCTCCACGATCGCCTCGAGGTCGCGCGGGGTCGCGGAGTGCTCGACGTCGTGCACCGGCTCGATCCCGAGCATCTTGAGCAGGAGGTTCGAGGACTGGTCGAAGATCCAGATCAGCCAGCCGAAGAGCTTGAGGTAGACCTGCGTCGACCGGGCGAGCCAGCGGGCGACGGGCTCGGGACGGGCGATGGCGAGGTTCTTCGGGAAGAGCTCACCGAAGACCATCTGCACACCCGTGGAGAGGGCGAGCGCCAGCACCGTCCCGACACCGACGCCGACGGCGGTCGGCACGCCGACCCCTCCGAGCATCGTGCCGAGGGCCTGGCCGACGAGCGGCTCGGCGACGTAACCGACGAGCAGGCCGGTGACGGTGATGCCGAGCTGGGCGCCCGAGAGCATGAAGGAGGTGCGCTGGGTGACGCCGAGTGCGCGCTGCGCCGTGCTGTCACCGGCGGCAGCCGCTGCACCCAGACGGGAGCGGTCCACCGCCATGTAGGCGAACTCCTGCGCCACGAAGTAGGCCGTGAGGGCCGTGATCGCGAGGATCACCACGATGCCCAGGAGGAGGGAGAGGACCGTCATCGGATCCCTCCCGGCTGAAGGTCGCCCGCGCCTCTCGTCACGACACCGCGGTGCGGTCCGGGAGGTTCGGGCTCGGGACTATGGGAAGGTTCCATCTCTCGTCTCTGTCGGGCTGGTGGTCAACTGTTGACCACAACGAGCACAGAATACGGGTCGTTCCCGACCGGGACGTAAACCGCGGCGGCGCAATCGACCGCGAGTCCACACGCGGTCCAGCGGCAAAGGGCTTGTGACCGACCGAGCCCCACGCCTCAGCTTCCGGGGGGCTGTCCGCCGGTCTCGAGCACTCCGCCGGCCCAGAACGCGCCCACCACCAGGCCCATCGTGGCGACCAGCAGCAGGGCGTCAGCGTGCGTGAAGCGCAGTGCGGAGAGGCGGAGGGCGCGGCCCGCCGGGTTGGCGCCCCCGGTGAGGGTGAATCCCCTGGTCTCCAGCGCCTCGACGGTGGTGCGGGTGCGCTTGGCCGTGTTGAGGAAGAGCGGGTAGAACGACTGCACCGCGACGATCCCGATCCGACGGGCCGTCCGCCACCCCAGGAAACCGTGCCCCGCCGGCGGGGCCCCACGCAGCCGGTGACCGTCGATGATCGTCTGGAACTCGTCGATGAGCAGCGGGATCATCCGGTAGGCGTACGAGACACCGAACCCGATGACGGCCGGCGCACGGAGGGCAGCCAGGCCGTCGGAGAGCTTCTCCGGGTCGAGGGAGACGAAGGCCGCCATGCTCGCCAAGGAGATGATGCCGAGCTTGAGCGAGACCTCGACCAGTCCCTCGATCGCAGCGGTGTTGCCTCCGAAGACGACGATCATCACCCCCAGATAGAGGATCTGCCCCAGCAAGCCGAAGAGGAAGAGGCCGAGCAGCAGGGGCCCGATTCGCGCAGCGAGGGCGCTGGCCAGGGCAAGGCCGGCCAGGATCATCAGCGTCGGCTTCGAGTAGGTGAGCCACGGGGCGACCGCCAAGATGACGTACCAGCCCAGCACCGCACGCGGGTCGCGACGGGCGAGGAAGCCGCCACGGGTTGCGTACGCCACCCGCATCAACTCGACCTTCACCCATTCCACCGAGGCGCGGTCGCGGCCCTTGCGGTGTCGTTCGGGTTTGACACCGGAGCCGGTGCCAGAACCGGACGGATCGGTGCTCGTGCCGGACGTACCGACCCCTGGGTCGACAGTGTCGTGGGGGTCGAACGCCTGGGCGGTGACGGTCATCAGATCTCCTCAGGAATGAGTCGGCCCACGAGTTCGGGCACGCTCAGGGGCACGGGCGAGAGGCCCAGCGCCTCCCCGAGCTGGGCCACCTGGGGCGGAACGAGCCGGGCCTGCTGCAACACCTCGGCGTCGGCGAACAGCGTGGCTGGGTCGGTGTCGGCGATGACGGCGCCCCGGTCGAGCACGATCACCCGGTCGGCCCACTCGGCCACCAGGTGCATGTCGTGGGTGGCCACCACCGTGCACCGGATGTGCTCGGAGAGTGCGGTGAGCAACGCGATCACGTCGTCGCGCGAGCGCAGGTCGAGCGAGGAGGTCGGCTCGTCGAGGAGCAGGAGCCGCGGTCGCATCGCCAGCGCGACGGCCAGCGTCGCTCGGCGCTGCTGGCCACCCGACAGCATGCGACCGTCACGGTCCTGCAGGTCGGTGAGCTTCATCCGCTCCAGCACCTGGTCGACGATCTCGTCGGTGTCGGGCACGGAGCGGCCGGCCGGGAACATGGCGATGTCGCCTCGGATCGAGTCCTGCAGGAACATCTCATCGGGCCGCTGCACCAGATAGCAGACCCGGTTGGCCAGCTCGGCGGCCGTCACGGACCGAGTGTCGTGGCCGTCGACCACGACGGTGCCCGCCTGCGGCACGGCGAGTCCGGCCATGACCGACAGCAGCGTCGACTTGCCCGCGCCGTTGGTGCCGACCAGAGCCACGCGTTCACCGTCGCGGAGGTCGAGGGAGAGGCCGTCGATGACCTTGGACCGTCCTCCCGACACGCTGATGTAGCCATGGGTGACGGAGTCGAGCGAGGCAATGCTCGGGCGAACGCCCGTCACCTCCGGGACCGCTGGCGTCGAGGTCGTCGCTGGTCGCACGGGATGATCACGGAGCATCTCGGCCGCCGACTCAACCGTGAGCGGCACCTGCCGCTCCCCACGGGCCACCTCCGGCACCAACGCTCGCGCCGCTGCGACGACTTGGGGAGCCGGAATGTCCGCCGCCTCGAGATCCTCGGTGCGCGACAGGGCCTCGGACACGGGCAGGTGCCATCTGACCAGCCCGTCAGCCATCAGGACGACGGATTTGGCGTACCGGGCGACCAGTTCGGCATGGTGCTCGATCACGACGACGGTGATGCCGTGCTCGGTGTTGAGCTGGCGCAGGTGCTCGTAGATCGCGGTGGCCCGGCGGGGATCCACCTCGGCGGCCGGCTCGTCCACCACCAGGATCCCCGGAGCCAGGGCCAACGCCCCCGCCAGCGCCGTCAGGTGCTGCTGGCCTCCGGACAGCTGCCAGGTGTAGTGCTGGGCCAGATGGGTGATCCCCAGGACGTCGAGCGCCTCGTCGGCGCGTCGCTCCCAGTCGGCCAGACCGAAGTTGATCGGGGCGAACGCGACGTCGTCACGCACCCGCGGGCGGACCAACTGGTTGCCGAAGTCCTGGAAGACGTAGCCGACCTGGTTGGCGATCTCGCCCACCGTGCGGTGGGCGGTGGGCTCCCCGACGATGCGGACCGTGCCAGAGATGTCACCGTTCCAGAAGTGCGGAATCAGACCGTTGAAGGTCTTGCACAAGGTGGTCTTGCCCGAACCGTTGCCGCCGACCACGGCCACGAAGTCGCCCTGGGTGATCGTCAGGTCCACTCCGCGCAACGCATCGACTTCGGCTCCCGGGTAGCGGAAGCGGAGGTTGCGGATCTCGACGGCGGGCAGATCCGTGACACCCAGATCGGTGGAACCCGGCTCCGTGGACGGCCTCACGGGGGCCGTGCTCGGCGCGCTCACGGTCAGTCCCGCACTCTGGTGCGACCGGCGAGTGCCTTGATGACGATGAAGGCACCGAAGCCGACGGCAGCCGCCACGAGGATCGCGATCCACAGGTAGAAGTCACCGAACTGGTCGATGTAGTCGGGCTCGAAGGCACCAAAGGTGCCGATGCCCTCACGGCCGACGAACTCCTCCCACTGGGCGAACATCGTGATGGCGCCAGCGACGACGAAGACGAGCGCACCGACGATCCAGATGCTCACCCCACCGGGGCCCTCCATCTTCGGCGGGTTCTGCGGGTCGCGCGGGCGCAGGCCCATGATCGGCTCGAGCTTGCCGTGGAGGCGGGGCGCCAGCCACATGGCCGGGACAGCACCGAAGAGGATGCCCGACAGGATCACCGTGATGACGATGTCGGCGCCCTCGACGAAGATCAGCGTCGAGTAGAGGCCGTCGGCCTCCTCCAGGGTCTCGGGGTCGACACCGACGACGACCTTGAGGATGTCGACGACGCCGCCCAGCACCTTGTCGACCAGCACCATCACGACCGGCGCGAGGGCGAGCTGCTTGAGGTTCTTGGGGTTGCGCACGAGGGTGCCGGCCACGAAGATCGCCAGGGCCGTCTGGAGGAAGCCCTCGAGTTCACCGAAGCCACCGAAATCGCCCAGGAGCATGTCGGAGAAGACCAGCTCACCCAGTGGCGCTCCGAGAGCGACCCAGAAGGGGTTGAGCAGCGCGGCCAGGACGACCGCAATGAACGCGAAGTAGGAGACGCCGAGCTCGAACGGCCCGGCTTGGAACTCAGGGATGATCTGGCAGACCAGGTCCCCGACGCCGTAGAGCGTCATGGAGAGGACGAGGATCATCAGCTTCTGCGACCCGGAGAGCTGGTCACCGCCGGTGAGGCGGCTCCGGAAGTCGTTGGAGGTGTCCACGGACATGGTGGGGGGTGCCTTTCGGGTTGGTGGTTCAGGGGCGGAGGTTGAGGACGTCGATGAGTTCGTCCATCTCGGCGACGACGAGGTCGGGGTGTTCCGGTGAACCGGGATCGGCCAGCAGGGCGTCGATCCGGGCGTCCGCGGTCGAACCACCACGGACGATGACGGCCGTACCGACTCCCCCACCGCGGGCCGAGACGACGTCGTTCTCGGGCTTGTCGCCGACGAAGACGGCGCGGGCAGGGTCCACGCCGAGCGCGCGGCAGGCGGTGGTGGCGACGACGGCGTCGGGCTTGCGGCGCCCGAGCTCGTCGGAGTAGACACCGGCCGCGACCAGGTGGCCGATGCCGTGACCGGCGAGCTTCTCGCGCACGCTCCGTCCACTCACGGTGTTGGAGACGATGCCGATCGGTACACCGGCCGCGGCGGCGGCCTCGCACAGCTCCTTCACGCCGGGGCGCAGGACCGAGATCGACTTGACCCGCGCCCAGGCGATGGAGAGGGCGTACGCCTCCGCGCGCAACCAGGCGCGTACGCCCCGCGCGTCGCCGTCAACACGCTCCTCGACGTGCGGTCCGGCGAGGTCGACCCAGAAGGTGGTGGGGTCGATCTCGAGCACGGTGCCGGCCTCGGCCTCGTCACGGCGGTCCTGCTTCCACTTCTTGTGGGCCGCGATGGTCTCGGCGACCACGTCCTCGGCGTCCTGGTCAGCGAGTTGCCATCCGGCGCGCCTCAGCCCGGCCGCCAGGTCGTGGGCGAAGCCGGTCCGACCGACCGTGTCCTTGGTCGAGGACGAGATCACGCCGCCGTGGTCGAGGAGAATGGCGCCGGGCAGGTGGTCAGGGGGCTCCGCGCGGATGGCGTCGGGGTGCTGGGGATCGGAGCGCTGGGGATCGGAGCGCTGGGGGTCGGCGAACGTGCCGGGCTCGGTGGCCCGCAGCAGGTCGACCAGTCCCTCCGGGGTGTCGAGGACGGCGTCGGGCACGTCGGTGACGGGGAAGGGCACCCGGTCGGTGGAGTGGTGCCGGGTCAGCACCATGGCGGCGACGCCGGCACGGCGGCCGCAGACGACGTCCCGGTCGAAGGTGTCACCGACGTACCAGGTGCGAGGCGCGGTCGTGCCGAGGGCGTTGGCGGCCAGCTCGATCATTGCGGGGTTGGGCTTCCGGATCCCGACCTCGTCGGAATAGACCTGGACACCGAACCGCTCGGCGAGTCCGTGCTGCTCCATCAGGCGTCGATGGGCGCGACCGCTGTGCGCGTTGGAGACGATGCCGACGGGGATGCCGAGCTCGTCAGCCAGGTCGAGGAGGGCAGGAATCCCGGGGCGGACGGTGTGCTCGGCGGCGGCCAGACCGATCCACTCCTGGAGTTCACCGGCCTCACCCACGAGCACTTCACGGGCCGAGGGAGGCAGCGGGGAGGCGTAGAAGTCTCGCCAGATCTCCCGGTGGTCCAGCTCGCGGGGGTGCAGGCGGCGGCTGGAGGAGTTCTTCCAGTCCTTGAGCGCTGTCTTGCCGCCCCGGAGCATCTCCTCGAGCTCATGGGTGGGGACGAGGTGGCCGGCGCGCGCCAGGAGGTGGGCAACGTGCTGGGCGAACTCGGCCATCGCCTCGGGGCGCTTGCGGGTCTGGAAGACGACGCCGCCGAAGTCCAGGAGGAGGGCCTCGGGGCGAGTCGTCAGCGAAGAAGAGGGGGATGTCACGCGCTGCACGCTAGGAACGCAAGTGAAGGCCCCGGGTGGGTTTGGGCTTCCGGCAAGTGAACGACAGGCAATCATCTGGAACGTTCCAGTCCGAGCGGCGATCCCGACCTGATTCATGGCCTGCGGGTGTAGAACAGTCGCGTGACCGCCCTCTCCGACCCCACGGCGTCCCGTCGCCCGACCATCCTCGACGTCGCCCGTCACGCCGGCACCTCGAAGTCGGCCGTCTCGTTGGCGTTGCGGGACGACCCGGGGGTCTCGGCCGAGACCCGACGACGGATCCTGGCCGCGGCCGAGGAGATCGGTTACCGCCCGCACGTCCTGGCTCGAGCGATGCGCGAACGTCGCACGATGCGTCTGGGCGTCGTGCTGACCAGCCTCGACAACCCGTACCACACCGAGGTCGTCGCGGCTGTCGAGGAGTCGGCGGAGACGGCCGGCTTCTCCGTGCTCCTGGGTCACGGCAACCGTGCCAGCGGGCAGCTGGCCGAACGGATCAACGCGATGCTCGACCTCCGCCTCGACGGCATCGTGGTGGTCTCCTCGTGGGCCGAGCCGGCCATGGTGCAGGCAGCCAGCCTCCGCGCGCCGGTGGTGATGATCGGGCGTTCCCTGGAACCGGTCACCGGCATCGACTCGGTGATCAGCGACGACGAGGCCGGCGCGGCGCTGGCCGTCGACCACCTGGTGGCCGGCGGGCACTCACGGATCGTGCACGTCTCATCCTCGACCCGACCCGCCGGCCTGGCACGACGCCGTGGTTATGAGGCCGCGATGCGCCGCCACGGACTCGCCGAACACGTCCGGGTGCTGGCGCGTACACCCTCGGACAGCTCGCTGGGCGAACTGGACGACCTGCTCGCCCAGGGATACGACGCGGCGTTCGCACGCAACGACGTCGAGGCCTCCGACGTGCTCGACCACGCCTGGGATCGCGGTCTCGCCGTGCCGGCAGATCTGGCGGTGGTCGGCTACGACGACTCGATGCTGGCACGGCGCGGACGCCCGCGCCTCACCAGCGTCCACCAGCCACGTGCCGCGATGGGCGCTCGAGCCGTGGCCCTGCTGATCGAGCGGCTGGACGGTCGCACCGACGATCGCCACGAGGTGCTCCCACCGCACTTGGTCGTGCGCGGGAGCGCGCCAGCCCGCTGAGCGGTCGCGCGAGAGCCGCCCGCCGAGCGGGCCCACTCAAGCCTGCTGCAACAACCTGATCGCCCGACCCACGGCCGTCGCGGGACCGGCGAGGGACCAAGTGTGGCCCCGCACTGTCAGGTGGGCGGTGGTGCCCCCGACGCCCTCGACGAGGGCAAATCCGGGCATCCAGTCCCAGCGTTCGGCGTCGCGCTGACACCACAGGTCCAGCCGGCCGTCGGCCACCGCGGCCAGGTCCATCGAACCGGAACCTCCGGAACGCACGGCCTTCGCCCCGGACGCCACCGCGGCGAACGGCTCCTGCACATCCGCGTCGCTGAAGTAGTCGAGGTGCAGGTAGGTCGCCACGGAACAGTCCTCCAGGTCCCGGTCTCCCAGCCGGGGCAACTGGACACCGTTGCGCGTGGTGGGCAGGTCCCGCCCACCCACCCAGGTGTCGTCGCCCTCCGTGTGGTGGACCGCGCCGAGGAGCACCTCGTCGGCTTCCTGGAGCGCCAAGGCTGAACACCACCAGGGCAGGCCGTGCACGAAGTTGTACGTTCCGTCGACGGGATCGACGAACCAGGTGCGACCACTCGTGCCCTGTCGGGCGGCGTCCTCCTCCCCCACCACTCCGTCGGCGGGTCGGGCGCGGGAGAGCAGGTCGACGACCATCTGCTCCGCCGCCCGGTCAGCCGCCGTGACCAGGTCCCCGCGCGACGACTTCTGGGAACTCTCCACCCCGGACGCGAGCATCCGGCTGGCAAGGTCGCCGGCTCGCCTGACCAGGCTGCCGGCCAGGGTCGCGTCGTCGAGGGATTCATCCTGCACGCCCTGACGGTATCGCTAGCGAGGAGGGTCGCTGACCACGGCTGGCACACCGTTGTCGCGGGGTACGGTGAATCCATGGATTCCCGGTGGCAGGACCGCGACGACATCGACTTCATGCTCGACGACTGCGAGACGTGGGCGGTGGTGGGCCTCTCCAGCAACCGCGCCCGCACCGCGTACGAGATCGCCTCGCTGCTCCAGTCGCGCGGCAAGCGGATCGTCCCGGTCCACCCCAAGGCCGAGACCGTGCTGGGCGAGCAGGGCTACGCGACGTTGGCGGACATCCCCTTAGAGGTCGACGTCGTCGACGTCTTCGTGCGCTCCGAGCTGGCCGGCGCGGTCGCCGACGAGGCCGTCGCGATCGGCGCCAAGGGGGTCTGGTTCCAGCTCGGGGTCGTCGACCGTGAGGCCCACGAGCGGACCACGGCTGCCGGCGTCCGCATGGTGATGGACACCTGCCCGGCCATCGAGTGGCGCCGGCCGGGACGGTGAGGCGCCGGACCACCCGACGACTCTTCCTGGGTGAGCTGCTCGCGGTCCTGGTCGTCGTCGCCCTCCTGGTGGCATGGCTCGGCCCGCGGGTCAGCGACCGGCTCCGCGGTGACCGGGAGACCGCGGCCGACGCACCGCTGGGCGAGCAGTGCCACAACGTGCCGGACGGGGCCACGCGCGTCACCCTCACCGGTGCGGACGCCCGCGCCGTCGGGGGCGCCAGTGTCGGCGACCCCGGGGCCGCGACGGCCGTGGTGCTGCGCCACGGCGCCTCGCAGACCCTCTGTGACTGGCTCGGGTGGGCCGAGGAGCTGAGCGCTGCCACGGGCGTACGCGTGCTGCTCTTCGACCGTCGCGGTCAGGGGTCCACGCCGGGCGACGACGACCTCGCCGCCGAGCCCGACGACCTCGCCGCCGCCGTCGCACTGGCCCGCACCGACGGGGCGCAGGACGTGGTCCTCGTCGCGTCGTCGATGGGCAACCAGTCGGCGTGGGCAGCGGTGGACCGGGTCGGCGACGTCTGCGCGGTCGTCTCCATCTCGCCGGTCGTCCCGGTCTCGGCCGCGGAGGACGCCATCCGCCTGCCTCGGGCGGTCTGGGTGACCCACGAGGAGCAGGACGACACGATCGCCGCCACCGCGCAGGGACTGCTGGCAGCAGCCCGGGAGGCGGGAGCAACCACACACGATCTCGCGGTCGACACGGACGACCACTCGTTGGCGCTCGTGGAGAACCACGACGAGGTCGCCGACTTCGTCACCGAGGCCGTCGCCTCCTGCGCCTGAGCCGCGCCCGAAAAACCCTGCGCTCAGAACCTGCGGTCAGAACCCCAGCTTGGGGCGCGGGTCAGCGGCGGCCTCACGCACCGCGGCCCCCTTGGCGTGGGCGGCGTCGCGCAACGACGCCTGGAAGTCGACCACCTGCTGCGTCAGCTCCGGGTCACCGGCCGCCAGGATGCGCACGGCCAGCAGCCCGGCGTTGCGGGCGTTGCCGATCGAGACCGTCGCGACCGGGACGCCGGCCGGCATCTGCACGATGGAGAGCAGTGAGTCCATGCCGTCCAGGTAGCGCAACGGCACCGGCACGCCGATGACCGGCAGCGGCGTCAACGACGCCAGCATCCCGGGCAGGTGCGCCGCTCCCCCGGCTCCGGCGATGATCACCTCCAGACCGCGGGCGTGCGCCTCGCGGCCGTAGGCCACCATCTCCTCGGGCATCCGGTGCGCGGAGACGACGTCGGCCTCGTGACTGATGCCGAACTCACCCAACGCCTTGGCGGCCTCCTGCATCACCGGCCAGTCGGAGTCCGACCCCATCACGATCCCCACGCGGGGCTTCACGGCGTTCACGGCACTCTCACTCACTGTGGTCTCCCAGGTCTCCGCGCAGCCAGGCCGCCGCGTGGCGGGCCCGTTCCAGACAGTCGTCGAGGTCGTCGCCCCACACGTTGACGTGGCCGACCTTGCGTCCCGGTCGCCACTCCTTGCCGTACAGGTGCACCTTGAGGTGCGGGTCGCGCGCCATCACGTGGGGGAACCCGTCGTAGAGGCGACCGGGGTCGTGGGGCCCGCCCAGCACGTTGACCATGACGCTCCACCGAGCTCGCGGCGCCGGTGAGCCGAGCGGCAGGTCCATCACGGCCCGCAGGTGGTTCTCGAACTGTGAGGTGACGGCGCCGTCCTGCGTCCAGTGGCCGGTGTTGTGCGGGCGCATCGCCAGCTCGTTGACCAGCACCCGCCCGTCGGTGGTCTCGAAGAGCTCGACGGCCAGGATGCCGGTGACGTCGAGCTCCTTGGCGACCGTGAGCGCGATCTGCTGGGCGCGACCGGCCAGGTCGGGCTCGAGGTCAGGCGCGGGTGCGACGACCTCGGCGCAGACACCGTCGACCTGGAGGGTGGCCACCACCGGGTAGGCGGCGGCCTGCCCGCTAGGCGAGCGGGCCACGATCGCGGAGAGCTCGCGGCGGAAGTCGACGAGCTCCTCGGCCAGCACCTCCACACCGCTCTCGGCGGCCACCCGGAAGGCCTCGGCGGCGTCGTCGCGGGAGCGTACGACCCAGACACCCTTGCCGTCGTAGCCACCGCGCGTCGTCTTGAGCACGCAGGGGAAGCCGAACGCCTCGACGTCGCTGACGTCGGTGACCAGCGCGTTGCGCGGGCACGGCACGCCAATCTCCGCCAGCCGCGCCCGCATGACGCCCTTGTCCTGGGCGTGCACGAGCGCGTCGGGGCCGGGCCGGACGGCGACGCCGTCGGCGACGAGGGCGTGCAGGTGCTCGGTCGGCACGTGCTCGTGGTCGAAGGTGACCACCTCGCAACCGGCCGTGACCCGACGCAGCGCCTCGAGGTCGCGGTGGTCGCCCACCTGATGGTCCACGATCACCTGGGCGGCGGAGACACCCTCCGCCTCGGCGAGCAGGCGCAGCGGGAGCCCGAGCGCGATGGCCGGCTGGGCCATCATGCGCGCCAACTGGCCGCCGCCGATCACGGCGAGGGTGGGAGCGAGCGGGAGCGGCACGAGGAGAACCCTAACTGCCGCGCTCAGCCCTTCGCTCAGCCCTTCTCGAAACGCAGTCCGCGCCCGCGCACGGTGCTGATCAACGTCGGGCAGCGACCGTCGTCACCCAGCTTGCGACGCACCCACCCGACGTGCACGTCAATCGTCTTCGACGAGGTGTAGAACGTGGCTCCCCACACCTGGCGCATCAGCTCGTCGCGGGTGACCAGCTCCCCGGGCCGCCGGATGAGCGCGTGCAGCAGGTTGAACTCCATGCGGGAGAGCACGACCTCCTGCCCCGCGCGCCAGACCCGACGCGAGGCGGGGTCGACGACGACGTCCTGCACCTCGAGCATGATCCGAACGTAGGCATCTTCACCCTCGCCGTGGGGCGGATTGGAGCAACCGGTCGCGCCTGGTCCAGACCGCTGCGCCGTGCCCGCGCTCCCCGCGGGGGCGTACGTCGACGCTCAGCGCCGACTGACGGCGAGCGGTTCGACGATCCCGAAGCCCCGGACCGGCCTCGCCGGCAGGCGACGCGTCAGGAACGTGTCGGGCAACAGCTCGGCGGTCGCGGCGTCGACGATGATGCGGTTGCGGCGCGCGACCGCGGTGAGGCGGGCCGCCATGTTGACCGGCGGGCCGAAGACGTCACCCATGCGCGTGACGACCGAGCCGGAGGAGATGCCGACCCGCACGTCGGGCATGCGCGGGTCGCGGCCGATCACCCGGATGATGCCCTCCCCGATCTCGATCGCGCTGGCCGCCGAGGGCACCACGAAGAGCACCGCGTCGCCGATCGACTTGATCACCCGGCCGCCGGCCGTGGAGACCACGTCGTGGCAGCGGGCCTCGAAGAGCTCCACCAGGTCGCCGATGCCCTCCTCGTCGAGGGTGTTGCTGAGCTCGGTGAAGCTGACGATGTCGGCGAACCCGACGCTCACGTAGGTGGTGTGCAGGTCCTCCTCCTTGGCGCCCAGCGCCTCCATCCGCGACACGGCTGCGGCGAGGTGCCGCCGCCAGGCGTAGATCAGGAGACGTTCGAACGCCGGGTTGAGGTCGTCGACCAGACGCTGGGCGTGCGACATCCGCGAGCCGCCACCCTCGTCGCCGGCCATCTCCTCCACCCGGTTGAGCAGGATCGCGACCTCCCAGTCGGCGAGCTTCGACATCGTCTGGCCCAGGCCGCGGGTGAGGGCGACCGCCATGTCGAAGTCGACCGCGCCCGAGTCGACCGTCGAGAAGATCTTCAGCACCGCGTCGACGTCGGAGGAGGTGAAGGCGGCCTCCGAGCTGACCTCGGGGAACCCCAGGGCGCGCCACAGGCGACGGATCTGGGCGACGGTCGCCCCCGCCTCGGCCGCCACCTCGAGGGCGGTGAGGGTGGGCTGCTCGCCCAGGATGCTGAGCTCGAGGTCCTGGCGACTCTGCCGGCGGTCAGGCACCCTCGTCGCCCCGCTCCGAGAGGCGGTGCAGCTCGTCGGCCACCCTGAGCTGGACCTCCTCGACCCGCGGGATGTCGGTGACCTGCACCCGACCCTCGGCGCTCGCATCGGTGACGATCAGCGTGCCACAGCCGAAGAGGCGGTCGATCACGCCGATCTCGAAGTCGACCCCGGAGATGCGGTTCAGCGGGATGGTGCGCCCCTCCTTGGCGATGAAGCCCGTGCGGGAGATGAAGCGCCGGTTGGTGAAGGTGTAGGTGGTGGTCAGCCACACGACGAAGGGCCACAGCACCCACCGGGCCACCACGACCGCAGCCAGCGCGCCGACCACGAAGCCGAGGACCGTGCCGGCCGTGCCGCTGGGAGCCACCTGGGCGAGCAGCAGGGTCCCCACCACCACGACCACCAGCACGAGGACCGGTCCGAAGAGCGCCTTGACGTGCGTACGGGTGGAGACGATGACGTGCTCGCCCTCGTTCAGGTACTTCGCGTTGATCGCCACGACGTGAATCCTCTCACCTCTGGGCGGGACCGCGCTGCTTCACCGCGCGGGTCGGACGTGCACCACGTCACCGGCGTGGACGGTGAACGTGCCTTCACCGGTGCTGAGCACCAGTGCGCCGTGGGGGTCGAGGTCGAGCACCTCGCCGCGCACCACCTCACCGCCGGGCAGGTGCACGTCGACGGTGCGCCCCACCGTCGAGCAGACGTCGACGTAGGCGGTCCGCAGCACCTCCGGCTGCTCGAGCAGCGGCAGCAGCGCCCGCACCGACCCCAGCACCTGGATGAGGAGGTCGCCCCGGTCGAAGGTCTCCCCCAGCTCGACGCGCAGCGAGGTCGCCGTCTCGCTCGGCAGCTGCGCCTCGGACTGGTTGACGTTGAGGCCGATGCCGATCACCGCGGCCGGACCCAGGTCGGTCTCGACCCGTTCGACGAGGATCCCGGAGATCTTCTGCTCGCCCACCAGCACGTCGTTGGGCCACTTGAGCATGACCTCGGGGATGCGGTCGGCCAGGGCGGCGTGCAGGGCGAAGCCGGTGAGCAGGGGGATCCAGGTCCACGCGGTGACGGGCAGGTCGGGGCGCAGCAGCAGCGAGAAGGTCAGTCCGGTGCCCGGCGGGGTCTCCCAGACCCGGTCGAGCCGACCCCTGCCGGCGGTCTGGTGCTCGGCCACGACGACCAGTCCCTCGCGCTCGCCGGCGCGTGCGCGCTCTGCCACGAGGGCGTTCGTGGAATGCGTCTCGGCGACCACCTCGACCCGCCACGGGGCCGGCAGGTCGACGAACTGTGCGGGATCGAGGGCTGGGCGCGGTGCAGGTGCGTCGGACATGCAGACTAGATTGGCCTAGTTGCGTGGCCGGCACACCGCCGACCCGCCCACACCGTCCGGCGCAGCCGGACCGGCAGACCGCCCCAGCACAGCCGAGGAGAACCGACCGGTGAGCGCCGAGAAGACCGAACAGCCCGAGATCGACATCCACACCACCGCGGGCAAGCTCGCGGACCTGGAGCGCCGCATCGACGAGGCCGTCCACGCCGGCTCCGCGAAGGCCGTGGAGAAGCAGCACGCCAAGGGCCGCAAGACCGCCCGTGAGCGCATCGAGATGCTCTTCGACGAGGGTTCCTTCGTCGAGATCGACGAGCTGGCCCGCCACCGCTCGACCGCGTTCGGACTGGAGAAGACCCGCCCCTACGGCGACGGCGTCATCACCGGTTACGGCACCGTCAACGGCCGACAGGTCTGCGTCTTCTCGCAGGACTTCACCGTCTTCGGTGGGTCGCTGGGCGAGGTCTACGGCGAGAAGATCACGAAGATCATGGACCTGGCCATCAAGACCGGCTCCCCGATCGTCGGCATCAACGAGGGCGCCGGCGCCCGCATCCAGGAGGGCGTCGTCTCCCTGGGGCTCTACGGCGAGATCTTCAAGCGCAACGTGCACAGCTCGGGCGTCATCCCGCAGATCAGCATGATCCTGGGCAACTGCGCCGGTGGGCACGTCTACTCCCCCGCCGTCACCGACTTCACGATCATGGTCGACCAGACCTCCGCGATGTTCATCACCGGTCCTGACGTCATCAAGACCGTCACCGGTGAGGAGGTCACGATGGAGGAGCTGGGCGGTGCCCGCACGCACAACACCAAGTCCGGCAACGCCCACTACATGGCCTCCGACGAGGAGGACGCGTTCGAGTACGTCAAGGCCCTGCTGAGCTACATGCCGCAGAACAACCTCGACGAGCTGCCGACCTACGACGAGGTGGCCGACCTCGAGTTCAACGACCTCGACCGCACCCTCGACACGATCATCCCCGACTCGCCGAACCAGCCCTACGACATGCTCGAGGTCATCAAGGCGGTCGTCGACGACGAGGACTTCCTCGAGGTCCAGGAGCTCTTCGCGCCCAACATCATCGTCGGCTTCGGCCGCGTCGAGGGCTCGCCGGTCGGCGTCGTCGCCAACCAGCCGATGCAGTTCGCCGGCACCCTGGACATCGACGCCTCCGAGAAGGCGGCCCGCTTCGTCCGCTTCTGCGACGCCTTCAACATCCCGGTGCTGACCTTCGTCGACGTGCCCGGCTTCCTGCCCGGCACCGACCAGGAGTACGCAGGCATCGTGCGTCGCGGCGCGAAGCTGATCTACGCCTACGCCGAGGCCACCGTCCCGCTGATCACCACGATCACCCGCAAGGCCTACGGCGGCGCCTACGTCGTGATGGGCTCCAAGCACCTCGGGGCCGACATCAACATCGCGTGGCCCACCGCCCAGGTCGCCGTGATGGGCGCCCAGGGCGCGGCCAACATCGTGCACCGCAAGACGCTGGCGGCCGTCGAGGCCCAGGGCGGCGACGTGGAGGCCAAGCGCGCGGAGCTCATCGACGAGTACGAGACCACGCTGGCCAACCCCTACATCGCTGCCGAGCGGGGCTACGTCGACGTGGTCATTCCCCCGCACGAGACCCGCGTCGAGATCGTGCGCGCCCTGCGCCTGCTCAAGTCGAAGCGCGAGTCCCTGCCGGCCAAGAAGCACGGGAACATCCCGCTCTGATGGCCACCGACGACGCCACGCAGACAGAGCAGACGGGAGAGACTCCCCAGGCCCCGGCCGCGCCGGCCCTGCGGATCATCACCCCCGATGCGACCCCCGAGGAGATCGCGGCCCTCGTGGCCGTGGTCTCCGCCATGGGCGGCCAGGCGCCGGCTCCGAAGCGCCCCCGCTCGCAGTGGTCCGCTCCCGAGCGGTCGGCCCGCCGCACCCTCCCGCACGGCCTCGGCGGCTGGCGGGCGAGCGCGATGCCGCGCTGACCACGCCTCATCACTCGTAGTTCGACGGAGGAAAGTCCCTCTCGGCGCCCGGAATCGGGCTCGGGAGGGACTTTCCTCTGTTCGTCCACGCCCCTCCCGCGGCGGGCCTCACCGCACTCCTAGGCTGGCTCCGTGAACGAACGCACCGTCAGCACGCCCTTCGTCCTGGCCTCCGCCTCCGAGGCGCGCCTGCGCACGCTGCGGACGGCCGGGGTGGAGCCCGTCGTGATCGTCTCCGGCGTCGACGAGGACCAGCTCACCGACCTCGCGCCCGCCCCCTTGGCAGGCGCCCTGGCCGACCTCAAGTGCCGCGCGGTGCTCGACCACCCCGAGGTCCCCGAGGGCGCGCTGGTGCTCGGCTGCGACTCGGTGCTCGAACTGGCCGGCGAGGCGCTCGGCAAGCCGGGGACGCCCGAGGTCGCCCGTGAACGGTGGCGCGCGATGCGCGGCCGCTCCGGCGTGCTGCACACCGGCCATGCGCTCGCCGACTCCGTGAGTGGGCGGGCGCTCTCCCGCACCGCCAGCACCACGGTCCACTTCGCCGACGTCGACGACGCGGAGATCGACGCGTACGTCGCCACGGGCGAACCGATCTGGGTGGCCGGCGCCTTCACGCTCGAGGGCTACGGCGCTGCGTTCGTCCGCGGCGTCGAGGGCGACCCCCACAACGTGGTCGGCGTCAGCGTGCCGGTGCTGCGCGAGATGGTGGCCGACCTGGGCCACCGGTGGACCGACCTCTGGTCACCCCGACCCGACTGAGCCGCTGCCCGCGTCAGTGGCGGACGCCGCGGACTCGTAGCGGGTCACGTGCCGGACCCTGGGGAAGACGTACTGCCGGAAGAGCGCGAAGCGCACGGCCGTGCCGACACCGAGCCCCAGCACGTTGGCGGCGATGTTGTCGGAGAAGGGGTCGTCGAGCTCCAGCACGTTGCGGCTGATCCAGAGGAAGGCCATCGGGATCAGCATGGTGACCAGGTTGATCACCACGAAAGCCGTCCGGCCGCCGTCAGGGTGGCGGACGTCGCGTGACCGGAAGGCCCAGTCGCGGGTGCCGCGGAAGCTGATCAGCATGCCGACCAGGTTGGCGATGACGAACGCCAGCTGCGGCTTGTCGTTCATCCACGGGTCGGCACCGGGCCGGAAACCGTGCACGAGGAAGTTGAAGACCACGAAGGCCACCACGGTGGCCAGGGCGCCCACGGTCAGGAACTTGCTCACCTCACCGGCGAAGCGACGTGCACGCATGGGTTCGAGCCTAGCCGGGGTGCCCCTCCTGCCCGACGGCGGACACTCCGCCGCCGGAGCGGGTGGTTCACTCCACGGGCAGGCCGAGCCCCCGGGCGATCAGCATCCGCTGGACCTCCGAGGTGCCCTCACCGATCTCCAGGATCTTGGCGTCGCGGTAGAAGCGCGCCACCGGGTACTCCTCCATGAAGCCGTAGCCACCGAAGACCTGGGTGGCGATGCGGGTCGCGGTGACCGCCGACTCCGAGGTGTAGAGCTTGGCGACGGCGGCCGCCTGCTTGAACTCGGCGACCTGGGCGGCAGAGAGCGACCCGCCGGCGCCGACGACGGCGTCCATCCGGTCCTTGAGCGCAGCGGCGCGGTAGGTCAGCAGGCGGGAGGCGTCGAGCATGACCTGCAGGTCGGCGATCTGGAAGGCGACGCCCTGCTTGCGCCCGATCGGGCCGCCGAAGGTCTGGCGCTCACCGGCGTAGGTGAGGCTCATGTCGAGGCATGCCTGGATGCAACCGACGGCGAGCGCGGCAATGGCGACGCGGCCGTCGTCGAGCGTGGCGAGGAACTGCGCGTAGCCGCGACCACGACCGCCGAGCAGGTGGTCCTCGGGCACCCGCGCGTCGACGAAGGTCAGCGGGTGGGTGTCGGAGATGTGCCAGCCGAGCTTGTCGTATCCCTTCTCCGCGGTGAAGCCCGGCGTGCCGGACGGCAGCATGATCGCGGAGATCTCCGGGCGACCGTCCTCGCGGGTGCCGGTGCGCGCGGTCACGGTGACCACCGAGGTGATCGCGGATCCCGAGTTGGTGATGAACTGCTTGGAGCCGTTGACGACCCACTCACCGTCGACGAGCTCGGCCTTGGTGCGCGTCGCCCCTGCGTCGGAGCCGGCGCCGGGCTCGGTCAGGCCGAAGCCCGCCAGCCTCCGGCCGGCGACCAGGTCGGGAAGCCAGGCCTGCTTCTGCTCGGCGGTGCCGTAGGTGAGGATCGGGTTGATGCCCAGCCCCACGGCCGCCTCGAGGGTGATGCCCATGGCCTGGTCGACGCGGCCGATCTCCTCGATGGCCAGGCAGAGGCTGGTGAAGCCACCGTCCTCTCCCGCGAGGCCGGCGCCGCCGAACTCCTCCGGCGCCGTGAGGCCCATCAGTCCCAGGTCGCCCATCTTCTGCACCACGTCGGTCGGGAAGTGGTGGTCACGGTCCCACTCGGCCACGTGTGGCGCGATCTCGGCCTCGGCGAAGTCGCGGACGGTGCGGCGGAACTCTTCGTGCTCACGGGACAGCTCGTAGGTCATGGCACGAGCGTATCCCACAGGTTAGCGATTGCTAACCTCTATCTGGAACGCGAATTCCGGCTTCCCGGGCGGCAAGGTTAGGCTCGCCTAAACTCATGTCTTCGGAGGAACTCGATGAACTCTCGCACCCGTCGCCTGCGCCTCGGTGCCCTGCTCGCCGCCCTCACGCTCGCACCGCTCGCCGCCTGTTCCAGCGAGGGTGACGACGACACCCTCGTGGTCTACGTCGGCCGCGACGAGGGTCTGGTCGGCCCGCTCCTCAAGCAGTTCACCGACGAGACCGACATCGAGGTCGACGCCCGCTACACCGCCACCCCCGACGCGCTGGCGCTGCTGCTCGAGGAGGGCGAGGACACGCCCGCCGACGTCTTCGTCTCCCAGGACGCCGGCGCGCTCGGCGCACTCTCCGAGGCCGGCATGCTGCAGACGTTGCCCGAGGAGATCACCGGCCAGGTGCCGGCGCAGTTCACCTCCGCCGACGACACCTGGGTGGGCCTGACCGCCCGCGCCCGCGTGATCGCGTACAACAGCGAGAAGCTCGACGAGGACCAGGTGCCCACCACGGTCGGGGCCCTCACCGACGAGAAGTGGGCCGGCCGGGTCGGGTTCCCTCCGGGCAACGCCTCCTTCCAGGCGTTCGTGACCGGGTTCCGTGCCGCCGAGGGCGACGACGCCGCGCGCCAGTGGCTGACCGACATGGTCGCCAACGACGTCCAGACCTTCGAGAACAACCTCGACACGCTCGAGGCGATCGAGAACGGCACCGTCGACCTGGGCCTCATCAACCACTACTACCTCTTCGGTCTGCGCGCCGAGCTCGGCGCGGAGAACGTCGTCACCGAGCTGAAGTTCCCCGAGGCCGGCGACCCCGGCGCGCTGGTCAACGTGACCGGCGCCGCGACGCTCTCCGACCACCCCGACGCCGAGGCCCTGGTCGAGTGGCTCGTCGCCGAGGACGCCCAGCAGTACTTCGCCGAGGAGACCTTCGAGTACCCGCTCCTGCCGGGCGTCGAGGCACCCGAGGGCCTGCCGGAGCTCACCTCCCTCAAGGGCCCGCTCGAGGACCTTGCCGAGCTCGAGGACCTCGAGGCCACCCTGGCCATGCTCGAGGAAGTGGGCCTGAGCTGAGCGTCCACCCCCGACGCCGCCGACCGCCGGCGGGGCTCCTCGCGGGAGCCCTGCTGGCGGTCGTCTGCGCGCTCACCCCCCTGGTCTACCTGGTGGTGCGTACCGCCGGGGTCCTGCCGGAGGGCGCCGACGCGGTGCTGCGCCGTCGGCTGTGGGAGTGGACCAGCGCCAGCCTCGTGCTCGTCGTCGCCGTCGCCCTCACCTGCCTGGTCCTCGGCGTGGCGATCGCCTGGTTGCTGGCACTGACCGACCTGCCCGGGCGTCGCTGGCTGGTCGTGGCCAGTGCCGTCCCGCTGGCCGTGCCGTCCTACGTCTCGGCCTTCGGCTGGCTCGACACCGTGCCGTCGCTGCGCGGCTTCTGGCCCACCTGGGCGATCCTCACCGCCGCCTGCCTGCCCTACGTGGTGCTGCCGACGATCGCGGCGATGCGGGTGGCCGACCACTCCCTCGTCGACGTGGCGCGCTCGTTGGGCCGTCGTCCCTGGGGCGCCTTCTCCACCGGGCTGCTGCCCCAGGTGGCTCCCGCCGCCCTGGCCGGCGCGCTGCTGGCCGGCCTCTACGCGCTCTCCGACTTCGGCACGCCCGGACTGATGCGCCACGAGGTGCTCACCTTCGCCGTGCACCGCCAGTACGGCTCACTCGTCGGACGCGAACGCGCCGCCCTGCTGGCCTTCGTGCTGGTCGCCATCGCCCTGCTGCTGGTCAGCCTCGAGCGGCTGGCCCGCGGCGACGCCCGCCGCTGGTCGGTCTCCCGTCAGGCCCGACGCGCCCCCCGCCCCGTGCGCCTGGGCTGGTGGTCGGCGCCGGCCTGGGTCCTGGTGCTCGTGCCCGTGGTCGTCGCCGCCGTGGTGCCCTGCGCGGCACTGCTCCGACGTCTCTCCCTGGGCACCCGCCACCCCCTCGACCCGGCGGAGCTGTGGTCGGCCGTGGCGGCGACCGCCGCCGTCTCGGTGCTGGGCGCCGTCGTCGCGGTGACCCTCGCCGGGTTCGTGGGCGTCCTGGCCGCCCGCCACCCCAGCCGTACCACCACGCTCATCGAGACGATGAGCTTCGCCGGCCACGCCCTGCCCGGCATCACCGTCGGCCTCGCCCTGGTCTACCTCTCGCTGCGGGTCGTGCCGGGGCTCTACCAGACCGTGTGGGTCCTGGTCTTCGCCTACGCCGTGCTCTTCCTGCCCAAGGCCGTCGGCTCGGTGCGTGCCGCGGTCGGCGCGGTGCCGCCCGGCCTCGGCGAGGTCGCGGCCTCCCTGGGCCGCAGCCGCCTGGGTGCGCGGCTGGTCACCGCCCGGCTGGCCGCCCCCGGAATCTCGGCAGGCTTCCTGCTGGTGGTCATCACCGCCATGAAGGAGCTGCCCGCCACCCTCATCCTGCGGCCCAGCGGCCTGGACACCCTGGCCACCGAGATCTGGAGCCGCACCAGCTCCTCGGCCCAGGGTGCCGCCGCTCCCTACGCCCTCGCCCTCGTGCTCATCGCCAGCGTGCCTGCGCTGGTGCTGTCGCGCTCGTCCACCTGGGAGAAGACCACGTGACCGGCATCGCGATCTCGCAGCTGCGCTTCGGCTACCACCGCTCGTGGGTGCTCGACGGCGTCGACCTCGAGGTCGCCAGTGGCGACCTGCTGGCGGTGATCGGGGCCAGCGGCTGCGGCAAGTCGACCCTCCTCCGGCTCATGGCCGGCTTCGAACGTCCGGCCGAGGGCACGATCCACCTCGGCGACACCCTGGTCGCGGGGCCCGGGACCCATGTCTCCCCCGACCGCAGGCAGGTGGGCATCGTGCCGCAGGAGGGTGCCCTCTTCCCCCACCTGACGGTGGCGGAGAACATCGCCTTCGGCCTCCCCCGCCGTGCCCCCGACCGCCGGGCGCGGGTGGCCGAGCTGGTGGCCCTCGCCGACCTCGTCGGGCTCGAGCAGCGGATGCCGCGCGAGCTCTCCGGCGGCCAGCAGCAGCGCGTCGCGCTGGCGCGGGCGCTGGCACCGCGTCCGGGAGTCGTCCTCCTCGACGAGCCGTTCGCCTCCCTGGACGCCCAGACCCGGGTCAACGTCCGCGCCCAGGTCGCCCAGATGCTGCGTCGCGAGGGTGCCACCGGCGTGCTGGTCACCCACGACCGTGGCGAGGCGCTGACCATGGCCGACCGCGTCGCGGTGATGGTGGGCGGACGGATCACCCAGGTCGGCGAGCCCTTCGCGCTCTACGACGCCCCCGCCAATCGTGAGGTCGCGCGCCTGCTGGGGCCGGCGTCGTTCGTGCCGGTGCTGGAGCGTGGGTCCGGACACGTGACCACCGTGCTCGGAGGCCACCCGGAGCGGTCCGCGGGCCCGGGTGTCGACGACGCCGCGGGCGCCGTGGCGCTGGTGCGTCCCGAGCAGGTCGTCGTCGCCGACTCGGGGGTGCGGACGACCGTGCGAGCAGTCGATTTCGTCGGTGCCGGGGTGCAGCTGCTCCTGGAGCTGCCCGACGGACAGGTGGTCGAGGCCTCTGTGAGCCGGGTCCGTCCCCACGTCGGCGACACCCTGACGGTTGCGGTCGACGACGGGGTCCACCTGCTCCCCGCCGACTCCCGGACGCCATGAGCACCCGGACCCGCCCCCGGTTGCTGGCGGCGCCCGAGCACCACGGCTCCGTCGCCGTGATCGGGCCCGACGGCCTGCGGCTCACGCACGGCGAGCTGGCGCAGATGGTCGCCCGACGTGCCGCCAGCTGGGGTCCGGCACGCCGGGTCGTCCTCGTGGAGGGCGGCAACCGGCTCGACGCGCTCGTCGCCCACCTGGCGGCGGTCGAGCACGGTCACGTCTCCCTGCTCGTGCCGCCCCGAGGAGCGGACGCTGCGCCCCACCCGCTCGCGACCGCCTGGCTTCCCGACGTCGAGTGCCGCCACGACGGTGACCGGGTCCACCGCGAGACCAGCCTCCACGACCTCCACCCGGACCTGGCGATGCTGTCGAGCACCTCCGGTTCGACGGGCTCGCCCAAGCTGGTGCGACTCTCCGCCGACAACCTGGTCTCCAACGCCGCCGCGATCGCCGACTACCTCGACCTCGGCCCCGGGAGCCGGGCGCTGACGAGCCTCCCGCTGCACTACTGCTACGGCCTCTCGGTCGTGCACAGCCACCTGCTGGTCGGTGGATCGGTGGTCCTGACCGATGCCAGCGTCGTCGACGCGGAGTTCTGGCGCCTGGCCCGGGAGCACGAGGTGACCTCCTTCGCCGCGGTGCCCTACACCTTCGAGCTGCTCGAGGGCATCAACTTCGACGCCCGCCGCCCGGCGTCACTGCGGCAGGTGACGCAGGCGGGCGGACGGATGGCGCCGCAGCGGGTGGTCGACTGGGCGCAGCGGGGTCGGCGTCAGGGCTGGGACCTGGTCGTCATGTACGGGCAGACCGAGGCGACCGCGCGGATGGCGTGGCTGCCCCCACACCTCGCGGTCGACCACCCCACCGCGATCGGCGTCGCGGTGCCGGGTGGCCACCTGCGTGTCGACCCGGTGGCCGAGTGCGACGAGCCGGGCGTCGGCGAGCTCGTCTACAGCGGGCCCAACGTCATGCTCGGCTACGCCGAGACGCTCTGCGACCTGGCCCGCGGCGCGGAGCTGACCGAGCTGCGCACCGGAGACCTCGGCCGGGTGCGCGACGGCCTCCACGAGGTCGTGGGGCGCCGCAGCCGGTTCGCGAAGATCTTCGGCCTGCGCATCGACCTCGACCAGCTCGAGGTCGACCTCGAGGTGCAGGGCACCCCGGCCACCCTCGTCGCCTCCGACCAGGTCCTGCACGCCGTCAGCCTCGTGCCGGACCCCGACCTCGCGACGGCCCGGGGCCGGGGCCGACGGTTGGCCACCACGGTCGCGCACCTCTGCGGCCTGCCTGCTCACGCCGTGCGGGCTCACCTCGTGGACGAGCTGCCCAGGACCTCCAGCGGCAAGGTCGACCGGGCAGCGCTGCTGCGCCTGGCGGAGGCGCGAGCGGCGGACGAGACCTCGACGCCCGCCTCCGAGGCGCCCGACCCCGACGCCCCGCTGGCCGTCTGGATCACCGCGTGGGCCGGCATCGTGCTGGGTCGTGACGACGCGGACGAGTCCGACACGTTCGTCTCGCTCGGTGGCGACTCCCTCTCCTACGTCGAGCTCACGGTCCGCCTGGAGGAGCGCCTGGGCGACCTGCCCGACGGATGGCACACGACGCCCTTCGCCGAGCTTGCGGCAGCGCACCACGACGTACGCCCCGGCGAACGGCCGCGGCCCGCGGCACGGCTCGACACGACCATCGCCCTGCGCGCCCTGGCCATCGTGGCGATCGTCGCCGGCCACGTCGACCTCGTCGGGTGGCAGGGGGGCGCCCACCTGCTGCTCGCCGTCGCCGGCTACAACTTCGCCCGTTTCCAGCTCGGCTCGGCCGACCCGGCGACCCGGGTCCGGCACGGCCTGTCGACCGTGCTGCAGGTCGTCGTGCCCGCCGTGGCCTGGGTCGGCACCGTGGCCTTCCTGTCCGGCGGCTACGACGCCTCCACGGCGTTGCTGCTCAACGGGGTCCTCGGGTCACCGGGGTGGGACGAACGGTGGCAGCTGTGGTTCCTCGAGGCCCTGGTCTGGACGATGCTCGCCGCGTTGCTGCTGCTGTCGGTGCCGTGGGTGCACCGGTGGGAACGGCGGGCCCCCTTCCTCTTCGCGGTCGGACTGCTGCTGGCGACGACCACCGTGCGCCACGCCCGGGTGGGGGTCGAGGCCGACGCCGTCGAGCGCTACACCACCTCCGTGGTGGCCTTCCTCTTCGTGCTCGGCTGGTGCGCCGCGCGCGCCGACACCGTGCGCCGCAAGCTGGTGGTGAGCGCCTTGGCCCCGTTGGTCGTCGTCGGCTTCTTCGGCAACCCGACCCGTGAGGCGATCGTGGTCGTCGGAGTGCTCGCCCTGACCTGGCTCAGCCACCTGCGACTGCCCCGGTGGGGCGCGCGACCGGTGAGCCGGGTCGCGGCCGTGCTCGCGTCGTACTCGCTCTTCGTCTACCTCACCCACTGGCAGGTCTACCCCCCGCTGGAGGACGCCGGGCACCCGTGGCTGGCCCTGGTGGCGTCGTTCGTCGTGGGGATCGGCTACGGGCTGCTGATGCGTCCGGTGCAGCGGGCCGTGGCGGCGCGGCTCACCTCGGGGCGACCGGGCGCCCACCACCCGAACCCCGGTCCGACGACCCACCGCAGCGCCCATACAATCGTCAACTGGCGTGCGCGACGCATGCCCACAGATCGGTAGTCGAGGAGAGTTCGTGCCCGAGATCAAGCCCTTGCAGAAGGTCCTCATCGCCAACCGCGGTGAGATCGCCGTCCGCGTCATCCGCGCCGCGAAGGACGCCGGCATCGCTTCCGTGGCCGTCTACGCCGAGCCCGACCGCGACGCGCTGTTCGTGCGTCTGGCCGACGAGGCCCACGCGCTCGGCGGCTCGACGCCTGCCGAGTCCTACCTCGACATCGAGAAGATCATCGCGGTGGCCAAGAAGTCCGGCGCCGACTCGGTGCACCCGGGTTACGGGTTCCTGGCGGAGAACGCCCAGTTCGCCCAGGCCGTGCTCGACGCCGGCCTGATCTGGATCGGGCCCTCCCCCGAGGCGATCGACGCGCTGGGCGACAAGGCCAAGGCCAAGCACATCGCGCAGAAGGCCAACGCCCCGCTGGCCCCCGGCACCAAGGACCCGGTCAAGGACGCCGACGAGGTCGTCGAGCTGGCCAAGGAGTTCGGCCTGCCGGTCGCCATCAAGGCGGTCTACGGTGGTGGCGGTCGTGGCCTCAAGGTCGCCCGCACCATGGAGGAGATCCCCGAGCTCTTCGAGTCCGCCACGCGTGAGGCCGTCGGCGCCTTCGGTCGCGGCGAGTGCCTGGTCGAGAAGTTCCTCGACCGTCCCCGCCACGTCGAGACCCAGTGCCTGGCCGACCAGCACGGCAACGTCGTCGTGGTCTCGACCCGCGACTGCTCGCTGCAGCGTCGCCACCAGAAGGTCGTCGAGGAGGCCCCCGCGCCGTTCCTGACCGACGACCAGCTGACCCGCCTCTACGAGTCGTCGAAGGCCATCCTCAAGGAGGCCGGCTACGTCGGCGCCGGCACCTGCGAGTTCCTCGTCGCCGCCGACGGCACCATTTCCTTCCTCGAGGTCAACACCCGCCTCCAGGTCGAGCACTGCGTCTCCGAGGAGGTCACCGGCATCGACCTCGTGCAGGAGATGTTCCGCATCGCCGCCGGCGAGGAGCTGGGCTACGACGACCCCGAGATCAAGGGTCACTCCATCGAGTTCCGCATCAACGCCGAGGACGCCGGCCGCAACTTCATGCCGGCGCCGGGCACCCTCACCGAGTGGGCCCCGCCGAGCGGCCCCGGCATCCGCCTGGACTCCGGCTACGAGAAGGGCGAGACCATCCCGGGCGCGTTCGACTCGCTGGTCGCCAAGCTGATCGTCACCGGCAAGGACCGCACCCAGGCGATCGCCCGCTCCAAGCGCGCGCTGGCCGAGTTCAAGGTCGACGGCATGCCGACGATCATCCCGTTCTTCGAGAAGGTCCTCGACGAGCCCGCCTACGTCGGCGCCTCGAACAAGACCGGCGAGGGCTCCTTCGACGTCTACACCACGTGGATCGAGAACGAGTTCGTCAACGACATCGAGCCCTACGGTGGCGAGGCGGGCGAGGCCGAGGAGGCCGGCGAGCGCCAGAAGGTCACCGTCGAGGTCGATGGCCGTCGCCTCGAGGTCGTCCTGCCTGCTGGTCTGGGTGGTCTCGGCGGTGGCGCTGCCGCCGGCGGCGCCAAGAAGCCGAAGCGTGCCGCGAAGAAGGCGGGCTCCGCCGTCTCCGGCGACGCCGTGGCCTCGCCGATGCAGGGCACCATCGTCAAGATCGCCGTGGAGGAGGGCCAGGAGGTCGCCGAGGGCGACGTCGTGGTCGTGCTCGAGGCGATGAAGATGGAGCAGCCCCTCAAGGCCCACAAGGCCGGCACCGTGACCGGCCTCAAGGCGGAGGTCGGCGCCACCGTCGGTAACGGCGAGGTCATCTGCGAGCTCAAGGACTGACGTACGTCCGTCCCACCGAGGGCCGTCTCCCCTGAGGGAGGCGGCCCTCGTTGTGTGCCAGCGTGTGGCGGAGGCCCGTGTCCGGCCGGAGGTTCAGAGTCGTCGGTGGGCGCTGGTTGGGTTGAGTCATGGAAGCCACCGCCACTGCCGCCCCCGAGCTGGGTGACCTGACCGCCGCCGAGCTGCTCGGTGCGGCTCGTCAGCGACGCTCGGTGGTGCAGCGTGGCGAGGCCGATCTCCTGGCGATCGCGTACGAGTGGGCGGTCGCCCACCCCGCGGACGAGGACGGTTGGAACGCGGCCACGTTCCACCACCCACTGGGTGATGAGCCGATCTCGGGTGACGGCACCCCGTTGGTGGCGGAGTTCTGCATCCCCGAGCTCGGGGCCGCGCTGGGGGTCTCCACCGATGCGGCGAAGAAGCTGATCGGCCACGCGGTCGAGATGGTCCACCGGCTGCCGCGGGTGTGGAAGCGGGTCCAGTCCGGCTTGGTGCCGGTGTGGCGGGCCAAGCAGGTCGCTGAGGCGACCATTCACTGTGACCCGGCCCTGACACCGGAGGCGATGGCGTGGATCGACGCGCAGGTGGCGCCGTTCCTGGAGAAGATCGGCCGCGCCCAGATGGAACGCATCCTCGCGCAGGCGATCGAGCTCTACGGCCTGGCGATGCAGGAGCCACCACGGGATGAGGACCACGACGGCCGGTACGTGCACATCCACACCCCGGTCGGACCGTTCGCGGGTGCGATGCGGATCGAGGCGGAGGTCTCGAACGCTGACGGGCACGACCTCGCCCAAGCCCTCGCCGCGGGCGCGGCGGCACTCAAGGCCGGTGGCTCCACCGCATCACTCGACGTGCGCCGGTCGATGGCGCTGGGCGAGCTGGCACGCCAACAGACCTCACTCGACCTGGCCGGTGCGGACGCCGAGGACGAGAACGTGCAGCGCAAGGCCCGGCGGGTCGACCTGCACCTGCACTTCACCGCCGAGGTCCAGCCCGACGGCACCACCGGCATCAACCCGATCGGGTTACTCGAGAACGGCCAGAAGCTGGCCCTGCTGTCCCAGGTCCGGTCATGGGTGCGGGGCACGCACACCGAGGTGCGGATCCTGCCGGTGATCGACCTCAACACCCAGCTCTCCACGAGCCGGTA
>NZ_JADCSA010000029.1 GCF_015070385.1 Nocardioides malaquae | reverse complement strand
AAGGTAGAGCTGATGCGGCCCCGCCAGGCCATCGCCCGCAACACCGTGGAGGCGCTGCAGTCGGGCATGGTCTTCGGGGTGGCTGCCCAGGTCGACGGACTGGTCGCCCGGATGGTGGCGGAGCTCGGGGTGGACCCCGACGAGGTCCGCGTCGTCGCCACGGGCCACCTCGCCCCCCTGCTGCTCGACGAGGTCGACTGCTTCACCGACCACGAGCCCTGGCTGACCCTGCAGGGGCTCCGGCTGGTCTTCGACCGCAACTGTTGAGATGGCCCGTCCGAGCCATTGCCGTCGGACTCGCCCGGCGACATACTGAGCGCGCGCTGGCGGGGGCCATCGCATGAGCGATGGGGGAGACGCCATGACGGTGCGAACGACCGTACGAGCGAGGGTGCGCCGGAGCGCGGCCCTGACGGCAGGCCTGCTGCTGGCCGGCACGATGGTGACGGTGGCCGGGGCCGCAACGACGTCCGCGGCCGACGGCCCGGTGCCGGTGCCGTCACCGACCGGTCCGTCGTTGCGCACGATGGTCGACCCGGCGCTGAGCGCCGACGGCCGTCTGATGGCCTTCGGAGGTCGCGCGGGACAGACGAGCGGCCTCTACCTGCACGACCGTGCCACGTCCTCGACCGTTCGGCTCCCGACCACCGTCGACGGCGAGGCGATCGAGGGCCACGTCCGCCAGGTCGCGGTGAACGCCGACGCCACCCGCATCGTCTTCGTCGCCGGTCAGTCGCCCGACGACGACCTCGTCGACCCCACCTCCCAGGTGTGGCTGCACGACCGCGTCACGGGCACGACCCGTCTGGTCTCCGCCACGGCCGCTGGCCGACCCGGCAACGCCGGCTCCGACCAGCCGAGCATCAGTGCCGACGGCCGGGTGGTCGCCTTCCGCACCCACGCCACCGACCTGGTCGCCGGCACCGCCGGCGAGGGCGGCGACGTGGTGGCGCGCGAGCTCGGTGGACCGGTGGAGCTGCTCTCCGGAGCCACCGCTCCCGGCCGCTTCGACCCGCACGGTGCCTGGGGCCCGAGCCTGAGCGCAGACGGTCGCCACGTCGCCTTCGTGAGCACCCAGACCCTGGCTCCGCGTGAGAGCGTCGGGCAGCCCGACGCATGGGTCGTCGACCGCGCGAGTGGTGACGTACGCCTGGCCTCGGTGCCGCTGGACGGCGTCGCCGGACCGGTCAGCGAGGTGTCGATCAGCGGCGACGGTGGCCGGGTGGCGCTCAGCCGGGTGACCGCCCAGTTCCGGTTCTTCAACCGCGTCGGCATCGCGGTGCACGACCTCGGTTCCGGTGAGGTGGTCGCCGCCGACGTCGAGGCGCCCGACAACGGTGGGGTCCTCGACCACCCCCGGCTGAGCTCCGACGGTCGGCACGTGCTCTTCCTCGACCTGACGGGCAGCGCGTGGGTCCGCGACGTCGACCTCGCGCAGACCCGACCGGTCCCGCTGCCCGCCCTGGCGGAGGGCTCGCTCCTCACCGACGTCGCGCTCAGCGCCGACGCCCGGGTCGTGGCGCTCGGCGTCGCGGGGGAGCAGGAGGCCTCGGGCCAGCCGCGGCCCTCGCAGCTGTGGAGCGTCGACCTGGGTCCGGCGCCCACCTCGGCGACCGAGGGTCCGACCCCGGGCGACGCGCCGTCGATCACCCGCACCCAGCGCAAGCTCTCCGCCCCGGGCTACGAGCTCGAGGTGCAGGCCGGTGGCTGGGAGCCGGTGCTGGGGGGTCGGGTGACCCA
The DNA here is from genome assembly GCF_015070385.1 of Nocardioides malaquae. Classification (GTDB taxonomy): domain Bacteria; phylum Actinomycetota; class Actinomycetes; order Propionibacteriales; family Nocardioidaceae; genus Nocardioides; species Nocardioides malaquae. The sequence goes on along the minus strand of NZ_JADCSA010000029.1, from coordinate 554 downwards.
CCAGTGGCTGCGCAACGGCAGGCCGATCCGCGGTGCGACCGGACGCAAGTACGTGCTGGTCCGCGCCGACATGGGGGCAACCATCCGGGTCCGTGAGAATCTCACGGTGCCGGGTCTCCCGGTGAGCAGCTCACGCTCCGCCGCCTTCGCGGCCGAGCCGTCGGGAACCTACGTCCGGGTCCGCGTGCCGCGTCGTCTGCGCGCCGGCAAGCCCTTCCGGGTGCGCGTCAGCGTGCGGCACTACGAGGGCAACCGTCCCCAGGGCCGCCTGCGGCTCAGCGTCGCCGGCCACGTGCGTACGGTCCGGGTGGACCGCGACGGTCGTGTGGCGGTGCGGATGCCCGGACTCGCAGCGGGTGTGCGGGTGCTGAAGGTGCGCCACCTCGGCACGCGGTTCGTGCTCGGTGGTGGGACGGTCGAGAAGTCCCTCGCCGTCGGGCGCTGACCCGCGTTTCCGCGCACCCGGCCGCAATTCGTCGAGGGTGGCCACCACCGCGACCGGATCGCGCACGCCGGCGGCGACGCCACGGGCGCGGAGATCCAGCGGGCGCTGA
>NZ_JADCSA010000286.1 GCF_015070385.1 Nocardioides malaquae | reverse complement strand
TTCAGTATTGTTTAAAAAAATATGCTCCTTTTCATTGCCTCTTTCAACCATGCGAGGGACATTTAATTCCCATTTCAACACATTCTATGCCTGTGTTTTTTTTTACTTCAGGGGTAAATTTAACCTGCATTGACCCTCATTCATTGTACCTTTATTTTGAAGACCCACCATGGAAGCCACGGTCGCGTCCACGTTGTGCAAATTCACGCACCATGTAAATTAATATGTTATCTTTCACCCAGAAAAGAAAAAACTTTACCGCGGCCACCCACCACATTG
>NZ_JADCSA010000285.1 GCF_015070385.1 Nocardioides malaquae | reverse complement strand
TGATAACCTGACTTACCCGCTTGCTGAGGAGATCATAGCAGAGCTTGTTTTCACTGGTGCCCATGTTGATAATCCCCTGGAGATGAGGAATACAATAAATGAATAAATAATGATCATATCAGTAACACACCTTAAAAGCATTTAGCCCGATTTATGCTTTGTATGACGCGTGCTGAAAACAGCCCATCCACAGTACAGAGCTTGGAGATCGGCTATTTACGGCAAATGACATTGTCGCATGGGGAGCATAAATCAGACATAACAAAGTACATCTCACAG
>NZ_JADCSA010000284.1 GCF_015070385.1 Nocardioides malaquae | reverse complement strand
AGGGAACCTGGCTACCCGTCAGTAAACTTAGGGCTAGTTTTTCCCCACGTAATTAGTATACGCACCTATGCAACTCATATCCAACGGCACGCCTCTGGGAACACTGGTTCCAGTTGCCTCCTCCACGATTCGCCGTAGGGCTTCGATGGGGGCATCCTGGTAGTTCTTTGGATCTTTGGATAATAACTTGAAGACCTTCTCGGTGCCATCGGGGTAGATGACAATGACGTCTGTAAATGTGCCACCGCGGTCTATAATATAAACCCACTGTAAGTTACG
>NZ_JADCSA010000283.1 GCF_015070385.1 Nocardioides malaquae | reverse complement strand
TGCCGAACGGATAGAGCAGCGCCTTAAACTGTGTTTCACGCCCCTGACGTCGCATCGCTGCACGAAAACGCAGATGCGCCAGACAGATCATAATCCAGTTCAACAGCAGCGTTGCTACCACCAGCGCCATCAGCAGACCAAACGCTTTTTGCGGCAGCAGATAGTTGATTAACACCACCAGCGAAGTGATCGCTCCGGAAAGCATCAGCGAGTTAATCGGCACACCGGGACGGCTGACGCGAGTCAAAAACTTCGGCGCATTACCCTGCACAGAAAGGC
>NZ_JADCSA010000282.1 GCF_015070385.1 Nocardioides malaquae | reverse complement strand
AAACTTTACCCCGTGGGGACATCAACGCACGCTGGGACACTTATCCACGGTCCCAAACTGAGGCTTACCTACGCCTCATTCTCTTCCTCCCACGAGAAGGGACAGGGCCAACGGGAGCCTGAGCACTCATGGGCTCACGAACCACACTAGGCACCGCACTGGGTGCAACCCAATCACCTGTTCCTAGGGTCAGGGCTGAGAAGTGACCTCTGCGAAGAGGGTCACAAGGGTTGGCCTCGAAGGGGCCAACAAACAGGGCGACCGTCCAACCAAGTACTC
>NZ_JADCSA010000281.1 GCF_015070385.1 Nocardioides malaquae | reverse complement strand
AGAAACAACAATTTTCAAGATACAAAGATCATCTTGGGCTCAAATTGAAGCTTATCAATGTGGGAAGTTTTCTATATACAGGAGATGTAATTATATTCATCATAACGTGCTTGAAAATAATCATATTTGATGAGGATTTGTCAGGCGGACAGCAATTTATTTGTGTTTCTGGGTATATTATAGGTGATATCTTACACTACAATTGTATCAAGCACCAGAATCCTATTCTGATACTTACCCCTATGTGTCAGGACACCCCATGCCAAATTTCAAACATGTG
>NZ_JADCSA010000280.1 GCF_015070385.1 Nocardioides malaquae | reverse complement strand
TCTGTCTCTACCGTTCCATCGTCGTCTTCTCTTTTCACTGCTGCTGATGTCAAAGTTGAGCCATCGTCTGGTCTTTGAAGAAGGTCCAGTTCCTCTTTGATCTGTGGAGGTTGTGGTTCCTCCTGGACCAGACTGGAGCTCCTCCTCTCCTCCTCTTTACACATAGGGAGGATTGGGAGGTCTAGAAGGAGGAGAGAGGAAGTGACATCGATGAGTTGTAGAGTTGTTGGTGGTTGACTGTAGAGAACAGATTGTATCCTATCCTATCCTGTAGTTAGTGGT
>NZ_JADCSA010000028.1 GCF_015070385.1 Nocardioides malaquae | reverse complement strand
AATTAGTGCCTTGCCGACGCACTAAGAACAAGCATCACCGCAGGTCAGCGCGTTCCAGCCCTCAGGAATCTGTGCAACTGACCCAACTCAGGCCGAAGGTGCCGTCGCAGGCACGACCCAGCGGATGCTCCGACGGTCCCGACCGTGGTGACCAGCACGCCCACGCTGTGGCGGGGAAGTGGGTGCGGACCTGGGCCAGGACGTGGGCGGTGCGGGCGGTGATGAGTCCCTTGCTGGTGGGGTCGTCGACCATCCCGTCTGGGTCCTCCCCGGGAAACTCCGTGGCGGGACCAGCAGCGGGCTCGGAGCAGCCCGCGACTGCCGCGTCGGCATCGACGGCCGCGGTCGCGGCCCCGTGGCTGGCGAGCCACGGTTCAGGGTCGGCGGGGGGCGCGTCTGCGCCGCCGGGGAAAAGTTCGAAGTGGAGGTGGGCGCCGGTCGAGTAGCCGTCACTGCCGACGTCGGCGATGTGTTGACCGGCGGTGACGGTGTCACCGGTGGCGACGTGCACACCGGAGGCGTACATGTGGGCGTAGCCGGTGGCCACCCTCTTCCCGTCGACGGTGTGCTCGATGACGATCCAGTGTCCGTAGCCGGTGGCTGGGCCGGCGAACACGACTCGTCCGTCGGCTGCCGCCAGGATCGGCGTGCCGGCGCTGGCGGCGAAGTCCACGCCGCTGTGCAGCTTGCGTTCGCCGGTGATCGGGTGCACCCGGGTCCCGTACCGGCTGGTCCGCACCCACGTCCCCGCAGGAAGGGGGAACACCACCCGAGCGGTCTCCGGGACGCTCACCGGATCGCTCGCGTCCGTCGCAGCAGCGGCGGACGGGAGGCAGTTGGCCTGGGCCGCAGGGTTCAGGACCGTCCCCACCGCGATCAGCAGACCCTGCCGCTACCCGGGACTAGATCGAATCTCTTTCAGAGAGCCGGTGTAGTTCGTCGGTCGTCGTGGGGATGAACAATCCCGAGCGTCGGCGGACACGGGGGCATCGGGGTTTGGTGCGCGCACTGATCACGGCGTCGGCGTCGTGGATGTGTCTTCGGACCAGCCAAGTCCGAGTGACTGTCTGCTCCACGGAACTTTCGCCATCGTCACAGCGGTGCGCTGGGACAGAGCGTCGATGAGTGCGTGGCTTCCACCGACACCGACGTGGAGAACGTCGACGTCCTGGCTTAGACACCAGGACTGGTCCGGAGGCCAGACCGCTGCCGGGCAGACGTTCTGGCCGGGGTTCCTTCGACCCCAGTCCAGCCATTCCTCTAGCGTGCCTCGAGCGTGGATGTAGTCGCGATACGGCAGCATCCGGTCGAGCGTCCTCGGCTTCAGCGGGGGTTCATAGTGATGACCGACCCAGAACTTGAAGTGGAGGGTCGGGCGTTCCCCCGTGAGATCCTCGATCGCCCGCAACAAGGCCACCACGATGTCGCGTTCACTGGGTGCGGCGTCCCAGAGTTGCTCGTCGAGCTCGTCGATCGAAGTCCCGGGAACGGGCGGGTCGGGCACGGTCAGGGCTCGCGCGTACGACTCGAACCCGGCGGGTCCGAGCTGTTGGACGACAAAAACCATCGCATCGCGCTCGGGCGTGCCGACGGGGAGTCCGAACCAGGCGCCGGACGCGACATCGTCGCTGAACTCAAAGCCCATAGTCCCTCCTGAGGATCGATGGGGAGATCCGGGAATTTTTCGCCGCTCTACGTTTCGGTCGAATCATAGGATTCGGCAGTAGACGTTTCTGTACTTGGCCAGTTTGAGACTGTTGTCCCAGGTCCCGTGGACGTCGACGTCGACGTAGTTGGCCCAACCGGTCAGCTTCAGGTTGGAACAGTTGGCTCGAACGTTCATGCGTGGCTTGTTCGTGTTTTTTTTCGCGGGCTTGATTTCTTTAGAATTGCACTTCTTCTGTATCCAGTGCTTCGTCCCGTTGTCTGCAACCCACAACTCGTGCAGGCAAGCCTTGACGGTTGCCTTCGTCCCTGAGCATTCGCCCTTTCTCCACCAACCATGGGCAGAGACCTGGTTCTTTGTCCCGCCAGTCTCGGTAGACTCATGTGGGTCATCCCCGCCAGTCACGGGCATGCAAGCCCCGAAAAGACGCCTTCGACTCAACCCCCTCTTCTGTCCAGGGCGTTTCGTTAGCCTAAACTGTGTCCCCGCAACCTTCTGATCGCCTAGGGCATCCGGCGATACGTCTGAAAGAGACTCCCGAATTACGGTTCCGGACTCGTCTAGAACGGGCAGAGCGCTTAACTCGACGGCATCCATTCCATGTAACGTCGTAGGTTCCCCGAGTGCGTCGATATGGTCTCCCACTTGGACGTCATGGAGTTCCTCTGAGGACAGAGCGCTCGCTGAACCAACCGGGGTACGATCGCTGGTCGCAGACTGCGCATGAATGGAGGGCACAGCGACGAGTCCCATCGAGATGACTCCTGCAGCGACGGCCTTGTGCCTCCAATTGACCTTCATGACTTCCCCTCCCTACTGGTGCCCGCCAGGACTGGTACGGGCAAGTGCTGCCACGAAAGGTAGCGGAGTGCCGGTACGGGTGTACCCGGTGTCTCATCGACGACCATGATCGTGGCCATACTTCTGCCCCGGTGTCCGCCCCTGAGGTCTGGGGCTGACGTGAGGCCGGTGGTGAGAGAGCCTGGGAGGGGAAGCTGGGGCCGTCCAACTAGATAAACGTTGGTGGATCCCGTGGCACTGAATGGAAGCGGTTGTAGAGGAGCGCAGGAGGCAGAGACTGAGCCTGCTGGATCCTAAGAGTCCCGAAGGTCGAGACACTGGGCCGCGAATTCCCCCACGGTTCTAGGGATCCAAGAGAGGGCAACTGGGCACCATCATCCTGCGTCCACTCGATCGGGTGAGCGTTACCTGAGGGCGATAGTGAAGTGCAGGTGGTCGTAGTGTCCACCGGTCACGTTGCCGGGGTCGTGCATGCCGCCGCCGTTGTAGGGCCGCCAGCCCTCGCTGTGGCGGGCCGATGACCAGATCCGGCCTTGCCAAATCAGGTACTCCACCCCGAGGGCGGAGGCGTTGGTCTTCAGCCAGTTCGTGACCTTCCAACCGAGGTCCAGGGAACGGCCGGTGGCGGGCACCCCGATGGCGTTGCCGAAGGTGCCGTCGCAGGCACGACCCAGCGGATGCTCCGACGCCTGACTTGGGTCAAACGCCTTAGTGCCTTGCGGCGGGTGTTTGCAAGGCCTTGAGGAGAGCTTCGTCGTCAGGGCT
>NZ_JADCSA010000279.1 GCF_015070385.1 Nocardioides malaquae | reverse complement strand
CCCCCAGTTTACAAAGTGGGGGGGGAGTAAAATACATAAGAAAAAATACCACTGTACCAGAGGCGATCACTTTAAACAAATAGAAATACAAGTTACAAAACATTTTGAACTGCTCTACCTGGTTTTAGAGCAGTTTAAAATCTTTCTTCCCTCAGGTCCCTCAGGACGAGTGTCAGAATTTAGTACAAACTCACATGCAGACATCTATGAGAATGTCTGTCCGCTCCGTCCAATCACGTCAGAATACGTTGGATGCCATGACGTCATGCATGGTGCTATACT
>NZ_JADCSA010000278.1 GCF_015070385.1 Nocardioides malaquae | reverse complement strand
TTATTTTGATGTATTTTTACCCTATACAGTAAAGTCAGTGGGACCCAAACTCTCATCAGAGATACCATCATGATTCCATTTGCGCTGCAAATGGAATCATGGATTTTCAGATTCGGTACACCCTGACGTTTCCAAAAATGTATAACTTTCCAAATCTCCCTGAAACCTGACTAATAGATAGATACCTTAGTAATCAGCATATCTTTGTAAAGAAATTAAAGAAGTAAGTGTCCACTGTCAACACGCTGCAACATGCAAGGATTTCATTCACTTGCACTGAGC
>NZ_JADCSA010000277.1 GCF_015070385.1 Nocardioides malaquae | reverse complement strand
CTAATTGAGTCTGGAAGAGAAATAGTTGGTGACGTCATATCCGGCTTGGTGACGTGGTGTTTCCTTCTCACACCATCTTTGTAGTCCCGTCCGGATATATTGTATCTAGTATGGAGTCCTGTCTTGCCTACAGATGGTTTTGGAGTCACGTCATCACATCCCATGATCAGGCAAGACGAGTGGATCGAGGAAAAATAGAGTGGATTGGGATCATGTTTCTTTTTTCTCCTCTCTTTTCTTTCAGTGGAGAAGTCCTGTGCAGCTTTTTTAATGGGAGCCATAC
>NZ_JADCSA010000276.1 GCF_015070385.1 Nocardioides malaquae | reverse complement strand
CCCCGAAAGACTCGTACCTCGACACGACTCGAAATGAGAGACCCACCTAAGACTCTTAACTCGACTCTGACTCTTTATGAATGACTCTTGACTCGACTCTAAAAAAAAGACTCATGCCCATCTCTGGTCTATTCCTGTGTTTCTCAATCGTTTTGGCCTCAGTACCCCCTTTTCCTGATTGCTGAAAGGATGTGTAAGACAGGGAGTTTTGGATTAACTTGTGTCACCCAGGGTCAACTAGAGGTCATAATGCATCCTATGGTCTCATGCGATCTCCAGGAGG
>NZ_JADCSA010000275.1 GCF_015070385.1 Nocardioides malaquae | reverse complement strand
CCATATATGTACAGCTCCTCATTGTAGGTAAAGGCTGAATGATCCCTGCGTCTTTCTGGAAGAAGCTGTGCAGATGGTGTATTCATCCAGCAGTTGGTCTCTGTGTCAAACACTCTGATGGTGTTGCAGTAACCATTCCCCCAGCCTGACCAGCCTCCAAATACAAACATCTTTGTCCTGATGATGGTGGCAGAGTGATATGATGAAGCAGGAGGTGGAGGTCCTCTGGTGTCAATGAAAGACCAGACCATGGTGGTGGTGTCCAACTTGTAGAGGTCATTAG
>NZ_JADCSA010000274.1 GCF_015070385.1 Nocardioides malaquae | reverse complement strand
CTCGCGTTACCAGACTGTTGCCTCCGCGATTTTGCAAATGCTCCTGCATACAGTCTGGAAGACGGAAAGGGAACCGAGGAGTATAAGACAAACCGGAAATGGAGCCTCCTCGTCACTTCCGCTTCTTTTTTACAAACGTGTATATTTATCTTTATATAAATAAAAGTTATCTAATCCTATTTAGCTTACTGCTAACAGAAATGATAGCTTAAAATATATTTACTTGGACTGAAATGCCAGCTTCTGATACTCTTCATTAGGGAGATGGTCTTCCAGACTACTAT
>NZ_JADCSA010000273.1 GCF_015070385.1 Nocardioides malaquae | reverse complement strand
GGAGAATATAGTAAGAGACCTAGCAGACAAAAAGAAATGTATAATTATACTAGGAATGGAAGAGAAACATAACCCAGATAGAACCTCAAGAATAAAAGAGGAAAATGAAAAGGTGAGCAGTCTCCTACAATTAGTTCAGGATGAAGAGCCAGATATCATGTACCAAATCGAGGAGAAATTCAGGCTTGGCAAGTATAATACAGATAAGACTAGACCAATTAAGATTAAATTCAAGTCACAAAAGACGGCAGAGAATATCTTATCCAAAACAGGGAAACTAGCAA
>NZ_JADCSA010000272.1 GCF_015070385.1 Nocardioides malaquae | reverse complement strand
GTCCGCGATGTATGATTTTATAAAATGTTATATTTTCACAGGGATTCTTTATTAGTGTGTTAGATATACATTTTGGAGTGCATACATGCGTCCAGATGCCTGTCAGATGGTTTGACAATGCTGCTTTGCTGGCTAGGATGCAAAAAAGTGGCGTATGCCAGCTAAAAAAATTGCCGTGAGATTTGACCCTACCCTGGGACAATGTTAAAGTCAGGATGCAATGATAAATGCCGCCACTTGCGGGAATTTTGTCCTACGCCCAAATTTTGGTCTACATTTTGTCC
>NZ_JADCSA010000271.1 GCF_015070385.1 Nocardioides malaquae | reverse complement strand
CAACGTGAAACCGTCGACGGAGTTGCTAAGGCAAGATATGTCACTACTGATAGAAAAATGGTTATGCGTTTTTTTTTTCCTTTTCTTTTTCTTTTGCTTTTGAATCCTTTTGAACGTGACGTTTTCAGGCGGTGAGTGGCCTCGGATGCCCCATAGCCTTGAATCTTCTAAATTTCAATCAATCAATCAATCGAGCCAGTTCCCTTGCTAGAGAATTGTCTGGAGGATCTACGATGGTGGAGAGAGGAGGTGCGCCCTTCTCAAGGCATTCCGCTCATGACTCCT
>NZ_JADCSA010000270.1 GCF_015070385.1 Nocardioides malaquae | reverse complement strand
CCCCAAGGAGTCGAACCCCGTGGGTGTCTTCCTCAGACCGCGTGGCCCCCGCCTTGGTAAGCGACGGAGGCTATGTAGCGAATGGAATTATAGGGTCTACAACCAATGGTCTAAAGCAGTGGTTTTCAAACATTTTCATGCAGAGGGCCCCCATTTGGCCGTGGCGTGGACCCCCCCATCTGAAAATGTTTTGTGGGACCTCCAGAAGCAAAGATTTGAGATAAAAATGTTCGCTTTAAAAAATATGTAGATTTTATATAATATATATATGTCACTGAACAGACT
>NZ_JADCSA010000027.1 GCF_015070385.1 Nocardioides malaquae | reverse complement strand
GCACGGAGGCTACGAGCCAGACACCAGGTGCTCGGGATCCAACCACCGCAACAGCGGCAGCAGAAGCCTCACACTGAGCCTGAGGGTAGGGGGCGGTCGTCCGGGACCGCGCACGTCTCACCGGCGTGGCGTCGGCGCAGCAGGCGTACGACCTGCTGCGGTCGGTGACTCGGTAGGCCCCGTGGGACTCGAACCCACAACCAACGGATTAAAAGTCCGGAGCTCTGCCAATTGAGCTAGAGGCCCGGGGGTTCCACCCTTTAATCGACGGAACCCTCTACGGAACCCTCGACGGAATGGAACCTCCGTGAGGCGGAGCCTACCGGGGGCGGTTTGGGCGATTGCCAGCCGACCGCCGGATACGCAGCGCCGCCGGTCTGGACTTGTAGTCAGGAGCGGCGGCGCTACTTGCCCGCATGGAAGTGCTGCTGAGGTGTCAGAGACCCTTGAAGGACGGCCGCTCGCCAGACACGTCTGCGACTTCGGCTGTGGTGGTCCGGTTGAGGAAGTCGTTGAGCGCACCGACCCTCAGGTTCCGGGGGTCGTACTTGCCCATCACCTTGAGCGCGGCGACGGGTCCTTGTGTGTCGAGGGTCTTGGCGACGCGCCACCGAGGGATGGCGGTGGCGGTCGGTTCGGTGCCTTTCACCGTGTGCCAGTTTGTGGGTGATTCCGCAGTCATGCCGAGTCCTGAGCGTCGCATTGCGCGAGTTAGTACCCCTGCGGCTGACGCGCTCGCCGAGTAGGCGGACGAGCGGCCCCCGTAGCCCAGGGGTATGTAGCGCGCATCGTTATGGATGCTGAGGTGGGAGTCGAGCGCAGCAGTCCCGACTCGCGTCAAGGGCTGCGTGATGAGGCGCTCAATTGCGGGCTCAGCGGTGCTTGCGTGACAGCAGGGACCAGCCGTCGATGCCGGAAGTGCGTCCACGCCACAACGGCACCCGCTGGGGCGCCTCGCCAGGCCGCGTGATCTTGGCGCGCATGAGGTGGATCCAGCGGGCACGCTTGACGTCGGGCTCCCGGTTGATCGCGTCCGGGAGGTTGAGCGGGTGCTGTGACGGTTCGGCTGTCCCCACGCCGTGGCGGAGGAACCCGGCGTGAGATCCCATGTCGGTGTCGTAGGTAGCGAGTTGTTCGTCGAAGGCCTTTAGGTACTCGTGAACGGTGACCATCGTGCCTGAGACCTGCAGTCCGCCGACGAGCAGTGACACCCGCCAGCCAGCCTCGGCCAAGGACTCAAGATGTCCGAGCAACGGATCACAGTTGTCGTCGTCATGTCTGAACCAGGCGCCCATGGTTTCGGTCACGTCTTGATGCTCCCACGCCGCGGAAGCACGTGCGGGATCAACTGGAGAAGGCGCGTCCCGGACTCGGTTTCACTGTCCAAGAAGGGTCTTCCAGCAACGCCCCTGCGCGTGGACGCTCACGAATGTCATGCTCCTCGACGGGAGGCTCTGGCAGACCTTCCCCGCAGCAGGTCAGCCGAGGCCTCAGGGTTCACCTGCTTTTTCAACTTGAAGTTGGCGCTGCCGTTTGTCGGTGCTTGCTGGCAGGCTTCGCTCATGGCACTTGAGATGGGACTGTGGCGCGCTGACGGCAGCAAGTTGGAGCGGATTGAGCCGACTTCGATCGGGCTGGAATCGCAACTGGAGACGTACATCGAGTCCGATCCCACGATGCTCGGCACGAGTCTGCTCCTGATCGGACGACAGGTGCCTACGGCCCACGGCGGTTACGTCGACCTTCTGGCCGTCGACGAGACAGGGACCGTGCACGTCCTCGAACTCAAACGGGACAAGACGCCGCGCGACGTCACCGCGCAGGCCCTCGACTACGGCTCCTGGGTGTCGACCCTGTCGCGCGGAGACATCGTCGCCATCTGGAACTCCTACAAACCCCACAAACCGTTCGAAGTGGCTTTCGCAGAGGCCTTCGGTGATGCGCCGCCTGAAGACCTCAACACCTCGCAGGTGTTCACCATTGTCGCCGCCACCGTGGATGCGGCGACGGAACGTATCGTCCGGTTCCTCAACGAGGGCTACGGGATCCCCATCAACGTCGTCTTCTTCCGACACTTCGAGGACGGCGGCAACCGTTATCTCGCCAGGACGTGGCTTGTCGATCACGAGATGCAGCCGACCAAGAGTGGGTCGTCGGGGAAACAGGTAAAGTCGAAGGAGCCGTGGAACGGTCAGGACTGGTATTGCTCGTTCGGTGACGACGGGACCAGTCGCAACTGGGTCGATGCCGCGACCCACGGGTTCGTGTCGGCAGGTGGCCAATCCTGGTACTCGCGCACCCTCAAGAACTTGCCTGTCGGAGGGCGAGTGTTCGCCTGCATCCCCGGGAGCGGCTACGTCGGTGTCGGCACCGTGACCGGGACGGCGACTCGATTTGACCAGTTGAAGATCGATACCGGCGACGGGCCAATCTTCCTTGCCTCACTGCCGCTACTCGGGAACTACACGCGACCAGGCGACGAGGATGACGAGATCGCAGAGTGGGCCGTCCCCATCGAGTGGACCCACACCGTCCCGAAGGCGAAGGCCGTATGGCAGAAGGGGATGTTCGCCAACCAGAACAGTGTCGCGAAACTTCGCCAGGCATTCACCATCGAACAGGTGAGCACTGCGTTCAACCTCGACGACTGATACGAAGCCGACCCGTCGGGTGCCGACGGAGGGGGCCTGCCACGTGTTCTGTCGCCGCTGACGGGAAGGGTGCTGACTGACCTGACCTGTCACTCGTTCGTGCAGCAGTCCCAACCGTCGGCCACCTGCGCGCGCTGTGCCCGCGACCTGTGGGCGCCTCGTTCGGCCTCCGGAGGCGGTCGGCCGTTGCACGCGTCCGAGCCCCGAGGTCTCAGAAGTCCCGCAGCCGCTTGGTTTTCTCGCCCGGTCTCTTGGTGCCAGACTTGAGACGTACTTCGTAACCAAGTTCGGTCAACACTCTGATGGCTACATCGGGAGCATCGCGAACCACCGCACCGATCTGGGCGCGTCTCCAACCCTCGCGCCCATCACGCAGCGCTTCCAACCCTTCCGGGGTCGAGTCCACCCCGAACTCGATCACCAGCATTTCCAGTACGTCTTCTAAGCACGGACGAAATCGATGCCCGCCGACCGGAAAATGCAGGTCCTCGATGCGCGGTACCGCCTTACCTCGTGCGCGCCTCTTCCCCCGCGGGGTTGCTTCGCCCGCGCGACTCATTACGTGCGCAAAGGCGTCACGGTGTGCATGGAACTGGACGTGCGCGGCGGGCATGTCAGGAACTGCGCCACGGTCGTACTCGTACCGAAAGAGCGGTTGTCTGTCGCCATCGGCGTAGACCTTGATCTTGGTGTCGTCCACCGCGAGGTAGTGCCCGATGCCATCGAGGGTGCAGTGGAAACTGACGGTGAGACGGATGAGGGGCTCGCCACCAACACGCAAGAAGATGCCTTCGGTCGGCTCCTGGCGAACGGTGAATCCCTCGCTACCGTCCCGCTTGGCCATGAGAAGCGCCGTGAACGGGCTGCAGTCCGGGGCGATGGCCCTGACTATTGCAGTGAGATCTTCTGCGAAACGTCTCGCTTGGACGTCGAGGGTGTCGAACGCTGCCTCGGCGCTTGTGCCTTGACCGCGCCGCTTAGGGCTTCTCACAGTGCTAGCAGGTAGTCCAGGTCTTCGAGTTCGTTGAACAGAGCCTGTTCGCGCACGTCCAGGAGGTAATCGTGGGCGCGGGCTCTGAAGGCCTCAAGGTCACCGATCTCAGCGAGGATGTGATCACGGCGCGTGATTGCCTGTTCCTCGGTGATTCGTGCAATTGAAACAGTGCTCATCGTGTCCCCCTTCACCCCCAACGCTAGACACCGGCGGGCCGTGGAGTCCGGTAGATCGGGAAGTGGCTCCAACCTTAGACTGAGTCGCCGACAGTAATGATGAGAACCGCCCGCGGCGGTCGTGGCTCGTCTCATCCGACTGACGTCCTGCTGGACTGTCTTTC
>NZ_JADCSA010000269.1 GCF_015070385.1 Nocardioides malaquae | reverse complement strand
TAATAGTACAAATCAGGTGACACTGTGACAGGCAAACAGAAAAACAGGTATGTCACCTCCATACCTCAAAAGCCTGATCTACCTAAACGTGCACTTTACTTAACCCTCAAGTTCGGTTCGGATTCAACTCACACTGGTTCGGTTCGCGGGTCATTTTGACCCGGGAGATATATGTTTAAAAAAATAATAGTAATGTAAATTTTAACTTAACAAGTGACCATAATACACTTACTTTGTCTCAATTCCAAACAATTCATATGACATTTATGGTAAATCGCTGCATTT
>NZ_JADCSA010000268.1 GCF_015070385.1 Nocardioides malaquae | reverse complement strand
TATTTCTGTTCATGATAGCACACCATGATGTCGCGCCAAGACAAGATAATTTAAGGGGAGCGTTTCGCTTTTTCGATGTGTCATTGATCCGACGGTGCGTTGGTACTACTCGCCCCATTGACTACAATACTATCACCTTTCTCAAAAACCCGCCCTAACCCTAACCGCACGCGGACGCCACATAGTCGGACAAATGCGCGGTCGAAAAAGTGAGATTTTCCCGTTTTACCTGCCAATTGACAAACTCCGGGGCCACGCGGGCTTAGGACGACACAGGGCTATGAC
>NZ_JADCSA010000267.1 GCF_015070385.1 Nocardioides malaquae | reverse complement strand
TTGGCCCACGGAACGCCATGGCTACGATCCGACTTCGTCCCTCCATCACAGCAGACCCACAAGCCCACAGCGCGGCGCGGCAGTTACGGAGGCACTTTGAGTGACAGTTCACCCAAAAGTAATGCCTGTGTCCGTGTCTTCTCAGTCTTGCATTCAGCCAATGAAAACGCACGGAGGGCGGCGCTTGGCAGAATCTAGTTGCATTTCACCATTACGCAGCTGAGCAGAGAGTTCCAGGCAGGAAGCAGCGCTAGGAAGCATCTCTGGACATTTATTACATTTATTA
>NZ_JADCSA010000266.1 GCF_015070385.1 Nocardioides malaquae | reverse complement strand
GTAGGCTATAATAACTGTGCTGTTACTGTCTGCATTATTGTCACATTGAAGTTCAACATAGTCATTCAGCCCAGTGGTTCCCAAACCTTTTAGCTCAAGATCCAAAAGGGAAATGTGACGTTTACCTGACGAAAATAGCAGTTCTACAAACTCACAACGTGACATGTTGTGAGTGTGTAGATTACCTATTTTCACTATTTCAAAATTTTGTTTCTTTTCAGATTTTTTGGGCGGGGGGGTTTTAGAAACATTGCATGGCAACCCGTACAAACATGTTCCGTGACCC
>NZ_JADCSA010000265.1 GCF_015070385.1 Nocardioides malaquae | reverse complement strand
ATTTTACTTGAAAAGGATTATATTTAAATAATTGCGGGAGTAGCTCAGTTGGTAGAGCGTCAGCCTTCCAAGCTGAATGTCGCCGGTTCGAACCCGGTCTCCCGCTCTAATATTTAATGCCGGTGTAGCTCAGGGGTAGAGCGTTTCCTTGGTAAGGAAGAGGTCACGAGTTCAAATCTCGTCATTGGCTCTAATTTTGAAGAAGAAAGATTAGAATACACTAATATTATTATATAACTAAGATTAAATTATTTAAAAAACATGGCAAAGGCAACTTTCGATCGTT
>NZ_JADCSA010000264.1 GCF_015070385.1 Nocardioides malaquae | reverse complement strand
CCATACTATCAATACAGCATGGAATCGTGGACAAACTCTCATCCAACGATAACAAAATATTCATACGTTTTGGGTCTGGGAGGGTAAATCTCAATGGTGGTCCATGGCTCAAATAGCAAATAAATAATGGACCTGGACATGAAAATGGTTTAAAACCACAGCTCTAGATATACAGTATGTTAACTCTCTGGTTGGGATTAGCTGCCCTTGAGCCGCAGCCTTGAAGTTCTTCCTGTCAAAGGGGTGTCACTTCCTGCCCCCTTGTTCAGGGTGGAAACACCGGATCT
>NZ_JADCSA010000263.1 GCF_015070385.1 Nocardioides malaquae | reverse complement strand
TTTTGTTTTTTGTCGCATTATTGAACTCAAGTCTCCATGGCGTGAGTAATCAATAGGGGGAAAAAAAGTCATTTTGGGGGTGAACTACTCCTTTAATAGTCATATTTGAACACCCACACACAAACCCTAATATGCACTTGCAATACATTTTGCTTGTAGATTGTCTATTTTCACTATTCTTGCCTCTTTGTTACATTGAAAAGAGTGTAGCGATCCGAGCCTTCAAAAAGGTGTGCTGGTGTAAAATCAAGGCACTTTACTGATTACAAAAAGGTTAAAAGGCCAAC
>NZ_JADCSA010000262.1 GCF_015070385.1 Nocardioides malaquae | reverse complement strand
GACCTGAACGCAGCGCCTTAGACCGCTCGGCCATCCTGACGACAAGTGCCTCAGGCCCCTTGTCGAAGTTCCGCCGTGTCACACCTCCACACACTCTAAGACATGGGTGACTTGGAGACACCTGGACTTTGCGCAGACTAAACCGTGGCATTGACCGAAGACTGCCTCATTGAAGCTTCTTAAAGTCTTGTCAGAAGTGGGATTTGAACCCACGCCTCCCTGAGGAGACTGCGACCTGAACGCAGCGCCTTAGACCGCTCGGCCATCCTGACGACAAGTGCCTCAGG
>NZ_JADCSA010000261.1 GCF_015070385.1 Nocardioides malaquae | reverse complement strand
CTCTTTGGGTCACAAGTTGATCGACGAAACCTTGAAAGTGCTTGAAATAGGGTAATTATTTACCCCCACAAATTCTCTCTTCTGCGCTTTTGTCTGGAAGCAGCAACACCAATGAGGGCGCTGTTTTCACTTTTCATTTGACTCTGGCTGGCGAGATTGGACAAAATGTAAAACAAAATTAAATACAGGGACATTTTGTTCATCCCCGGTGCATCTAATCCCCTGTGCTGGAATAAAATGTTCTTCCTCTCGGAGGAGAAGTATACAATCTTTACTTTTTTTTAAAAT
>NZ_JADCSA010000260.1 GCF_015070385.1 Nocardioides malaquae | reverse complement strand
ACCGAAACTGGATATTATTTTCGATCTCTGCCAACGGATGATTGATAACGCTGGCGTCCCGATGAAGCTTTATAAAACGCTGGATCGCCGCGAAGCATTGAAAGATGCTGATTTCGTTACTACCCAACTGCGCGTTGGCCAATTACCGGCGCGTGAACTGGATGAACGTATTCCATTAAGTCATGGTTATCTTGGTCAGGAAACCAACGGCGCGGGCGGTTTGTTTAAAGGTCTGCGTACCATTCCGGTGATTTTTGACATCGTAAAAGATGTCGAAGAACTTTGTCC
>NZ_JADCSA010000026.1 GCF_015070385.1 Nocardioides malaquae | reverse complement strand
CTCGCTGCCGACGGCTCACGTCCCTACCGACGCCGTCCCTCGATCAGACCCGAACCATGCTGAACTGGGAAGGGCCGCGAAACCTGAGCCTGGAGGCCGATCGAGCGTTCTGGGCGTGGGCTCTGGTCGAGGTCCTTCGCCACACCGGGGCACGCATCGAGGAAGTCCTCGAGATCACCCACCGCTCCTTCGTGTCCTACCGGCTGCCGTCGACCGGTGAGGTGATCCCGATGCTGCAGATCACCCCGTCCAAGACCGACAAGGAACGGCTCTTGGTCATCGGGCCCGAGCTCGCGGTGGCATTCGCCGAGATCATCTCCCATGTTCGCGGCGGCAGCGAGCAGCTGCCGCTGGTCGGCCGCTACGACAGCGCCGAGCGCGTCCACAGCCCAGAGCTTCCGTTCCTGTTCCAACGGCCGTGGGGCACAGGCAGGATCGCGATGAGCCCCTCGTACGTCGTCAAACTGCTCGATGAGCTGGTGACCACCGCGAAGATCACCAACAGCGACGGCACCCCGGCCAAGTTCAGCCCCCACGACTTCCGGAGGATCTTCGCCACCGAAGCTGTCGCGTCCGGGCTGCCCGTGCACATCACCGCCAAGATCCTGGGCCACGACTCGATCGCCACGACCCAGACCTACGTCGCGGTCTACGACCGGGACGTGATCGAGCACCACCGTGCCTACATCGCCCGCAGGCGAGCGCTTCGACCGTCGCAGGAGTACCGCGAACCAACTGACAGCGAGTGGGACGAGTTCCTCGGCCACTTCGCACAGCGCAAGCTCGAGCTCGGCACCTGCGGGCGTGCCTACGGCACCGGCTGCCAACACGAGCACGCCTGCATCCGCTGCCCGATGCTCCGCCCCGACCCGAACCAGCGAGAACGCCTCCAGGCCATCATCGACAGCCTGGAGGAGCGGATCGCTGAGGCCGAGGAACGCGGATGGCTCGGCGAGGTCGACGGCCTCCGGTCCAGCCTCGCCGCGGCCGAGCAGAAGCTCGCGCAGATGCAGCGCACCGCGACGAACCTCGGCATGCCGATACTCCCGGCGGCACAATCCGCCTCTGCGATGAGAGAGTCTCCAGGCGACCGCGTTCCCCAGCATCAAACTGAGTGTCGCGCTTGACGCGCTGCCACGCCCTAGACAGTATCCGTCCTGGATTGGACGAGGTGCGACCGCAGGTGGCACCTCGCCACGGGGGACGTTCCCCCTCCCCATCTCTCGGCGATGCGACGGGGATGGTGAACGGATCGGAGTTTTGGATGGCTCTCAAGAAGTTCCTCGTTCTGGGCGTTCTGGCCGCCTCAACCGTCGTTGCCCAGCCGGCGGCTCACGCAGCATTGAGTCAGTGCGCGGACAACAAGGTCTGCGTCTGGGGCAACAACGACTACGAGTGGTTGCTCGCCGCGCAGCTCCACGGCCAGCGCTCGTGGCTCGACGTCTTCAACAACGGCAAGGGCGAGAACAACCAGAACGACTCCTGGGCGAACAAGTCGAGCAGGCATGACGGCTGCGGCGTCGACAAGGTTGATGGGGGCGGCGACCGGATTACCTTCTGGCGGGACTCCCGGGATCCTGACCTGGCTTGGTTCAACAGCAACTTCGTGAGCGCGATGCGCACGACGAACGGCTGCTGAGAGG
Source organism: Nocardioides malaquae (assembly GCF_015070385.1). Lineage (GTDB taxonomy): Bacteria > Actinomycetota > Actinomycetes > Propionibacteriales > Nocardioidaceae > Nocardioides > Nocardioides malaquae. The sequence goes on along the minus strand of NZ_JADCSA010000026.1, from coordinate 3,460 downwards.
TGACCAGGTCGACTGAGTTGATTCGCGCTGCGCACCTGTCCCGTCACTATGTGTCGGAGGCAGAGACCGTCAAGGCGGTCGACGAGGTCGACCTGGTCGCTCACCGTGGTGAGTTCATCGGGCTCTTCGGACACAGCGGTTCGGGTAAGACGACGCTGCTGAACCTGTTGGCCGGATTGGATATGGCAAGCTCCGGTGAGTTGGTGGTGGCCGGGCTGCAGCTACGAGGAGCGTCCGAAGAACGGCGGATCGAGCTACGACGGGAATCGATCGGGATGGTCCATCAGTCTGACTATCTGATTGAGGAGTTCACCGCCTTGGAGAATGTGTGTCTTCCTCTCGAGGCACGCGGCATCCGGGGAAAGGTCGCGGAGGAGGAAGCGGGTGAGCTGTTGAGTCGCGTAGGCCTCGAGGGCTACCGCGATCGGCTCCCGCGGCAACTCAGCGGTGGGCAGCGGCAACGGGTCGGCATTGCACGCGCCCTGACCGGTGGCCGGCAGATTCTCCTGGCTGACGAGCCCACCGGCGCGCTCGACAGTGCCAACTCCGAAGCGATTTTCGAGCTCCTGCGGGGGCTTTGTGACGAGGGGCGACTGGTGGTGGTTGCTTCTCACGATCCCGCCTGTCGACGACATGCGACACGGGTGATCTCCATGCTGGACGGCCGCATCGCAACCGACGTCGACGACGTCGCGGACGACCTCGTCACGTGCTGACGGCTTCGTTGGTCCGCCGCCTTCTGTGGCGTCTGCGGCTGCGTTGGGCGGCAGCTCCCCTGTTTGTGGTCGTTGCGTTCGCTTTCGGCGGCAACGTCTTTCTGGACGAGCAGACCTTAACTGCCGAGCAGCAAGCTCAGTTGCTACCAGGTCGATTCGATGCCTCCGCAAGCCTGCTGAGTCTTAGTGTTCCCGTCGGTAAGCCGTACCTCACCGGGATTCAGGAACTCTTTGATGTCGAGGGTCTCCCGGTGACGATGTCGCTGCAGGTCATCGACTTCCCGGCGTACTCATTGGCCGACGACGGGCTGTACTTTCGCGAGATCGATTGGACAGCCGATCCGTTTCCCGGGGTCTACACCGTGATCGAAGGGCGCATGCCCCGCAACCCCGGGGAAGTCGCAGTGGTTGGAGACCACTCGAACCTCGATGCAGCAGTCGGCGACAAGGTCCCGACACTTGGCCAGCCCGACACCATCGAAGTCGTCGGCCTCGTGCAGTCGACGCTAGAGGACAACTCGGAACTCCTCGCGGCACCGGGCACGCTCGCTCGGCTCCATCCAGGGAGGTCCGGACTCGATAGCAACTTGACGTCGTCGCCAACATTCTTCGTCGACGGACGCGTCGATGCTGAGCTCAGCACGACGATCGCCCAGTTGCTACATCGGTATGACCCTCAGGTGTTCAGCCTTCCCGCGCCGGCGATGGCAGACGCTATCGACGCGGCGGTACGCACCCGGGCGGATGCCCGTGCCGATGTCGAGAAGCCGTGGACAGAGCGCTCCAGCCTTCTCTTCTATCTGCCTGTGCTGACGCTCGTCCCGCTCGGGGTCCTCTTGTGTCTGCATGGCCTGCGGCGGCAACTTGGGCCCGCCCTGCGCGTCATGGCGATGCAAGGCGTTCGTCGCCGCACGATCTTCGCAGTCGGCTTCTTCACTACGACGGCCACCGCGCTCACGGGTGCCCTGGTCGGATCGGGCGTCGGCGCGTTGGCAGGCCATCTCGCCGCCCAGGTGGACGACTGGTCCGCTCCCGCGGCCACGTGGCGCTTCCCGTTGGCAGCCGTGCTGGCCACCGGGTCGGGGCTGTTAGCGGGGGTCGCCGCTTGTGCCGCGCTATTTGCAGGAGCACACCGGGCGCGTCCACTGCGACACCTGAGTGCCCCCGGCTGGTTGCGCCATCTGCGGCACGGGCTCGCCACCATCGCTGCCGCCTACGCCATCACCCTCTTGCCACGTCTCGACACCGCGGGTGAGGCGTTGACGCTCACGGTGGTGGTGACCCTGGTCGCGACACTCCTAGCGCCGGACGCGCTGGCGTGGCTTATCGCTCACGTCCGGTCAAGTCGTCTGGTGATGCGCTTGACGACCAGATCCATGCGAGGCTCGGCGGCACGGCACGCAACCACTGCGATGGCTTTGACTTTGAGTGTGGCGGTGTGCGCTGGCGTGCTGGCTGCTACGGCCACGGCTCTGGAGGCTGAGCGTCGCCAGCGCGGCTCGACTGCCTTGCCGGGGCAGGTGGCCCTGGACAACGACGGCACTCCATTTCTTCCCGTGGACCATGCCGTCATCCGTGCGGCCGAGACAGTGCCGTCCATGGCGGGCCAGGAACCGGTGCAGCTCTACTTCCTCGGTCGACACGTCACCGTGCCCGACTACGACATCATTGACCTCTCCGGCGCGCTCACGACCGGCGGCAGCGGCCTAGTGATCGCATTCGAGACCGTCGAGGATGTCGAGCGTGCGACCGGACGCGACCTGACGGAGCTCGAGCGAGGGACGCTGAAGGATGCTGGCGTGCTGGTGATCGACCCGTCAGTCAGCGCTGCTTCCGGTCGGGTAGACCTGATCGACGAGAAGACCGGACAGGTCGCCGCTGCCGGGGTGAAGGCACTCGATGCCGAGTTCGAGCCGACGCCATGGCTAGTCGCGATCTCGAGCATCATGCTGGTGGAGACTGCAACCAGTGTCGGACACCCGGTAGCGGCTGGGGCACGCATCTACACCGATATCCCAGATCGGGACGCTGAAGCAGTCCTCAAGGCGCTCAGCGACAGGGGTATCAGTCCCGAGCAAGCCGAGACGTATCGCATCCCACCGGACCTGGTACCGCCTGCGGCGCTGTCCGGGTTGTCGGCAGCGCTGTTTCTGGTCGTGCTGCTGTTGGCCATCGCAGCTGTTCGAGGCCAAGTCGCGATGATGCGACCATGGGCGAGCAGACTCACCCAGCTCGGGGTACGCGGCTCCTGGGCGAAGTCAGCGATACGCCGTCAGTTCGTCATCGTCGCCGGCACTGCTCTTCCCCTTGGGTTGTTAGCCGGCTTGGGACCGCTTCTCATCAGTCGGATGCTCATTCCGTCGATTGCAATAGTCGTTCCCTGGGATGCCGTCGGCGCCCTGATGGCGTCGCTCGCGGTCGCGATGATGGCAGCAGCGTGGATCAGCACTCGCACTCTCACGGCGCAGGAGTCAGTGGGCTGGCTCGATTTGGACGGCGGATAAGGCGCCTGCCCGCGCTGGTACTCCGCGAAAGCATGCCTGACCAGGGCTGCTGCCGGTCGGTCAGCGAGGAGGCCTCGGGCTCGTGCGAGGTTACCGGTGGAACACTAGGGCTATCCCGGCTCTTCCCAGTTGAGCGTGGTTGAGGCGTCGGTCACCGACGGCCTGGCGAGGGCTGGATAGAGCACGAGGCCTTCAAGGATCAGGAGCGACCAAGCAACCTGACCTAATGAAGGCCTCGCG
>NZ_JADCSA010000259.1 GCF_015070385.1 Nocardioides malaquae | reverse complement strand
CCGCCTGTGAAAAATGTTGGGTAGAGGTTCTGAATTGCTATCCAGGGAATGTGTGTGCAAAATCTGGCAGCGATCTGGCCAACGGCGCCGGAGATTAGGTGGTAACAGACGGATGCACGGACGGACTCACGGAAACATCTGCCTCATGGTGGCGCTAGAAGGGCCGCCTGTGAGAAATGTTGGGTAGAGGTTCTGAATTGCTATCCAGGGAATGTGTGTGCAAAATTTGGCTGCGATCGGGCCAACGGCGCCAGAGATTAGGTGGTAACAGACGGACGGACGGACGGA
>NZ_JADCSA010000258.1 GCF_015070385.1 Nocardioides malaquae | reverse complement strand
CTGGCTTCGCCAGGTGTGCTTGGCCTACGGCGTGACTCGCTTCGCTTCGCTTGGCAATATTTCGTAAAGATTCTCTTAGCAATATTTCGTAAAGATTCTCTTGGTAATATTTCGAAAAAGACTCTCTTGTTAACATTTGGTAAAGATTCTCTTGGCAATATTTCGTAAATATTTTCTCATTGATATTTCGTAAAGATTCTTTTGTCAGAATTCCGTAAAGATTCTCTTTTTCTTGCTTCGCTTGGCAATATTTCGTAAAGATTCTCTTAGCAATATTTCGTAAAGATTC
>NZ_JADCSA010000257.1 GCF_015070385.1 Nocardioides malaquae | reverse complement strand
CGTTCACTTGCGAAAGTGACTCAACAGCAGAGGCAAGTTAAGCTTCCTTGCGCATCATCACATAATTAAATTAAACAAATGTTGCAGGTTTGTATTAAGGTTGAAGCCTGAATGAGATGTGAAGCCCAAATCAGATATTAATCTGTAGGCTTCTATGTAATATCGTCGCGCCGCGTCCACTGTGTCTGTAGGCAGTGGCTGTCACAGAGCACGTTGCCTTTTTTTTTTTTTTTTTTTTTTTTTTTTGCAAGCGACATGAAGTCGCCGGCCAAGGGGTCTTTGGAAGACA
>NZ_JADCSA010000256.1 GCF_015070385.1 Nocardioides malaquae | reverse complement strand
AGGTTATAGATCAGCCAAAAAAAGTTTTGAAATGTTTCAAATATTTCAGATTATTATTTTCTTTTTAATGTAACAGAAAATCACACCTATAGTTTGAAGTGAGCGGAACTATTTTTGAGTTAGTTTCATTAAAGGGGAAAACCACCCATTTTCAACTTTGAACTATGTCATTAATATACCTTAGAGTTGTTGTGAGGTAATAATTAACCCCGCCCCCGCCCCCTTCCCCAGCCGCGCCACCCGTGCCCACGTCGACTACCCGTAAGGCGCCAGGTACCCTGGCGAGGGA
>NZ_JADCSA010000255.1 GCF_015070385.1 Nocardioides malaquae | reverse complement strand
GCAAGGCCCTGTGTCAGGCAGTCCCGCTTGCTTCCTTCCCTTCTCCTTCCCTTGCTGCACAGCCTGTGTCTTGGTGTGGCACTGAGCACATGAAAAGCAAGGGGAAATAGCCTATTATTTTAGGAGGAGCAGGACCAAGCACCTGGAACAGTGAAATACTTGGAGAGCACTTCTGTAAATGTTTTAAGCTGTAATATATTACACAATTAAGAGGTGTTTTTATGTCTGTGCATGAGGGCATATGAACCAGGTAAGTTGGCTTTAAAGGCACCAAAGCGGAATGTGTAAG
>NZ_JADCSA010000254.1 GCF_015070385.1 Nocardioides malaquae | reverse complement strand
CCGGTTCCTGACTGTTTTCCCTGACCCTCTACCATCTCACCGCGTTGCGTAAAAAGCGAGGGGCAAAAGAATAACTTGCATAAAATTGCAATATTCATTGGCTCATAAAAAAAATAATCTTTTAACTTAAAAGAATTCCGGCCATTGTTTGTGTCGGTATAGGTCCAAAGTTCATGTTTAAAAAGGTTTGGAGCACATTGCGCGAAAATCCTAGGAGGAGATAGATTTTAACTGTTTTTCATATAATTCAAAATGGAGGAAGATCTAAAGGTCAGAGGTCAAATGTCAG
>NZ_JADCSA010000253.1 GCF_015070385.1 Nocardioides malaquae | reverse complement strand
GGACGCCCTGGTCGATCGTCCTACCTGCCTCGCCTGTGCGACCGACGACTACCGGGGAAGACTCAACCGCCTTCTCCGTTACCACGTCATCCGGACAGACGCTGAGGTACTGGGGTTGGAGGAGGCTCTCGCTCAGGATAGCGTGCTTTTCGAGCGCGTCTCCAGAGCGAGGACCCACTCTGTTCCCCCTATCCCATCACGGCTTGAAGCTAGCCAGTCCTCCGCTGGCTCGTCTCTCGCTGTGTTGGGCGAGCGAACTGCACAGCGCTCCCGCCATTCCACTCCTGGT
>NZ_JADCSA010000252.1 GCF_015070385.1 Nocardioides malaquae | reverse complement strand
ACTCTCTCATGGTAAATAGCTTACTTCAAGTTCACACCAGTGCACTGTAAAGATTACAATAACGATAAAGAGTCTGGGACCGCGATGGGATTAGGGATGTCCAAGCAATGGAAATACACAATATCCACCGTTACCGGGCTCTGATTGGTTCCCTAGCTAGCATTAGCTGCCAGGGTAGCTTTTCCTTTTACATATGAATCTGTCAATATAAAAATTATATTTTCGCTTGAATGCACTTCTTATATTATGATAGTTCATGTGCATTTCATGTGCTTTGCTATATGTCCTGA
>NZ_JADCSA010000251.1 GCF_015070385.1 Nocardioides malaquae | reverse complement strand
CACCCTGCGATGTTCAATCAGAAGTAGAAATGTTTAACCTGCTAGTGTTACCTATCTGCTTCGTGCCTCGTGGCACACAAGGCCTCTCTCTGCTTCTGCTTCCGCAGCGGGTTATCAGCCCACAGCCCAATCTTCCAATTTTCAATTTAAGCATTTGGCAGACGCTCTTAATCCAGAGCGACTTACAATGACAGGGTAATACATAATGTCCATAATACATCAATGATATAGCAGTTCAAGTCCGCGGCCAAGCGGGCTTGGGCACGCAATACTCAGTAACACCTCCTTGG
>NZ_JADCSA010000025.1 GCF_015070385.1 Nocardioides malaquae | reverse complement strand
AAGGTATGTCCGGCGGCGTCCTACTCTCCCACGACCTCTCGGTCGCAGTACCATCGGCGCTGAAAGGCTTAACTTCCGGGTTCGGGATGGGACCGGGTGTTTCCCTTTCGCTATGGCCGCCGTAACTCTTTCCAACCCCCACTGGTGTTGCGGTTTGGGGGGTCGAGTCCATTGTTGTGTTGTGTTGCCTCTACCCCCAGGCGCTGTGGCCTGGGGTGGGGTGTGGGATCTGGGATCTGGTTAGTGGACGCGTAGCAGCTTGAGTCAGTGTGTTTGAGGTGTCATGTACGTGGTTGAGACAAGCCCTCGGCCTATTAGTACCGGTCGGCTGGGCATCACTGCTGTACACCTCCGGCCTATCAACCCAGTGTTCTGCTGGGGGCCTTAACCACTCAAGGTGGTGGGAAACCTCATCTTGAAACATGCTTCCCGCTTAGATGCATTCAGCGGTTATCACTTCCGAACGTAGCCAACCAGCCGTGCCCCTGGCGGGACAACTGGCACACCAGAGGTTCGTCCACCCCGGTCCTCTCGTACTAGGGGCAGCCTTTCTCAAGTTTCCAACGCGCGCGGCGGATAGGGACCGAACTGTCTCACGACGTTCTAAACCCAGCTCGCGTGCCGCTTTAATGGGCGAACAGCCCAACCCTTGGGACCTACTCCAGCCCCAGGATGCGACGAGCCGACATCGAGGTGCCAAACCATCCCGTCGATATGGACTCTTGGGGAAGATCAGCCTGTTATCCCCGGGGTACCTTTTATCCGTTGAGCGACGCCGCTTCCACATGCCGACGCCGGATCACTAGTTCCGACTTTCGTCCCTGCTCGACATGTCTGTCTCACAGTCAAGCTCCCTTGTGCACTTACACTCGCCACCTGATTGCCAACCAGGCTGAGGGAACCTTTGAGCGCCTCCGTTACATTTTAGGAGGCAACCGCCCCAGTTAAACTACCCATCAGGCACTGTCCCTGATCCGGATCACGGACCTAGGTTAGACATCTAGTACGACCAGAGTGGTATTTCAACGATGACTCCACACTCACTGGCGTGAATGCTTCACAGTCTCCCACCTATCCTACACAAGCCGAACCAAACACCAATACCAAACTATAGTAAAGGTCCCGGGGTCTTTCCGTCCTGCCGCGCGTAACGAGCATCTTTACTCGTAGTGCAATTTCGCCGAGTCCATGGTTGAGACAGCGCCCAAGTCGTTACTCCATTCGTGCAGGTCGGAACTTACCCGACAAGGAATTTCGCTACCTTAGGATGGTTATAGTTACCACCGCCGTTTACTGGGGCTTAAGTTCTCAGCTTCGATCTTACGATCTAACCGGTCCCCTTAACCTTCCAGCACCGGGCAGGAGTCAGTCCGTATACATCGTCTTACAACTTCGCACGGACCTGTGTTTTTAGTAAACAGTCGCTTGGGCCTGGTCTCTGCGGCCATCACCGCTGCCACTCGCAAGGAGTTTGACGGATCCGGCCCCCCTTCTCCCGAAGTTACGGGGGCATTTTGCCGAGTTCCTTAACCATGGTTCACTCGATCGCCTTGGTATTCTCTACCTGATCACCTGAGTCGGTTTGGGGTACGGGCGGCTCATAGCTCGCTAGAGGTTTTTCTCGACAGCATAGGATCATCCACTTCACCCCACTGGGCTCCCCATCAGGTCTCAGACATGCAGACGGCGGATTTGCCTACCGTCAGTCCTACACCCTTAGCCGTGGTCTACCATCGCCACGGTTGGACTACCTTCCTGCGTCACCCCATCGCTTGACTACTACTGGATCGGGTCCCGTGCTCCACACACACGCCGCCACCCCGAAGGGTATTGGTCACGGTGCTTCGGACGGTTAGCATCACCAGCCTCGTCATGGGCGCTACTTCGCCGGTACGGGAATATCAACCCGTTGTCCATCGACTACGCCTGTCGGCCTCGCCTTAGGTCCCGACTTACCCAGGGCAGATTAGCTTGACCCTGGAACCCTTGATCATTCGGCGGAAATGTTTCTCACATTTCATTCGCTACTCATGCCTGCATTCTCACTCGTGTAGGCTCCACACCTGGATCACTCCGGCGCTTCACTGCCCACACGACGCTCCCCTACCCATCCACACACCTGAACCACAAAGGCTTAGCTTAACGTGTGAATGCCATAGCTTCGGCGGATGACTTGAGCCCCGCTACATTGTCGGCGCGGAATCACTTGACCAGTGAGCTATTACGCACTCTTTCAAGGATGGCTGCTTCCAAGCCAACCTCCTGGTTGTCAATGCGACTCCACATCCTTTTCCACTTAGTCACCGCTTAGGGGCCTTAGCTGATGGTCTGGGCTGTTTCCCTCTCGACTACGGAGCTTATCCCCCGCAGTCTCACTGCTGCGCTCTCACTTACCGGCATTCGGAGTTTGGCTAACGTCAGTAACCTGGTAGGGCCCATCGGCTATCCAGTGCTCTACCTCCGGCAAGAAACACACAACGCTGCACCTAAATGCATTTCGGGGAGAACCAGCTATCACGAAGTTTGATTGGCCTTTCACCCCTATCCACAGGTCATCCCCTCAGTTTTCAACCTAAGTGGGTTCGGTCCTCCACGCGGTCTTACCCGCGCTTCAACCTGCCCATGGATAGATCACTTCGCTTCGGGTCTTGAGCGTGCAACTCAACCGCCCTGTTCGGACTCGCTTTCGCTACGGCTTCCCCACACGGGTTAACCTCGCTACACACCGCAAACTCGCAGGCTCATTCTTCAAAAGGCACGCCGTCACCCTCACAGGCTCCGACGGATTGTAGGCACACGGTTTCAGGTACTATTTCACTCCCCGCCAGGGGTACTTTTCACCTTTCCCTCACGGTACTTGTCCGCTATCGGTCACCAAGGAGTATTTAGGCTTAACGGGTGGTCCCGCCAGATTCACACGGAATTTCAGGGGTTCCGTGTTACTTGGGGTAACGCTCCAGAGCTTGCGGCTTACACCTACGGGGCTATCACCCTCTACGGCCCGGCTTTCCAACCGGCTTCGACTTCACCACAAGTTTCTCACTCTGCGCCAGTCCGGCAGAACTGACCAAGCGGCCCCACAACCCCACACCTGCAACCCCTGCCGGGTATCACACAAGTATGGTTTGGCCTCATCCGATTTCGCTCGCCACTACTCTCGGAATCACTATTGTTTTCTCTTCCTGTGGGTACTGAGATGTTTCACTTCCCCACGTTCCCTCCACTCACCCTATGTGTTCAGGTGAGGGTAACTGGACATGACTCCAGCTGGGTTTCCCCATTCGGACACCCCCGGATCACAGCTCGGTTGCCAACTCCCCGGGGCTTATCGCAGGCTCCTACGTCCTTCATCGGCTCTTGGTGCCAAGGCATCCACCATGTGCCCTTAGTAGCTTGTCTCAACAACGTCAAAACAACTCAACTACAAAGACCAACCACCACACCCCAATCAAAGGTGCGGCAGCACATGCATTACGCATGATTTCTGCTTATTGCACATCCACACTCAAGAAACACTTGAGCGTGGGATGCTCGCGTCCACTATCCAGATCTCAAACACCAACCCCACCAACCCCCCACACACAAACCATGCATGCAGAAGAAAGGAGAACCAGAGCAACCAGCACACAACCCCCAGACACAACCCAGGACTTGCGAACCTGATCCCTCAGGACCCAACAGTGTGCCTCGACCCTCCCCCACCAAGCCGATCCATCCAGGTTCCACACCCCCACACCAAAGTGCGCGAGCCGTACTGAGGACGAACCACCAAACAGGTTCAAGCCATTCATCGACGATTCCACTAGCGAACACCACCATACGCACCCACACATTCGGTGGGCGTCGGGGCGTGTGCTCCTTAGAAAGGAGGTGATCCAGCCGCACCTTCCGGTACGGCTACCTTGTTACGACTTCGTCCCAATCGCCAGCCCCACCTTCGACGGCTCCCTCCACAAGGGTTGGGCCACCGGCTTCGGGTGTTGCCGACTTTCGTGACGTGACGGGCGGTGTGTACAAGGCCCGGGAACGTATTCACCGCAGCGTTGCTGATCTGCGATTACTAGCGACTCCGACTTCATGGGGTCGAGTTGCAGACCCCAATCCGAACTGAGACCGGCTTTTTGGGATTCGCTCCCCCTCACGGGATCGCAGCCCTTTGTACCGGCCATTGTAGCATGCGTGAAGCCCTGGACATAAGGGGCATGATGACTTGACGTCATCCCCACCTTCCTCCGAGTTGACCCCGGCAGTCTCCTATGAGTCCCCATCACCCCGAAGGGCATGCTGGCAACATAGAACGAGGGTTGCGCTCGTTGCGGGACTTAACCCAACATCTCACGACACGAGCTGACGACAGCCATGCACCACCTGTACACCGACTAAAAGGGCACCTATCTCTAGGTGTTTCCGGCGTATGTCAAACCCAGGTAAGGTTCTTCGCGTTGCATCGAATTAATCCGCATGCTCCGCCGCTTGTGCGGGCCCCCGTCAATTCCTTTGAGTTTTAGCCTTGCGGCCGTACTCCCCAGGCGGGGCGCTTAATGCGTTAGCTGCGGCACGGAATCCGTGGAATGGACCCCACACCTAGCGCCCAACGTTTACGGTGTGGACTACCAGGGTATCTAATCCTGTTCGCTCCCCACACTTTCGCTCCTCAGCGTCAGGTAATGCCCAGAGAACCGCCTTCGCCACCGGTGTTCCTCCTGATATCTGCGCATTTCACCGCTACACCAGGAATTCCGTTCTCCCCTGCATACCTCTAGTCTGCCCGTATCGGAAGCAAGCTCAGAGTTAAGCCCTGAGTTTTCACTCCCGACGCGACAAACCGCCTACGAGCCCTTTACGCCCAATAATTCCGGACAACGCTCGCACCCTACGTATTACCGCGGCTGCTGGCACGTAGTTGGCCGGTGCTTCTTCTGTACCTACCGTCACTTGCGCTTCGTCGGTACTGAAAGAGGTTTACAACCCGAAGGCAGTCATCCCTCACGCGGCGTTGCTGGATCAGGCTTTCGCCCATTGTCCAATATTCCCCACTGCTGCCTCCCGTAGGAGTCTGGGCCGTGTCTCAGTCCCAGTGTGGCCGGTCACCCTCTCAGGCCGGCTACCCGTCGAAGCCTTGGTGAGCCATTACCTCACCAACAAGCTGATAGGCCGCGAGCACATCCTCCACCGCCAGAACTTTCCACCTCTCAACATGCGAAGAGAAGTCATATCCGGTATTAGCCACCGTTTCCGGTGGTTATCCCGAAGTGAAGGGCAGATTACTCACGTGTTACTCACCCGTTCGCCGCTCGTGTACCCCGAAGGGCCTTACCGCTCGACTTGCATGTGTTAAGCACGCCGCCAGCGTTCGTCCTGAGCCAGGATCAAACTCTCCATTGAAAATTTCAAGAAAAGCCATCCCCGACAAGAACAAACCCTGACTAACTTACGTTGTCAGAATTCATTGTCAAAGAAATCCATCGACACCAACCAAAAGAC
>NZ_JADCSA010000250.1 GCF_015070385.1 Nocardioides malaquae | reverse complement strand
TAGCCTCCGACTTTGTAGCACCTCTGCAGATCACTGCAGTGATATGTAGACCAATCTAATGGTCCCAAGCGCGTGAAAATGCAGAGCATAGTTCAAATAGTATAGTTTTCTATGCATTTTGAGGGTTTTGCTAGGTTAGGGTCTTATGTCTTATGTTTGTTTTATGTCTCTTACACACAAATTGTTCTAAAAACCATCTCATCAAGGCTAGCCTAGTCCACAAGTTGCTATAAAAGGACTGAGTCAGTTGGTTCTACTTTTGATTTCCACAGAGCAGAGGGGGACGTCTAC
>NZ_JADCSA010000249.1 GCF_015070385.1 Nocardioides malaquae | reverse complement strand
AAAAGAAGATCTTTTTGTTCAAAGAGGTTTGGCCTCATATAGTATAGTACATCACAAAATCTTAGTATAAACGTCCAAAATAGGACCGTCACTTTTAGCTTGCGGCCCCTGGACTTCTGGTATTTTGCTGAGTGGCCCCTGAGCCATCTTAAGTTGAGTAGCCCTGCTCTAAAACATACATGGACAACTGGCGGCCCCAACCTTCACTTAATGTGGCCCTCAGGTTAATATCAGAATATTGACATTATGATTATGGGGGTAATTTAGAATGGAAGAAGTTGTCCTCATATAT
>NZ_JADCSA010000248.1 GCF_015070385.1 Nocardioides malaquae | reverse complement strand
CTCCGTGTTCCGGGCCAGCCTTGTGGGACGTCTGGGATCCGTCCCTTTAGAGGGGGGTACTGTCACAGTCTGCCTCCTCACAGACTGTGTCCATTTCAGCCACTCCCACACACCATTGCATCTCACAGCCCCTGTCACTCACCTGTCTCCACTCCCTCATCAGCCCTGCAGTGCCATGCCCATTACACACATGTGAACACTCCTGCAATCAAGCTTCTCACTATATAACTGGACTCAGGACCAACGGTCATTGTCAGTTCATAGTCTCCTGTTGAGGTGTTCATTTGATACC
>NZ_JADCSA010000247.1 GCF_015070385.1 Nocardioides malaquae | reverse complement strand
GGCCTTTGCAAGTCTTGGTGGCTGCGGTAGGTAGGGTAGGCAAGAGCGACCGACCGAGCGGCGGCGGGGCTGGAGCGACCGGGTAGGCGAGCAATTTTTGGGCAAGCTTGCAGTTCTGGACAAGTGAATGCATTCGCGACCGGGTTGGGTGCGGCGCCGGGTAGGCAAGCGCGTTCGAATCGTACAAGGTGGCGTAGAGAAGAGAGGGTAGGCAAGTGCGTCCGGGCGGGTTAGGTGTGTAGGGTAGGCAGGCGCGTCTGGGCATGGAAGTTTTGTGTAGATGGTGGCTGCAT
>NZ_JADCSA010000246.1 GCF_015070385.1 Nocardioides malaquae | reverse complement strand
CTCCGGTAAGTCAGTGACTGCGTGGGCATTGATGCGCCTGTTGGAACAGGCGGGCGGTTTAGTACAGTGCGATAAAATGCTGTTGCAGCGGCGCAGTCGCGAAGTGATTGAACTTAGCGAGCAGAACGCTGCACAAATGCGCCATGTTCGCGGTGCGGATATGGCGATGATATTTCAGGAGCCGATGACATCGCTGAACCCGGTATTTACTGTGGGTGAACAGATTGCCGAATCAATTCGTCTGCATCAGAACGCCAGTCGTGAAGAAGCGATGGTCGAGGCGAAGCGGATGC
>NZ_JADCSA010000245.1 GCF_015070385.1 Nocardioides malaquae | reverse complement strand
CAATTTCCGCCTAAATTAAAGTTATGTTTAAAGGACACTATTTCAGTTTTTCTTTAAGTTAATTGCAGTCTGACTTTTTGTTGATGTAGGGTAGAGTCTTGGGTCATACCCCAGTAAGTTTGATGAAGAAAACAAAGAGCATCTTCAAGTTATAGGCTTTTTTGTCTTTTTTGTCCTATTCGGATTTGCCTTTTCAGAGAAAAAAAAAGAAATGTCCTAAAAATTAAAAAAGCTACTCATTTGACAAGGCTATCATGTTTCAAAGTACTTATATGGACCCTACAAACAAAAAGA
>NZ_JADCSA010000244.1 GCF_015070385.1 Nocardioides malaquae | reverse complement strand
CCTATACAGTAAAGTCAATGAGACCCCATCTTTGATTGGCTCTCCAGGATTTTCCACGAGGAGTTGGGTTTAAACTAATTGAGAGGTGATTGTAGACACCTTTAAGAACACATTGGTGAAGAAAGCTATTGGTAGTACATTTTTTCACAGATGTTACAATAGTTTTGCTAAAAAGCCTTAACTAAGAGGTTAAGGTGGAGTCTGAGGAGGAGATGAGATCCACACTGGGCAGCAGTGAGTACTGTATGTCTGGATGGAGGCTGCAGGACCAAGATAATGATAGGAGAAACACTG
>NZ_JADCSA010000243.1 GCF_015070385.1 Nocardioides malaquae | reverse complement strand
CCAATATGAGCTATTCAAAAAATGATGACCCAGTGGTTGAGTTAACACCCAGTGGGGGCGGGTCTACATAAGTCAAGTTGTCCTTTAACATGCCCACTCTTCCCATCATGCAATGCGCTTAACACAAAATTAAGCCCTTTTAGGCCGTTTTTAAGCTAAATTTTCACCTTTTACCCCAAACAAATTATATCTCCGTGCTCGCCTTTGTCTCCTGATTAATTTAAAATTATAAAATAATTAAAACTATTTTAAGCAAAAACCGTCACGAGGAGGGACGTCCCCATTCACAGTACC
>NZ_JADCSA010000242.1 GCF_015070385.1 Nocardioides malaquae | reverse complement strand
TGACGCCTGGGGCCCCTGGCTGTTAGGGGCCCCCGGCCCCTCTAGCCCCTGGTCTATTGGCCCCTATGGCCGGTTGGCCCCTGGGGCCCCAGGCCGTTTGGGGCCCCTGGCCTTTTGGCCCCTATGGCCCCTGGTAATTTGGCGGTTTGGCCCCTGGGGCCCCTGGCTGTTTGGGGCCCCTGGCCGTTTGGCCCCTGTGGCCCCTGGCCGTTTGGCCCCTGCATCTTATGGCCCCTGCCCGTTTGGTCCCTATGGCCGTTTGGCCCCTGGACCCCCTGGCCAAATCAAATCACAT
>NZ_JADCSA010000241.1 GCF_015070385.1 Nocardioides malaquae | reverse complement strand
GATTAGCGGGCCAGCCCCCTGATTCGTCTGTGGATTAACGACGCGATCTGGTGGTGAACCCGGAGCGCTGCGGAGAATACTTGACCTTGAAGTAGAAAAAAAAAAGAAGGAAAAAAAAGGAAGAAGGAATATTTTTTTTAATTAATTGTTTAGCCAATTAAAAATATAAAAGAAATAAATGAAATTCCAGTCTCTTATCTCCTTTAGTGCTTTTTATGTCACTATGGTAATTATGTGTCACCAAAAACGCCAAGACAAACACCTACAAAAACATATGTAAAATTTTGATTTTCTG
>NZ_JADCSA010000024.1 GCF_015070385.1 Nocardioides malaquae | reverse complement strand
GCACGGAGGCTACGAGCCAGACACCAGGTGCTCGGGATCCAACCACCGCAACAGCGGCAGCAGAAGCCTCACACTGACGGGATGCTAGCGCTGGTGCGAGGGGGCGTGGTCAGGCGCATCTGGTCACCTCGAGAACGCGTTCCTTGGCCTGGTGGAAGGAGCGGCCGTCGTCGGCCCGGACGTGCACGACGTTGTCCTTGACCCAGATGCGCGCGCCCGTCGCCTGCCGGATGGACTGGATCGTGGCACCACGTCGCCCGATCAGGCGACCGACGGAGTCCGGTCGCACCTCGAGGGTGGTCGTGAAGGCCCACGCGGTGCTCTTGACGACCGCGTCGGCAGGGGGCCACGCGGCCCCGGGCTCTCGCGCCACCCAGACCTTCAGGACCTTCTCGGGGAAGTCCTTCTCGAACCGCATGCTCTGCTGCGTCACGTCGTGCTCGAGGCGGTCCGGGCTCGAGAGCGTCTGTTCGACCTCGGTGGAGGAGACGCCCCGCTGGGCCATGCGCTCGCGGAGGTGTCGGGTGTAGCACAGACGGGTGGCCGGCGGCAGGCCAGCGGGACGGGTCGTGTGGGCATCGCGGGGACGTCGGCGGAGGAGGACGACCACACCGACAGTGAGGGCCGCGAGGGCGGCCAGGACGAGGGCCACGGTTGAGGTGCTCAAATGACTGCCTTCCGGAAAGCTGCTGCGGTCGCGGTGGCGGGGCGGCGGGCGGGGATCAGGGTGAGGGTGCTGGCCGCAAGCTGCAACCGGCGGCTCAGGTGGTGAGAGTGTGAGACCACGTGGAGCCGGGCGATGGACGCCAGCTCCGTGAAGGCGTGGTCGCCACTGACGATGACCAGGTCGGTCACGCCTGCCGCCACGAAGTCTCGACCTGCTTCCACCAGAGCGGCGTCCGCAGCGTCTGGAGAGGTGCCCACCAGGGTCAGTCCGGCGCCGAACGCCGTCACCGCCGCAGTGTGTCGGCCCAGGACCTTCGGTCCGGTCGCGAGGCGTGTGGGGATGGGTCCGAGGCAGCCTCTGAGGTCCTGGACCAGGTCGGACGCCTCGGACTGGTCGAGCAGACGGCCGTCGCTGATGAGGACGTTCTCGATGTCGACGAGGGCAGCGAAACGGGTGTGGCGTGAAGGTGCGGGGATCGAGCTCTTCATGTCTGTCTCCTGCTGTGCGTGGTTTGGTGAGACAGACGATGGGGCGAGGCACAGGAGGCATCACGTCTTCCAATGCCTACCCTGCCTACCCCTGTTCGCTGGCAGGATCAGCCCTGTGGCCAGATATGAAATCGCGATCACCGGAGACCTCATCCACGGGTTGAGCCACGTGCTCGGTGGAGTACCTGCCACAGCAGACCCGGTCGTGGTCCTGTCCGGCTTCCTCGACCGGTTCGCCAAGCAGTACGGACTGAGCGAGAGCGGCGACATCGACGCCGACCCCCTCGACGTGTTGGGCCTTCCCGACGAGCTCGAGGTCCTCCTGGCCGGCCTCCTGGGTCTGGACGCGCGGGTGACATCTGATGAGGTGCGCCGGGTCATCTATGACGCACTCACCGAGGTGGCGGCCCAGCAGTCGTCGCGTCGGGTCATCAACAAGACCCACGACCTCTCCGAGGAGGCGATCCTGGTCCTCGGGCAGGTGTGCTGGAACATCGAGACCAACGGGTCGCGCCCCCGTCTCCCACTCAAGCGCTTGGAAATCGGTGGCCGGACCGTCTGTGACATCCAGGTCCCGGGAACGCGCAAGGACTTTGCCACGATGATGTGGGCGGAACGTGCCAACGAGAAGTGCGGCCGCAAGTCCTCCGGCCAGAGCTTTCGCAAGCAGGCCGCTCGCCTGACCGTGCTCATGGCCCAGCACATCCTCGCTGGCCGGGACATCCAGGCGGACGTGCCCGTCGCGGCGAATCTCACGCAGGACCCTGACGGCAGGTACAGGGTCGTCTGGACCTGGGACGAAGCGCCCACCGTGTCAGGGGCACCGGCCGCGCGGACGGAGGCGGCCCGTGCCCTGCCGTCGCCCGCGGCGGCCGAGGTTCGGAGTGCGGTTCCCGGACCCGTGTGCATCGGCGCGCCCGCCGACGTGGGCGCCGGCTACCAGCCCCGCTTCGTCGAGGTCGAGATCGGCCACCACTGGGCCGAGGGCGGCGACGGGCGCGTCTGGCTGACCGGAGGACCCGGGCTCGGGAAGTCCTTCACAGCGCGGAAGCTGATGCGCGATGCCCTCGCCGACCGGAGCGACGAGAGGGCATCCCTCCTGGTCTGGGTGGACTCCGCCGGGGTCGAGTCGGTCCAGGCAGCCCTGGCCGAGGCAGGGGAGGCACTCCGCGCCCGTGGCCTCATGGGGCCGCCCACCGGGTCGAAGTCCCCCGGCCAGGAAGCACGCGCCGTCCTCGCGGCCCTCGCCACCAGCGCGTGGCGCTGGCTGGTCGTCCTCGACAACGCCGACGCCGACGAGCTCATCGACGCCAACCTCGTGCCGTCCGGCGCGAACCCGGGTGGACGGACGGTGATCACCACCACCAGCCGGTCGGTGCGCATGGGCAGCCACGGCCGAGTGGTCAGGGCGGAGCACTTCAGCGATGACGAGGCTGTCGCCTTCCTGAGGAGCGACGTCCATCGCAGGAATGGTGCGGACTCGCCCTTCGCGCAAGCCGCAGAAGCACAGCTCGCAACACTCGCCCACACAGTCGGTCACCACCCCCTTGCCCTCTCGATCGCAGCCGCGACCATCGCCTCCAACGCGCTCGAGATCGACGAGTGGATCAGCGAGTTCACCGCCGATCATCCGCTTGACCTGGTGGCGGACGAACGTGACCCCGGTGGGTACCCGCGCCTGATCGCCGCCACGTGGAGAGCCGCCTTGGCCAGAGCCAGCAGGGGGCTTCCCGAAGGCCTGGTCGAACGGGCCGTGCTCGTCGCGGCGCTCCAGGCCACAGACGGGCATCCGACCTGGGTCTGGGACACGGAGGCGGTGGCGACGTGGGTGGCAGGAGGGGGGACCCTGCAGCGGAGGCACCGCGTGCCCGTGGTCGTGCAGCGGCTGATCGACCACAGCATCGTGGACCTGCGTGGTGGGTCGTGGAGAAACGGGCGCGTGGCGATGCACCAGCTCGCAGCGCGCGCGGTGCGTGAGCACTTCGACGGGGAGACCGTCCACGAGTTGGCACACATCCTGAGTGTGGAGTGGTTGAAGCGAATCACTCTCGACGAACCAGCCCACAGCGTCCTGCTGGCGAACACCGACGCGCTGGACGAGGTCGTGGGCTTGCAGGAACCCGCCTCATACGTGGTCGCTGCGCTGCGGTCATACCTCGACCGTCCGTCGCTGGGGACGGTCGAGTTCGGCATGAACCGTGTCCGCGCGATCGCGCCGGCGCTCCTGCGTGCCGGCGCCGTCGGCCAGGTGCGCTGGGCCGAACTGTGGCTGGCCGAGAGCATCGAGCTCGAGCGGACCGGGGTCGACGACGCAGCGTTGGCCGCTCGGGGCCTGGAGACTCCCGCGGCCATGCGCGCAGCCGTGCGTGACGTCCTGGAGAAGACGGTGGAGCGTGAGGAGGGCGCGTGGCGGGGACGGAGCCTCGGGCAGTTGGCCGCGGCCCATCAGGCCCTCGGGGACGAGGCCAAGGCCGCAGCCGCCAGGGCTCAGGCCATCGCGACCTACGAGGGCGTCATCGCTGACGCGAGGGAGCTGAACGCGTGGTGGCTCACGGATCTCGCCGACCTGTACGTCGCTTGCGGCTTGGCTGACCGCAGGGCCCAGCTGTTTGAGCGTGCCGATCGAGTGCTCAAGGGGGAGCCGCCCGTGGTGCCAGACACGGTCGGGGATGCGGCCTTGGTGGTCGCGCAGCACTGGTATGGCAAGGCAAAGGTGCTGGCAGCGCTGGGACGCCGCGGCGAAGCGATCGAGTCAGCCCAGCAGGCCCTCGTAGCCTTGGGGGGCCAGCCTCGCCACCCGTCCTTGTCCCACTACTACCTGATGTTCCTGGCTGGATTGCACATCGAAGAACGTGCGTGGGCTGAGGCGGAAGAGTGCCTCACACGTGCGCTCGACAGCCGCGACCTGCTGCCAGGGCGTCGTGTCCTCCTCGCGAGCGTGCAACTTCACCGTGGACTCAGTGAGCGTGCCCTCGCCACTCTGGCTCATGCTCGCTTCATGGGTCGTCGACACTCCGAGGGTGACTCTCCGACACACCTTCACCTGGACCCGGACGTCAAAGAAGTACTGGAGCGGACGTACGCGGAGATGGCTGATTCGTTGACCATGGTCAATGGCCTGGAACTCCAAGAACAGACCCTGGTGGCCGCGACGTCTGAAAGGTGGGGCGATGCGCTGTCGCTGACTCGCTCTCGTCTTGAACACCTTGAGTCGCACCCTGACCCCGACCAGTGGGCTCACGAGTCCCAGATGGCGGACGAGCTTTCCTTCGCCGGGTTGTGCGCATCGCGGGCAGGTGAGCACCGCGAGGCCGTCGGACATCTGGAGCGCAGCATCAGCATCCAGACGCTCTTGGCGGAGATGGATCCCGCCTGGCCGCCCCACGACATGCACGTGGCCCTCCATCGGCTGCGAAACGCCCTGCAGGGGTTGCAGGAGTGGGGCCAGGCGTCCGACGTCGCGGACCGGTTGGTGGAGGCGTTGGAAGCCCGGCTCCTGCAGGCACCGGCTGACGTCGAACCCGTCGCCGACCTGTCCGAGGCGCTGGTGAGGGCAGCTGGTCTCCATTTCCAGGCCGGGGACACAGAACGACCGGGCGAGCCAGCCGGTCGCGCTGTGTCGCTGCTCGAGGCGGCCATCGACGCCCATCCCGATGAGCATCGCCTCAGGAGGCTCCTCATCGATGCGCTGACCATGTCCGCCATCGTCACGGATGACCCTGAGGCGTGGGGGTGTTTCCGCCGCTGCGTGGAGATCTACGAGCATCTCCTCGTCGTCGACCCCGGCAAGCACGAGTCGGACTTCGTGGAGTTGCTCCTGCTCCTGGCGTCGGGGCTGGAGCAGCAGGGCGACCCCGAGGCGGCTGAGTTCCGGGCGCGGGCCGCGGAACTCGGCTGGAGCGCTGAGGACGAAGCCTGAGTACCACCCGACGGATCCAGAGTGCGCAACCCGGGACATGCGGTCATGCTCGCACCTTCAACGCCGACGAAATGGAGCGCGTCGAAGCCGCTGCTCCGTCAGTCGACCCCGTTGAGCAGGTTCACCAGTTCGTCGCGCAACCGGTGGTCGTCGGCGGCGAGTCCGTCGAGGACCTCTTGCAGGGTGACAGCCGACTGTCGAATCTCCTGCGTGCTGCGGTGGGTGAGGAACAGTCGGGAGTAGTCGGGATCGGTGACCACCTTCTGCCAAGACTGGTCGGACTCGTTGGCCCACCAGGCCGAAGGCCCGAACTTCAGCTGAAGCGGCGCCTCGCCGTCACCCTCTCTGCCGGCGACAGCGAAGTTGACCGTCCACTGGTAGATGCCTGCGTAGTTGGCACTCGCTTCGGTGACGCGGTCCGGGCCAAGAACCTGCGCGAGCTGCGGCACGAGGTGACGAGAGGCGTGGTTTTTCAAGGCCGCCTTGACGCGCTGCAGCAATGCGCGGCTCTCGCCGAACTGGTCATGAGCCCGGTCGCGTAAGGAATCAGCGAAGTTCACCGCAGCAGCCTCGACGCTCTGGGTGCGGTAGTGCTTGGCCTGCCCACTCGAGCACATCGCGTCGATGAACTGGATCATGTCGTGGTCATTCACTGTTCGGTCCTTGACGAAGCGGTGGTGGAGGTGCCGAAGGAAGGCGACCTGGTCCGGGTGGGTCCGGCGGTACCGCGCGTCGCCCTCGATGAGCTCTGTGAGCGGGGCGATGAGGTCGGGGTAAGAAACGACAGCAGCCTTTTCCCACCCGCCGGACAGAAACGCGCTGTTGACCCTCGCGCAGAGCATCACCACGACGCCCTGCTTGCCTGAGAGAGTCGCGTAGTTCAGGTACCGCTTGTAACTGTGACCATGGCCGTCCGACGTGTAGTAATTCTCGATGACGAGCCGGGTGTCGTCGTCCTCCAGCACGAGGTCAGCGATGTCCATCGGCTCATCGGGGCCGGAGACGTTCACTTCCTGACGCACGCTGAAGGACCCGCTGGCGATCTCGGTCCCCGACGCACGGTGGCGGTTGACGGCGTCCACGAGGATGTCCTGGAAATGGCTGCCGAGCCCGTGGGAGCCATCGCGGTCCAGCAGCCACGCGAACACGTTGGAGAGTTGCTTCTCGTGGGTGCCGTGATGCATCACGTCGAAGACGTTGAACGCTGGCGCGGAGCTCCCGGACAGTGCCGGGAGCAGCATGGTGACCAGTCGCTCATTCACTCGCCCACCGTAACGGTCCGCGGTTGTCCCCGGTGCGGGAACGGGGCCTTCGTCTGCCGCGGCATCTGAGGTCACGACCAGGACGTCACACGCCCGTGCGGGGGAGTCCACCGCGGCGTACTCGCGGCCTCTGCTCCAGGGCGTACGGCTGCGGATGCGGCGCCTCCAACGCTTCCCTGAGGTCAGGGCGATCCTCCAGCGCCTCTCGCAATTTCCTCTTGGCTCGGCTGACTCGCTGGTCGACGGAGGCCGGTGAGAGGCCCAGTTCTTCAGCCACCTCGGCGGCGGATCGACCCTCGATGAACCGTCGGCGCAGCACGTCGGCGTCCCGTGACGCCAGGAGTGCCAAGGCGTCGTCGATGACCACGGCACCCACAGCAGGCAGCGAGGCGACGCGCGACGACCGCATCTGGTGGACCAGGAGGCCCACGGGGTCCGCGTCGTCATCCTGCGCGAAGTTGGCCGCAGGCCGGCGGTCCTCAGCGCGGGCGCGGTCGATGATCGCGTTCTTCGTGGCGGTCTCCAGCCAGGCTTCGACGTTGTCGGGCGCCCTGTCGTCGTCCCACGTCGTGACGAACTTCGTGAGCACGATCTGCAGCAGGTCTTCGAGGTCGGCCTCGCCCAGCCCAGCACGTCCACCACGGCCCCGCACGATCGGTCGCGCCACGTCGATGAGGGCCTCGTAGTCCACCCGGTCAGCCTAGGTAGCCGCACCACTGCCGGAGGGGCTTTGTCAGATTCTCGGAGCCCTCGACGTCGTAGGTGGTGAACGCCCCACCAGGGGGCACCGCAAGACGGGACTCGACATGAGCCTTCCGACCCTGACCGTGGCGAACGCCCACTTTGTCACACACCACCTCGCCGTCGGCGGGGACCTCGCGTACGACAACGACACCGCGGCAGCGCAGGCCTTCGACCTCGTCGGCGCGGGCATCACCCACGTGCTCGACGTCCGCCAGGAGTGCGACGACGTCGAGCTGTGGTCGCTCGTGCCGGAGGTCGAGTACCGGTGGGACGGCATCGACGACGCCGGCCAGCGCGTGCCCGCGGCGTGGTTCGAGAGCGTCACCGACTGGGCGCTCGACGCGATCGAGGCCGGGGGAGTGGTGCTCACCCACTGCCACATGGGCATCAACCGCGGCCCCAGCGCCGGGTACGCCGTCATGCTGCGGCTCGGCTGGGACCCGGTCGAGGCGATCGCTGCGATCCGCGCGGCACGCCCCATCGCCAACGTCTGGTACGCCGAGGACGCCCTCGAGTGGCACCTCGCCCGCACCGGTGCCACCGGCGGTGAACGCGCCGTCACCCGTCGCCGCGTCAAGGACTGGCGCCAGGCCCACCCGCTCGACGTGGTCCGGATCATCCGCTCCATCCGACTCGGCGAGGCGTCGTGAAGACGTCGTCGACCAAAACTGATGCTCCTATTGGCCGTCAAGGCCGTGGGGACTCAGCGCTGCAAGATCAGCTGCCAGGCGAATCCCACA
>NZ_JADCSA010000240.1 GCF_015070385.1 Nocardioides malaquae | reverse complement strand
TTCAAAACGTGCACGCGCCTTTGAACTTTTTCGTCGTCCAAACGATATTCGAATAGGTTGTACGCTTTTGCCGTAGTAGCAGTGTTGAGTGAGGGTGTTCAGGGATATTTTTGGCGGGAAACCCAGTTTAGAGTGGGTGATTAGTCTTTGCTAGAGTGGAGGAGGCTGTTTTGACAGCCCTGTTTTTTTCTGAATACTTTGTCCCCGTGGCCAAAATATTCAACCTTTTGGAATCATTTTTGGATAGAATGTTAGCCACACTTGACCTCTTCCGTCCAATGTGACCCAAAAAACA
>NZ_JADCSA010000239.1 GCF_015070385.1 Nocardioides malaquae | reverse complement strand
GTATTGCTTTGGCCCTGCACAAGACGGATGGATGGATGATACTGTTTTATTTGTCAGATACAATGCTGTAATTTGAAATCTCTTCTGTTTGACCCATGTCTTGGAGCGGTGAGCTGCAGCTGTGCCAACCCTTGATGCTGAGTGCCAAGCAGGGAGATATTGGGTCCCATTTTTACACTCTTTGGCGAATTGAACCCCCAACCTCTCTGCCTCAGGGCGGACATTCTACCACAAGGCTACTGAGCCAATCAACACTACTAAATACTAATACCTTTACTGTAGGCTAAAAATCTTTA
>NZ_JADCSA010000238.1 GCF_015070385.1 Nocardioides malaquae | reverse complement strand
TTTGTTTGGCTTTAATTCCATTACACAGTTTCACACCCATTTTAAAGTTTACAGCCATTAGTCTTAGATTTAGTCTTAGTCTTAGGCTAAGACTAAGCACACCGTTTTCCCTTAGTCCTGTTTGTCTCTTGAAATAGTTTTAGTCTAGTCGACCAAATATCCCAAATCTTTAGTCGACTAAGTCTTTAGTCTTAGTCTTAGTCAACAAAATGAACACTGCTATGTACTATTATTATGAACTCAGGTCTGTGGGCAAACGCACACTGTCTAAGTCTATATTCCTGTGAAGAGATTAAC
>NZ_JADCSA010000237.1 GCF_015070385.1 Nocardioides malaquae | reverse complement strand
CCTTGGACCCTTGGGGGTCCCCGGACCCTGCTTTTGAGATCCAATGCTGTAAGCCGAGTTTCACTCGGCTGTTAATGTTAAATCAAAAACCGTGACAATATTCCAGACAGCATTGGTTCTCAAAGTGGGGTCCAGGGACCCCAAGGAGTCCTTGAGGGAGTTCCAGGGGGTCTTGAGGGAGTTCTAGGGGGGTCCCCAGAGAAATGATAGTTAGGAACCAAATGGACCCTTATGGGTCTGTACCGGTCCATTTGGTTCCATTTGTACACTCTCAGAGTTAAATTAAAATAGATTTTA
>NZ_JADCSA010000236.1 GCF_015070385.1 Nocardioides malaquae | reverse complement strand
CATATATGGAGTACCAGTATTCAGTGGGTAACTCTAGCCACTCTCAACTATGTTAGACCAGAATGATATTGCTGTATATATGGAGCTAGAGTAGGATATGGATCCAGCCCGTATCTGAACATTGACCTCATCAAACACTGGAGATCCATACATGAAGACGACTACGCGACCTCACCCTTAGCTTAGGGTGTTTTACTAGTCAATATATGATCAGATTCTGTATCTATCAGTAGCATAAAACATTTAACCACCTATAACCTATTCTTAGGCTTAGGGCTCTAAAAAGGTACAAGTCGG
>NZ_JADCSA010000235.1 GCF_015070385.1 Nocardioides malaquae | reverse complement strand
CGTCATACCCTGCGACACATCAGCAGAAAAATAACTGAGGAGAAGAGAGGATTCACCGTTTCTTGGACCGAATCATTTGCATTCATTGCCAATGCGGAAGGATTGCCTGAATGTTTATGCTAATATAGATACATACAGCATGTGTTGCCTTCATTACAAGGCTTATATAAGGCTTTTAATTTGTTGCGGCTCCAGACATATTTATTCTTAGTTTTTTGGTCCAATATGGCTCTTTCAACATTTGGGGTTGCCGACCCCTGGTATAGCTTATGAACATCAGGTGTAAATGGAAAATGTT
>NZ_JADCSA010000234.1 GCF_015070385.1 Nocardioides malaquae | reverse complement strand
GAGTCTTGAACTACATCTCCCAGCATGATCTGGGTACCCAACATGGCCTCCCGGAAGTCCAGAGTCCGAGAACTACATTTCCCAGCACGCTCTGGGCACCCAACATGGTTATCCGGAATTCCAGAGTCCAAGAACTACATCTCCCAGCATGCCTTGGCCACCCAACATGGCCTCTCGGAAGTCCAGAGTTATACAACTACATCTCGCGCAATGCTCTTGGCAGCAAAAATGGCCTCCCGGAATTCCCGATTAAGTGAACTACATTTCCTGGCATGCTCTAGGCACCCAACATGGACTCCC
>NZ_JADCSA010000233.1 GCF_015070385.1 Nocardioides malaquae | reverse complement strand
ATTTCACGATGAAAATATGCACATCTTCCCACCTGAGATGAAACATGTCACTGAGAAATTTCCATCAGTTTCCATCAGTGGTGACGGAAAATAACTTCATACTTGACATTTAACCACTTTGGGAAAACCTGGTCTATTCTAAGTTTAGACGTAGCATTTTTAGACCAATTTCAGATGTCTTTGCTAAGTGGTTTGCATCACTGTATATGATCGCCAGGGCAGGAATTTCACGGAGGCCATGAAGGCCATGGCTCTTTCTTGTCAATATGTGGAAAGCAGTGTCTCTTTCTTGTCGTGTAG
>NZ_JADCSA010000232.1 GCF_015070385.1 Nocardioides malaquae | reverse complement strand
GAAACTAAGTTCAGAAATGCGATCAGCGTGCGAATAAACCCCCTTCATGCAATTTTCATGCAATTCCGAGAGGAAAGCGATTTGCGGATCCCGAGAAATCCGACAAAATTTTCCCAATGGGGGACCATTACGATTCTCGGCATTTCTTGAACGGATCAAAAATTCAGCTTTTGCGCATTTTTAAAATGCTTAGAGCAAGAGTATATATTTCTTACAGTTTTCAATCGCTCGGATTGCATTTTTCGCAATTTAAGGCTATTTATGAAATTGGACATTAATAGGTCAGATGGCCATATCTCT
>NZ_JADCSA010000231.1 GCF_015070385.1 Nocardioides malaquae | reverse complement strand
TACAAAAATTGTGGGATAAAAATTTAAATTAAAAAACAAAACAAAATGCAAAATAATTGACTGTAAATGGCATATCATCACGTGATAAATTACATGGTATCGGAATGGCATAGACTGACATACTCACCGATACCAGCATTGCCAGTTGTACATGAACACTGAGTAATAATATTTAAAACTAGAAAGATGCAATTCTGGGAAATTGCAATTGTGGTTGCTGTTTTTGTATTTTCCCATTCAAGTCAATGGGATTATTTTATATAGTAACTTTTAACCAATGAGGAAGCAGCAAAAACTTTTTA
>NZ_JADCSA010000023.1 GCF_015070385.1 Nocardioides malaquae | reverse complement strand
CCGTCCCGCGACCACCCGTCCCGCCTCCACGCGCCACGACTCCGAGCGCAGTACCCACAGCCTGACCGCACCCGACCACAGCCTGTACGCGCACGCGTACGGGCCAGTGGTGCGTGACGCCTACCGGGACCAGGTGACGACAAGCAACAAAGCGAGCAGTCGCTCTCTATGTTAGGTTCCTCGCCGTGCCCACCCCCGCGACCGATCCCGCCGCCAGCGGGGCACCTGTGCGACGTACGCAGGCCCAGCGCCGCGACGCCACAATCGCCCGGCTCCTGGACGCGACCGTCACGTGCCTGGACACCCGCGGCTACTCGGGCACGACCACGGCCGCCGTCTGCTCCGAGGCCGGCGTGAGCCAGGGCGCGCTCTTCCGGCACTTCCCGACCCGGATGGCCCTGTTTGTCGCCACCGCCGAGCACGTCGCGGAGACGAACGTCGCCGCCTTCCGGCAGCTGGTCGACGCCCCCGCCTCCGACGTCGACGAGCTGACCAAGGTGCTCCACCACCTGCGCTCGATCGTGTTGTCGCGCTCCAACCAGACGTGGCGCGAGCTGCTGTTCGCCGCCAGGTCGGACCCTGCCCTGCACGCGGCCATGAAGCCGGCCCGCCAGCAGTTCCAGCAGCAGATGCTCGCCACGGCCACCGACCTGTGGGGCGACCTGCTGCCCGACGACGAGCGCGCGGCCCTGCTCAGCATCGTCGTCAACTTCCTCGACGGCCTGGCCTTCTCCACCCTCGACCCGACCACCGAGCCCGGCACGCCGGGACGCACGGTCGACGCCGCGCTCCACCTGCTCGCCGAGATGATCGTCCACCGCTACCTGCCCACGACCGCCCAGGAGAACCGATGAACCCCTCCCCCGCCACCCAGGACCAGGTCACCGACTTCACCCCCGACGTCATCGTCGTCGGCGCCGGCCTCGCCGGCCTGGTCGCCACCCACGAGCTCGCGAAGGCGGGCCGCAAGGTGCTGGTCCTGGACCAGGAGAACCGCAAGAACCTGGGCGGTCAGGCCTGGTGGTCACTCGGTGGTCTCTTCTTCGTTGACTCCCCCGAGCAGCGCCGCATGGGCATCAAGGACTCCCTCGAGCTCGCCTGGCAGGACTGGCAGGGCAGCGCGTCCTTCGACCGCCTCGGCGACGGCACCTCGGGCCCCGGTCGAGGCGAGGACTTCTGGCCCCAGCAGTGGGCCCGGGCCTACGTCGAGTGGGCCCACGGCGGCAAGCGCGACTACCTCCACGACCTGGGCCTGTCGTCGCTGCCCTTCGTGGGCTGGGCCGAGCGGGGCGACGGCAGCGCCGACGGGCACGGCAACTCCGTGCCCCGCTTCCACCTGACCTGGGGCACGGGTCCGGAGGTCGTGCGGATCTTCGCCGAGCCCGTGCTGGAGGCCGAGCGACGCGGGCTCGTACGCTTCGGCTTCCGCCACCAGGTCGACGAGCTCGTCACCTCCGGCGGCGCAGTCGTGGGCGTACGCGGCAGCCTGCTGGCCGCCGACGACGCCGAGCGCGGCGTGAAGTCGAACCGGGACGCCGTCGACACCTTCGAGCACCTCGCCACGGCCGTGGTGGTCACCTCGGGCGGCATCGGCCACAACCACGAGCTGATGCGCCGCAACTGGCCTACCGACCGGGTCGGGCCCGCGCCCCGCCACATGATCAGCGGGGTGCCGGCCCACGTCGACGGTCGCATGCTCGCCATCACCGAGTCGCAGGGCGCCCGCATCGTCAACCGTGACCGGATGTGGGCCTACGTGGAGGGCGTCCACAACTGGGACCCGGTTTGGCCCGACCACGCGATCCGCATCCTGCCCGGACCGTCGTCGATGTGGTTCGACGCCAACGGCCGCCGACTCACCGGCATGTCAGGGGTGCCCGGCGCCGACTCGATCGGATCGATGAAGCAGATCCTGGCCACGGGTCACGACTACTCGTGGTTCATCCTGACCCAGTCGATCATCGAGAAGGAGTTCGCCCTCTCCGGCTCGGAGCAGAACCCCGACATCACGGGCAAGGACCTGAAGTTCCTCCTCCAGTCGCGTCTGGCGAAGGGGGCACCCGGTCCCGTCGAGGCCTTCAAGCGCCACGGCGAGGACTTCGTGGTCGCCGACAACCTCACCGACCTGGTCGCCGGCATGAACTCGATCGCCCGCGGACCGGCCCTCGACGTCGACGAGGTGCAGCGCCAGATCGAGGCGCGCGACCGCGAGCTGGGCAACGCCTTCGGCAAGGACGTCCAGCTCATGGTGATGGCCAACGCCCGCCGCTCGCGTACGGACAAGCTGATCCGCGTCGCCAAGCCGCACCGCATCCTCGACCCCGAGCACGGGCCGCTCGTCGCCGTGCGGCTCAACATCCTCTCCCGCAAGTCGCTGGGGGGCCTGGAGACCAACCTCGACAGCCAGTGCGTGGCCGCCGACGGCAGCCCGATCCCGGGCCTGTACGCCGCGGGCGAGGTCGCCGGCTTCGGTGGCGGCGGGGTGCACGGCTACAACGCGCTCGAGGGCACCTTCCTCGGTGGCTGCATCTTCTCCGGCCGGGCGGCGGGGCGCGCGCTGGCCGGCTCCTGAGGTCAGCGCACGCTGCTGCGGGCGGTCCGTCGACTCGGCGTGAGGGCGCTGAGGTCGAACCAGTTCGACCTCAGACCCAGCGCGGAGCGGACGTCGTCGCCGGTGAGGTCGAGCGTACGGTCGCTCCCGACGAGGGAGATGGCGACGACCCGACCGCCGTACTCACCGTGACCGGTGCGAGACCTCACCCGCACACGCTGCAGGGTGCCGATCTCCGGCCACGTCTGCTCGATCTCCGCACGGGTGAACCTCACCTGCCAGTCGTGCACCGGGTTGCCCGACCAGCCGTCCCAGGGGTCGGGCTGGGCGACCTGGTAGGGCATCGAGCCGGCAGCGGTCCACCCTCCGTTGCTGGAGCCGAACTGGGTGAAGGCGGCCTCGCCGTCGTGGGTGAGGATCTGACGGGCGGTGGCGCGGATGGCGTCGTCGGAGAGCGGGTGCTCCGCCGAGGCACCGCCGTAGACTTGGCACTGGGTGGTGTCGCAGATCTGGTAGTGCCTGGCGAGCGGGTGGTTGCGCTCGTACGTCGCGTAGGTGCGCGCCGCCACGGCCTGGGCCCGCACGGCCTCGGGGTGCCAGGAGGCGGGCATCTCCAGCGGCACGACCCCGCGCAGGTAGTTCTCCATTGAGACGAGGTTGACGGTCTCGCGCTGGCGGCTGCCCTTGACCGGCGCCGCAGCCCGCAGGCGGCCGCGGTAGGCGACGTCGCCGCTCGGGGTCACCAGGGTGATGGGGCGTCCGGCAGCGCCGAACTGGCCGACGCCGGAGAACGCGGCGTACCGCTTCCACCTGGCCCCGGGTCGCTGGAACTGGACGACGGTGCGGTTGCGGCGGTTGGTGGTGAGTCGCCAGAGCTGGGCGCCGTTGTCGGGCAGCATCCACGTCTGCTTGGCGTTGACGGCCCTGATCCGCAGCCGGTCGCGCGAGCGCACCACGAGGTCGGAGGAGGTGGCGCGGCTGATGCGCACCTTGACCTGTCCCTTGACGCTGCCCCACGAGGTGCCCGGGTAGTAGAACTCGGCGATCTCGCGGTGGGTGCGTCCCTCGCGGGCCGCTCCCTGGGCCCCGTACTGCGACAGGCCCTTGCCGTGGCCGTAGCCCTTGCCGTCGATCACGACCGTGGTGTTGCGCTTCACGTCCACCCGGTCGGCGGCCTGCGCAGCGGGGGGCAGCAGCGAGACGGCGAGTGCGGCGCTGCCGGCGAGGGCGAGCGCGAACGGACGGAGGCGGGAGCTGAGCGGCGACATCGTCTCTCTGGTTCTCGGTGTGGTGCTGGTGGGACAGGGGGTGCACCGTCGAGCGAATCACAGGCGGCGCCCGCGGTCCATGCGAACGCCGGAACTACAGAGGTGTAGTTGCGCGCCGCCGGAGCGGGGTGCCGACTACGCTGGGGCGGTGCACGAGACCTCCCCCGCGCCGACGGCCACGCCCGTCACCGCCCCCTTCCACGGCCTGGCCACCGTCGTGGTGGCGGTCGGCGCCCACGTGGCGGCGGGCGAGGTCGTCGCGGTGCTGGAGGCCATGAAGATGGAGGCGCCCGTCACCGCCCCCCGAGCCGGTGTGGTGAGCGCCGTCGCCGTGACCGAGCCTGCCCCGGTCGCCGGCGGCGACGTGCTGGTCGAGCTCACCTGACCCGAGTACGTAGGCCCGAGCGCGGCGCCGTACGCGTCAGAAGGTCTGCGGCGGGTGCACGTTGCGCAGACGGCGCGCCGCCTCGGCGACCGACCCGCTCATCGACGGGTAGACGGTGAAGGCCTGGGCCAGCGCGTCGGCGGTCACCGACTCCGCGACGGCCAGGGAGACCGGGTGGATCAGCTCGCTGGCTCGCGGACCCACGACCACGCCGCCCATCACGATGCCCGTGCCGCGACGGCAGAAGAGCTTGACGAAACCGTCGTGCACGCCCTGCATCTTGGCGCGTGCGTTGCCGGCCAGCGGCAGCATCACGACCTCGGCGTCGACCTCGCCGGCGTCGACCGCCTTCTGGGTCCAGCCCACGGTGGCGATCTCGGGGGCGGTGAAGACGTTGGAGGAGACCTTGGTGAGGTCGAGGGGCGTGACGGCGTCACCGAGGGCGTGCCACATGGCGATGCGGCCCTGCATGGCGGCGACCGAGGCGAGCATCAGCACGCCCGTGCAGTCGCCCGCCGCGTAGACACCGCGGACGCTGGTGCGCGAGACCCGGTCAACCTTGACGAAGCCGCCCTCGTCGAGCCGCACCCCTGCCTCCTCGAGGCCCAGGTCGGTGGTCTTCGGCACCGATCCGAGGGCGAGGATCACGTGGGACGCCTCGACGGTGCGACCGTCGGTCAGCGTCACCCGCACCACGTCGCCATCGCGGGTCACCGACTCCATGCGCGAGGTCGACAGGACGTTCATGCCGCGCCGCTTGGCCACCTCCTCCAGCACCGCGGAGGCGTCGGCGTCCTCGCCGGGCAGGACCCGGTCGCGCGAGGAGACCAGGGTGACGGGGATCCCGAGCGCGAGGTAGGCCGAGGCGAACTCGGCGCCGGTGACGCCGGAGCCCACCACGACCAGCGACTCGGGCACCTCGTCGAGGTCGTAGACCTGCTCCCAGGTCAGGATCCGTTCCCCGTCGGGCTGGGCGCTCGCCAGGGTCCGCGGGGCGGCACCGGTCGCCAGCAGCACCGTGTCGGCCTCGAGGGTCTCGCTGCCACCGTCGTTGAGGTCGACGACGACGCGCTGCGGACCGTCCAGCCGGCCGCGGCCACGCACGATGCGTACGCCCGCACGCTCCAGACCGGCGGCGATGTCGGCCGACTGCTCGGCCGCCAGGGCCTTCACCCTGGCGTTGATCCGGGCCAGGTCGACGCGCATGTGCTCGGAGGAGGCGGAGCCGTCGTCGTGGTAGGTGATGCCGAGCTCGACGGCCCGGGTGACGTCACTCATCACCTCGGCCGCCGCGATCAACGTCTTGGACGGCACGCAGTCGGTGAGGACCGCCGAACCACCCAGGCCGTCGCTGTCGACGACCACCACCTCGGCACCCAGCTGGGCGGCCACGTGGGCCGCCTCGTATCCGCCGGGGCCTCCCCCGATCACCACGACCCGGTCCATGTGCGGCACTTCCCTTCGCTGTACGTGTGGTGCTGCGTGCTCGACCGCGATCAGAAGTTGATCATGTGGCCCGCGATGCCCTCCACGGCTTCCTTGACCGCCTCGGTCAGCGTCGGGTGGGCGAAGACGTTGCGCGCCACCTCGTCGGCCGTGAGGTCGAAGCGCTGCGCCATCGTCAGCACGGGCAACAGCTCGGTCACGTCGGGGCCGATCATGTGGGCGCCCAGGATCTCGTTGTACTTCGCGTCGGCCACGACCTTGACGAAGCCAGCGGTCTCACCCAGACCGGCGGCCTTGCCGTTGGCGGTGAAGGGGAAGGTGGCGGTCTTCACGTCGTAGCCCTTGTCCTTCGCCTGCTGCTCGGAGTAGCCGAAGGAGCCGATCTGCGGATGGCAGTAGGTGGCGCGCGGGATCATGTCGAAGTCGATCTCCATCGTCTCCGCACCGGCCATCGTCTCGGCCGCCACGACACCCATGGCCTCGGCCACGTGGGCGAGCATCATCTTGCCGGTGACGTCGCCGATGGCGTAGACGCCGTCGACGTTGGTGCGGCCGCGGGCGTCGACCTTGATCGCGCCGCGGTCGGTCTCGACGCCGATCGCCTCCAGGCCGTAACCCTCCAGGCGGGGCGCGAAGCCGAAGGCCGCGAGCATCTTGTCGGCCTCGAGCACCTGGGCGTCACCGCCTTCAGCCGGGGAGACCGTGACCTTGACGCCGGAGCCGGTGTCCTCCACCTTCTCCACCTTGGTGGAGAGCAACACCTTCACGCCGAGCTTCTTGTAGTGCTTGAGCAGCTCCTTGGAGACGTCGGCGTCCTCGGCCGGCACCATCCGGTCGGCGAACTCGACGATGGTGACGTCGACGCCGAAGTTCTTCATGACGTAGGCGAACTCGACGCCGATGGCCCCCGAGCCACCGATGATGATCGACGACGGCAGCTGCTCGTCGAGGATCTGCTCCTCATAGGTGACGACGTTCTCGGAGACCTCGATGCCCGGCAGCAGGCGCACGGTCGCACCGGTGGCGATGATGAGGTTGTCGAAGGTGAGCTCGCTCGACGAGCCGTCGTTGAGCGCGACCGACATCGAGGTGGGCGAGGTCAGGGTGCCCCAGCCGTCCACCTCGGTGATCTTGTTCTTCTTCATGAGGAAGTGGACGCCCTTGACGATGCCGGCACTGACCTGGCGCGACCGCTTGTGGGTCGGGCCGTAGGACATCGTCGCGTCGCCCTCGATGCCGTACTTCTTCTTGTCGTGCGCGAGCAGGTGGGCCAGCTCCGCGTTCTTCAGCAGCGCCTTCGAGGGGATGCACCCGACGTTGAGGCAGACACCACCCCAGTACTGCTTCTCCACCACGGCCACCTTCAGGCCGAGCTGGGAGGCACGGATCGCGGCGACGTAACCGCCGGGGCCGGCGCCGAGGACAACGAGGTCGAAGTGAGTCGCGGAGTCAGTCACACGGTCGAGTTTAGGCCCTCGCGACACCCTCCAACCAGCCGGAGTGGCTACCCTTCAGTTCGTGACGCTCTACGCCGCCTACGGGACGAACCTCGACCCACGACGCATGGGCGAGCGCTGCCCCCACTCTCCGCTGCGCGGGACCGGCTGGCTGACGGGATGGCGGCTGACGTTCGGGGGCGAGGAGCACGGCTGGGACGGCGCCCTGGTCACGGTGGTCGAGGACCCCCTCGAGCAGGTCTTCGTCGCGCTCTACGACGTGACGAACGAGGACGCGGTCGGCCTCGACCGCTGGGAGCAGGCCGACACCGGCCTCTACCGCAAGACGCGGGTGCGGGTCGCGGGCATGACCGGCGAGGTCGTCGCCTGGACCTACGTGCTCGACGCCTACGAGGGCGGGCTGCCCAGCGCCCTCACCCTGGGCGGACTGGCGGAGGCCGCCGAGGCGGCCGACGCGCCGGCCGACTACGTGACCGCGCTGCGCAACCGGCCCTGCCGCTCCATCGGCCACTGAGCTCCGGGCGCCCCGCCGAACCACTCCTCAGAAGTTGAGGCGTACGTCCAGCTCGTCGCGGGTCATGCCTCCGGCGTAGAGCACGTCGGCGGCCAACGACCGGATCTGGGCGGCGACCGCCGCCCGGTTGAGGGTCATCTCGTCGGTGAGCGCCTCCATCGCGATGCGCACTGCGTCGACGAGCAGGTTCTCGGCCCGGGCCCGCTCCCCCGGCTCGGCCAGGTGGTCCTGGAAGACGGCCACGCCCTCCGCGAGCTCCTCGACCGCCAGCGCCAGACGTTCGCCGGGCACCTCGCCCATCCGCATCATCGACGAGACCCGACGGGCCAGCACGCGGGCGTCCCGGATCGCGTTGTCGACGTCGTCCAGCACCGAGGTGTAGCGCTGCACCTCCGCCCGCTGGCTCCACCGCATCGGCGACATGGTGGCCACCTCGCGCACGTTGGCCGCCGTGGTCTGGGCCGAGGTGATCTTGTCCTGCAGCCCGCGGGCCCGCGACAGCACGAGGTGCGCGGCGGGCGCGTCGACCGTACGCATGGCGCGGGCCAGCGACTCCAGGATGTCGCGGAGATCGGTGAGCAGGGGGCGCACCTCGAGGTCGAGGTCGCGGGTCGGGTTGCGCGGGAGCAGCAGGATCATCGCCCAGGCGCAGAAGCCTCCGAGCAGGGCGTCGATGAAGCGGGTCACCGCCGGGTTGGTCGCACCGGCCACCGGGAGCACGGCGGCGAGCAGCACGCCGGAGTTGGTGGCCTGGGTCAGGGCCACGCCCTTGAAGCCGGCGAAGGTCGCGGTGATGACGGTGATCACCACGATCAGGGCCAGCTGCCAGACCCCGCGCCCGATCGCCATGATCAGCAGCTCTCCGACGAGCACCCCGAGAGAGACACCCACGATCAGCTCCACGAGCAGCCGTTGGCGCAGGCCGACGCCTGCCAGCAGCACCACCACGGCCGCCACCGGCGCGAAGAACGCCTGCTCGTGGCCGAAGATCTCGGTGGCGATCGCGTAGGAGGCGGAGGTGGAGACGCCCAACCGCAGCAGGAGTCGCCACCGCTTGCGCACCTTGGCCAGCCGCTCGCGCAGGGTGAGGTCGGGCACGACCAGCGCCCTCACCACCGACCGCCCAGGACTCACCCGCCCATCCTCACACGGCGAACCAGCCCGACCCCCGTTCTAGGATCGGGGAATGACCGACACCGACCCGTTCGCCCTGGCCGACCAGGCCGCCGCCGCCCTGCGTGACCTCACGGGAGTGGAGTCGCACGACGTCGCGCTGGTGCTGGGCTCCGGCTGGCTGCCGGCCGTCGACGCCCTGGGCCCCGCGACCGCCGAGATCGCCACCACCGACCTGCCCGGCTTCCACGCGGCTGGCGTCGCCGGCCACTCCGGCCGGATCCGCTCGCTGCGCGTGGGCGAGCGCAACGTGCTCGTCTTCCTCTCCCGCACCCACTTCTACGAGGGCAAGGGCGTCCGGGCGGTGGTGCACCCGGTGCGGACCGCCGCCGCTGCCGGCTGCCGGGCCATCGTGCTGACCAACGGGTGCGGCGGTCTGCGTCAGGAGTGGACGCCCGGCACCCCCGTGCTGATCAGCGACCACATCAACCTCACGGCCACCTCCCCCATCGAGGGCGCCAACTTCGTCGACCTGACAGATCTCTACAGCCCCCGGCTGCGCGCGATGTGCCGCGAGGTCGACCCGACTCTCGACGAGGGTGTGTACGTCCAGTTCCCCGGGCCCCACTACGAGACCCCGGCGGAGGTCCGGATGGCCGGGGTCCTGGGCGGCGACCTGGTGGGCATGTCGACGACGCTGGAGGCCATCGCGGCCCGTCAGGCCGGCATGGAGGTGCTCGGCATCAGCCTCGTCACCAACCTGGCCGCCGGCATCAGTGGCGAGCCGCTCAACCACGAGGAGGTCCTGGAGGCCGGTCGATCGGCGGCGAGCCGGATGGGCGGCCTGCTCGGCGAGGTCGTGCCCCGGATCTGAGCGGAGGCACCGCGTCCCCGCTCACCCGGAGGACGACGCGACCAGGGGTTAGCCCGGGATGTCAGGATGGCGACATGGCTACGACTGCGTTCAAGGGCAACCCCGTCCACACCGTCGGCGAGCTGCCGGCCGTCGGCTCGAAGGCTCCGGCCTTCGAGCTCGTCGGCGCCGGGCTCTCCGACCTGACCCAGGAGCAGGTCGCGGGAAAGCGACTGGTCCTCAACATCTTCCCGAGCGTCGACACCGGCATCTGTGCCGCGAGCGTGCGCAAGTTCAACGAGCTGGCCGCCGGCCTCGGTGAGGACACCGTGGTGCTCAACGTCTCGGCCGACCTGCCGTTCGCGCAGGCCCGGTTCTGCGGCGCCGAGGGCATCGACAACGTCCTCGTCGGCTCGACCTTCCGCTCCGACTTCGGTCGCGACTACGGCGTGACCATGGCGGACGGGCCGATGGCGGGCCTGCTCGCTCGCTCGGTCGTGCTGGTCGACGCCGAGGGCACCGTCACCTACACCCAGATGGTCGACGAGATCACCACCGAGCCCGACTACGACGCGGCGATCGCGGCGCTCTGACCTTCCGTCCGGCGCGGTCCAGCGGGCGGTCGCGCGTTACGGTGCCTGTCATGAGCACCGTGACGCCGACCGACCTGCTGGACCGCGCCGCCGCCTGGCTCGCCGAGGACCCCGACCCGGTGACCCGGTCCGCCCTCGACGACCTGCTCAGCCGGGCACGCGCGGGTGACGCGGTCGCGGTGGCCGACCTGGCCGACCGGTTCCGCGGGCCCCTCGAGTTCGGCACCGCGGGTCTGCGCGGCGCCCTCGGAGCGGGACCGCACCGCATGAACCGTGTCGTCGTGACCCGGGCCGCCGCCGGCCTGGTGGCGTACCTCAAGGAGCGGGGCGCGGGCCCCGGCGACGCAGTCGTGATCGGCTACGACGCCCGGCACAACTCCGACGTCTTCGCACGCGACACCGCCGAGGTCGTCACCGGTGCCGGTCTGCGAGCCCTCCTGCTCCCCCGCACCCTGCCGACCCCGGTCCTGGCCTTCGCGATCCGCGACCTGGGGTGCGTCGCCGGGGTCATGGTGACCGCCAGCCACAACCCCCCGCAGGACAACGGCTACAAGGTCTACCTGGGCGACGGCAGCCAGATCATCTCGCCGGCCGACGCCGAGATCGCGGCCCAGATCGCCGCGGTCGGGGCCCTGGCCGACGTGCCGCGTGGCGGCCCCGGCGAGATCCTGGGCGACGACCTGGTGGAGCGTTACCTCGCCAGCGTGGTCGCCCTGGTCGACGACGGGCCGCGCGACCTCTCGATCGTCCACACCTCGCTGCACGGTGTCGGCGGCGAGATGGTGACCCGGGCGCTGGCCGCCACCGGCTTCCCCGCTCCCGCCGTGGTGGAGGCCCAGGCCGCACCCGACCCGGACTTCCCCACGGTCTCCTTCCCCAACCCCGAGGAGCCGGGCGCGATGGACCTCGCGCTGGCGCTCGCAGCCGAGCGCGACGCTGACCTCGTGGTCGCCAACGACCCGGACGCGGACCGCTGCGCGGTCGCCGTGCCGGGCCCCCACGGCTGGCAGATGCTGCGCGGCGACGAGGTGGGAGCCCTCCTGGCCCACCACCTGCTCGCCAAGGGGCGTCGGGGCACCTACGCGACCTCGATCGTCTCGTCGTCGTTGCTGCGCCGCATGGCCGAGGCCGCGGGCCAGCCGAGCGCCGAGACCCTGACCGGCTTCAAGTGGATCGGTCGCCTCGACGGACTCGCGTTCGGCTACGAGGAGGCGCTGGGCTACTGCGTCGACCCCGCCCACGTGAAGGACAAGGACGGGGTCTCCGCCCTGGTCATGGTCTGCGAGCTGGCGGCCCGCCTCAAGGCGGAGGGACGCACCCTCGTCGACCTGCTCGACGAGATCGCCGAGACCCACGGACTGCACGCGACCGACCAGCTCTCCGTCAGGTTCGACGACCTGGCCGGCATCGGCGCCGCCATGGAGCGCCTCCGCAACGCCCCGCCCGCCACGTTGGGCGGGTTGGCGGTGGAGCGGGTCGACGACCTGGCCCTGGGCAGCGCCGACCTGCCGCCCACCGACGGCCTGCGCTACACGCTCGCCGGCGGGGCCCGCGTCGTCGTACGTCCCAGCGGCACCGAGCCCAAGGTCAAGTGCTACCTCGAGGTCGTCGTGCCGGTCGACCCCGAGGACGGGGTGGACGCCGCACGCATCGCGGCGGTGGGCCGACTGGACGCCGTCAAGGCAGACGTACGCGTGGCCGCAGGCCTGTAGTCCACGCTTCGGTTGCTGTCGCGGGGCGGTCCGTACGTATGCTGATGCGGTGACAGCCACTTCTGCCTCAACGACGAGTGCAGGCCCGGGCTCAGCGGATCTCCCCCAGTTCGACGAGGTCACCCGCTCCGATGCCTCCCTGCGCCGCTTCCTCCACGGCCTCCCGGGCGTCGACCAGGTCGGCTGCGAGGCCCGCGCCGCATCCCTGGGCACCCGCTCGGTGAAGACGACTGCGAAGGCCCGCGCCATCGACCTGGCCATCCGGATGGTCGACCTGACGACCCTGGAGGGCATGGACACCCCCGGCAAGGTCCGCTCGCTGGCCTTCAAGGCGATGCGCCCCGAGCCCGGCGACCCGACCTGCCCGGCGACGGCCGCCGTCTGCGTCTACCCCGACATGGTGGGCGTCGCCAAGGAGACCCTCGGCGACAGCGGGGTCAACGTGGCCGCCGTGGCCACCGCCTTCCCCAGCGGTCGCGCGGCCCTGGACATCAAGCTGGCCGACACCGCCGACGCGGTGGAGGCGGGGGCCGACGAGATCGACATGGTGATCGACCGGGGCGCCTTCCTCGAGGGCCGCTACCTCGACGTCTTCGACGAGATCGTCGCCGTGCGTGAGGCGTGCCGTCGTCCCGACGGCAGCGAGGCTCACCTGAAGGTGATCTTCGAGACCGGCGAGCTGCAGACCTACGACAACGTCCGTCGCGCGTCGTGGCTGGCCATGATGGCCGGCGGCCACTTCATCAAGACCTCCACCGGCAAGGTCTCCCCGGCCGCCACCCTGCCGGTGACGCTGGTGATGCTCGAGGCGGTGCGCGACTTCCGCGAGGCGACCGGCCAGATGGTCGGGGTCAAGCCCGCTGGCGGCATCCGCACCACCAAGGACGCCATCAAGTACCTCGTCATGGTCAACGAGACCTGTGGCCCCGACTGGCTCGACCCGGACTGGTTCCGCTTCGGCGCCTCGTCGCTGCTCAACGACCTGTTGATGCAGCGCTCCAAGATGCTCACAGGCCGCTACTCCGGCCCCGACTACGTCTCCGTGGACTGAAGCGAGCTCCCCATGGTCAAGGTTCCCGACACCGCCGCCCCTGCGGCTCTGTTCGAGTACGCCCCCGCGCCGGAGTCGCGCGGCATCGTCACGATCGCCGACTCCTACGGCCACTTCGTCGACGGTGAGTTCGTCGAGGGCACCGGCGAGACGTTCACCTCCCTCAACCCGGCCACCGAGGAGGTGCTGGCGGAGGTCTCCGCCGCCACCGACGCCGAGGTCGACACGGCCGTCGCCGCCGCGCGCAAGGCCTTCGCGACCTGGTCGCGGATGCCGGGACGCGAGCGGGCGAAGTACCTCTACCGGATCGCCCGGATCATCCAGGAGCGCGGCCGGGAGCTGGCCGTCCTGGAGACGCTCGACAACGGCAAGCCGATCAAGGAGACCCGCGACTTCGACGTGCCGACCGTCGCGGCGCACTTCTTCTACCACGCCGGATGGGCCGACAAGCTCGAGTACGCAGTGCCCGGCAAGCCCGACCCGCAGCCGCTCGGCGTCGCCGCCCAGGTGATCCCGTGGAACTTCCCGCTCCTCATGCTGGCGTGGAAGGTCGCACCCGCGCTGGCGACCGGCAACACCGTCGTGCTGAAGCCCGCCGAGACCACGCCCCTGTCGGCGATGCTCTTCGCGGAGATCTGCCAGCAGGCCGACCTGCCCCCCGGCGTCGTCAACATTGTCAACGGCGCCGGCGACACCGGGCGTGCGCTGGTGGCCCACCCGGGCGTGGACAAGGTCGCCTTCACCGGGTCGACGGACGTCGGTCGGGCGATCGCACGCCAGGTCGCCGGCACCGACAAGAAGGTGACCCTCGAGCTGGGTGGCAAGGGCGCCAACATCGTCTTCGACGACGCGCCGGTCGACCAGGCCGTCGAGGGCATCGTCAACGGCATCTTCTTCAACCAGGGACACGTCTGCTGCGCGGGGTCGCGCCTCCTGGTGCAGGAGTCGGTGGCCGAGGAGGTGCTGGAGCGCCTCAAGCGCCGGATGTCGACGCTGCGCCTCGGTGACCCGCTCGACAAGAACACCGACATCGGCGCGGTCAACTCCGCCGAGCAGCTCAAGCGCATCACCGAGCTGGCCGACGCCGGCGAGGACGAGGGCGCGACCCGGTGGTCGCCGGCCTGCGAGCTGCCGGGCAACGGCTTCTGGTTCCCCCCCACCGTCTTCAGCAACGTCACCCAGGCCCACCGGGTGGCCCAGGCCGAGATCTTCGGCCCGGTGCTCTCGGTCCTCACCTTCCGCACCCCGAGCGAGGCGGTGGAGAAGGCGAACAACTCCCCCTACGGGCTCTCGGCCGGTGTCTGGACCGAGAAGGGCTCGAGGATCCTGTGGATGGCCAACCAGCTGCGCGCTGGCGTGGTGTGGGCCAACACCTTCAACAAGTTCGACCCCACGTCGCCGTTCGGCGGCTACAAGGAGTCCGGATACGGCCGCGAGGGCGGTCGCCACGGACTGGAGGGATACCTCAAGTGAGCACTGCCAAGGACAGCACGCCGGCCCGCGCCGGGGTGCGCAAGACCTACAAGCTCTACGTCGGCGGGGCGTTCCCCCGCTCCGAGTCGGGGTACTCCTACGTGGTCAACGACGCTGACGGCGACTTCGTGGCCAACGCCGCCCTGGCCTCGCGCAAGGACGCCCGCGACGCCGTGGTCGCCGCGCGCAAGGCCTTCAGTGGCTGGTCGGCCCGCACGGCCTACAACCGCGCGCAGATCGTCTACCGCATCGCCGAGGTCCTGGAGGACCGTCGGGCCCAGTTCGTCGAGTCCGTACGCCTGGGCGAGGGCGTCGACGCGGCGCGCGCCAGTGCGATTGTCGACGAGTCCGTCGACCGCCTGGTCTGGTATGCAGGGTGGGCCGACAAGATCACCCAGGTCACCGGCTCGGCCAACCCGGTCGCGGCGCCCTTCTTCAACCTCTCCTCCCCCGAGCCGACCGGGGTGGTGGCGGTGGTGGCTCCGCAGGCCTCGTCGCTGCTCGGTCTGGTCTCCGTGCTGGCTCCGGTCATCGTCACCGGCAACACCGCCGTGGTCATCACCTCCTACGAGCGCCCGCTCCCGTCGGTCAACCTGGCCGAGGTGCTGGCCACCAGCGACGTCCCGGGCGGGGTGGTCAACCTGCTCACGGGTGACTGGCGCATCCCGATGCCGTGGCTGGCCGCCCACATGGACGTCAACGGCCTCGACCTCACCGGGGTCGCGGGCGACGCCGAGGCCGCCGCCGAGCTGGAGGCCGCAGGAGCGGAGAACCTCAAGCGTGTGCTCCGCGCCCCGGCTCAGGAACCCGACTGGTTCACCGCGCCCGGCATCGAGCGGATGACCTCGTTCCTCGAGACCAAGACCGTCTGGCACCCGATCGGCATCTGAGCGCTGGCCAGCCCGCCCAGGACTGGCCAGCTCGCCCCGAGGAACGGGGCGCTCCGCCTCACCTCCGCAGTCGGAGTGGGGCGGAGGCCCATCCGCCGAGCGGCGGGAGGGAGCGTACGGGCTCTCCGGCCCGCTCGACCTGCGTCGACGCCCGGAGCACGGCACGCAGGAGCGTACGCAGCTCGAGGCTGGCGAGCGGTCGCCCGGGGCAGACGTGTGGTCCCCTGCCGTAGACGAGGTTGTGCTCGGCGTTCGCCTCGGGGGCGAACTCGTCGACCCCACTGCCGGAGTCGAACCGCTCGGGGTCGCGGTTGGCGGCGGTCCAGTCGAGCAGCACCCGACTCCCCGCCGCGATGGCGGTCTCGCCCACCCGCACGTCTCGGGTCGCGACCCGTCGGTTGACGACGAAGGGATCGTCGATCCGCAGGATCTCGTCGATCGCCCGGTCGAGGCCGGAGTCGTCGTCGACCCGGCGCCGACACTCGGCCTGGACCTCGGGCCGGTCCGCCAACGTCTGCAGCACGACTCCCACGCACAGCGCCACGGACGAGAGGTCGCCCGCCGTCCAGTTGCGCAGGATCGACACCACCTCGTCGTGGCCCACCACGGCGCCGTCGACCGTGGCGGCGGCCACCTCGTCCGTCACCCGCAGACCGTGGGCCGCAGGTCCGGCCTCCACCATGCGCGTGATGAAGCGGTCGAACTCGTCAGCCACCGCGGCCGTACGCGTGTGGTCCCCCGACCGCGTCGCCTCGACGTTGCGGGCCATCCACTCCAGGAGCTCGTCCTCGACGCTGCTGGGCCACCCCAACCACTCGCAGGTCGCGCGCACGGCGTAGCGGCTACCCAGGTGCTGCACGGCGTCGAAGACCGCGCCGTCAGCCAACTCCTCGACAAGGTCCTGCGCCACGGCTCGCAGCACGGGCTCCACGTCGGCCATCCGCTCAAGGGTGAACCAGGACTCGACGAACCGACGCCAGCGCGCGTGCTCACTGCCGTCCAACCCGTTGGGGATCTGCAGGTGACGCGACACCGCGCTGGAGAACGTCTCCGGGTCCTCCGCAGCGCCGACCACGTGGGCGTGAGACGTCAGCGCCCACCCTCCGTCGACCTGCCTCGGGGCTGCCGGGCAGCCGCCGCCAGTCTGATGAACCGACACCTTCTGCTCCCGTCCTCGGTGATCCTTCCACAGTAACGGTGCGCCTCTGCCCATCACTCACCGCCGTCGGCGGACGCAGAAATGCCAGAAGAGGGAGCACTCTCACGTGGGGTGCTCCCTCTCCTGGTCTTCAAGGTATGTCCGGCGGCGTCCTACTCTCCCACGACCTCTCGGTCGCAGTACCATCGGCGCTGAAAGGCTTAACTTCC
>NZ_JADCSA010000230.1 GCF_015070385.1 Nocardioides malaquae | reverse complement strand
GGGCATAAAGCACAGATATTGGCTTAATAATGATGACATAGGGATCTCCATATGGGCATGAAAGGGAGTCCTACATCTTGGTCACACCTGTGAGTTAAACCCCATAATTTGACCAGAACGCTTGAAAGCCGCACACTCCACTGCTTGTGTGTGGTGCTGACCTTAGATGATCATGTATTCAGAATGTCATTCATTCCCCGGCCCCAGTGTCCAGTGCTCTTGACCATCCAAGCCACACACGACCATTCTCTTTGCAATTATTTAATAAATGACCTAGTGGGTGTATTTATGTAGCCTAAAGAA
>NZ_JADCSA010000229.1 GCF_015070385.1 Nocardioides malaquae | reverse complement strand
AGATTGCCTCCCGAACGCCGCTTGGCCTCCGGCTTGTGGCTGGCGGTGCAGTTTGGGCATGTTCTTGTGGGTGCAGTACCATTTTAATATTTTTGGTGGCACAATAGCGGTCGTTGCAGTGTGGGTTTGTTGTGTTGGGTACAGTACCATGATAATGCTAGTGGTGGCTCTGTAGCGGTTGGTGCAGTTTGGGTGTGTAGATGTGGGTGCAGTACTATGTTAATACTAGTGGTGGCGCTATAGCTGCCGTTGCAGTGCGGGTCTTATATTTTGTTGCAGCACCATGTTAATACTAGTGGTGGC
>NZ_JADCSA010000228.1 GCF_015070385.1 Nocardioides malaquae | reverse complement strand
CACCCACACACATAAGTAGCCAACTTAAAATAATCACACAACTTGTCTTTATTTGAATGACTTTCTTTTTCAAGATACAAGATTACAAAATCACTTTGTAATGCCATCACGGCTGATGGCTTTGTAGATACCAGGCAGGCAGTAAACAGACCGGTCACTAAAAGACTAGACCAGGATTTCTCAGCCCCTACGAGGGCTCAACTTCAGTCAAAATAAACTAAACTTCAAACTTCACTACTCATCTAACCAAAGGTAGTTTTGCGTTGTTGAAACTCTATTCTCCGCGGTGGAAGTCGGAGGCCA
>NZ_JADCSA010000227.1 GCF_015070385.1 Nocardioides malaquae | reverse complement strand
GCATTTGCCACGCCAGTGGCGTCTGAAGTTAAGGCATAAGACCTGGTAGTTAAGACAATCAAAATAGGGCCCATAGAGTGGTAGAGAGTGAGAGCAGTGAAGCTGAGGTGAATCACCTGGCTGGCAGTGCAGCTGGACATGCACTGCTTGTAGTCAGAGTGGGTGGGACAGGAACACTTGTATCCTCCTCCAGGTGAGAGCAGGCACAGGCGACTGCAGCCTCCATTGTTGATCTGACATGGATGAGAAGAAACTGCAGGGTGGAGAAAACATGCACACATAGAATGAAGATGAGAACATAACT
>NZ_JADCSA010000226.1 GCF_015070385.1 Nocardioides malaquae | reverse complement strand
ATTTCCGAACATCACTTGTTATGTAGGCGTCGTTGTTGCTGATTGGATGTTGTTCCAATGAATCA
The DNA here is from genome assembly GCF_015070385.1 of Nocardioides malaquae. GTDB lineage: Bacteria > Actinomycetota > Actinomycetes > Propionibacteriales > Nocardioidaceae > Nocardioides > Nocardioides malaquae. Next base: position 239 of record NZ_JADCSA010000226.1, on the reverse strand, counting down.
GAGTAGGATTAGGGTAGCACTGGTGTATTTGTCCCGGCCGCACCACAGACCAATCAGAAGCCGCGCGGAGATGCAGCGCTCTGGGGTGTGTTCCCCACCCCTTTGGAATAGCCAGATTTCCAGACTGTATGGAGTGAGAGACAACGAGGAACGAACGTAATCACAGTCTGGCACCCAGGCTACAGGAAAGTCAGGAAACCATGCAAGGCAGCGACCAGCACATTGGGAGCAACTATAGG
>NZ_JADCSA010000225.1 GCF_015070385.1 Nocardioides malaquae | reverse complement strand
GGAACCGGACATTTAACTAGAGTTTAACAGCAGACAGGTTTGTAAAGCCTAGTTAGCCGAGTGCTTTAAAGGCATAATTATGCAGCTTTTTACACCAAAATAAAAATAAAAAAACGAGTGCTGCAGTTTAGCAGGAGAGTGAGAGAGCGATAGAGAGACAACAGATTTGAAAGCAGTTAGTGATGACACACTCCTCAGCAGTGACCTAAAGGTCAAACTTGTTAAGGAGCTGCTTTGATCTCCCGGGGTGAAAGGGTGGGCAATGAATTAGTGGCAATAGCTCGCAGCTGGGCAGCATACACAG
>NZ_JADCSA010000224.1 GCF_015070385.1 Nocardioides malaquae | reverse complement strand
AATTTAAAATAAGAAAAAAAATCAAAGACATAGGCACATTTGAAGTTATAGTCAGCTACAGATTTTCAGCCCTTTACTTCGGAAATCCATTAATCACGTGTCTTCTATGACTCACAGATAAAATGTATTTGCCTTGCTGTGTGACTGTCATACTACATTTTCGCCACACGGGTGGGACTGAGAGTTGTCTGTCTCGCCCGTCACTAAGAACAAGGAAATGGTCAAACACGAAACTGTCTTTTTATACTAAAATTGGTGTATATAAACATTATTTTACCTCTAAAACACCTTAGTTATAGCAACA
>NZ_JADCSA010000223.1 GCF_015070385.1 Nocardioides malaquae | reverse complement strand
GATTGCTCAGGAAACTCTAAGAAATATTTATTTCATATTTATAAATGTTGCAGATGGTGGACAAAAACCAACACTTCGCATGTATGTTAAGTAAAAGTCATGAAATGGAAATTAAATTTGCTGAGTTTATTTAGCAAACCCAAAAACCTAAAAATCTTAAAATCAAGCTCAGTCTTTTGTGTGTTAACAGACAAGGCAACAGTGGTTTCTGTGTAATGACTAGTTCAAATCTTTTTTTAATGTCCAATGTATTTATATTTAAGTTCAAAAACATAAGAAGAGCATAGAAACACATTTATTTTTGGC
>NZ_JADCSA010000222.1 GCF_015070385.1 Nocardioides malaquae | reverse complement strand
CATGAAATGCCTTTTATGAGCGGTGGGCTATATAATAAAAAGAAAGAAAAGAATATGTATGTTTTAGTCTTATATTTGCATTTTGCAGTTACTTGAGTTTTTATCTTCTTGTTTCTGTTGATTCATTTAGAAAGTACATCCCTGCAGTAGAAAAACTGCAAAGTTTGCTTTGAATGAATGTCAAACAGAGTAGCACCCACCACAGTACTGGAGCCATTTAGGAGAAGACATGGCACTATGCTCTTGCAGTCATCACTGGTGGTGGTAAAGGAACCATTTCCATTTTAATAGTAGCGTAGAAGCCGGG
>NZ_JADCSA010000221.1 GCF_015070385.1 Nocardioides malaquae | reverse complement strand
TTAAGAGGCTGTGGATTTTAGAACGGTTAAATGCCTCTATGAGCCGTGGCTGAGTGGTATAGGAGGCCGACTACGGATCCAGAGCCCCTGGCTGCGTGGGCACGAATCCCAGCCCAGTCAGACATGTGTTCAACTCCCCCCTTGGGCTCCTTGTGGTCAGTCTTTGGGTCACTCTGGGTAAAAGCTGAAAACTGAATTTCCCTTGTGGGAGTACGAAGGTATCTTCTTCTCCTGAATGTGAAAAGTGGGGACACTAGCGTTGACTTTAACACCACTCTACCTCCCAATGTATGTATGAATGAATGGAC
>NZ_JADCSA010000022.1 GCF_015070385.1 Nocardioides malaquae | reverse complement strand
AATTAGTGCCTTGCCGACGCACTAAGAACAAGCATCACCGCAGGTCAGCGCGTTCCAGCCCTCAGGAATCTGTGCAAGTGACCCAACTCAGGCAACAAGGGTGTCGACATCCGTAAGCTCGACCACCTGATCTCGCACGCCGTCCTCAACGGCTGACCGGGACCTCGGCCGCCACCTCGGGACGAACGGCGCTTGCGTTCGAACTGGTGTTCGAGTAAAGTGACTGCAGGTCGCCACTCAGGACACCGACTCCCGCTGCTGCGGGGGGCTCGGAGACGGTGGCGCCAGTTGCGAGGGTGACGTGATCGTCCGGTGGTTCCGGGCCTCCAGGAGCAACGACGTGCAGACCGCCGTGGGGCGGTGTCGTCGAAGGCTGTGGGGGAGGTCGATCGGATGTCGCGAGTGCTGGCCGCGTGGGCGGTGATCGAGGCCGAGCTGAAGGCGCTGGCCGAGGTGAACCCGATCTTCATGAGCACCGAGGAGAAGGCCGAGGCGTTGAAGCGCTCGGTGGCCCTGGAGACCCAATTGACGGAGCTGCGGTTGCGGCTGATGGCCTCCTCTGGCGATGTCGCCCAGGTGAGCGGGTGTCGCTCGGTCGCGTCGTGGATGGCCCGCGAGACCCGGGTACGCCGCGGCGACGCGACGGCGGACCTGACGCTCGCGGTCACGCTGGACCGGGACCTGCCCGTGCTCGCGGCAGCGGTACGGGAGGCCCGGGTCAACATCGGCCAGGCCCGGGTGATCGCGACCGCGATCGCCGAGCTGCCCGACCGGGTCGGCAAAGAGGTACGCGACAAGGCCGAAGCGATGCTCGTCCAGCTCGCCGCTGAGCACGATCCTGCGGACCTGGCCAAGCTCGGGCGCCGGATCCTCGAACTCGTCGACCCTCAACGGTTCGAGGACGAAGAACGCCGCAAACTCGCCGAGGCCGAGAAGCACGCCGCTGAGAAACAACGCCTGAAGATGCGGGCCCTGGGCAACGGCCTGACCCGCATCTCCGGCGTCGTGCCCGATGCGGTCGCGGCCCGGTTGTCGACCTACCTGCACGCCTTCACCAACCCCCGGCTGTCCGACGGCGCCGTCCGCCGCACCGCTGATGAAAAGACCCAGGCCGAGAAGCAGGGCACCGGTCTCGTGGTCAACCACCCCCGTCGGTTGGCCGAAGCATTCGGACAACTGCTGGAGACCCTCGACCCGTCCCGGCTGCCGATCCACGGCGGTGACGCGACCAACGTCACCGTCACGATCTCGTTCGCCGACCTGAAGAGCGGCCTCGGGATGGCGACGCTGGACAACGGCACCCCCGGCGACGGATTCGACACGATCACCGCCAGCCAGGCACGACGGCTGGCGTGCAACGCCCGCATCATCCCCGCCGTCCTCGGCACCGACTCCGAAGTCCTCGACCTCGGCCGAGCCTTCCGACTCTTCACCAAGGCCCAACGACGAGCACTACTGCTCCGCGACACCACCTGCCGCGCCGAGGGCTGCACCATCCCCGGCACTTGGACCGAGGCCCACCACCTGATGCCCTGGTCCCACGGAGGCACCACCGATCTCGCCAACGCGGTCTTGCTGTGCTCACGTCACCACCACCGCGCCCACGACGACACCTACGACATGACCCGACTCGCCTCCGGCGACTACCGCTTCCACCGACGGAGGTAGTCCGCGCGATGACGCGACCCGCACTCCCCCTCACCACGACCCCGGCGACGTCCTCGCCAGCTGTCGTCCTGCCCTCAGGACGGGACTCACACGAACTTGCTGACCTGCCCCCACAGCTCGTTCGCCGCCAGCGCCACGAACGCGAGCGCGATGATCGACATGGCCACGTTCGACCAGACCCGGTTGCGCCACTCCGCAGGCACCCGCTCGGAGTTGAGCAGGACGAGCAGGGTGATCGCCAGGAACGGCATGAAGAAGGCGCCGAGGACGCCGTAGGCGAGGATCAGCACGACCGGGCGGCCGAGGAACATCATCACCATCGGCGGGAAGGTGAGCCACAGGATGTAGCCGCGGTAGAAGCGGCCGTGCGCGAGGCCGTCGGGGTGGTTCGGCGCGAGCTTGCGCACCCGGGCGGAGAAGTCGGCGAACATCAGGCTGACGCCGTTCCACACGCCGATCAGCGACGACATGGCGGCGGCCCAGAAGCCGACGAGGAAGATCTTGCCGGCCCACTCGCCGTACCGGTCCTGCAGCACCTCGCTCAGGTCGAGCAGCCCTCGGTCGCCGGTCGACACCGCGATGTTGGCGGAGTAGAGCAGCTCCGCGCCGACGATCAGCGTGGCCAGCACGAAGATGCCGGTCACGGTGTAGGCCACCCGGTTGTCCAGGCGCATCACCTTCATGTGCCGGGGAGTCACCCACCCCTTCTCCCGCAGCCAGTAGCCGTAGGCAGCCAGGGTGATCGTGCCGCCCACACCGCCGGCGAGACTGAGGACGTACACGATGCCCTCGCCCGAGGGGATCGTCGGCACCAGTCCACCGAGCATGTCGGGCAGGTTCGGTACCGTCAGCGCGGCAGCCCCCACCATCGCGACGAACATCAGCCCCACCAGCACGGCGCAGACCTTCTCCACCGCGGAGTAGCGGCCGAACCAGACCAGCGCCAACCCCACCAACCCGCTGAGGATGCCCCACCACGTCACGCTCATGAAGGGGAAGAGCGAGGCCAACGGCAGCCCGGTGCCGGCCATTGCCGCAGCGCCGTAGACGAAGCCCCAGATGACGATGTAGATCCCGAAGTACCAGGTCGCCCACTTCCCCAGTGACTGCCAGCCCTCGAAGATCGTCCGGCCCGTCGACAGCGACCACCGTCCGGCCCCCTCGACGAGCACCACCTTCATCACGCAGCCGACGACGACGCACCACAGCAGCGCGTAGCCATACTTGCTGCCGGCGATCAGCGTCGCGACGAGGTCGACCGCACCCACGCCGGTCGCGGCGACGACCAGTCCCGGCCCGATGATCCGCCACTTCGGCGGCGCCGGGTCGGCCGCGACGTTGGCGCCGGTTTCGCTCATACAGCCGTTCTGCCACACGCGTACGCGTGACAAACGCGTCGGTGTGACGCACGTCCATGTTTGAGGCAACGACCGCAAGCGAATCCTCCCTGCCATGGATGCACTCGCGCGCAGGCTCGGACTGAGGACCAACCCACCCATCTTCTTCTGGTCCGCCGGCCTGATGCTCGTCATCCTCGTCGCTTTGCTGGCCTTCCCCGGTCCGCTCGGCGAGGTGTTCGCCGACGGTCGGGAGTGGGTTGTCACCCAACTCGGGTGGTTCTTCATCCTGGGCGTGACGAGCTGGGTCGTCTTCCTCATCTGGGTCGCGCTGAGTCGCTACGGTGCGCTGCGGCTCGGCAAGGACGACGACCAACCGGCCTACAGCAACCTCTCGTGGTTTGCGATGCTCTTCGCCGGCGGCATCGGCACCGTGCTGATGTTCTGGGGTGTCGCCGAGCCGATGTCCCACTTCGCCACCCCGCCCCTGATCGGGGTCGAGCCCTACTCGGTGGACGCCGCGCGCGACGCCATGAGCATCTCGCTCTACCACCTGAGCATCCACACCTGGGCGATCTTCACGCTGCCCGGCCTGGCCTTCGGCTACTTCGTCTACCGCAAGGACCTGCCGCTGCGCTTCTCCTCGGCCTTCTACCCCCTGCTCAAGGAGCGCATCCACGGGACGCCCGGTCGGGTGATCGACGTCTTCGCCGTGCTCGGCACGATCTTCGGCCTCGCGGTCTCCCTCGGTCTCGGCACCTCCCAGATCAGCGCCGGCCTGAGCTCCCTCACCGGGCTCGCCGACAGCGTCTGGTTGCGCGTCGCCATCATCACGGTCCTGACGGTCGTGGCCACCACGTCGATCGTGGCGGGCCTCGACAAGGGTGTGAAGCGACTCTCCAACCTCAACATCGGCATGGCGGTCGCGCTCATGGTCTTCGTGCTCTTCGCCGGCGAGACCGTCTTCCTGCTGCGCCAGATCCTCGAAAGCCTCGGCTTCTACCTGCAGGACGTCGTGCGACTCTCCCTGTGGAACGACGCCATGGCCGAGTTCTCCAAGGAGGGCGGCTGGGGCTGGCAGGGCGGCTGGACCGTCTTCTACTGGGCGTGGACGGTGACCTGGGCCCCCTTCATGGGCATCTTCCTGGCCCGCATCTCGCGTGGTCGTACCATCCGTGAGTTCGTCGGCGGCGTGCTGCTCGCCCCCTCGGCCTTCACGCTCGTCTGGTTCGTCATCTTCGGCTGGTCGGCGATGGAGATCGACGGCATCGGCGGCAGTGGCGGCGAGCTCTCCGAGGCCGTCGCCGACAGCGTGCCGCTGGCGATGTTCGCCTTCTTCGACAACTTCCCCGCCGCCACCTTCGTGTCCGGCGTCGCGATCGTCGTGGTCGCCCTCTTCTTCGCCACCTCCGCCGACTCGGCCTCGCTCGTGGTCGACATGCTCTGCTCCGGCGACAGCGAGGGCGGGCCGATCCGCCAGCGTGCCTTCTGGGGCATCTCGCTGGGCGCGGTGGCCGCCGCCCTGATCGTCCTCGGTGGCGACGAGGCACTCACGACCCTGCAGCAGGTGATCACCGTGATGGGTCTGCCGGTCTTCGTGCTGGTCTTCGCGATGGTGCCGATGCTCGTCATGGCGCTGCGCCAGGAGCACTTCGTCGTACGCCGCGGGCTGGTGCCCGCGGGCGAGAGCGCGATCGTGCCCCGCGACGAGGTCACCTCCACCCCGAAGGTCAAGGACCCAGCTGTCGTGGACCTAGCTGTCGTGGACCCAACTGTCGAGGACCCGGCGTCCTCGGCCGCCGCGGGTGTGGAGCAGGCCGGCTGAAGAGGGGTCGTCAGCTGACGGCGACCGGCTTGGCGAAGGTCAGGCCGTCCTGGGTCAGCACCGCCTGCTCACCACTCGTGTCGGACTCGAGGATGACCGAGAAGTCGTCACCGGACCCGGAGTACTCCTCCATCCGCACGCTGGATGGCTTCGCGATCTCGACGGTCTTGCTCGTGTCCTCGTCGAAGAGGTCGGTCTGCAGGGCGAGGGTGTCTATCTCGCCCGAGATCGAGGGGAAGGAACCGTGGGTCGTGCGCCACGTCCCCACCTGGGACTCCAGCTCGACCGCAAGGTCCTGCAGCTCCTGGTCGGTCGCCGACCCGACGGGCACGAAGAGGTGGATCTGCCCCGCCTCCCACGTCATGGTCAGCCCCTCGTCGGTGGCCAGCGCATATTCCTCGAGCTTGCCGTCGGCCCACGTCAGCTCGTAGTCGTCGGCGAGGGTGATGCCCTCGGGCCGGATCATCCCCGACCCGAAGTCCGACTCGCTGTCACGGAAGCTGTAGGTGCCCCCACCGAAACCGTCGCCGGTCTGCTCCTGGGCCAAGGCCTCGAATAGCAAAATCTCGCTGTGCAGCTGTGCCTGGTCGGCGGTCAGGTCGGCCAGCGCCACCGTCTCACCGACGGGGTCTCCCGCGGGGGTCTCGGACGCGTCGTCCGCCGGCGACTCGGAGGGCGACTCCGAGGGGGTGCCCGACGGCGACCCCGTCGACTCGACCGGACCGATCGGCCCCCACTCGTCGGCGGAGGGCTTCTCGGTGCCGCACCCGACCAGCGCAAGGCTCAGGCAGGCCGCAGCTGCGGACGTACGCCACACGCGGGCGCTCACACCTCGCTCCCCTCGTCGAGAAAGGGCGTGCTCGGCGTCTCGTACCCGTACATCCACGCTGCTCCTGTCCACATCTCCACCTGACCCGGCCGGTTCGGCGACGGACACATCCCCGGCGGGAGGACCGCGGGGTCCGGCGGCGCCAGGACGTTGCCCTTGGCGTCGAGGTACCACAGCCCTCGCAGGTCCCATGGTGCCGCCGCCAGGCCCGATCCCGCAGGGAATCGGCGTTCAGGGTCACGACCCCAGGTGCCGGCGCGCCACTTCACCAGCCGGTAGCCGGCCGCCACCTCGAGCCGCTCGCGGCGCTGCATGACGACCACCCGGGCCACGATCCACCCGAAGATGCCCAGCAACCCTGCGAGCGCAGCGGGCAGGATCCCCCGTGGACAGCATGGATCGACCCATGGTTTTCCCCCCGAATGCGCTGACGACGGCGCTGAGCCCAGGGCCGCGCGCCGTCGTCAGCGGGAGGTGTCCAGCATCAGGCCGCTGCGGGCACCTCGGCAGCGTCCTCGCGCCAGACCTGGCCGCCGCGACCGGCGTCGTACGCCTTCTGGTCGAGGATGCCCTCGCGCTTCGCGACGAGCGTCGGCACGAGCGTCTGGCCGGCCACGTTGGTGGCGGTGCGACCCATGTCGAGGATCGGGTCGATGGCGAGCAGCAGACCCACACCCTCCAGCGGCAGGCCCAGCGTCGACAGGGTCAGCGTCAGCATGACCGTCGCGCCCGTGACACCCGCCGTGGCGGCCGAACCGATGACCGCGACGAAGGCGATCAGCAGGTAGTCGGTGACCCCCAGGTCGATGCCGAAGAACTGCGCCACGAAGATCGCCGAGATCGCCGGGTAGATGGAGGCGCAGCCGTCCATCTTCGTGGTCGCGCCGAGCGGCACCGCGAAGGAGGCGTACGCCCGCGGCACGCCCAGGTTGCGCTCGGTGACCGCCTGGGTCACCGGCATCGTGCCGATCGAGGAGCGCGACACGAAACCGAGCTGGATCGCCGGCCAGGCGCCGGAGAACCACTGCTTCACCGAGAGGCCGTTGACCTTGAGCAGCGTCGGGTAGACCACGAACAGCACGAGGGCCAGGCCCACGTAGATCGCGACGGTGAAGGTGCCGAGCGAGCCGAGCGCCTCCCAGCCGTAGGTCGCGACCGCGCGACCGAGCAGGCCGACCGTGGCGATCGGGGCCAGCAGGATCACCCACCACAACACCTTCTGCACGACCGCCAGGGCGGAGCGCACGAAGACCAGGAACGGCTCGGCGGCCTCCCCCACCTTGAGCGCGGCGATGCCGACGGCGATCGAGACGACGAGGATCTGCAGCACGTTGAAGCTCAGGCCGATCGAGCCGTCAGCACCTGCGCTGGCCTGCAGGCCCAGCATGTTGACCGGCACCAGGCCGGTGAGGAAGTCGAGCCACGACCCGGTGCGGCTGGGGGCGGCGGCCGCGTCGGCGGAGACCGAGGTGTTCTCCCCCGGCTCCATGACCAGGCCCAGCGCGATGCCGATGACGACGGCGACCAGGGCGGTGCCGGCGAACCACAGCAGCGTCTTGCCCGCCAACCGGGCGGCGCCGGTGACCTCACGCAGGTTGGCGATCGAGGCGACGATCGCGAGGAAGACGAGCGGCGGCACGATGGCGCGCAGCAGGGTGACGAAGGTGGTGCCGACGATCGTCAGGGTCTCGGTGAGCCAGTTGGGCACGGCCACGCCGTCGGCGTCGACGCCGGCCGGACCCATCTCGCGGGCCACCAGGCCCAGGACGACGCCGAGGACCAGGCCGATGAGCACCTGCACGCCGAAGGACGGGAGGCGCCGGCGGCGTACGGGCTGGTCGGGCGTCCGCTCGGACGTGGCCGACTGCACGGAAGAACTCATGAAGGGATTGCCTTTCGAGGAGAGCAGCCGCAGGTCAGGCCGGAAGCGCACGCCGGCGGCCGAGGAGGAGTCAGTCCTGAAGTGTCTTCAGTCCTGAGGTCTTGAGGGGACGCTTCGTCATCGACAGCGGGTGCTGTGCGTACGTCCGAGGTCGACGACGAGGCGGCGCGTCAGCAGCTCGCCCTCGGTCGCACGGAAGTCCGTCACGGCAGCCACAACATCACGACCGCGCGGAACATTCCACTCGTGCCCCACCTCGTGCTCCACCCGTGGTGTGGACCGGTTGTGGACCAGGTCAGGGCCGTGTGGCAAACCGTGACCCAACGAGGAGGCGCAGGGGGTTCTCGTGTGGACCGGACGTGGATCTCGGCTCCATAGATTTCTTCTCATCAGCCGGGCACCACCGCCTCGGCCAGGAACACCTCACCTCAGGAGAACCCCATGAACGCCGCCACCACCGCCCCGAAGACCACCCGCTCCAAGAAGGTCCTCGTCCCCCTCGCCACCCTCCTCGCCGCCGGCGCCATCGCGGTCGGCTCGGGTGCCTCCTTCACCTCGACCACGGGCAACACGATCAGCGCCGTCACCTCCGGCACGCTGACGCAGGCCAACTCCAAGGACGGCCAGGCGGTCTTCAACCTCGCCAACATCAAGCCCGGCGACGTCGTCAACGGCTCCCTGACCATCACCAACACCGGTTCGCTGCCCGCCAACTTCACCCTCACCGAGAAGAGCTCGGTCAACGGCTTCTCCGCCGACAACCTGAAGCTGACGATCACCAACACGACGACGAACACCGAGGTTTTCAAGGGCACCTTCGGGGCCCTCGAGGACAACAAGGCGAACACGCTCGGCACGTTCGCTGCCGGCGACGTCAACACGTACACCTTCTCGGTCTCCCTCGCCCAGGGCGCCACCAACGCCGACCAGGGCAAGACCGCCTCGGCCGTCTACACCTGGGACGCCGTGCAGCTGGACGGCACCACCACCAACCAGTGATCCCCCTGCTCACCTGAGCAGCTCTGCACCACCACCTGAGGAGTTCCCGTGTCGCGTCTGTCCTCCGTCATCCGCCGCATCGTCGGGGTGAGCACCACCCTGCTGCTGCTGGCGGTGACGGTGGGCAGCGCGGCGTACGTCGTCGCCGGCTTCCTGGGCTACGAGCGCTACGTCATCACGGGCGGCTCCATGTCCGGCACCTTCGAGAAGGGCTCCGTCGCCTTCGAGAAGCATGTGCCGGTGGCCGACCTCCAGGTCGGCGACGTCATCACCTACCTGCCGCCGCCGGACAGCGGCCTGCAGACCCTCGTCACCCACCGCATCACGAAGATCGAGACCAGCTCCACCGGAGCGCCGCTCTTCACCACCCAGGGTGACGCCAACCCCGACCCCGACCCGTGGGCCTTCTCCCTGGTCGCCGACACCCAGCCGGTCGTCACCACCACCGTCCCCCATGTGGGTCACCTCTTCATCGCGCTCGCCGACCCCCGCAACCGCGTCATCGCGATCGGTGTGCCGGCGGCCGTGATCGCCCTGCTCGCCCTCCGCGACCTCGTGCAGGCCGTCCGCCCGGCGTCACGCGCCCCCCAGACCCAGCGCCCCCTCCCTCCCCCCGTCGGCGGGCGCTGGCCGGACCGTCCGCAGACGGTCTGAGGCCCGGACCCCGGGTGCGCCGCGTAGCAAAACGTGGAGCACCTGGGGTCTTGGTGTGGGACAACGCTGGACCAGCGCTCACTAGCGTCGGAGACAGCGAAAAAGACCGCAGCACCACCCGCCACGACCGGCCCGAGAGGAGGAACGATGACCACCACCGCACGCAACGTCTCGGTGCTCGCCGTCGCCCTCCTCCTGGCGGTGCTCGCCGTGCACGGTCCACGCTCGTCGTCGGCGATCTTCACCTCCTCCAGCCAGGCCGTCAGCAGCGTCACCGCAGCCGCCGACTGGACCCCGCCGACCGTCACCGTGACCGACCCCGGCCCCTCGGTCTCCGGCACCGTCACCGTGAGGACCACCCCCACCGACGCCGACTCCGGCATCGCCCGGGTCGTCGTCGAGGGCCGCCCCACGGGTGCGAGCGCCTGGCAGCAGGTCTGCACCGTGACCGCCGCCCCGTGGACGTGCAGCCTGGACACCGCCGGCCTCACCGACGGCGAGTACGCCCTGCGCGCCCGCGCCGTCGACAAGGCCGGCAACGAGGCGACCTCGGCCGTGGTGCGGACGACCGTGGCCAACCGCGCGTCCATCGTCCTCACCGCGCCGTCGAGCACGGTGCGCGGCACCGTCGCCCTGGCCGCCGACGTACGCGAGGTCGGAGCGCTGCCCCACACCGTCCGCATCGAGCGCGCGCCCGTCGGCGGCGCCTTCACGACGCTCTGCGACTCCCTGTCCAGCCCGTACGCCTGCAGCTGGGACACCACGACCGTCACCCCCGGCGCCCACCAGCTGCGCGCGGTCGTGCTCGACGCTGCCGGTCGCGCCGTCGCCACCTCAGCGACCGTCACCGTGACCACCGACAACGTGGCTCCCAGCGTCGCGCTCACCGACCCGAGCAGCCCGCTCAAGGGCGTACGCCCCTTTGCCGTCACCGCCAGCGACGCCCACTCCGGCGTGGCTCGCGTCGTGGTGCAGGGCACCCCCGTCGGCGCCGCCGCCTGGCGCGACCTCTGCACCGCCACGCAGTCACCCTGGGGTTGCAGCGTCGACACCACCGCGCTCGCCGACGGCCAGTGGTCCTTCCGAGCCATGGCCACCGACCTCGCCGGCAACAGCACCACCTCCGCCGTCGTCGGCCCCCGCCTCATCGAGAACGTCGCGCCGACCGTCACGGTCGACGTGCGCACCGGCAGCCTGTCCGGCACCGTGCCCGTGAGCGCCACCGCGACCTCCGGGGTGGGCATCACCTCGGTGAGGCTGCAGGTCGCCCCCGCCGGCAGCTCGACCTGGACCGACCTGTGCACCAGGACCGCAGCCCCGTGGTCCTGCGTCTGGAACACCACGCGGGTAGCCAACGGTCAGTGGAGCCTGCGCGCCGTCATGGTCGACGGACTCGGGCGCACCACGACCTCGACAGTCGTCACCCGCAGCGTCGCCGTCACGTTCCTCGGGGCGGACGTCCAGTCGGCCAATGGCGGTGACACCGTCGGAAGGTCCGAGACCGGCGACTCCTTCACCTACACGTTCAGCCACGAGGTCAACCCCGCCAGCATCCTGGCCGGCTGGAACGGTCAGCCGCGCGCCGTGATCGCCCGCGTGCGCGACACCGGCTCCAGCTACTTCTCCGGCAGCGACGAGGACGTCTTCGACGTGGTCACCACCAACGAGGCCCCCATCAACCTGGGCGTCGTCAACCTCAAGGAGGACTACATCCTCGCCGGCCGCAGCGCCCAGTTCGACTCCACGATGACGGCCACCACCGTGGCCGGGCCCGACGGCACCCCGCGCACGGTCGTCACCATCTCCTTCGGGTCGCTGCGGGCGTGGCACCTCACCGCACCGAAGACCGTCTCGAGCTCGAGCACCATGGTCTGGACCCCGTCCGCCCTGGTCACCGACACGGTCGGCCGCCCCCTCTCCACCGCGCCCGTCCTCGAGACCGGCCCCCTCGACCGGGAGTTCTGATGACCCACGCCCGCCGGCTCTCCCGGCTCACCTCCGTGGCCACGGCCGTGATCGCCGCCCTCCTGCTCCAGCGCGCCCTGGTCGCCGACGCGACCAGCTCGCTCCTGGTGGTGGCCGCCACCCTCGTCGCCGCCACGGTCTCCGCGGTGCTCCTGTGGTTCCGCAGCTCCTTCGAGGCCCACCTGGTGGCCACCCTGGTGGCGGGCGTGACCGGCCTCGGCACCCTGCTCAGCCTCACGTTGGGCATCCCCGGGTCCGGACGCTCGAGCTTGACCGTCTCCCACGCCGCCCTGCTCGTCCTGCCGCTCGTCGTGTGGACGCTCCAGACCACGGAGCACCGGCAGCGCTCGAGGCTCCGGCGGGCCGCGCGCACGTATGCTCCATGAGCATGGCCTCCCAGGTGCTGGTCGTCGAGGACGACGACAAGATCGCTGCCCCGCTCGTACGCACGTTGGAGCGTGAGGGATACGAGGTCCGACGCCTCGCCGAGGGCACGCCCGCGTTGGCCGCGCTGGCCGAGACCCGGGTCGACCTGCTGCTGCTGGACCTGGGTCTGCCAGACGTCGACGGACTCGACGTGTGCCGCCGCGCCCGCGAGCAGGGCTACCTGGGCGGGATCATCATCCTCACCGCGCGCGACGGGGAGCTCGACCGCGTCGTCGGCCTCGACGTGGGTGCTGACGACTACCTGGCGAAGCCGTTCGGGCTGGCGGAGCTGCTGGCCCGCGCCCGGGCGTTGCTGCGCCGCAGCGGGGGCGCCGCCTCCGAGACGGCTGCCGCACCGGCACCCTCGCAGTCCGCGGACGCCCCGGCGACCGACGGCCTGCGGGTCGACGTCCAGGCGCGCCGGATCTGGGTCGGCGACACCGAGCTGGCGGCGACCACGAAGGAGTTCGACGTGCTGGCCATGCTCGACGCCAGCCGTGGCGCCGTGGTCAGTCGCGAGCAGCTGATCAGCGGCGTGTGGGACGAGAACTGGTACGGCTCCACCAAGATGCTCGACACCACGATGGGGCGGGTGCGCCAGAAGCTCGAGGAGGCCGACGCCCCCGTCCGGATCACCACCGTGCGCGGGGTCGGCTTCCGCCTGGAGGACGCACCGGATGCGTGAGCGACTCGTCGCCGCGCTAGTGGGGCTGACGGTCGCGATGATCGCGATGTACGCCGTGCCGCGCGCCTACCTGTTGGCCGACCAGGTCGAGCGCGACGAGGAGGTCAAGGTCTCCCGCAACGCCACGATGTTGGCCGCCCTGCTCGTCGAGCGCGAGGAGGCCGGCAACGTCATCGACGAGGAGTACCTGACGCGTTTCCAGCTGGAGCGGGGCTCGATCGACTACGTGAGCCCCACCGGTGAGCAGGTGCGCGTCGGTGAGCCGGGCGAGGCCGGCACCGTGCTGGTCGAGGAGCGTGAGCTCGGCAACGGCGGCTCGCTGAGGCTCACCCGCTCGGACCAGGTGATCCGCGACCGGGTCTCCGAGGCGCTGATCCCGCTGGTCTCGGTCGGTCTGGGGTTGATCGTGTTCTCCGCGATCGTCGGCTACCTCCTGGCCCGTCGTCTCTCCCGCCCGTTCGACGAGCTGGCCGCTGCCGCCGAGCAGCTGGCGGCCGCCGACTTCGACCTCGAGCTGCGGGAGTACGCGGTGCCCGAGGCGGAGGCGATCGGCAGTGCCCTCCGTCTGGCCTCCACGCAGCTCGACGAGCTGCTGCGCCGCGAGCGGGAGTTCGCCGCCAACGCGTCGCACCAGCTGCGTACGCCCATAACGGCGCTGCGGCTCACCCTCGAGGACCTGTCGATGTGGCCGGAGACGCCGCCGGCGGTCGCCGACGAGCTCACCGCCAACATCGGTGAGCTCGACCGGCTCAGCGAGGCCATCACCGACCTGCTCGAGCTCTCCCGCGGCCGCCGGTTGGCCGAGGCCGTGGAGCTCGACCTGCGCGACCTGGTCGGGCGAGCGCTGGGACGCTGGGCCCCGCAGCTGGAGGAGCACGACCGTCCGCTCGTGCAGGACACCCCGGAGCCCCTGGTCGTCCACGTGGCGCCGGGCCCGGTGCTGCAGGTGCTCGACGTGCTGATCGAGAACGCGTGCTCGCACGGGCAGGGGCGAGTCACGGTGGGCGCGCACCGCCTCGACGCCTTCGTGCACCTCACCGTCTCCGACGAGGGCACCACCACCGTCAGCAACGAGGTCTTCAACCGGGGCACCCAGGGTGCCGACAGCACGGGCCACGGCCTCGGGCTCACCATCGCCGCGCAACTGGCGGCCTCCCTCGGTGGCCGGTTGAGCGTCGCGGACACCGACACCACGACCTTCGTGCTGGCGTTGCCGGACCGGAGCCAGCCCTCCTGACCCGGCCTAGCCCTGGTCGATCCACTGCTCCTCGAGCAGGACGCACTCCGTCCCCTCGACGACGCCCTCGGGGTCGGCGACCTCCACCTGGCAGCGGACCATCCGCTCGTCTTGGTCGTCGCCTGACGTCGACACGACGGGGGCCACCACGTGACGGTCGTCCTCCCACTGCCACATGCGGGTCTTGAAGGCCCACCCCTCGGGGGCGCTCATCCGTTCCCCGTCCCCGTAGCCGACCTCAACCAGGAGGTCCGCCACCTCGGTGACATCGCCGCCCGTGGTGCCGGCCGGCGTCCACAGGTGCAGGGTGCCGGTCGGGTCAAACAGGAAGTCGTCGTGCTCCGGCAGGGCGTAGAGCGTCGAGAGCTGGCCACCGCCCTCGAGCCGGGAGAGCTGGGTCTCCCCGGTGTCCTCGTCGCGCGTCACGATGCCGAACCCCGTCACTGACAGCACCTCCAGCCCCGGGGCAGTGACGGAGAGGTCCAGCGGTTCCTCCGCGCCGGGCCACCACAGCAGGTCCCGCCCGCCGCGGCGGAGGAGGACCTGCGCCTCGTCGGTGACCCCGATGACGTTGGTGAACTCCTCGGAGCTGCCACTGCGCAAGGTCACCGGTGTCGGCTTCAACCGCGTACCGGAGCTCGTGGTGAGGACGGTGAGCACGTCGTCGCCACCGCGATCACTGACATACGCGATGTGGCGCCCGAGGGGCGAGAGGCGGGGCGCGCCATCGCCGGTGTCCAACTCGTGCACGGTCGATCCGCGACCCCACGCGAAGGCACCGAACTCGCGCCAGGCCAGCCACACGTCAGCGCCTGAGCGGACGGACCACCACCGACCGGGCACCTGCTCGCCGTCGACGAAAAGGGCGCCGTCGACGACGTGGGGGGTCTTGGCGGGGGCCGTCGAAACCCCGGCGACCTCGGGCCCGGCAGGCGCGGGGTCAAGGTCGTTGCCGGTCTGGGAGAGCAGGGCCGGGGCGCCCACCGCCAGGAGGACGACGGCGGCCGCAGCGGCGAGCCAGATCGGGCCCCCGCGACGCGTACGCTCCCCCGCAGCCGGCGTTGCTGGTGCAGCGGGGGCCGGCGGGACGTCGAGGGTGTCGGCGACGTGGTGGAGCTCGCGGGTCAGGACCCGCTCAAGGTCACGCTCGCTCTGGGGGGTCATGTCACTTCTCCTTGCCCTGCGTCATGTCGCTGCTCGTGTCACTGCTCGCGACGTTCTCGGGTCCGCCGACTGCGGCCCTGAGTGCGCGCAGGGCGTGGTGCGCGGTGGACTTCACCGTGCCGGTCGAACAGCCGAGGGTCGCGGCGATCTCCCGCTCGGAGAGGTCTTCGTAGTAGCGGAGCACGACGACTGCGCGTTGCCGTGGCGGCAGGTCGCGCACGTGGGGCCACAGGGCCATCCGCTCGTCAGGGTCCTGGTGGGACGGCTGCGCGCGGTCGGGCGGCGAGTCGGTGAGGAGTTCGAGTCGGCGTCGCTTGGGTCTCCGGTCGGAGACGAACGTGTTGGTCAGGGTGCGCCGCAGGTAGGCGGTGGGTGAGTCGGCACGGCGGACCTTCGACCAGGCCCCGTACGCCTTCAGCAAGGCCTGCTGAGCGAGGTCCTCGGCGTCGGCGTGGTGGCCGGTCAGGAGGTAGGCGTAGCGGTAGAGCGCAGGCCACTGCTCACGGGCGAAGCCCTCGTACGTGGGCAACTCCGGTTCTGCGGTCACGGTGACCATCAGACACCACCTCCTCTGCCCCACTGACGCCCGCAGACGCCGGTCTGGTTGTGTCGCGGTGAACCTCGGTCCTCGACCCAGCAGTGACTACCCGGATTTGGGCAACCTGCCGCGGCGGTGTCTCAGCCGGTTAGAAGGGGGCCGCCCCGGGGATACGTTCCGATCAGCGGGCCAAAGGCCCGGACCAGGCACCCGGACCAGGGCCACGGCGAAAGGCGAGCGCGTGTTGCGAGCACCGGTGGCAGGCGTGCTGGTGGGAGCCGCGCTGGTGGTCCTGTCCCAGCCGCTCTCCGTCGCCGGCGCGATCCGTCACCTGCCGGGCGGCGAGTGTGTCGACGCCACGGTGCGGACCGTGGACGAGCGGGTGGAGCACCTGTCCGACGTCCTGCGTGCCGTCGAGCAGGGGGCCGATCCCCGGGCGCTGCCCGCGGTCCCGTCGGCCGCGCGCATGGCGGCCTGCTCGGCGCAGACCCTGACCGGATGACCCACGCCAAGAGGCCCGGAACCATGTGGTTCCGGGCCTCTCAGGGGTGACTCTCAGTCAGCTCGTCATCAGCTGTCAAGTCTCATCCGATTGTCACTCCGGTTCTCGCGAGAGCGCGAATCACGGCGGTTCGTCAGACGAGGCGCTGGCTGAACGCGTCGTTGAACCCTTCGTCCAGTTTGACCAGTGCTCGCTTCGCGGTCGGGGTGAGTCGGATGGCGTCGCCTTGCTTGAGGATGGCGTAGGCGACTGCGACGTGGCCGGGCGTCTTGATCCCCTCTCGTCGGCCCCAGTCTTGGAGCGACTTGGCGATGGGCTGACCGTCGGCGAGATCTTGGGCGGCAACCTTCTTATCGGACGGCAGCATCGGGTTGACCACGTCGACGTACTGCTGACGCTGAATCAAGTCTTCGGAGGCAAGGCCCTTGGGGAGGTGGAAGACGCGCTCCTCGCGGACGCCCGCGGAGATGAGGGCCTTGCGGTGCTTGTCGCCGCCTGCGTCGCCGTCGGTCAAGTAGACGACCTTGGCTGCGATCTCCTCCATGTGCATGCCGTACGCGTGAGCGTTCGAGAGACCGGGGGCGATCTGGTAGTCGAGGTCCGTCTTTCCCGTGGCCCTACGGATGAGGGTCGGCAGGAGCACCATGTCGGCAGCGCCTTCGGAAAGGACGGCGCGGCGGCAGACCGAGAACGCTGCCGCTGAAGCACCCATGGCGTAGAGCAGGGGCGCGAACCCTGGTTCCTCGTTCGTCCAGAAGTCAGCCTTGAGCCTACTGGAGTCGTGGTGCTGCTGGTCCTTGGAGAGCAGTCGAATGCTGGTGCCGAGGTCGGTGGGCAGGCATCCCGGGGAGTGGGTGGTGTAGAAGACCTGGGTTGCGTTGACGTTCTTGAGGAGCACCCCGACGAGGTCGGCTTGTGCGTCGTAGTGGAGGTGGGTTTCTGCTTCGTCGATGAGCAGGATCGGTGGCACTGCCAGGTGTTGCGCGGCCAGGAATGCGGACAGAGCGATGAACGTTCGGAGCCCGTCGCTGCGCTCTTCGATGTCGGTGACCGAGCCCTTACGTCCGAGTTCCTTGAGCCGTACTTCGAGCCGTCGGGCGTCGACCTTGATGCGCACGGCGACCTTCGCCTGGTTCCAGGCTTGGCTGTAGAACTCTTGGAGGTTCTCGTTGGCGGTCTCGATATAACTCTCCTGGCTACTGCCGTCGCCGTTCTCGATGAAGTCCCACAAGGTGTGGACCTTGATGTCGGCGACCTCGAGGAGGTTGGCTAGGGCGGGCTGGAGGTTGTTCCGCGCGACTTCCTCGGCGAGGGGGTGGACAGTAGAGAGTTCTCGGTCTGCCTCGTTGAAGAGGATGAACTTGGGGACCCGCCTGCGGATTCGCTTTCGTCCCGTGTCGCGCGGGTGGTCGGTAGACGCGATGTCCATGACTGTGCGGAGTTGGTCGGCGGTCTTGGCGTCGCGGGGGCGGCGGCCGCGACCGGTCGGTGGGATTCCTTCGAGCCACTCCACGAGGTGCTTGATGGCGTCGGTCGTGTCCGAGGTCCAGGCGTCGTCGGGTGCTGCCAGCGCGGCATCCGCGATGGCGCACCAGTCGCTGGCTGTTCCTTCGTCCTCGTCGTCTGGGTCGAGCAGAGTGGTGAACTGATCGTCGAGACGCTTGCGTGTGGATGCCAGCCGGGCTCGGGCAGCCTCGAAAGGTTGTGGGTTTCTCTCGGGCCAGGGCGTGAAGCCGAAGGCTGGTGTCCCGTCCTTTCGTCGTTCAAGAACGAAGTGGGTGGGCATCTCGTGGAAGTCGAGGTCAGACAGGAGGGCGAGGTCGTCTGGTTCGAGTTCGTACTTTGCCCACACGACGGGGTCGTCGTCATCGACCGGGTGACTGCGGTTCATGTGCCCCACGGGCAGTGGCGTGGGGTCGTCGGCGGTCAGCCAGACCAGCGCGTCCAGCAGGCTGGATTTGCCTGCTTCGTTGAGTCCGACGAAGGCGATGATGTCACCGTCGACGTTGCAGCCGGTGTCGGCCAGGCGCTTATAGCCCTCGAAGTCAATGCGGATACAACGCATGGGTGGGTCCTTTGGCCGGGCGAGCGCGTCAGAGGTTGAGGCCGTGGGCTTCGGCGAGGATGTCCGCCGCCCACGCGAAGCCGTGCTCACGCAACTTGGGGATGAACACGTGGATGGGCGGAATGTTGCTTCGGTAGGGCTCGGAGCATGGCCCGTCCCAGAGGCCCCCGCCCGGACCGTTGTAAAGCCCGCCGCCCGGCGACGTTGAGAGACCCCCGCCGCTGTAGGTGGAGAGACCACCTCCGGAGTAGACGGACAGTCCTCCCCCGGAGTACACGGAGAGTCCTCCCCCGGAGTACACGGACAGCCCTCCCCCGGAGTAGACGGACAGCCCTCCGCCCGCATAAGGCGAGGCTCCGCCGCCGCTGCCGGTGTAGAGGCCGCCCCCCGGGCCTGTGTAGAGGCCGCCGCCAGGCCCTGTATAGCGGTCGCGTGGCCAGGTGTTGCGCGTCATTCTCGGCTCACTTCTTGTCGCGCGGCGGGAACGGGTCGTTCCCGGGCGCGATCGTGTCGGAGTCGCGGACCTTGCCGTCGCGACCGTGGATGCGGACTTCGCCCCCGCCGGCGTTGCTGACGATCTCGCGGGCCCGGTCTTGGGCCTGCTTCTGGGTGTCGGTGTGAGCGCTGGCGCGCTTGGCACCGGGGGCCTTCACGTCCCAGCCGCCGTTCGGGTTCGGCACGACGTGCCGTCTGTTCTGATTCGACATCTCTTCCTCGTGCTCGCTTGACGAGCCGAGGCTGGGTGGCAGCCCCTATTGACTGCCTGTGCGGTACCCGACTTATGCTCACTGGTGCCGGAATCCAACTGGCAACCAGGTCGCAGACCTCGGCTCAGAGGGCCCCTCCGCTGCAACGAAGGGGCTCTCTCCGAGCAGTCAGAATTGTCTCACCTGGGACCGACAGTTTCGAGTGACGCGTGTAGTGGTTGGCGTGTAAGTACGCATGCTCGGCGTGGCCTCGTTGGCGCCCAAGCGGTGCCGAACTCAGACTTCGGTGCAGGGCTCGGGGTACGCCGGGTGTCCATGCAGGACGAACGAGGTGCCGTCGCTCTCGAATACCGTCACCGACGGATCCGCGATCCCCTGGTCGTTCATGACGGACACGACGGCCAAGCAGATGGATCGGGCCTGCTGGGCCTCTGGACTGCCGTCGGCACCGCGAGGGTCGACGACGCTCGTGTGGACCTCGGCTCGCCTCGGCTCGGTCACATCGATGGACTCAATCTCTGAGTGCCAGGTCGCGCCCGGCTCGATCTTCGCGACGCGCTTCGCGATCTTGCGCCCCGGGTTCGCCTTGGTCTTCGCGCCAGCAGTCGCCTCCTGAGACGGAGCCGGAGTGGCTACAGGGGCGACCTCCTCCGCGGGGTCAGCGCCGGAGGCACACCCACTCAAGACGAGGAGGGACAGAGCAGCGGCGGCAAAAGGGGTCTTCAACATGACCTCGAACATGCGTAGATGGGCCGCACGGCGCTTTCGCCTCGCGCGAAGCCAGCCTGCCTCTTCACGCGGGCGCGTCGCCTAGACTGGTTGTGTCCGTTCTTCTCGACTGGAACCCAGCCCTGGAGGCCGGCGAGCGCGATGCTCACCGGACGGGTACGAACGGGCCGAGACGCAGCGAAGCCGAGGTGATGCTCCCGGTAGAGCCCGGGTTGGAGCGTCGTTCTCCCAGTCAGGAGTCCGTCAAGGAATCCGGCTGGGAGAACATGCTGCTCAGGGCCCCAGCGGCGAACGCTCGGGCGCGCGCCGCAGCCAGGCTCCTGTCGGCTCCAGGCGTTAGCGTGGCCCTACACCGTGACGACGCGCTGGAGGGACCGTGGAGCAGGACGAGATTGTCCACCGGGACGCTGATCTGTCTTGGAGTGCGCCGGTCGGCTGGAGTGAGCCGCTCACCAAGGCCCTGACCTGGCTCGACGAGAACGCGCCTGGCTGTCGGGTACGCCAAGTGAAGCAGGACATGGGGCACCTTGATGTCGTCTTCGAGCACCCTGACGAAGGTTCGTCCCACGCCGAGCGCGCTCACGAGACGGTGCGTCGGATCATTGATCGCGCCGCGGGGTTGTGCACGGTTTGCGGTCAGCCCGGCTCACCGGCGCAGGACCAGCGGCGGTTCTGGCTCGACGTGCGATGTCACAAGCACTCGTTGGGCGACGTGGAGCCGACCCCAGTCCGGTTCACGACACCCTAGGCAACCGCACTGCGAGGTGCTTGGCCAGTCGAGAGCCCGGAGGCGCTGTCGGTTCACGTGCGCGTGTCGAGAGCCACGTGGTCCGCTGCCTCGTGACGTGCATCGCCCGGGTTCTGTCGGTGGCCGAAGCCACACTTGCTCGCATGGACAACCTGCCTTCTCGCTCGGCTGACGAACCGCTGAACCCTGATCAGTCGGCGATGCTGGCTGACGCGTTCGATCTGGTGGCGTTCGACCTGGTGTCTGTGACCAACGGGGTCCTCACGCGGGTTCACGCACGCGAGGCGTGCGCTGCCCGTGGAGGGAACTGTTGGGTCCATGACCCGACCCTCGACTGGCCGCTCGCTGGGCGGCCCACCGTCTGGTCTGCCGATCGCCGCATGGCCTACCGTCTGTCCTGAGTTGGGTCACTTGCACAGATTCCTGAGGGCTGGAACGCGCTGACCTGCGGTGATGCTTGTTCTTAGTGCGTCGGCAAGGCACTAATT
>NZ_JADCSA010000220.1 GCF_015070385.1 Nocardioides malaquae | reverse complement strand
TGAAATTGAAGTGCATTTGGTGGAGTTGGGGGTTACGCAATTACAGTGCACGTCGAGTGAATTGTGTCTTAGCAACTCGGTAATAAACGTTATTGTTTAGCTTCATATCGTTATTGTAATTATTATTTCTCATGTCTTTGAAGCTTGTATGATAGCTTTTAGGAAGGCCACTCAATAAACCCTTCTTGGGTTTTTTTGGCCTTCCCGGCACATCATTTCGTTTTTATTTTGTTTTAATAAGTATATTTTATTTCTTTCCTTTTCTTGTTTACTTGTTTTAAATATGTGCAAATAAACCAAAAAATGCC
>NZ_JADCSA010000219.1 GCF_015070385.1 Nocardioides malaquae | reverse complement strand
CGTGGCCCAAGGGGTTGCAAGTTCACATTGCCTTCCTAAGGCCGCTTGGCCCCCGACTTAAAATAACATTGATTTTACATCAGAGATAGAAATGCCATTAAATGGGGGATACGCAGCCTAATGCATGTCAAACTGATGAGTCCCTGAAATTGAAATGGTTGAGAATCTCTGTTAGACCTATTAAAATCTTCTTTTATACGTGGGTCCCTGGCATATCTTTTAAAATGGGGGTCCGTGGGCTGACAAGTGTCAATTTGGGGGTCCTCGACATGCAAAGGTTTGAGAACCATAATGATGTATAGAAGCACTTC
>NZ_JADCSA010000218.1 GCF_015070385.1 Nocardioides malaquae | reverse complement strand
CGTCTCATCCGTGAGACTCTGGCGGCGACTCTCGCTTCTGTTAAGAACGTTTCGGAGCATAATGCCCGAGACCCCATATATGGAGATAACCCATCGTCTCATTTGCTACACCCAGATAGGGGCATAGACGGTACGCGTGGTACGGCTGATGTCACGAGCCAGCAGCCTTCAATATGCCCATATAAGGGCATAGGCAGCATGCGCTGTCATGCTGATGTCACGAGCCAGCAGCCTTCAATATGCCCAGATAAGGGCATAGACAGCATGCGTTGTCATGCTGATGTCAGCGTTTCTCATGGACGGACTCACTC
>NZ_JADCSA010000217.1 GCF_015070385.1 Nocardioides malaquae | reverse complement strand
TGCTTCGCATTGAGATTCAGTGTATTCAATTCTTGTTTAAACTTTGTGTCAGTATAAAGGAACATAGGTGCGGTATAATGACTGGACATGTCCTGTTTTTCTTTTCTTTTCTCCAAAAATTATGTTTTAGCAAATTCAACATGATTAAGGCGGAGCTAGGCAGAATGAGCCTTCTGATTGGTCAATTAGGGACCAACCAGAAGGCTGACAAACGGTGAATTGTGTCTTGAGAGATTAACCCAGCATTTACACAGCCACAGCTTCAGCACTGCTAGGAGATTCCGCAAGTGCCGGCCGGAATGGAACCCGGAC
>NZ_JADCSA010000216.1 GCF_015070385.1 Nocardioides malaquae | reverse complement strand
GCCTCCGACTTGGGAGCCCGGGTTTTGACCTGGGAACATTAAGGGAACCCTCCTCGTCCCAAAGACGGTTTCTCTACCCCTGAGCCACCGCCGCCTCAAGCTAAGCTCCAACATCTGCCTTTGTCCGGGCTCTGAAGCATGGCCTACATCTGGCCTACATCTTCAGCGCGCTTGGTTTGTTGTACGGTCCGTGACACATTGGCCAAGTCTTGCGGAAGGCTAAATTAAATGAACTCTCATCGCTCACTTAACATTAGGTTGGATTTTATTTATCTCTGGACGCACAGTCTACACCATAAGATCCCCCATTCG
>NZ_JADCSA010000215.1 GCF_015070385.1 Nocardioides malaquae | reverse complement strand
GCCAATCAGTACAGATTATCTCTAGTCTAAAGTCATGTCATCAACATGGATCTGCCCCATTTTCCCTGCTCCCTCCTGATTGGCTACCATTGCCTTCTAAAGTCGGTGTGCAACCTGACGGTCTCCCAATTAGGAAGTCTTACTGGTACAAGTACTCAGTAAGCTACAAGTACTGTATGTAGATTGGCTGTATTATACTTCTGCATATTTGTTTAGATAGATTACTTTATTTTGTATTAGGTACTTAATTACCTTTATTATGTTTGACCGTCTCACAATTATCATCATCACTATTTTGCAATGAATGCACAC
>NZ_JADCSA010000214.1 GCF_015070385.1 Nocardioides malaquae | reverse complement strand
AGGACTCTAGTGGGCCCCACCCCCCCGCCCCCGCGACCATGGAGGCCGCACCCCAGCCTGGTGAGCCAGCCACACGGGAAAACAAGGTCTGCGGTGCGGGGTGTGCGGTGTGCGGCTGGAAGATGTTCTGCATAGGAGAGTTCCCCAATAAAGACTCCAATGGGATGATTCCCATAACCTTTGTGTAGGGCTGGGCGATTAATCGAATTTGAATCGAAAATATTTTTGTTAATCGGACGGTAAAAACATATTAACCAACAGATCGATTTTCACTTCAATTAAGGAAAATAGGTACGGATCTCACTTATTTAA
>NZ_JADCSA010000213.1 GCF_015070385.1 Nocardioides malaquae | reverse complement strand
CAAGCAAGTTAGGCTCGCCCACCATTGAAAATCACATACCCTTACCTAACATTATGCCAAAAATCTAAAACTTCTCACAAAGTGCATACCGTAAGCTTTACCAATTCCTCCCCAGCTATTTACCTCGATTATTTGTAAGTCGCTTTGAATAGTAGCGCCTAAATAGACCTTACTTGTGGAGTTCTCAGCCGATTTTAAGCCATTCATTTTCCCATTGGCGATTTCTAAACAGCCAAAAAAAGATCGTAACAATGCAATGTACACTCACCACAAGAATTCTGGTAGGGAAAAAGTCCAATAAGATCCAGTAGAG
>NZ_JADCSA010000212.1 GCF_015070385.1 Nocardioides malaquae | reverse complement strand
CATAGAATACCAATATTGGAGTACCAAGTCTACTTTCAACTACCATGATGTCATGGTGAGTCAACTAATTTATTTCCCTCTGATGTCATGATGAGTCCATATCTTAACATCAAAACACTGACCTCATCAAACCCTGGATATCCAAATATGGAGATGACTGGATCATCACCTAGATCTCCTTATATGGATGGAGATGTCAACACCCTAGATCTGACCTCACGGACTCCACATATGTGCTGACATCACAATAATGACTTGACCAGCGCAGTAGAGGGGTATACATGCCAAATGTGTACGTGCAAATGTGCTATAG
>NZ_JADCSA010000211.1 GCF_015070385.1 Nocardioides malaquae | reverse complement strand
TGGCACTGAGTAATGTACTGACTATTGAGTGTGAAATACTGCAATATAGCTGTTTTCCAGCTTAGGTTACCAGATGCCTTGGCTAGTTTTTCTATGATCTGTTTGCACTAAGTTACTATTGAATGTTTTCCAGCTCAGGTTACTGGATTTGCTTTGTTTTTCTAATTTGTGTTTGCACTAAACATGCAGTTTTGAACCTTTTACCTCGTTGTTTTATGATAAATTAAATTTATCTTGACATTAGAAGTAGCACAGAGCCATTATATGGCCACATTCAATGGTGAAACATCAATTGTGGAGTTGTCTGTTTTTG
>NZ_JADCSA010000021.1 GCF_015070385.1 Nocardioides malaquae | reverse complement strand
GCACTGAAGACCGGTCTCGGGGTCGCGTCGCTGGACAACGGCACCCCCGGTGACGGGTTCGACACCCTCACCGCCGCTCAGGCCCGCCGCCTGGCGTGCAACGCCCGCCTCATCCCCGCGGTGCTCGGCACCCACTCCGAGGTCCTCGACCTCGGCCGCGGCGCCCGGTTGTTCACCAAGGCACAACGTCGGGCCCTGTTGCTACGGGACGAGACCTGCCGCGCCGAGGGATGCACGATCCCCGGCACCTGGACCGAAGCCCATCACCTGATGCCGTGGTCCCACGGCGGCGCGACAGATCTCGACAACGCACTGCTGCTGTGCTCGCGCCACCACCATCGAGCCCACGACGACAGCTACGACATGACCCGACTCGTCTCCGGCGACTACCGCTTCCACCGACGGAGGTAGCGGGTCGTGAGGGGGACTGTTCAGCAGCCGGCGGCCACGGCATTCTGGAGTTCTGGTGTCCGTGGCTCTCGGGATCCGCGGGGCAGGGGGTTCGCGTGAGCGCACTGACAGCGGCGGCGACGTCATCGAGATCTGGTGCGCCCTACCAGCTCGACCGCGACCAGATGGAACAACAGCGACGGGGCGCCGGACCTCGTGGTCCGACGCCCCGCCGCGGGTGCTGGTGGTCCGAGCTACTTCTTCCGGCCCTTCTTCGGGGCCGTGACCTTCAGCTTGTACTTCTTCGAGGTCGCCTTGGCGATCTTGGCGTTGCCCGGGTAGGTGACGCGGATGACCCAGGTGCCCTTGGGCAGCTTGGGCAGCTTGAAGGTCGCCTTGCCCTTCTTGAGCTTGACCCGGATCGTCCGGACCTTCTTGCCCTTCACCTTGCCCTTCGCGGTCAGCTTGACCACGACCTTGCCGGTGGCCTTCGGTGCGTTCGAGCCCGCCACCGCGACCTTGACGGTGACCTTGGCCCGCTGGTTGGCCGCGACCTTCTTCGGTCCCTTGACCGTGACCGTCGCCTTGGCCTTCGTCGGCGGAGCCGGCGTGGGCGTCGGGGTGGTCGTGGGCGTGGGCGAGCTCGTGGGCGTCGGGCTCGTGGTGGGCGAGGGACTCGTCGTCGGAGACGGACTCGTCGTGGGCGAGGGCGAGCTCGTGGGCGTCGGACTCGGCGTCGGCGTCGGCGACGGCGTGGGCGTCGGCGTGGGTGTCGGCGTCGGGCGCGGCGAGACCGTGACCGGTGCCGAGGTGGCCGTCACCGGCAGGAACGACACGATGACGTTGATGGAGTCCACCGCCCCGGTGTCGCTGACCTCGTCCGGTCGCCGGCCGGTGTCCCGGACGGTGAAGACGTCACCCAGGTCGGCCGCCGTGGGCGTGTAGGTCGTGCCCGTGATGCTCGGGTCGACCACCCCGTTGCGCAGCCACTCGATGCCGGTGGAGACGAGAGGCTCGTCCCAGTCGCCGGCGCGGGCGGTCAGGGAAGCCCCGACCTGGCCGGAACCGGTGATCCGCGGAGCCGTCGACGGACGCGGCGCCGGCACGTCACAGGTCAGCTTCAGCACCAGGGCGATCCGCTCCGGCGGCACCTGCATCGTGTCCGACTCGACGCCCGTGCAGCCGGGCGCGGTGGCGTCGACGCGATACCAGCCCGGGGTGACGTCCCACCGGAAGTAGCCGATCTCGTTGGTGGTCGACGGGTTGTTCCGGTTGCTCGGCGACATGATGTCGCTGCCGTCGGGCACCACCGTCCAGGGCCCCGCCTCGGTGTCGGAGCGATGCAGCAGCACCTGTGCCCCCTCGATCGGGCGTCCCCACTGGTCGGTGACGATGCCGGCCGGGTCGATGTAGATGTTGAACCGGACCGGGTCACCGCCACACGCCACCGGGACGTTGGTGGTCACCGTGGCGTCGCCCGTGTTGGGGTGGAGCGGCGGGATCGTGGCGGTGTAGCGACCGGCCGGTGACTCCGTCATCGCCACCGACTGGATCTGTCGTCCGTCGGCGAGGGAGACCGTCACCCGGGGGTTCGTCACGCCCGCGCAGCCGTTGACCACGAGCCTGGTCGACTCCGTGTAGACGACGCTCGGCACCCCGCCGGTGTCGCCGTTGACCGTGACGCCGGCGGGCACCGGGACCGGCCTGCTCAGCACGATGGCCGGCACGGTGGTGGTCTCACCGACCACGACCGTGGCGGTGGTGCCGCCACCGAAGAGGTCGCCGACCGGCCAGACACGGATCGCGTACTCCCCGGCCCGCAGGGCGGCGAGGCTGTAGCCACCCGCGTGGTTGGTCGTGGTGTAGCTGCACACGCCGCGGCCGCCGGTGCGGCAGACCTGGACGGTGGCGTCGACCACCGGGTCGGTGCCGTCGGTCACCTCTCCCTCGAGGTTGCCGAGCGAGACCACGATGCCCTCGTTGCGCACCTCGAAGTTGTAGCGCCCCGGCTGGGTCGACGACTGCGAGTTCTCCACGAGGGCTCGCTGACCCCCGTCGAGCAGCGCGCCGTTGGTCAGCGAGCCGTCCAGCTGCACGTGCGTACCGATGTCGCCGGTGCCGTTGGTGAAGCCGACCGCGGCCGACGTGCCACCGAGTCCGTCGCTGTCGCCCCCTGACGCCGACCCCGCCTCCCAGAGGACCTGGTCGTAGTTGAACCGGATGTCGAAGTCGCCGGCGACCCGGCCGGGGCCGGTGTCGTTGCGGGTCAGGATCATCTGGAAGGTGTTGAGGCGCTCGTCGCGGCTCGGGTAGTAGCCCACGTCCGCCCAGTTCACGCAGAACTGCTTGCCGTCGGGCGAGGCGCCGTAGGTCACCACTGCCGAGTTCTCACCCGTGGTGTCGACGTCGGCGAAGAACGGCGCGATCATCGGCACGCCAGTGTCGCCGGTCAGGTCCTCGGGCGTGTACTGCGACTGTCCCGTCCCGAAGGTGACGTTGCCGTTGTTGTTGACGTAGATGTCGTCGTAGGGCATGCCGTAGAGGCTGACCGGGAAGGGCAGGCCGACGGGGCCAGTCCAGCTGTCGTCGTTGTCGGCCAGGGCGTTGGTCAGGCACCAGGGCAGCTTCTGCCCTGCCACCTTGCCGAGGTCGGAGGGCAGCGGGGTCAGGGTGAAGTCGCCCAGCGCCGTGGGGGAGGCAGAGACCGTACGACTGTTGGTCGCCGTGGGTGTGGCGGGCAGCTCGGTGCCGCCACCGAGGAAGGCCGGGGTGAACCGCTTGCGCGAGATGCGCAGGGTCACCGTCGTGCCCTCGGCGACCGGGACGCTGAAGGCGCCGGCCTCGTCGGTGGAGGTCTCGGAGTGCTGGACCCACTGGCCCGAGTCGCCGTCCTCCTGCCACTCGTAGGCGGCGACGAACGCGTTGCCCAACGGCGTGGTGCCGGTCAGGACACGTCCGGTGAGGGCCGACGACCGGAGCAGCTGGACGTCCTTGGTCAGAGCCTGTCCGGCCGTCACCGCGAACGACCCGGCGGCCGCGGGGGTCGTCGCCCGCCGGGCGCCCAGGTAGGTGGTCACCTGGGTGTCGTCGAACGGGTCGACCTCCAGCACGTAGTCGCCGGCCGGCAGGTCGAGGGAGTAGGAACCGTCGTCGCTGTAGGCGTGCGCCTGCCAGGTGAGCTGCCCGTCCTCGTCGAGTGCGTAGGCGTTGACCGCACCGCCGACGGGCTCGCCGCCGGAGCCGGTGAGGGTGCCGCTGACCGTGGCGGCGGGCACGGCGTCGATGGTCGGCAGCTCGTCGCCGTCGGCGTGGGTGAAGCGTGACGCCGACTCGACGTCGGTGGTGTTGCCCAGGTAGGTCGGCACCATGCCGGCGCCAGACGCCAGGAGCGTGTAGGTGTGGTCCTCGCGGACGCCTTCCAGCGTGTAGCGACCGGTGGCGTCGGTGGTGGTCCAGGTGATGCTCTCCGGCCATCCGTCGCGAAGGCGCAGCAGCTCGACCGTGGCGCCGTCAGCGGGCACCCCGCCGACCGTCACCGTTCCGGAGACGGTGGAGCGTGCCGGGTTGCGCATCTGCACGTCGGGCAGCACGACTTCCTCACCGCGGACGATGGTCACGTCGGCGTAGGTGTGGGTGAGGTACTGCTCGGTCAGGTCGACGATCTCGAGGCGCCAGGCGCCCGGGTCGACGGGCAGCGCGAACGCGCCGTCGACGACGTCGGTGGAGAAGTAGTAGCCCTCGTCGGGGGCGGAGCCGGCCGGGTAGGCCCGGACCTCCGCGTCGTTGAGCGGGGACCCGTCGGGAGTCGTCACCGTGCCGGAGAAGCTTGCGCGCGCGAGCAGGTCGATGGAGGCCGTCGCGTCGGATCCCCCGACGACCTCGAAGACCCCAACGTCCTCGACGCCGATCGGCCACTCCTGCGCCCCGCCGGTGTAGGCGGGCGACTCGACGGCGTCGTCGTAGGACTCGTAGTAGCCGAAGTAGTGACCCTGTTCGACGACGAAGTCGAGATCGGTGGAGGCCCCCTCCTGGGAGATGAAACGGCTGTCCACGGTCTCGAAGCTCTGGAAGGCGTCGCTCCACCGGTAGAGGTAGAGCTGTCCGTAGAGCGAGGTGGTGCCCTCGGGGCCGGCGACCGTGACCGTGAGGGCCTGGGTCTGCTCCGCCTCGAAGGCCTTGGCATCGGGCGGATCAGTCTCCGCGCGCGCGGTCGAGGTGGTCAGGACGCTGAGCAGACTCGCCACCAACAGGGTGACGACGAGTCCGGCCAATGTCCGTAGGGATGGCAGGGAACGTTTCATGGGCCGCCCTCCAGCGGTGGTGTCCGGGTGTCAATGGGTTGAGTTTCCACCCGGATGAGGGGGCCGTGCGCGGCGCGAACGTAAAATTTTCGGTTCGAGGGCGAGAAAGTATGTCGGGACGGGTTTTACGTGCCCCATACGGGGTACGTAAGCGCATTTTATCCCGTCGCGGCCCGCTCAGGCCTCGACGACGGTGAGCAGCTGCGTCGCGCGGGTGAGCACGACGTACAGCGTGGCGCGCCCGGTGCTCGACTCGGTCTCGATCTCGTCGGGCCGCACCACCACGATGCCGTCGAACTCGAGGCCCTTGGTGTCGACGCCGGTCAGCACCACGACCCGGTCCTCGCCCGACGGGGCGACGGCGTCGTCCACGGCGGCGCGAGCCCCGCGGGCGTCGTCGGCGAACTCGTCCCACGACGCCAACCAGCCGTTGACCTGCGAGCGGCGGGCCACCGGCACGACGATGCCGACGGTGCCGGCGACCCGTCCGGCGATCTCAGTGACGGCGCGGCGCACCGCACCCTCGGGGTCGTCCCCGGCCCGCACGGTCACCGGCTCCTCGCCGGTCGATCGCACCGCCTCCGGCAGGTCGGCGTCGAGGCCGACGCGTTGGGCGTACGCCGCCGCGTGCGCGTAGATCTCGGAGGAGTTGCGGTAGTTCTTCGACAGGTGGAAGGCGTGGATCTCCTTGCCCGCCAGCGCCTCCGCGCGCGCCGCCTCGGACTCGGCGGGCACCGGCCACGACGACTGCGCCGGGTCGCCGACGATCGTCCACGACGCGGTGCGGCCCCGCCGTCCGACCATCCGCCACTGCATCGGGGTGAGGTCCTGCGCCTCGTCGATCAGCACGTGGGCAAACGGGTCGTCGTCGATCCGGTAGGTCGGCGGGCTCCACGAGCGGCCGCCGGCGAACTCGCGGTCCGACACGGTCGTCAGCTCCTGCAGGTCGCCCCCGACGTGGTCGTCGAGCGCGTGGTCGTCGTCGGTGCGCTGCGGCACGTCGCCGATCGCGTAGCGCAGCTCGTCGAGCAGCGGCACGTCCTCCACGCTGAGGTCCGAGGTGCCGGCCCACGAGCCGAGCAGCAGCTCCTGCTCGGCGGCGCTCAGCACGCCCTCGCCGACCCGGGCCAGGAAGTCGGGGTCGCGCAGCCAGGTGAGCACGTCGCTGGCTGCGAGGGGCGGCCACCACTCGACGGCGAAGTCGAGGAAGCGGCGGTCGTTGAGCATGTCGTCGTTGAAGAGCTCGCGGCCCCGCTCGCGGCCGCGGTCGCTGCGCACCTGGCGCCACATCGCGTCGAGCAGGGTCGAGGCCACCCGCGGGATCTGCCGGTTGCGCTGGCCGTGCGACATCAGCTGACGGCGCAACCGGCCCAGCAGCTGCGGGTCGAGGGTGATCCGGTTGTCGCGCCAGAAGATCTCGAACGAGCGCGGGCTGCCGGGGGCCTGCTGGCGCGCGGTGCGGCGCAGCAGCTCCGCCATCCGGGCCGCGCCCTTGACGTCGGCGACCGCGGGGGAGTCGTGGCGCGAGGCCTTCACCCCGTCGACGACCTCGCCCAGCGAGCGCAGCGCGACCGCGGTCTCGCCCAGCGACGGCAGCACCCGCTCGATGTAGCGCATGAAGACGCCCGACGGTCCGACCACCAGCACGCCACCGGACTCGTATCGACGCCGGTCGGAGTAGAGGAGGTAGGCCGCTCGGTGCAGCGCGACCACCGTCTTGCCGGTGCCCGGGCCGCCGGAGATCAGCACGACGCCCTTGCCGGGCGCGCGGATCGCCTTGTCCTGCTCGGCCTGGATGGTGGCCACGATCGAGTGCATCGACCGGTCACGCGCCCGCGACAGCTGCGCCATCAGCGCGCCCTCGCCGACGATGGGCAGGTCGGTCTCGACGGAGTCGTCGAGCAGCTCGTCCTCGACCCCGACCACCGTGCGGTGCTCGGCGCGCAGCACGCGGCGGCGTACGACGCCTTGGGGCTCCGCGGCGGTGGCCTGGTAGAAGACCGCGGCGGCCGGCGCGCGCCAGTCGATCAGCAGCGAGTCGCGGTGCTCGTCGCGCAGGCCGATGCGGCCCACGTAGCGGGGCGCGTCGTCGAGCTCGGGCCGCAGGTCGAGACGACCGAAGACCAGGCCCTCGTGGGCCGCGTCGAGCTGGGCGATCCGCTTCGCGGCCTGGAAGACCATCGCGTCGCGCTCGACCAGGCCACCTTCGTGGCCGAGGCGGCCACGGGCGTGACCCTCCTTGGCGAGGTCCTGCGCGGCGGTGGCCGACTTCTCGAGCTGGGTGTAGACGCGGTCGACGAACGCCTGCTCGGCTGCGACCTCTCGCTCCACGAGTTCTTCCGCCACGCGCTCCCACTCCACAGTTCGGCCCCGGTCGGCCCCAGCTCGGCCACACAGACCCTCTGGGCAAGAGGAAGACACTACTCCGCCCCGGCCACCGGACGTGCCGGGGACCGGGGCGGATACTGAGTCAGGGCACGAGGCGGTAGATCAGCAGCGTCTGCGCACTCGGGTCGACCTCGGCGCCCTTGCTGCCCCTGCCCTGGGGCTCGGCCCGCAGCTCGACGACCTTGCTGCCCTTCGCGACGACGGTGGTCTGCCAGCTGGTGCCGTTGTCTGGTTGGACGAGGGCGCTCCCACCGGTCTCCTCGCCGTCGACCCGCACCGACGCCATGAGGCTGAGCCCGCCCCGGGAGCGGGTGAGCTCCTGCACCAGGATCGGTGCGTCGGCGGCCTCGTCGGCGATGTCGTGGGACTGGTTGGCGGCGTCGGGCACCACTCGGTCGAGGCGCCAGAGGTGACCCTGCTCCCACCTGATGGTCTCGGCCTGCCAGTCGACTCCGGCGATGTCCTGCGTCTCGCCGACCGAGGTGTACGCGGCCGCAGCCAGCCGGGCCTCCGGGTAGTCGGCCGGGTCGAGGGGCGTGAGGTCCTTGACGGACCGGGAGATCCAGACCCGGGCCGTGCCGTCGGCCTGGCTGCCGTCGTCCGAGAGGTGCACCGAGTGGCCGCGGGTGAGGCCCAGGTCCTTGGTCAGGCTGCCCGCACCGTCGCCAGCGCCGCCGTCATCTCCCTGGCACTCCTTCGAGTAGCCGTGGCTGCTGCCCGATCCCACGACCTCGGTGTTCACCGACAGCCCGGCGGGCACGCCCTTGCAGGAGACCACGACCGAGAGGCCCTTGCCGGCGTCGCGGTAGGGGAAGCTCAGCTCCGTCTCACCGCGCTCGCCGACGGCCAGGCCGACCCGACGCGTGGTGGGGCCCTCGGCCCGGAAGTACTGCCCGTGGAATGCCTCGACCACGTCGGGCAGCAGTGTGGGGTCGGCGGCGTAGAGCGCCGCGCCGAGCCCTTCGGAGCCGGTGGCGCTGGTCACGGTGACCGTGCCCTCGAACCCCTCGGGGATCGTCACCCAGTCGTCGAAGTCGGCGCGCGAGGAGTCCCACCGCTGCTCCCAGGGGCCGTCGACACGCACGTCCTGGTCGTCGCCGGCCGTGGCCCAGGTGAGGATGCGGGTCTCGTCGGAGTGGCCGACCTCGATGTCGAGGGTCGACGCCGACGGGTCCTCCGTGCCCTCGAGGAAGCGGTAGGTGTTGTCGTAGGTCGAGACGGTGGCGGGCGCCTGCTGACCCAGCAGCGTGCGGCCCGCCGGGCCAGCGCCGTCGTCGCTGCCCAGCATCGGCAGCGTCACCGCGCCGGCCACCGCGACGACGGTCGCGGCGACCAGCCCCCCGCGTACGGCGTCGCGGCGGCGCTTGGCGGAGGTGATCCGGGCGCCCAGGGCGTCGCGGCGGGCGGCGGGGTCGAGGCCGCTGGCGTCGTGGGAGTGCTGGTCCAGGGTGTGGCGCAGGTCGTCGAGGGTGTTCATCGCTGACCTCCTTCGCTCTCGGCAGAGGGGGTGGGGTGCGTGGGGTGGGAGACGTCGGCCAGGCGCGGGTCGATCCGCAGCTTGGCGAGCGCCTTGCTCAGCTGGCTCTTGACCGTGCCCGGCGAGATCTCCAGGGCCGCGGCGGTCTCGGCCACCGACAGGTCCTCGAAGTAGCGCAGCACCACGACCGCGCGTTGGCGGCGCGGGAGCCGGGCCATCGCCTGCCACAGGTCGTGGCGGGCCTCGGCGTCGCCGGTCTCGCCGGCGGGGCGCTCGGGCAGGGCGTCGTGGGCCTGCTCGCCGTTCCACTTGCGGCGCCACCAGCTGGCGTACGTCGTCACCAGGATGCGGCGCACGTAGGCCTCGGGGTGGTCGTCGATGCGCTTCCAGGCGAACCAGGCCTTGGCGAGCGCGGTCTGGAGCAGGTCCTCGGCCAACGCGTGGTCGTGCGTCAGTAGGTAGGCGGTGCGCAGCAGGGCCGGCGACCGCACTGCGATGAAGTCGTCGAAGTCGACGCGTTCGGCAGGCGGGCGGCTCCGCGCGGCTTGTGTGCCCTGGAGGGTGGCTGTCATGTCCTCGGAGACCGGTTGGCCTCCACGATCGGTTGCCCGCGTCCCGAAAAATGTGTGCTCCCCCACGAGGACATCTTCGTGGGGGAGCGGTGGCTCCGTCGTGCTCAGCCCTTCGGGCGAGACAGGAAGGCCATCATCGCCTCGCGCGCCTCCTCGGAGGCGAAGAGCCGGGCCGACGTGGTGGCCACGTGGTCCTCGCGCTCGTCGATGCGCGCCACGAGGTCGGCGTTGAGCAGCTTCTTCGTCTCGCGGATGCCCTGGTTGGCGCCGGTGGCGATCTTCGCGACGAGGTCGTCGACGAAGGCGTCCAGCTCGTCGGCCGGCACAGCCTTGGTGACGAGTCCGTACGCTGCCGCGTCGGTGCCCGAGAACGTCTCGCCGGAGAGCGCGGCGAGCGAGGCGGCGCGCGGCGACATCCGGTGGAAGACGCTGAGGCTGATCGCGGCGGGAGCCAGGCCGAGCTTCACCTCGGTGAGCGCGAAGGTGGCGGTCTCGGCGCTGATCGCGACGTCGGCCGCAGCGACCAGGCCGATGCCGCCGGCGCGGACGGCGCCGAGGTTCTTGGTGACGACGACCTTGTCCATGGTGGCGACCAGGCGCTGGATCCCGACGATGGTGCGGGCGCCCTCCTCCATGCCGACGCTCGCGGCCTCGGAGAGGTCGGCGCCGGAGCAGAAGACCTTGCCCGACGACTGCACCAGCACGACGCGGACGTCGGGGTCGGCGTCCGCCGTCTGGAGGTGGGCGAGCAGCTCGGTCACGAGCTGGCGCGAGAGCGCGTTGCGGTTGTGCGGCGAGTCGAGCGTGATCGTCGCGATGCCGTCGGCGGTGGCGTAGTGGACGAGCTCGGCAGGGGTTTCAGCGGTCTCGGCGGTCTCAGACATGGGCGTCAGTGTGCCGCAGAAAACGGGCGCGTGGTGAACGATCGTTAACCTTTTTCTCGGATCGTGGACCTTCTCGGACGGCGCGCCCGTCTGCGCGGCAGCCAGGTGTCACGAGATGGCACCGTCCTGCCGCACAGACGGATCTCGTGGAGGCGCATCGGTGGACCAGGCCCCGGCCGACCGCTGACGCGAACTAGCCTTGCCCCCATGACTGAGCCCACGCAGCCCACGCCCACGGAGGTGCGAGCAGCGCTCGCCGAGCTCCAGGGGCACGAGGCGTGGGCGCTGGTCCGGTTGGCGCGCAAGGAGCCGGGCGACCCCGACGTGGTCACGTTCGTCGGCGGGCCCCGCAGCACGGTCGACCGGATCACTGACATCCCGCTCGACGACGGGGTGCCGGCCGAGGGCCGCCGCTTCGACCGGCTCGTGGCCGTGCCGTTCCACCAGGTCACCGAGCGTGGTTTCGAGGCCCACGACGACGGCACCCCGCTGGTCGTCGTCGACGTGGAGACCGAGCAGCGGTTCGCCGTCGACACCGTGCTCGACGCGATCGAGGACACCGGCCTCGACTTCACCGACCGCGGCGGATTCCGCACCTCCGACGAGGACTACGCGAAGGTCGTCGAGGCGATCATCCGCGACGAGATCGGTCAGGGCGAGGGCGCCAACCTGGTGGTCGGCCGGCAGTACACCGCGGTCGTCGCCGACTGGGACGCCGACAAGGCGCTGACCGTCTTCCGCCGGCTGCTCGAGCGCGAGCGGGGGGCGTACTGGACCTTCTGCTTCTTCACCGGTGACCGCTACCTCGTCGGCGCCTCGCCGGAGCGCCACGTCTCCGTGCACGGCGGCGACGTGCGGATGAACCCGATCTCCGGCACCTTCCGCGTGGGTGGCCGCTCCGCCGCCGAGATGAAGCCGGCGCTGCTCGACTTCCTGCGCGACGAGAAGGAGATCTACGAGCTCTTCATGGTCGTCGACGAAGAGCTCAAGATGATGTGCGACCTCTGCGACCAGGGCGGCATGGTGCTGGGGCCGTTCCTCAAGCCGATGACCCACCTGATCCACACGGAGTACCTGCTCGCCGGCCGCTCGAGCCGCGACGTGCGCGCGATCCTGCGCGACACCATGTATGCCGCGACCGTCACCGGCAGCCCGGTGGAGAACGCCTGCAAGCTGATCAAGAAGTACGAGGAGACCGGCCGCGGCTACTACGCCTCCGCGCTCGCGCTCTTCGGCCGCGACGAGTCGGGCGCGCCCACCCTCGACAGCCCGATCGTGATCCGCACCGCCGACGTACGCCCCGACGGGACGTTGACGGTGACCGCAGGCGCGACGCTGGTGCGCGACTCCGACCCGCACTACGAGGTCGCCGAGACCCACGCCAAGGCCGGCGGCATCCTGTCGGCCTTCGGGCTGGTGCCCGCCGCGGGCTCCCCGTCGGAGGGGCTCGCCGAGCTGGCCCGCGACGAGGACGTGCTGATCGCCCTGCAGGCGCGCAACCGCCGGCTCTCCACCTTCTGGCTGACCGACCAGGCGGGCGCCACGCCCGCCCCGGCGCTGGCCGGCATGCGCGTGGGGATCCTCGACGGCGAGGACGACTTCGTCAACATGATCCGCCACGTGCTCCGGGTGCTCGGGATGAGCAGCGAGGTCGTGCGCCACGAGGCCTGGACCGAGACCGCGCTGGACGACTACGACCTGGTCATCGTCGGCCCGGGCCCCGGCGACCCTCGCGACGGCGACGACGCCAAGATCGCCACCTTCCGCGCGGCCACCCGCCGTCTGCTGGAGCGGGAGCAGAAGTTCCTCTCGGTCTGCCTGGGCCACCAGACGCTCTGCCACGAGCTCGGGCTCGACCTCGGCTTCAAGGACATCGTCTTCCAGGGCACCCAGTCGAGCATCGAGCTGGGCGGACGCACCGAGCGCGTCGGCTTCTACAACACCTTCGTCGGCCGGACGCCCGAGGCCGGTCTGCCGGCGGGTGTCGAGGTCGACGTCGACCCGGAGTCCGGTGACGTGCACGCGCTGCGCGGGCCGCACTACCGCGGCATCCAGTTCCACGCCGAGTCGATCCTCACCGAGCGCGGCTTCGACCTCATCAACGAGCTGGTCACCGACCTGCTCCTCGACTGAGAGCGACGACTGAGAGCGACACGAGGGAGAGAAGGCACGTGGCAGAGCGGACCAGGCGGCCGACCAGGCAGCCCAACAGGCGGCCCAGCGCCCGGCGCTACGCCGTCGTCCTGACGCTGGTGGCTGCCCTGGTCGCCGGGGCCTGCAGCGCGGGACCCGAGCCGGAGCCTGTCGCGGAGCGTACGGTCTCGGCGGCCCCGACGCCGTCGGGCACCCTCACGCCCGAGCCCCCGCGGCGCCAGGCGTTGGCGGGCACCCGCCCCAACGTCGTCATGGTGCTGATGGACGACTTCTCCATGGACCTGCTGCCGACCATGGCGGCCGCGCGACGGCTCGCGCGGCGCGGTGCGACCTTCGACCACTTCGTCGTCGACTCGCTCTGCTGCGTCTCGCGCGCGAGCCTGATGACCGGGCAGTTCCCGCACCAGACCGGCGTGCTCACCAACAGCGCCCGTTCCGCACCCGGCGCGGGACCGGCCGGCGGCTGGGCGGCCTACCGCGACTACGGCAACGACGCCCGCACCGTCAGTCTGCGCCTGCAGAAGGCCGGCTACACGACCGGCTTCGTCGGCAAGTACCTCAACGAGTACGAGTACAACCCAGGTTGGAAGGTCCCGCCGGTGCCGCCGGGGTGGGACCAGTTCAACGTGCTCTTCGGGTCGGCCTACGACGGGTGGGGCTTCGACAGCCTCGACGTGGTCGACGGCCAGGTGGTCGTGCGCAACCATCCGCTGCCGCCCGCCTCCGCGCCGGCCGCCGAGAAGGACGCCGTCTACGCCGGCCAGGTGATCGAGGACTACGCGCTCGACTTCATCGCCGAGCGCTCGGGTGACGACGACCCGTGGTTCCTCCAGGTGAACCCGTTCGCCCCGCACAACCGGGTCAACGCCGAGGGCGCCTGGCCCGGCGAGCCGGTCTTCCCGGCCGCCTTCCGTGACCGCCCGGGTGGCACGAAGCGGGGCGGCAACTGCGGGCGGGTGCGCTGCGCCGATCTCACCGTCGCCGACTTGCCGGGGTATGGCGACGACTCGCGCGACAACACCCCGGTGCGCGCCGACGGCCGCAGGACGCGGGCCTGGAACGACCGAGCGCCGATGCGGCGCGGCGTCGCCGAGCAGCGCCTGCGCGACCGCGCCCGGATGGTGCAGTCGGTCGACCGGACGTTGGCGCGGATCATGAAGGCCGTCGACGACGACACCGTGGTGGTGCTGACCTCCGACAACGGCTTCCACCTCGGCCAGAACGGGCTCTGGGCCGGCAAGGGCACCGCCTACGACACCGACCTGCGGGTGCCGCTGCTCATGGCCGGCCCGGGCATCGAGCCGGGGCCGCGCGCGGAGTGGACCTCCAACATCGACCTCGCCCCGACCCTGGAGGACTGGGCCGGCATCCGGTCGCCGCGTCACCGCGCGGGCACGTCGCTGCTGCCGGCGCTCGAGGACCCCGAGCTGGCCGCCCGCGACCACGTCTTCGTCGACCACACCACCGACACGGTGGGCGACGACCCCGACCTGGCGTTCACCGGCGGCGAGCTGCAACGCATCCCCACCTACCTCGCGGTGCGCAGCCGCACCGGCCTCCTCATCCGCAACGACCTCGACCCGCGCGCCGCCGGCCGCCAGGTCGGGTGGGAGTTCTACTCCTACGCCGACCACCCGTGGGAGCGCCGCAACGCGTACGCCGCCCCGCGGCACGCCGCCGAGGTCGCCGCCCTGCAGCGCCGGCTCGAGGCCTTCGACGACTGCCGCTCGATCATCCGCAACCAGCGGTGGCCGAAGCGCTGCCGGGACCTGACGGGCCCTCAGTGAGCGCGACGCCCGGGTCGCCGAGCGTCGTCGTGGTCGACCACCACGACTCATACACCTGGAACCTCGTCCACCTGGTCGCCGGCGTCACCGGGGTGCTGCCGCGCGTCGTGCAGCACGACGAGGTGACGCCCGAGGAGGTGCTGGCCCACGACGCCGTGGTGCTCTCGCCCGGCCCGGGGCACCCCGAGGTGGCCGCTGACTTCGGGGTCGGACGCGCGGTGCTGTGCGCCGGGACCCGCCCGGTGCTGGGCGTCTGCCTGGGCATGCAGGGTCTGGTCACCGCGTTCGGCGGCCGGGTCGACCGGGTGGAGCCGGCGCACGGCCAGGTCGCCCGGATCACCCATGACGGCACCGGCCTCTTCGCTGGTCTGCCGCAGGGGTTCGCCGCGGTGCGCTACCACTCGCTCGCGGCGGTGACCCTGCCGCCGGACCTGGTGGCGACCGCGCGCAGCGAGGACGGGGTGACCATGGGCGTACGCCACCGCTCGCTGCCGCTGGTGGGCGTGCAGTTCCACCCCGAGTCGGTGCTCTCCGAGCACGGGGAGGCGCTGGTCGCGAACTTCCTGGCGGAGGTCCGGTGACCGAGGAGCTGGACGACCCCGAGGCCTGGTTCGAGGCGCAGGCCGCCGCGCACGGACGCTCCTTCTGGCTCGACGGCGGCGGTGCCCGGGAGTGGTCGGGGCGACGCTCGGTGCTGGGGCACCTGGTCGACGACGACGTCTCGCTGACCTTCCACGCCGCCGCCGGGGAGGTGCGCCGTCACGCGGGTGGGCGTACGACCGTGGTCGGCGACGACCCCTTCGTCGCGCTGGCCGCCGAGCTGGAGGTGGGCCCGTCGGACGCCCAGTGGTTCGGCTACTTCGGCTACGCCGCGCGTCCCGACCTGCCGGCCCGGCCCGACGCGCGGATGCCGGACGCGGTGTGGATGCGACCGAGCGTGGTGCGCCACTTCACCCACGACCCCGTCGCCCACCCCACCACCCACCCCGACACCGCCGGCGAGCCGATGGCAGGCGCGGGCGAGGTGCCGCAGTGGTACCGGGAGGCCTTCGCCCGGGTGCAGGAGGAGCTGCGAGCCGGCAACAGCTACGAGGTCAACCTGACCCACCGCGTCGTCACGCGTTCGTCGGTGGCGCCGGCCCGGGCGTACGAGCGGCTGCGCCGACTCAACCCGGCGCCCTACGCCGGCTTCCTGCAGCACGACGTCGACGGCGCCCGGGCGTGGCTGCTCAGCTCCTCACCCGAGCGCTACGCCGTGGTCACCGCCGACCGGCTCTGCGCGACGAAGCCGATCAAGGGCACCACCCCGCGGGGCGCGACCCCCCAGGCCGACGAGGCCTCCCGTGCGGCGCTCGCGGAGGGCGCGAAGTTCCGCGCCGAGAACCTGATGATCGTCGACCTGCTGCGCAACGACCTGGCCATGGTCTGCGAGCCCGGCAGCGTCCAGGTGCCGGCGCTGATGCAGGTCGAGTCGTACGCGTCGGTGCACCAGCTGGTCTCGACCGTCCAGGGACGGCTGCGTGGCGACGTCTCCACGCCACAGGTGCTGCGGGCGCTCTTCCCGGCCGGGTCGATGACGGGCGCCCCGAAGCTGCGCACGATGGAGATCGTCGACGCGGTGGAGTCGACACCTCGTGGGGCGTACGCAGGTGCCTTCGGGTGGGTGGCGGCGGACGGCCGCGCCGACCTGGGGGTGGTCATCCGGTCGCTGATGACGGCCGGTGACGGCGACTGGGTGCTCGGCACCGGCGGCGGGATCACGGTGCACTCCGAGGTCGCCGAGGAGTGGGCCGAGGCGGCGTGGAAGGCCGAGCGCCTGCTGCGGGTCTTCGACCTCTGAGCCGATGGTCTGGACCGGCCATCCCCAGTAATGGGGATTGAGGCCCCAGAAGGACATGTGACCCACGCCACCCGTGATCCACTCTGGTCCTGGGAGGGAAACCAGGGAGGGACTGGCCGGGAAACCGGCCGGGAGGGAATGCCAGGGAGGGCACAACCACACAGCGCGGGGCTTCGGGAGAAAGCCCCGCGCTGGTGGCATTTCAGGGCTCTTCTGGCAGTCGCGGACTCACGATCGTTCGGACACGCCCGTCGCGCCGGATGCAGGCGTCCTGGAGGACGCAGAGGTCCCGATGCCGGGAACCCACATCACCAGGCGCGCCCCGCCACCCGGGGCGCGGTCGGCGCGCACGGCGCCGGCGTGCCGCTCGGCGGCCTGCTGCACGATCGCCAGCCCGAGGCCGGAGCCGGGCATCGTCCGTGAGGTGTCGGCGCGGTAGAAGCGGTCGAAGACGTGGGGCAGGTCGGCCTCGTCGATGCCCGGGCCCTCGTCGTCGACGGTGAGCACCCCC
This sequence comes from Nocardioides malaquae, assembly GCF_015070385.1. Taxonomy (GTDB): domain Bacteria; phylum Actinomycetota; class Actinomycetes; order Propionibacteriales; family Nocardioidaceae; genus Nocardioides; species Nocardioides malaquae. The sequence goes on along the minus strand of NZ_JADCSA010000021.1, from coordinate 7,520 downwards.
TCGCGCAGGCGCACCGTCACGGTGCCCTCGTCGGGGCTCCACTTCACCGCGTTGTCGAGGAGGTTGGTGACCGCCCGCTCGAGGGCGGAGCTCTCGCCGCGCACGGTCCACGACTCCAGGTCGACGTCGAAGCCGACGTCGATCGTGCGGCGCCGCACCCGGGCCAGGGCCCGCTCGACCACCTCGGCCAGGTCGAGCTCGGTCACCGAGTGGGGCAGCTCCTCGTCGCGGGCCAGCTCCATCAGGTCGCCCACCAGCGTGGAGAGCTCCTCGAGCTGGGCGCGTACGTCGTCCATCACCTCGGCGTGCGCCTCGGCGGGCAGCCCGTCCCCGGCCTGGGCGAGCAGGTCGATGTTGGTGCGCAGGCTCGTCAGGGGCGTCCGCAGCTCGTGGCCGGCGTCGGCGATCAGCCGTCGCTCACGGTCGCGGGAGGCCGACAGCGCGGTCAGCATCTGGTTGAACGCCGCGGCCAGCCGGGCGATCTCGTCGTCACCCTCCACGGGCAGCGGACGCAGGTCCTGGGTGCGGGCGATCTGCTCGACCGAGCGGGTCAACCGGCGCACCGGGCGCAGTCCGTTGCGCGCCACGGCCCACCCGCCGAGGCTGGCCACGACCACGCCGCCGGCGCTGAAGAGCAGCAGCACGGTGCTCAGCTTGCGCAGGGTGCGGTCGGTCTCGGCGAGGGGTTGCATCAGCACCAGGGCGACGTCCTCGCCGGCCGGCACCGCTGCCACCCGGTAGCGCACGCCACCCTCGGCGGTGATCGTGCGCACCGACTGCGCGGCCTCCCCGCGCACCACCTCGGCCTCCGGTCCGCCCAGCTGCACCCGCGGCCCGAGGTCGGCGGTGAGGACCTCGCCCTGGATGTCGATGAAGACGACCCGCACGTCGGCGGCGCCCAGCACCCAGCCGGGCACCTCGAGCCGGGTGATCTCCTCCAGCGCCGGGTGGGAGGCGGCCTTCGTGGCGCGGTCGAGCAACGACTGGTCGAGCGAGGAGAGGATCTGCATGCGCATGGTGACGAAGGCGGTCGCCGCCATGAAGGCCACGGAGAGGCCCAGGGTGAGCGTCGTCAGCACGGCCACCCGGCTGGCCAGCGAACGTCGGTAGTGCCACCCGCTGCGCTCCCACCAGCGGTGCAGGAGGTTCATGCGTCCTTCAGCACGTAGCCCACCCCACGCACGGTGTGGATGAGTCGTGGCTCGCCCGCGGCCTCGGTCTTGCGCCGCAGGTAGCCGACGTAGACCTCGAGGGAGTTGGCGGTGGTGCCGAAGTCGTAGCCCCACACCTCGTCGAGGATGAAGGCCCGCTCCAGCACGCGGCGCGGACGCCGCAGGAAGAGCTCGAGCAGCGTGAACTCGGTGCGGGTGAGCTCGATCAGGCGCTCTCCCCGACGCACCTCGCGGGTGGCCAGGTCCATGGTGAGGTCGCCGAAGACCAGCACCTCCGCCTCCTCGGCGCTGACCGGGGCCGCCCGGCGCAGCAGCGCCCGCACCCGGGCCAGCAGCTCCTCCAGGGCGAAGGGCTTGGTGAGGTAGTCGTCGGCTCCGGCGTCGAGCCCCTCGACCCGGTCGCCCACCGCGTCGCGGGCGGTCAGCACGAGGATCGGCACGTCGTTGCCCGCAGCCCGCAGCGCGCGGGTTGCGTCGAGGCCGTCGAGCCGCGGCATCATCACGTCCATCACGACCAGGTCGGGCTGCACCGATCCGATCACGGCGAGCGCCTCGGCGCCGTCGCCGGCCAGCACCACGGTGTAGCCGTTGAAGTCCAGTGACCGGCGCAGCGACTCACGCACGGCCTTGTCGTCGTCGACCACCAGCAACGTCGCGCCCGACGACCCGGCTGAGGAGCCGGAGGACGGACCGGGCGGCGGGGTGGGTGAAGGGGCGGGAGCGTTCACGGAGCCAGCGTGCCACCGGGACCTGAGAAACGCCTTGCCGCGGCCCCGGCGCGGGCGCCGTAGCCGCCACCGAACATGCAGGCGTGCACCAGCAGCGGGAAGATCTGGTGGATGGACTGACGCTCCTCCCAGCCGTCGGCCAGCGGGGTCGTCTCGACGTAGGCCGCGGTCGTGCGAGCCAGGTGGGGCAGGCCGAAGAGCGCCAGCATCGCCAGGTCGGTCTCCCGGTGCCCGCCGTGGGCGGCGGGGTCGATGAGGTGCACCTGGCCGTCGAAGCCCCACAGGCAGTTGCCGTTCCACAGGTCACCGTGCAGACGGGCCGGACCCTCCTCGGGCACCAGGTCTCCCAGACGGCCGACCAGCCCTTCGACGGCGGCCGCGTCGTCCTCGAGGATCGCGCCCCGGTCGCGGGCCAGCTTGAGGTAGGGCAGCACGCGCCGGGTGGCGTAGAACTCCGCCCAGGTCGGTGCGGTCCGGTTGGGCATGGGCAGGCGTCCGATGAAGCCGTCGGTGTGGGCGCCGTCGCTCGAGCCCACCGCGCCGTACGCACTCGCGCCGGCTGCGTGCGTACGCGCGAGGCGGACGCCGAAGTCGCTCGCCGCCTCCTGGGTGGCGCGGCCGGGCTCGATCCACCGCACCACGATGCAGTCGGTGTCGACCGCCAGCACCTCGGCCACGGGCACGCCGTCCTCGACCTCACGCAGCCACTGCAGGCCGCGCGCCTCCGCCTCGAAGAAGCCGGCCGGGGGGTGCGGCAGGGTCTTCATCAGGGCCGTGGTGCCGTCGTTGAGGCGCAGCCGGTGGGCGGTGGCGATGTCGCCGCCGGCGACCGGCGCGGTGCTCACCACCGGGCGCCCGAGCAGGGCCTCGGCGCGGCGGGCGACCAGCGGGGCGCGGGTCATCGGCCCACGACGTCGGCGAGCAGCCCCACCAGGTGTGCGCTCGTCCGCTCGACCATGTCCAGCACCTCCCCGAAGCCTTCCTCCCCACCGTAGTACGGGTCCGGTACCTCGCCACCGGCGTCGACGGGATCGAAGTCGCGGAAGAGGCGTACGCGCGCCCGCTCGCGCCCGGCGGTGACGTCGGCGTGGTTGGCGTGGTCCATCACCAGGATCAGGTCGACCTCGTCGTGCCAGGCGTGGTCGAACTGCTGAGCCCGGTGGCGCGTCGCGTCGTAGCCGGCGGCGGTCAGCGTCTGCGCCGAGCGCGGGTCCATGCCCTTGCCGACGTGGTAGTCGGCCGTGCCGGCGGAGAAGACCTCGACGACCTCGTCAAGGCCCGCCTCGGCCACCCGGGCGCTCATCACGACGTCGGCGACGGGCGAGCGGCAGATGTTGCCCAGGCAGACCATCGCGACCCGGTAGCGGCCGGGCGTCAGGGGTTCGGGCAGCGCAGGTTCGGGCAGCGAGGGCGTCGGGGTCACCGGTCCTCCACCAGGAGGGCGGAGACGACGCGCTCGACGAGGGTGATGACGAGGGCGCCGCCCAGGGCGACCCAGAAGCCGTCGACGTGGAAGCCGAGGTCGGCCTGGCCGGCGATCCACGCCGCGAGCATCAGCATCGCCGCGTTGACGACCAGCAGGAAGAGACCGAGGGTCAGCACGACCAGCGGCAGGGAGAGCAGCTTGACGACGGGGGCGACGACCTGGTCGACCACCCACACGATCACCGCCACCAGGGCCACCGGCAGCACCTTGTCGCGCAGCTCCTCACCGAGCGGACCGTCGGTCCCCTCGAACCAGATGCCGTCGAAGAGCCAGGCAGCGGCGGCGACGCCCGCCATCGTGGCGATCAGGGTGCCGAGGAATCTCATGCCGCCACTGTAGGGGTGGCGAGCCAGCTCCGTCGGTGCGTCGGGTCGCCAGATCGGGCGGTGACTCAGGTCAGGGCCACCGGGTCGGCCGGGTGGTCGCCCCGGGACCGCTCGGCCAGCAGGATGCCGGTGACGACCAGGATGCAGCCGATGACGGCGACGGCGCCCAACGCCTCCTCGTGCCACGCCCAGCCGAGCGCGGCCGCGCCGACCGGCTCGAGCATCGCGATCGCGGTCACCGTCGTGGCCGGGATGAAGCGCAGGGCCGCCAGCTCCAGGCCGAAGGGCAGCAGGGTGCCGAGCAGCACCACCGAGGTCACGACCGTCCACAGCGGCAGGCTCAGGTGGTCCAGCGTGCCGAGCAGCGAGACGTGCGCACCCAGGTCGGCGTCGACGCTCCACGACGGCTGCACGACGTTGAGCACCACCGCGGCCACCGCGAACGACCAGAGCATGGTGCCCAGCGACGACATCGTGGTCTGCGCCTGCTCGCCCAGCAGGAAGTACGCGGCGAAGGCGGCGGCCGCGAGGAGTCCGGCGAGCACGCCGAGGGTGTCGAAGGAGGCGCCGCGCCAGGCCTCGGTCGCCATCGCGAGCCCGATGACGGCGAGCCCCAGCCCCCACCAGAGGCGGGCCGAGACGTCGTCGCGCTGCACGAACTTGGCCCACAGCGCCACCAGGAAGGGTGCCTGGAACTCCAGCAGGAGCGCGAGGCTGATCGTCAGCCGGTCGATCGCCACGAAGTAGAAGAACTGCAGGGCAGCCACGCCGAAGAGCCCCAGGCCGAGCACGACGACGACCTCGCGACCACGGGGCGGCCGGAGTGCGCTGCGTCGTGCCAGCAGCGCCACCAGCAGCAGTGCCACGGCGGTGCCGGTGATGCGCAGCGACGTCAGCTCGAGCGAGCTGATGCCTTGGCGCAACGCGACTCGGGAGACCCCGGAGTTGAGGATGAAGAGGAGGGCGCCCGCCACGACGAGGATGATGCCGAGGCTGCGCCGGGTCACTGCTTGGCTCGACACCCCTGCATTCTCACCTGATCCCCTCGCGGGGTCGGCGGCGCGGGTGGCCCGGTAGCCTCGGCGGGCGTGTGGGGTGGCGGCGTGGAGACGATGCTGGCGGGCGTGGCCGTGGTGGCCGTGGTCTGCCTCCTCCTCGGCCTGCTGCTCCGGCGGCGCCTCCCCGCGGTGAGTGCATGGGCGATCGCCGGCTTCGTCGGCGCGGTGGCGTGCATCGGCGTGCTGACGCTGACGCCGGCCTACGAGGTGCCCACCGTGATCGCCGCGGAGGACCGCCCCGAGACCTGCTCCCTCGACTACGGGGGCCCCTCGCCCGAGGGCTTCTGGATCGTGGGCGGGGGGCAACGGCTGCTCAACATGGTGGTCTTCGTGCCGGCCGGAGCGCTCCTGGTGGTGGCCTGTGCGCGCTGGCGCGCGGCGTACGCCCTGGTGCCGCTGGGCCTGCTGGGCCTGGTCGCCTACTCGGTCGCCATCGAGTGGTTGCAGCTGGAGCTCGCCCGCATCGACCGCGCGTGCGACGTGACCGACATGGTCGACAACAGCCTGGGCGCTGTCGTCGGCGTGGGGCTGGGGTTGTTGCTGGCGGTCGTGCTGAGGCCGTGGCGGTCCCGACCGACGCGGGGCCAATCTGGTTGAGACTTGAACTAGACGGTGGGCCGCACTAGGGTCGTTGCATGAGCGACGACCTGAAGCCGACCTACACCGAGAAGGGCAAGTCCTTCGAGCGGGACATGAGCTACGTCCCCGACCGGATCCTGGCCGGGGAGCGCTCCGCGGACCCCGACGACGCGGCGTACGGCGGTCGTGACCCCGAGCGCGACGGCATCACCCGCTGGCCGGTCGAGCCCGGTCGTTACCGCCTCGTCGCCGCGCCGGCCTGCCCGTGGGCCAACCGCTCGCTCATCGTGCGCAAGCTGCTCGGACTCGAGGAGGTCATCAGCGTCGGCCTGCCCGGCCCCACCCACGACAAGAACTCCTGGACCTTCGACCGCGACCCCGGCGGCGTCGACCCGGTGCTCGGCCTCGAGCGGCTCCAGCAGGCCTACTTCAACCGCTACCCCGACTACCCCAAGGGCATCACGGTGCCCGCGATGGTCGAGGTCGAGTCGAAGCAGGTCGTCACCAACGACTTCCCGTGGATCACCCACGACCTCTTCTTCGAGTGGCAGGAGTTCCACCGCGAGGGCGCCCCCGACCTGTGGCCCGCCGACCTCCGCGAGGAGATGGAGCAGGTCATGAAGCGGATCTTCACCGAGGTCAACAACGGCGTCTACCGCTGCGGCTTTGCCGGCTCCCAGGAGGCCTACGACGACGCGTACGACCGCCTGTGGGCGGCGATGGACTGGCTGGAGGAGCGCTTGGCGACGCGCCGCTACCTCATGGGTGACGCGATCACGGAGGCCGACGTACGCCTCTTCACGACGTTGGTGCGCTTCGACGCGGTCTACCACGGCCACTTCAAGTGCAACCGCAACAAGCTGAGCGAGATGCCGCACCTGTGGGGCTACGCCCGCGACCTCTTCCAGACGCCGGGCTTCGGCGAGACGGTCGACTTCGAGCAGATCAAGGCGCACTACTACGTCGTGCACACCGACGTGAACCCGACCGGGATCGTGCCGAAGGGGCCGGACCTCAGTGTTTGGGAGACGCCGCACGGGCCCGAGGAGCTCGCTGACGGCTGAGGCTGCGGAGGCGTGACCCCGCGTCAGCCGAGGCCGGTGCCGCAGGACCCGCAGAACTTCGCGGACCGGTCGGGCGCCTGCGTCCCGCACTCCCGGCAGTAGGGACCGTCCGTGCGCTGCGCCTGCGTCTGGCGGTCCGACGGGGTCAGCCCGGTGTGTCGCAAAGAGTCGCGCAGGACCGGTGACAGCTCGCCGGAGGCGTAGCGGGCCGCGATGGCGCCGTAGCCTGCGCGGCACATGGCCATCCCGATGGCGAAGACGATGAAGCCGCCCATGAAGAGCGCCATCTCGGTCACCGGCATGGCGTCGAAGTCGGCGTCGGCGCCGAAGGTCAGGAACGAGATGAACCCGTAGGCCGAGGTCAGGCCACCGACGACCGCGATGACGGGCCCCGCGAGGCGGAAGAACGTGCGCAGCTGCGCCTGCTGGGGGAGGCCGGGGCCGGGGTACTGGTCGTCCATGCGGGTCACTCTAGGGCAGCGATTCGGTCAGCCGGTCGACCTGGGCGAGCAGGTCCGGCAACGCGTCGGCGAAGGTCTCGCGCGACCACGACCCCGGCATCGAGGTCTGGTGGTAGAGGCCGTCGCCGATCAGCATGATCGTGCGAGCGACGGCCGGGTCACCGACCTCCGTGACCAGCTGGTCGAGCCAGCTGCGGTGCAGGTCGTCGATGGCCGCCAGGGCGTCCTGGTGCCCGGCCTGGGCGAGCCGCAGGGTGGCGCGGTAGATCGGGTCGAGCTCGTGGTCGACCTGCCACGACGTACGCACGAAGTGGCGCGCGGCGCCTTCGGGTGCGGTCCGCATCGCCTCGAGGTCGCTGGCGGTGACCTCGAGGAAGCGTTCGAGCACGGCGTCGGCGAGGGCGTCGCGGCTGGGGAAGTGGTAGAGCAGGCCGCCCTTGGAGACCCCGGCCCGGGCGGCGACCGCGTCGAGCGTGGCACCGCGCTCGCCCTCCAGCAGAAGCTCCACGAAGGCGCGCAGCACCTTGTCTCGGGCGTGGGGAGGGCGGGCCATGGGTTTCTCCTATGTCAAGCGGCGGCTGCGAGTCCAGTCGCAGCGCGGGCTTGGTGGTCGGTGGTGAGGTGGTTGAACACGATCCGGGAGAGG
>NZ_JADCSA010000210.1 GCF_015070385.1 Nocardioides malaquae | reverse complement strand
CGAGGAGGGAGCGAGAGAATGAGAAAAAAGGAACAAGTGAGGCAGGGCCAGGGGAAAGGAGGGAGAAATCCAGAGCGAGGGGTGGGCAAAGAGAAGAGGGTTGGGTTTCTAATGGTGTGTGCTGCTATAGCTGACCGCGGGTTGCCGGATGACCTTGGCCATGTCACGCTGCCATCTGCTCTCTCTCTCTCTCTCTGGTCTTTGTGCAGACACAAGGCTCTTGGTTCCATCAGAGGTTTTAAGGCCCTGCTAAAGCAGACTGCTGGGATGGCAGTAATTGAGTAAAAAGGTGGGCAAACACGCAGGTCAAAAGTTA
>NZ_JADCSA010000209.1 GCF_015070385.1 Nocardioides malaquae | reverse complement strand
AGTGATTTAAACCTCGGAAGTTTAGTGTCTAACTTTTTTCTGCAGAATTAGCTAAATTATCTCCAGAAACAGGCTATATCTAATATGAATGAATATCATAAATGAAGCAAAGCCACTCTCCTGACAGACACCAGTGGATGATTTGTTTGTACAGTTGTTATATGAGGAGATCTAAGATTTCCCTATGTGAGTTTCAATGCAACTAGAATCTGTAGGAACCCGGCTAACAGCGCCATCTAGCGGTATGACATCACGGCTGGAGAGCTTTAAGAGTAATGTTAACTTCATAGACACTAATAGGTATATTTTCTGCCACC
>NZ_JADCSA010000208.1 GCF_015070385.1 Nocardioides malaquae | reverse complement strand
TGGCTGCTAGTATATTTCGGCAGATATGTTTATTTTTGAATTATTATGAAAAAAAAAAAAAACGATTAAAAAAAGGAATAAAAAAAAAAGAATACGATTTTCGACTGCATGTTTTTTGAGTCGTGGTGAGCATGAGTCGGTAATCGAGTCGAAAATCGATTTTCTTTCACATCCCTACTCTAGGGGAGGCCTAGCTGTCCTTAAAGGGCTGTAGAGTCACTTTGTGCACAACTGAAGGCTACTGAAGTCCTTCAAATGACCGGCATGCGGACAGGGGATGAAGGGTTTGAGGACGCAGCAGTTTGGTCCGATGGGGG
>NZ_JADCSA010000207.1 GCF_015070385.1 Nocardioides malaquae | reverse complement strand
TAGATCGGCTATTTTCGGCAATCAGTTTCTGCATTATTATGACATTGTTTTCAAATTCTACCATTGTCATAGGCTCATTAATTGATTGATTGATTGATTGATATTTTTATTAGCAGTTTGCATAGGTAAAGGTACAGTATTATGACTAAAAGGATGCCACAAGACAGCGTTTGGCTTTTTTAAATTGGGGTCCCTTTTGAATGACACAAATAAAACATGGTACTATGCAGTAGATGCGAAAGAGAAAAGTATATACATTATTTACATAAATTATGAATGTTATTAAAGCCGTTTTTGTTACACAGAAAAATAATTTG
>NZ_JADCSA010000206.1 GCF_015070385.1 Nocardioides malaquae | reverse complement strand
GTATGTATCGTTTGAGATTCTGAATTCTTAGCTCCCCTGAGTCCGCATCCTTTAACAAATCCAGTACTTTGTTGCAGGGCAGAGCATGGATCAGATTATAAATTCCATATTTTGTTTATTTCACTGCAGATTGTCTACATATTCCATTTAAATTTGAACGAATACTTTCAATGGACTGAAATCTTCCTACCCTAGCATTTGGCCTTTGTGCCCTCAAAAAGTTAACAACACCAAGGCCAAGTGGCCTTGCCCTATAATGATGAAATTCCAGGCCTGATTGGGTGTGATTTCTCTTTTTCATACCAAGTCGGAGGCCA
>NZ_JADCSA010000205.1 GCF_015070385.1 Nocardioides malaquae | reverse complement strand
GATTTGGTGTTGATTATGATGGTTGCCATGTCAACATGAGCGCTCATGTTAGAGGAGAATTGTTGACGAGTGCCCTTTCTCACCGTTGTTCCATCCATTAAGCCGTAGTAGAGGGGAAAACATTTTTCATTTCTAGCCCATGTTAGCTCTGGAGGGATCTCGCTGTTCGCCTTTTTATGGCAGCCCATTGTTGGCAAAACTCTGGGGAAACATACTTCATAAAACAAAACAAAAAAACATATATACTGTATTATAAGCCTATGTAGGCTGATCTACGGAAGTATGTGATGGATTGTCTCGCTTCTCTTTTTTTTCGTT
>NZ_JADCSA010000204.1 GCF_015070385.1 Nocardioides malaquae | reverse complement strand
GGCACACAGACCGACGTGGCTGCGATCAGACTTGGCGTCCCTGCCATGCAGAGTCCCCGGCACTTTGGATAACAACATCATATTCTGTGTTTTTTATGAATATGAAACCCCCATTATAAGGGAGTAATAGGGGGGGCCTATTACCCCCCACGTTGTCTTTGCAAAGACTGTGATCCTAAATCTTAACCCTTTATTGTATTTATTTTTCCCAAGTTGATAATTTATCATAAGGCCTTCCTAATAATGGACAAAAAAAGAAGTTAAGAGTTTTAACTTATTTGCACCACATTTGCAACATTGTTGTGATGTCAAAGAATTA
>NZ_JADCSA010000203.1 GCF_015070385.1 Nocardioides malaquae | reverse complement strand
AAACGCCGTGGGCACGTCATCCAAACAACCCGAATGACGTCATTCGGCCACTTTCAGGAGAGACGCTCATTGGACGCCCATGGATATTCACGGTCCCATTGGACAGTGAATGTCACGTGTTACCCAGAATTCCTTCTGGTTAAGCCACTCCCTCGGAGCACAAACGACCAGGGCGTTTTAGGGAACGCCCCACAGGCAAAACTCATGTGACGTAAAACGCCCTGGTCGTTTGTGCTCCGAGCCTAACGTCAGGCTCCACTTGTTTGGATGACACGCCTACGGCGTTTGTGATCTGAGCTCTTCGATTCGGCTCTGTCTG
>NZ_JADCSA010000202.1 GCF_015070385.1 Nocardioides malaquae | reverse complement strand
CTTGAATCTGCGACCTTATTCTTTTGGTCATGACCCAAACTTCATGGCCATATGTGAGAGGAGGAACAAAGATTGTATATCGAGAGCTTTGCCTTCTGGCTCAGCTCTCTTTTCGTAACAACAGTGCGGTAAAGCGACTGCAGTACCGCTCCTGCTGCTCCGATTCTCCGGCTGATCTCCTGCTCCGTCCTCCCCTCACTCGTGAACAAGACCCCAAGATACTTGAACTCCTTCACCTGGGGTAGAGTCTCATCCCCCACCCGGACTGTGCAAACCATCGGTTTCCTGCTGAGAACCATGGCCTCAGATTTGGAGATGCT
>NZ_JADCSA010000201.1 GCF_015070385.1 Nocardioides malaquae | reverse complement strand
TCTTCGTCCAGGGGGCCGCCTTCGCCACCGGTATTCCTCCAGATCTCTACGCATTTCACCGCTACACCTGGAATTCTACCCCCCTCTACGAGACTCAAGCTTGCCAGTATCAGATGCAGTTCCCAGGTTGAGCCCGGGGATTTCACATCTGACTTAACAAACCGCCTGCGTGCGCTTTACGCCCAGTAATTCCGATTAACGCTTGCACCCTCCGTATTACCGCGGCTGCTGGCACGGAGTTAGCCGGTGCTTCTTCTGCGGGTAACGTCAATGAGCAAAGGTATTAACTTTACTCCCTTCCTCCCCGCTGAAAGTACTTT
>NZ_JADCSA010000020.1 GCF_015070385.1 Nocardioides malaquae | reverse complement strand
CACGTACCTCGAACGAATACGCCATCGACAACAACTCCTCGAACCTCGAGGTGTTGCGTGACTACCTAGAACCCGCCGGCCTTTTCTCGACCATTTCGGTTGGTGCGTGAGGGGCTTTCGGTTTCCACACCTGGGGAGGAGGCTGTGGACGAATTACACCGGTGTAGTTGTCCACAACTGGGTACAACCTGTGGATAAGTCAGCCCAAGGCTGACTCAACACTGAGCTAGGTCAGCGCAGAGCTAGGGCGCGCGCGACGAAGACCGCGAGGACGACCACCGCGATGAGGGCGAAGCCGAGCCACTGCCACAGAGAACGACGTTCGCCGCGGGGGGCGTAGACCAGCACGGCCGCCGCCAGGGCACCGCCGACGAACCCACCGAGGTGGCCTTGCCAGGAGATGCCGGGCACCGCGAAGGTGATCACGGCGTTGAGCACGAGCAGCGTCACGAGGCCGCGGACGTCGCCGCGGAAGCGTACGGAGAGCACCAGCAGGGCGCCCATGAGGCCGAAGACGCCACCTGAGGCGCCCAGGGTCGCGGAGTAGGGCGGCGCGAAGACGAAGATCGTCGCGCCCGCCGTCAGGGTGGCGAGCAGGTAGAGCGCCAGGAAGCGCAGCCGGCCCATCGCCTGCTCGACCGGCGGACCCAGGATCATCAGTCCGACGGCATTGAGGGCCAGGTGCCACAGGTCGACGTGCACGAACCCGTGGGTGAGCACCTGCCACCAGGCGCCGTCGGCCAGCCCCGACTGCCAGGAAGCCCCGGGCAGGGTGGCGCAGAGGCCGGCGCCGTCGACGTTGGGATACCACTGGGAGCCGTCGCCGACCACGCAACGGCCCAGGGGGCTGAGCATCAGCCGGTCGGCGAGCCACGACGTCGCGCCGCCGGTGACCAGGACGGCCACCCAGATCACGAGGTTGACGCCCGCCAGACCCAGCGAGGTGGCCTGGGGGTTCTCCGAGCGTCGCCCGCCGAGCAGGGCGCGCCCGCTGCGCGTCTCCTTCGCCCCGCGGGCGACGCACTCGGGGCACTGGAAGCCCACGGCCGCGTCGCGCATGCACTCGGGGCAGACGTGGCGCTCGCAGCGTTGGCAGCGGATGTAGGTCTCACGCCCGGGGTGCCGGTAGCAGTGGGGCACCCCGGACGGTGAGGTCGAGGGGCCGACGGAGGGCGGCAGTGCGTCGTTCACCTGGTCTCCTGGATCGTCGGTCCCCGCGGGTGGTGGTGCTGGATCAGCGGGTGATCTCGACCTTCTCGATGATCACGTCGTCGACCGGACGGTCCATGCGGCCGGTGGGGGCCTTGCCGATGGCGTCGACGACGTCGCGCGAGGCCTGGTCGGCGACCTCGCCGAAGATGGTGTGCTTGAAGTTCAACCACGGGGTCGCGGCGGTGGTGACGAAGAACTGCGAGCCGTTGGTGCCCGGGCCGGCGTTGGCCATCGCGAGCAGGTAGGGCTTGTCGAAGACCAGCTCGGGGTGCGGCTCGTCCTTGAAGGTGTAGCCCGGGCCACCGGTGCCGGTGCCGAGCGGGCAGCCGCCCTGGATCATGAAGTTGTCGATGACGCGGTGGAAGCCGAGGCCGTCGTAGTAGGGCACACCGGAGCGACCGGCGTCGTCCTTGTACTCCTTGGTGCCCTCGGCCAGACCGACGAAGTTGTCCACGGTCTCGGGAGCGTGGTTCGGGAACAGGTTGATGACGATGTCACCCTTGTTGGTCTTCAGGGTGGCCTGCAGGTCAGCCATGGGGCGCCTCTCGGTCGGGATGTCGGAATCGTGCACCCCGATCTTGTCACGCGCCCGGCTGCGGGCCCGGTGCGGCCGCGCACGCCTCTGGTGGTCGCTTGCCCCGTCTGGTGAGATGGAGTCACCAACCGAAGGAAGGGATCGAGATGGGTGTGCGCAAGCAGAAGTCGATTGTCGAGAAGGCCCAGGAGGTCGCCCAGGAGGTCGCCACCCAGGTGAAGCCCCAGGTCGACTCCGCGACCGAGAAGGCCGCCACGCTGGCCAAGGAGGGCGCCAAGAAGGCCGGTCCGGCCGTCGGCCAGGGCAAGGCGGCCGCCAGTGAGCTCGTCGCGCAGGCGGTCGAGGTCGCCGCCAACGCAGCCGAGCACGCCCACCAGTTCGCCGAGGAGAAGGCGACCGCTGCCGGCCTCATCGAGGACAAGAAGAAGAAGGGCGGGAAGTTCAAGAAGTTCCTGCTCGTCGGCGCCCTCGTCGGTGCCCTGGGCGTGGTGGCCAAGAAGCTGACCGCCCAGAAGGAGTCGGCGAAGTGGCAGCCCGCCACCCCCACGCCGCCCGCCCCGGCGGCACCGAAGCCCGCGGCCGCGACCCCGGCAGCCCCCGCCGCCGAGCCCGACGACTCCGCCGGCGCTGACCCGGCGGAGGCGCTGGCCGACGCCGCCGAGGCCCCCCACGCGGTCACGACGCCCGACAACCCGGCCGAGGTCGTCGACGTGCCCCCGACGCAGGGCTACGCGAGCGGCGAGAAGCCCCAGGGCTGACGCTCGTACGCCCTCACGACGGCGCTCCTGCCACCCGGCGGGGGCGCCGTCGTCGTGCGTACGCTCAGGCGATGCCGAGGCGCTGCAGGTGCAGCGTGGTCGCCACGTAGGTGGCCTCGATGCGGTCCTCGACCGAGTCGAAGTCACGGTGCGCCAGGATCGAGTCGTCCTTGGCCGACGTGCCGCCGACCGGCAGCACGTGGGCCTCGACGCCGTCGGGCAGCTCGGCCAGCTCACGCACGAACCGGTGGCGCCGCGCGATCTCGAAGGAGACCCGGGCGACCTCCCACGGCTTGCTCGGCACGGTGAGGGGCCGGTCGATCCGGCCGACCTGCAGCACGAAGATCCGGGTTGCGCCCAGAGCCGCGGCGCGCCCCAGCGGGATCGAGTTCACGATGCCGCCGTCGAGGTAGTGCTCGTCGCCCACCTTCGCCGGCGGCAGCAGGCCGGGCACGGCCGCGCTCGCCAGCACCGCGTCGACCACCGACCCCTCGGAGAACCAGTGCTCGGCCGACCGCTCGATGCTGGAGGCACAGACCTGGAAGCGCACCGGCAGGTCGGCGAAGGTCGCGCGGCCGAGCTCGGCGGCCAGCAGGCGTCGGATGGGCGCGGGATTGGCCAGGTGGGTGCCGCTCGCCAGCGCACGGCGCACCGACTTCAGGGGCGAGTCGGCGTAGATCTCGCGGGCCAGGTCGCTGCCGCGCCACAGGTCGGTCATCCGGTCGACCGAGCGCAGGGTGGGGTCATGGGCGAGCATCGCCCCGTTGAGGGCGCCGACACTGGTGCCGATCACGAGGTCGGGGGTGATGCCCCGCTCGAGCAGCGCGCGCAGCATGCCGACCTCGACCGCGCCCAGCAGGCCGCCGCCACCGAGGACGAAGGCGGTGGTGCCGGGGTCGCCAGGGGTCATCGGGTCACACTCCCACGCCGGCGGGCTCCGGCGCCCGGAACTCCTCGGGGTGGTCGGACCGGATGCGCTGGGTGGCCTTGTGCTCGGCCCAGAAGGAGACGACCGGGATCGTGCCGGCGGCCAGGATGCCGAGCGTGAAGGGCATCGACCACTCCGCCTTGCGGGCCAACGAGAAGGCGAAGACCAGGAAGATCATGTAGAGCCAGCCGTGCAGGGTGCCGAGGAAGCCGGTGATCCAGTGGCCGAACTGGTCGGGACGGCTGCCGTCGTCGAACCAGTTGGGGGTCGGGATCCGGTCGCCGGCCCACATCGGGGTGCCGTCGAAGTTGGCGAGCGGCACGCCCACGAGGCAGAGCACGATCAACAGCACACCCACCGCGTAGGCCATCACGCGGTAGCGGGTCAGGGCCTTCTTCACGTGCTCGAGGCTACCCGTCGAGGGCAATCTCCTCGGCACGGGACCTCAGCAGCTCGTCGCGGCACCAACGCAGCCAGATGAAGGCCGCGAAGCCGGAGAAGATCCACCACTCCAACCCGTAGAGCAGGTTCCGTACGCCGGTGGTCGCGCCGACCTCCGGCACCTCCTCGACGCCGACGGGCACGAGGCCGTCGGTGCCGGCGTTGATGTTGTCGGCCTCGAGGTCCACCACCGCGAAGCCGCCGTAGAGGTCCTGGTCGACGTGCTGGATGGCGTCGGCCAGCCGCACCTGCGGGATGACGTCGTCGCTGCGGTCTGTGTCGTCGAGGCCCGTGGAGCCCTCCGGGGGCTGCAGCCAACCCGCCAGCGACGCCTCACCCCGCGGGGCCTCGGGGCGCGGTTCGAGGTCGGCGACCCACCCGCGTACGACCAGGAGTGCCGGCGCGCTGGCGGCGTCGGCGCCGTCGTCGGTCACCGCCAACGGCGTCATCACCCAGTAACCGGTCTCGTCCCCGCTCGCGCGACCCTCGACGTACAGGGTGGACTCGGGCAGCCAGGTGCCGCTCACCGTGACCGGGCGGGAGACCGCGTCCTGCGGAAACGGATCGTCGGGGCCGAGCGCCTCGGACAACGCCACCGGCTCACGCGCGCTCCGGTCGACGGTGCCGTCGTCGCGCTGCTCCTGCCACGACTCCAGCTGCCACATCCCGAGCGTGATGCCCAGCGCGATCAACGCCACCGCGACGAGGTGGACCGTCACCGCCACCGGACGCAGCAGGACGGGGAACTTCACACCCCGAGTGTAGGTAACCGTTCGAGGGTGCAGCCACCAACGCCGACGTCCCCCGACCTGCCCCGGCCGGGGGACGTCGTGGAGGCCGGGTCAACGGAGCAGGTCGACCCGGAAGAACGTCGTGGTGCCGGAGACCTCGTTGCCGATGACGACCATCGGCCGCTTCAGGGGGCTGTCCTTGCGGGGGACGAAGGTGATGCCCTCCGGCCCCAGGTCGCCCGCCGAGGCGAGGCCCTCGGCGCCGGAGTGCGCGAAGTCGCGGTTGTTGACGTAGCGCACGAACTTCGGCTTCGCGGGCCGGGTCACGTCGTGGATCATGACGCCGCCCACCCGCTCCAGGGAGGTGAAGACGTAGGTCTTCTTGCCGACCTTGCCGACGGTGACGCCCTCGGGCTCGGGGCCCTTGTCGTCGCTGCGGGCGTCGAACTCGGTCTCGGCGTGGTCGGAGTTGAAGCTCTCGGGCATCGCCCGGGCGGTCACGGCCTCGAAGCCGTCCTTGCTGGACGAGACGAGCTTGCCCTGCGGCGTCCATATCGAGAAGCCGCGGCCGCCGAAGCCGTGGAGCTGGTCGTAGCAGGAGCCGTCGGCGCGCAACCCGGCGCTCACGGTGATCTTGTAGCGCCCGAGGTTCTCGTCCTCCTGCAGCTCGGCGACGCTCATGCCCGCCTCGGCAGCGACCGACTCGCACACCGGCGCCAGGCCGTCCTCCCCGAGGTCCTTGACCCGGACCTCCTCGGAGTAGCCCTCCCAGTCGCGGGAGTCGCCCTCGTCGGCGGTGACCAGATAGGTGCGCCGGCCGACCTGGAAGGTCGCGATCGCGTCGGGCAGGCGGAAGGCCTCCACCGGCCAGGTGCGGCGGTTGATCCGTCCGTCGCGGTCGGAAGCGTCCAGCTTCACCTTGCGCTGGTCGACGGTGCCGAGGCCGAAGATCTTCGTCACCCTGGCCTTGCGCAGGTTGACGACGGCGATCGCGTTGGCCTCCTGGAGCGTCACGTACGCCCGCTTCGAGGCGGCGTCAACGGCGACGTACTCGGGCTCGAGGTTCTCGCTGACCGGCTTGGCGGGAGTGCCGGTGCCGGCGTCCTCACGACCACCGAAGATGCGGACGCCCTTCGGCAGCCTCGCTCCCTCGTACGCCCCGAAGCCGGCCGTGCGGACCGCCTTCTGCCGGGGTGCCTTCATCTTCTTGGGCAACGTGACGACGGCGATCGAGCCCTGTGGGTCGACGCTGTAGTCCTCGGCCGGCTCGCCCTCGTTGGCGACCACCGCCCGGGTGCCGTCTGGGGTGAGGGTGACCATGTCGGGCTGTGCGCCGACCCGGACCGCGCCGAAGACCTTGCCCCGCTTCTTGCCCTTGCTCTTCGCGTCGAAGAAGACCAGCCAGCCGCGGTCGGTCTTGGGGCTGGCCTCGACCGCAACCACACCCAGTCCGTCAGCGCGCACCGCGACCGAGTTGGCCACTGCGGTGTCGGGCACCCGCGAGCCGTCGGCGGACTTCACGCCGGCGGTGTCGAGGTTGAAGAGCTTGCGCGGCTTGCGCGGGTTCTTCCCGTCCAGCACCTCGACGGTGGCGTCGGCCGCGTTGACGACCAGCAGCCGCTTGCTCTGCAGATGCCAGGCGACGATCTCGGCGGCGGACTCCTCGAAGACCCCGGTCTCGTAGCTGCCCAGCGGGCTCAGGGAGACCGGCCCGGGGCCGTCGACGACCGGGTCGGGGACGACGCCGGCCATGGCGCCACCGGCGAAGAGGGTTCCTGCGATGACGGAGAGACCGGCGATGCCGGCAGCAGTACGACGCACGCGTTGCTCCTGGACGTTGGAAGGCGGGTCGACCTGACCCGCCGCCCGCACGCTAGGAGCGTCGGGAGGACGTACGCCCAACCCGAGGTGAACCGTGCGGAAAGGCTGCGTGGCGCCACGGCACCGACGGACAGCGGCGTGGTTCAGTCCGTCGCGTCGACGACGGGGGGAGCGATCGGCATGGTCACGGCGCCGTCGCGGATCGCGGTCGCGAGGTCGTTGATGCGTCGGCCCGACGCGCCCCAGCCGTGGACCTTCTCCGTGTGCACGACCGGCCAGACCAGACCCGTGCGCAGCCGCACCTCGATCTCCCAGGAGACCCCGAAGAGCGTCCGGGCGACCACGTAGAACGGCAGCAGGAGGAGCAGGAGCAGCAGCTCGAGCGCCACCAGGAAGGCGGCAGCGACGAAGGGCACCAGCAGCAGCACCAGCACGACCAGGACGAGGACACCGAGCAGGTCGTCCCCGCTCCCGAAGTCGCCGCCGGGGAAGTCCGGTCCGGCGTCGAGGTCCTTGGCCCTGCGGCGCCAGGGCATCCACCGCCGGGTCACGCTGTAGCGCGCTCCGTCGGGGGCGGTCGTCATCACAGGAGCATCATGCCCGGTCTGGGAGACTTCGGGGCGTGTCGACGCCGCGGAGTCACCTGCTGCTGGCCATGGGGTCGCGCGGCGACGTCGAACCGATGGTGGCCCTGGCCGTGGGTCTGGGCGCCGCAGGTCATCGCGCCCGGGTGGTGGGTCTCGCCGACTACGCCCCGCTGGCCGCCGCGCACGACGTGGAGTACGTCAGCGTCGACGCCCGCATCGACGACGCCCTCGCGCTGGCGCACGGTCGGGTCGGACGGCGACTGCTCTCCACCGCCCCTGCCCAGGGGCTGGTGCTGCGCTCGTGGATGCGGGGGCTGGCCGCCCCGTTCGCGGACGCGGTGCTGGGGGCGGCCGCGCCGGGCGAGGTGGTCGTCACCGGCGTCCTGACCCGAGACGTCGCCACCGCCCTCGCCGAGGACCGCGGCTGTCGACCGGTGCTGGCGGTGCACACCGCGCAGGTGCCGACGATGCTGCGCGAGAGCCACTTCTTCGCCCACTGGTTCACCGACGTGCAGGCGCTCAACCGGCTCGGCGTCCGGTTGAACTGGCAGATCTCCACCTCCTTGGGCCGTGACGTGGCCGTGCACGTACGCCGTCGGCTGGGGCTGCGCGTGCCCGGGCTGCGCGAGGCCACCGCACGAGGTGACGCCTTCCCGACCGTGGTGACGGCCAGCCCGTTGCTGGTGCCGCCCGCCGCGGACTGGCCACCGGGCACCCACCAGACCGGGGCGCTCGTGCTGCCGGAGGAGCCGTTCACGCCGGACGCGGTGCTGGCCGACTTCTTGGCCGCGGGAGCCGCGCCGGTCTTCGTGGGCTTCGGGTCGATGGCGCGTACGACCGGGGCCGAGATCCGCGCGCTGGTCACCGAGGCCGCCCGTCTGACGGGGTTGCGCGTGGTGACGCCCGCCGACCCCGGCCGACCCACCGCGCGGCTGACCGGTGACGTCCTGGCCGTCGCGGAGGTGCCGCACCCCTGGCTCTTCGACCGGATGCGCGCGGTGGTCCACCACGGCGGCGCCGGGACGAGCGGGACGGCCCTGCGCGCGGGCGTACCGAGCGCCGCCGTGGCCTTCGGCGCCGACCAGCCCTTCCACGCCCACCGCCTGCACGCCCTCGGCGTCGGCCCTCTGGCCCCACGGATCCAGCGGCTCACCGGCGCTCGGCTCGCGCAGGTGCTGCGCGAGATGACCTCCGGGCCGCACGCGGAGGGCTACCGAGCGCGCGCCGCCGAGCTGGGCGCCCTCGCCCGCGCCGAGGACGGGGTGGGCCGGACCGTGGCGCTGCTGGACGAGCTGATGGCCTGAGCGGACCGGTTGGGTGCACGGACCAGCCGCCGCGTCGGCGTGTTGGCCTCGTTCGCGCACACAACTCGCCCGGGAGAAGCCGGCCCGAAATGAAGAAAAACCCGGAGTGGAGCCTCCAGGTTTCTCAGTGGAGCCTAGGGGACTCGAACCCCTAACCCTCTGCTTGCAAAGCAGATGCGCTACCAATTGCGCCAAGGCCCCCTGGCTCGTGAGAGCCGGGTCGTGCAGTCAGTCCTTGCCCACCTGGTCGGTGGCGTTCGCCCAGACGGCCTGCTCGGCCTTGCTCTCGTCGAGCTTCTTCTTCGCGGCGAGAACTCCGGCGGCGGCGAGGGCCAGCAGAAGGAGCTTCTTCATGGTGTCCCCTCGTCATCGGCGGCGATGTGCAAGAACTGGTGGGCCTAACAGGACTTGAACCTGTGACCTCTTCCTTATCAGGGAAGCGCTCTAACCGTCTGAGCTATAGGCCCTCCCTCGACCGGAGCCGAGCGAGGGTGCCACGAGTGGCAACCGAGGGGAAACGTTACCCGACGCCCTTGCGTCACGACAAAACGGGTCAGCGATCCTCGGCGAGCGTGACCTCGACCCCACCGAGCAGGGCCGCGGCCATGTTGTAGAGGTAGGCGCCGAGCGTGGCGATCGCGGTCAGCAGGATGACGTCGATGACGGCCACCACCAGGGTGAAGCCGAGCACCCGGCCCATGCCCACGTAGTCGCGGATGTCGAAGGTCGAGGCCTGGTCGCCGCTGGTGATCACGGTCGCGACGGTGTCGTTGACCGCGTCCCACAGACCCGCCGCACCCAGGATCGTCCACACGATCAGCACCGCCACGAAGGTGACGACGCCGAAGGCGACCGACAACAGGAACGACGTCTTCATCACCGACAGCGGGTCGACGCGCACGAGCCGCAGCCGGGCCCGCCGCGTCGGCTTGCCCCCCTTGGTGGTCGCGGTGAGCGCCATCGTGTCGTTGTGCTCCTTGGCCGCCTTGGCCAGGGTGTCCTTCACCCGGGCCGAGAAGCCCGGTCGGTTCGACGCCCCGGCGCTGGTCTCGGCGCTCGCGTCAGTGCTCTTCGCCATCAGGAACCATCCCCAGTCGTCTCGGCAGCGGGCTCGCCGGCCTCGGCGGTCGGGGTGACCTCGTTGTCGTCCCCGGCCTCGGTGGCGGTCTCGTCGTCGGCGTCATCATTGCGAGCCTCGACCGAGCGGGCAACCACGGCGACCGAGTCGTTCTTCTTGGGCGACACGAACTTCACGCCCATCGTCGAGCGTCCGGTGGGCCGGAAGTCGGCGTTGATGGGGGAGCGTACGACCTGGCCGTTGGCGGTGATCGAGAGGATCTCGTCGCCGTCCTCCACGATGAAGCCACCGACCAGCTCGCCGCGCGCCTCGTCGGCCAGCTTCATGGCCTTGATGCCAATGCCGCCGCGCGACTGCACCCGATATTCCTCGATCGGGGTCCGCTTGGCGAAGCCTCCGTCGGTGATCGTGAAGACGAACTGCTTGGCCAGCTCGCCGACCTCGGAGGCCTGCTCGAGCGTCTCCGACCCGTCGGCCTCGGTGGTCACCACGTCGCCGGGCACGACGTCGCCGTCGACTACCTCGGCTGCCACGTGCGCGGCCCGGATGACCGACATCGACAGCAGCGAGTCGCCGTCACGGAACTTCATGCCGGTCACGCCGCCGGTGTTGCGGCCCATCGGACGCAGCTGCTCGTCGGAGGCCTCGAAGCGCACCGACTGGCCCTTGCGGCTGACCAGCAGGATGTGGTCCTCGGGGTTGACCAGCTCGGCGCCGATCAGCTCGTCGCCCTCGTTGCGGAAGTTGATCGCGATGACACCGGCCTGGCGCGGGCTGTTGTAGTCACCCAGGCGGGTCTTCTTGACCAGGCCGGCCTTGGTGGCGAGCACCAGGTAGGGCGCCTGCTCGTAGTCGCGGATCGCCAGCACCTGGGCGATCTTCTCGTCGGGCTGGAAGGAGAGCAGCCCGGCGACGTGCCCGCCCTTGGCGTCACGCCCGGCCTCCGGCAGGTTGTAGGCCTTGGTGCGGTAGACCCGGCCGGCGCTGGTGAAGAAGAGTAGCCAGTGGTGGTTGGTGGTCGAGATGAAGTGGTCGACCACGTCGTCGCCGCGCAGGGTGGCACCGCGTACGCCCTTGCCGCCGCGCTTCTGCGTGCGGTACTGGTCGGCGCGCGTGCGCTTGGCGTAGCCGCCGCGGGTGATGGAGACAACCAGGTCCTCGTCGGGGATCAGGTCCTCCATGGAGAGGTCACCGTCGGCGGCGATGATCTGCGTACGCCTGTCCTCGCCGAACTTGTCGACGATCTCGCCGAGCTCGTCGATGATGATCTGGCGCTGGCGCACCTCGTCGCCGAGGATGTCGAGCAGGTCGGCGATCTCGAGCTCGATCTTGGCCAGCTCGTCGATGATCTTCTGGCGCTCCAGTGCGGCCAGTCGACGCAGCTGCATCTCGAGGATCGCATTGGCCTGGATCTCGTCGATCTCCAGCAGCGCGATCAGGCCCTGACGGGCGTCGTCGACGTCGGGGGAGCGGCGGATGAGGGCGATGACCTCGTCGAGCATGTCGAGCGCCTTGACCAGGCCGCGGTA
This sequence comes from Nocardioides malaquae, assembly GCF_015070385.1. Classification (GTDB taxonomy): domain Bacteria; phylum Actinomycetota; class Actinomycetes; order Propionibacteriales; family Nocardioidaceae; genus Nocardioides; species Nocardioides malaquae. The sequence continues at coordinate 20,694 of NZ_JADCSA010000020.1, read as the reverse complement.
GATGTGGGCCCGCTTCTCGGCGTCGGCCAGCAGGTACTTCGTCCTGCGGACGATGACCTCGATCTGGTGGGTGACCCAGTTGGAGATGAACTGGTCGATCGTCAGGGTGCGCGGCACACCGTCGACCAGCGCCAGCATGTTGGCGCTGAAGTTGGTCTGCAGCTCGGTGTGCTTGAAGAGGTTGTTGAGCACCACGCGGGCCACCGCGTCGCGCTTGAGCACGACCACGAGGCGCTGGCCGGTGCGCGAGGAGGTGTCGTCGCGCACGTCGGCGATGCCCTGCACGCGACCGGAGTCGGCGAGCTCGGCGATCTTGAGCGCCAGGTTGTCGGGGTTGACCATGTAGGGCAGCTCGGTGATGACCAGGCACGTGCGTCCCTTGGCGTCCTCGTCGATCTCCACCACGGCGCGCTGCTGGATCGGGCCGCGACCGGTGCGGTAGGCCTGCTCGATGCCCTGACGGCCGACGATGAGCGCGGCGTTCGGGAAGTCGGGGCCCTTGATCCGCTCGATCAGCGCGTCCTGCAGCTCCTCGCGGGTGGCGTCGGGGTGCTGCAGCGCCCAGGTGGCGCCCTCGGCGACCTCGCGCAGGTTGTGCGGCGGGATGTTGGTGGCCATGCCGACCGCGATGCCGGCCGAACCGTTGACCAGCAGGTTGGGGAAGCGGGCCGGCAGAATCGTCGGCTCCGAGGAGCGGCCGTCGTAGTTGGGCTGGAAGTCGACGGTGTCCTTGTCGATGTCGCGGACCATCTCCAGCGCCAACGGGGCCATGCGGCACTCGGTGTAACGCATGGCGGCCGCGGGGTCGTTGCCCGGCGAGCCGAAGTTGCCCTGGCCGTTGATCAGCGGCGCCCGCATGACCCAGGGCTGCGCGAGGCGGACGAGGGTGTCGTAGATCGCGGTGTCGCCGTGCGGGTGGTACTGACCCATCACGTCACCGACGACCCGCGAGCACTTCGAGAAGCCGCGATCGGGGCGGTAACCACCGTCATACATCGCGTAGAGGACGCGGCGGTGCACCGGCTTGAGGCCGTCGCGCACGTCGGGCAGGGCGCGGCCGACGATGACCGCCATCGCGTAGTCGATGTAGGAGGCCTTCATCGACTCCTGCAGGTCGATGTCGCGGATGCGCGCGTCGCCGATGCCGAGCCCGTCCATGCCGCCGGTGTCGCCGTTGTTCTCAGTCACGATTGCTCTTTCTGAAGTCGTCTGTCGATATCTAGGTCAGGAGTTAGACACTCAGATATCGAGGAATCGGACGTCCTTGGCGTTGCGCTGGATGAAGGAGCGGCGCTGCTCGACGTCCTCGCCCATCAGGATCGAGAAGATCTCGTCGGCGCGGGCAGCGTCTTCCAGGGTGACCCGCAGCATCAGGCGCTGGTCGGGGTTCATCGTGGTCTCCCACAGCTCGTCGGCGTTCATCTCGCCGAGACCCTTGTACCGCTGCACCGGGTTGTCCTTCGGCAGCTTCTTGCCCGACGCCTCGCCCTCGCGGATCATCGCGTCACGCTCGGCGTCGGAGTAGACGAACTCGTGCTCGTGGGGCTTGTTCCACCGCAGACGGTAGAGCGGCGGCTGGGCCATGTAGACGTAGCCGTGCTCGATGAGCGGCTTCATGAAGCGGAAGAGGAGCGTCAGCAGCAGGGTGTTGATGTGGTGGCCGTCGACATCGGCGTCGGCCATCAGCACGACCTTGTGGTAGCGCAGCTTCTCGAGGTCGAACTCCTCGTGGATGCCGGTGCCGAGCGCTGAGATGATCGCCTGCACCTCCTGGTTGCCCAGGACCTTGTCGATGCGCGCCTTCTCGACGTTGAGGATCTTGCCGCGGATCGGCAGGATCGCCTGGATGCGCGGGTCGCGGCCCGACTTCGCCGAGCCGCCTGCGGAGTCACCCTCGACGATGAAGACCTCGCACTCGGCCGCGTTGGTCGACTGGCAGTCGGCGAGCTTGCCGGGAAGTCCGCCGCCACCGAGCAGGCCCTTGCGGTTGCGGGCCAGGTCGCGGGCCTTGCGGGCCGCGATGCGGGCGGACGCCGCCGCCTGCGCCTTGCGGACGATGTCGCGGCCCTCGGCGGGGTTCTGCTCCAGCCAGGCGCCGAGCTGGTCGTTGACGACCCGCTGGGTGAAGCCCTTGGCCTCGGTGTTGCCGAGCTTGGTCTTGGTCTGGCCCTCGAACTGCGGCTCGCCGAGCTTGATCGAGATGATGGCGGTCAGGCCCTCACGGATGTCGTCCCCGGAGACCCGGTCCTCCTTCTTCTTGATCAGGCCCCACTCCTCGCCCCAGCTGTTGACCAGGGAGGTGAGGGCCGCGCGGAAGCCCTCCTCGTGGGTGCCGCCCTCGTGGGTGTTGATCGTGTTGGCGAAGGTGTGCACCGACTCCGAGAAGGTCGTGTTCCACTGCATCGCGACCTCGAGGCTCATGTGCCGGTCGTCGCCCTTGGCGCCGAAGCCACCGTCGGAGTCGGCCTCGAAGGCGATGATCGTCGGGTTGGCCTTGTCCTTGCGGCGGTTGAGGTACTCGACGTAGTCGACCAGGCCACGGTCGTACTTGAAGACCTGCTCGACGCCCTCGCCCTCCTCGACGGCGTGGATGTCGTCGCCGGTCGCGGAGGAGTTGTCGGCGGTGCCGTCCTCGATGACCTCGGCGAGCTCGACCGCGCTCTCGCGGTGGTCGCGTACGACGATCTCGAGGCCGCGGTTGAGGAACGCCATCTCGCGGATGCGGGTGGTGATGGTCTCGAGGTCGTAGTCGGTGGACTCGAAGATCTCCGGCGAGGCCCACCAGGTGACCTGGGTGCCGGTCTCCTCGCCGTCCTCCAGCGGGCGCACCTGCTCGAGCTCGCCGTCGGGCACGCCGACCGTGAACGACTGGCGCCACAGGTGGCCGCGGTTCTTGACCTCGACCACCAGGTTGCTCGACAGAGCGTTGACGACCGAGACGCCGACGCCGTGCAGACCGCCGGAGACCTTGTAGCCGCCGCCGCCGAACTTGCCGCCGGCGTGCAGCACGGTCAGCGCGAGGGTGACCGCGGGCAGGTCCTGGCCGGGCGCCGTGCCGGTCGGGATGCCGCGACCGTTGTCGGAGACGGTGACGGAGTTGTCGTTGTTCAGCGTCAGCACGATCCGGTTGCAGTGCCCGGCGAGCGCCTCGTCGACCGAGTTGTCGACGATCTCCCAGATCAGGTGGTGCAGGCCGCGCGGGCCCGTCGAGCCGATGTACATGCCGGGGCGCTTGCGCACCGCCTCGAGGCCCTCCAGCACCTGGATGGCGGAGGCGTCGTAGTCGTTGCTGACCGTGGTGCTGGATCCTGACGTGGCCTTGGGCCCCGACTCCGGGGAGGCGGCGCCCTCGGTCACGGTGGTCTCTTCGGCCGGGGTGTCAGCGCTCAACGCAGGTCCTTTTCCGCTCGTCCGAGTGCCTCGCCGGCACGCGTGTGAAGGTCGCCCTCGGCCGGGTGGTGCAGGGGCCGGGCGACCACTCGACGAGTTTACCCGTTGGCACCGTCAAAACCCCACAAGCGCCCCCGTGATGGGCCGACAAACGCTGCCACAAGGCCCTCAGGCGGCTCGGAACCATGGATCTGCGCGCCGCGCAGGGGGTGGATCGACTCCCCACACGCCCCAAGGCCCCGCAGAACGCCAGAGAGGCGTTCGCGGTCCCTCACCCGTAGGTGTCGCGCGGACCTCGGCCACCTGCCGACCGCGGGCCCTTCTTCCACGACGGTCCGTGCGGGCCCAGCACCTCGATCACCAGCACGGTGCCGTGACCCAGCTCCTCGTTGAGGCGGCGTACGAGCGTGGGCGCGAGCAGGCGCAGCTGCGTCGCCCACGCGGTGGAGTCGGTGCGTACGACCAGCTTGCCGTCGGTGAGCGTCTCCGGCGTGGAGTGCGACGCGACCTCGGCGCCGACCAGCTCGCCCCACCGGCCGAAGACGCCCTGCACCCGCAGGTCGGTCTCCCAGCCGCGGTAGGAGACCAACCGGTCGAGGGAGAAGCCCAACGGCTGCGGGTCGCGGTCGTCGGGGTGGGCGCCGGAGAACCGGCTGCGGCCGCGCCGACGCCCGGGACCGGCGGCACCGGAACCCTTGCGACGCTTCGCCGGTACGCCCGGCGCCAGGCTGGCGGCCCGGGCCGCCTCGCGCGCCAGGTCGAGGCCGTCGGGCGACGTCTCCTCGACCTCCGGCGTGCTCTCCGGCACGCTCTCCGGGGTCGGGCCCCGGGACTCGGCAGCCGCGTCGGACTCGCCGGACTCCCCGGCTTGGTCCGGCAGGTCATCGGTCGACACGCGTCACCTCCCCGTCGGCGACCTCGTAGCGGGCACCGGCCAGCGCCCCGGGCACGTCCTCGGCGACGGCCGCCGTGATCAGCACCTGCTCGGCACCGGCCACCAGCTCGGCGAGCTGGTCGCGCCGACCCGAGTCGAGCTCGGCGAAGACGTCGTCGAGGATCAGGATGGGGTCGTCGCCCTCGGAGCGCAACAGGTCATAGGCAGCGATCTTCAGCGCCAGCGCGAACGACCACGACTCGCCGTGCGAGGCGTACCCCTTCACCGGCAGCCGCAGGTCGGCGTTGCCCAGGGTCAGCAGCAGGTCGTCGCGGTGCGGCCCGACCAGGGTGATGCCGCGGTCGAGCTCGTCGCGGCGGCGACCCTCCAGCTCCAGGGCAAAGACCTCCGCCACCTGGCTCCGGTCGGGGCGCTCACCCGGCCCGCCGGGCAGCTCGAACGACGGGCGGTACTCCACCTGGGCGTCGTCGCGCGAGGCGCCCCGCGCCACGGCCTCGTAGGCCTTGCCGATGAAGGGGGCCAGCGCGTCGACCAGCTCGAGGCGCGCCACCAGCACCTCCGTGCCGAGCTCGACCAGGTGGGAGTCCCACACCGCCAGCGTGGCCATCGCGCTCTCGGCGGCCGTGCCTCCGCGCCGCGCCGCGCCCGCGCTCTTGAGCAGGGAGTTGCGCTGCTTGAGCACGCGGTCGAGGTCGGAGCGCACACCGGCGAGCCGGGGCGTACGCAGCACCAACAGGTCGTCGAGGAAGCGACGACGGTCGCTCGGGTCACCCTTGACGAGCGCCAGGTCCTCGGGCGAGAAGAGCACCGTGCGCACCAGCCCCAACAGCTCGCGAGGACGCGGCAGCGGGGAGCGGTTGATCCGGGCCCGGTTGGCGCGCCCCGGGTTGAGCTCCACCTCCAGGGTGGCCGGGCGTCCGTCCTTGACCACGACCGCCCGCACCAGGGCCTGGTCGGCGCCCGAACGGATCAGGGGAGCGTCACTCGCAACCCGGTGCGACCCGAGCCGGGAGAGGTAGTCGATCGCCTCGACCAGGTTGGTCTTGCCCTGGCCGTTGCGGCCGATGAACGCCGTCACCCCGGGCTCGAGCCGGACGTCGACGTCGGTGTAGGAGCGGAAGTCGTGGAGCAGGAGATGCTGGACGTGCACGCCGGGGCTAGCTCTCCCCGGTCGTGGGCCCCGCGCCGCTGCCGCCCTCGCCCTGTCCGGCGCCGGCCTGCTGCGCGGCCTCGCTCTGCGGGGCCTGGCCGTCACCGTCGACGTCACCCCCGGTCGGCGGCGGCGTGTGCAGCGCGTGGCCACCGAACTGGTTGCGCATGGCCGCGATCGCCTTCATGGCGGGGGAGTCGTCCTGACGGGAGACGAACCGGGCGAAGAGCGCGGCGGTGATCGCCGGCACGGCCACGGCGTTGTCGATCGCCGCCTCCACGGTCCAGCGTCCCTCGCCTGAGTCCTCGGCGTAGCCCCGGATCGACTCCAGACCGGGGTCGTCGTCGAGGGCGTTGACCATCAGGTCGAGCAGCCAGGAGCGGATCACGGTGCCCTCGCGCCACGACCGGAAGACCTCGGTCACGTTGTCGACCATGTCGACCTTCTCGAGCAGCTCCCAGCCCTCGGCGTAGGACTGCATGATCGCGTACTCGATGCCGTTGTGGACCATCTTGGAGAAGTGGCCGGCGCCCACCTTGCCGGCGTGCACGGCGCCGAACTCGCCCTCGGGCTTGAGGGTGTCGAAGGCCGGCTGGACCTTGGCGACGTCGGCGGCCTCGCCGCCGTACATCAGCGCGTAGCCGTTCTCCAGGCCCCAGACGCCACCGGAGACACCGCAGTCGACGTAGCCGATGCCCTTCTCCGCCAGGAGCGCTGCGTGGGCCTGGTCGTCGGTCCACCGCGAGTTGCCGCCGTCGACGACGACGTCGCCCTCGGAGAGCAGCTCGCCCAGCTCGGCGACGGTGGCACGGGTGGCCTCCCCGGCCGGCACCATCACCCACACGACCTTGGGCGAGGGCAGCGCCTCGACGAGCTCGGCGAGGGAACCGACGTCACTGACGTCGGGGTTGCGGTCGAATCCGACGACCGTGTGGCCGCCGCGACGCAGCCGCTCGCGCATGTTGCCGCCCATCTTGCCCAGGCCGACGAGTCCGAGATCCATCAGTGTTCCTCCAGGGGTAGGCGTGGCGCGAGCGGTCAGGACAGCAGGCGCCTCGGCATCAGCAGGTAGCGGAAGGAGCTCTCGTCGGTGCCGTCGCTGGCCGAGATGACGACCGGCTTGGTGGCCTGGGTGAACGACAGGTCGACCTTGTCGCTGCCGATCGCGGTGAGCCCGTCGAGGAGGTAGGTCGGGTTGAAGCCGGTGACGATCTCGTCGCCGGTGATCACCGCGTCGACCGCCTCGGTGGCCTGCGCCTCGTCGCCGGACTGCGAGTCGAGCACGATCTCGCTGTCGGCGAACTTCATCTGCACCGCGGTGTTGCGCTCGGCGACCAGGGCCACACGCTTCACGGTGTTGACGAGCTCGGCCCGGTCGACCGTGGCCACGGTCAGGTGCTCCGAGGGGAAGAGGCTGCGGACCTTGGGGAAGTCGCCGTCGAGCAGGCGGGTGGTGGTGCGGCGCAGGCCGTCGGGTCCCTGACCCTCGAAGCCGATGATGCCGTCGCCGCCGGCGGGCGAGATCGAGATCGTCACCTCGCCCGAGAGCGTCTTGGCCGTGTCGGAGAGGACCTTCGCCGGCACCAGTGCGGCGAGGGAGACGTCGGTCGAGGCCGGACGCCACGTGAGCTCACGGTGCGAGAGGCGGAAGCGGTCGGTGGCGAGCAGCGACATGCGCTCGCCCTCGATCTCGATGCGTACGCCGGTGAGCACCGGCAGCATGTCGTCGCGCCCGGCTGCGGTGACGGCCTGGGAGACCGCGCTGGCGAACTCTTCACCGGTGACCACACCGCTCGGGGGCGGCACGGCCGGCAGCGACGGGTACTCGTCGACGGGCATGGTCTGCAGGCTGAAGCGGCCCGAGCCGCACTTCAGCTCGAGCTTGGCGCCGGCCAGGTCGAAGTCGATCGGCTTGTCGGGCAGGCTGCGGCAGATGTCGGCCAGCAGTCGGCCACTGACCAGGACGCGGCCCTCGACCTCGACGTCGGCGCGGATCTCGGCGCGTGCCGAGGTCTCGTAGTCGAACGCGGAGAGGACGAGGCCTGAGTCGCCGGTCTCGATGAGCAACCCGGCGAGGACGGGAGCGCTGGGACGCACGGGCAGGCTGCGGGCAGCCCACGCGACGGCGTCGGCGAAGACGTCGCGTTCGACGCGGAACTTCACTCTTCGTTCCTCCGGGTTCGTGTGGTTCGTGGGTGGACGTGAATCCTGCCATGCGCGCCGGGTGCTTGTCCCTCTGCCCGGCATCCGCGTAAACCTCACCGGTGTAGTTACACCTGTGTGGTCAGTGCTCATCCCCAGATCGGGGCCCGGGTGAGTTTCGACCGGGTGGGATCCATGTACGGATGAGTTGTCGGAGTAGGTCCTGTTGAAACTGTGCACAACTGCGGTTCGTGCAGGTCAGGTGGCAGGTGGGGCCGTGCATGACCTGTGCACGGCCGCGGGGCCTCACTGGGTGTCGATGTGGAGGGACGATCCGTCCTCGACAGTCCGTCCCAGTGTCTGCACAGGCTTGTGGACGACGCGCCGGGCTCGAACCACAAGAAGTGCACAGCGCCCGGACGTGTGGTTCAGGCGTTGCGTGCCTGCATCTTGATCCGGTTGGTGAGCTCCGAAACCTGGTTGAAGACCGCGCGGCGCTCCGCGAGCAGCTGGTTGATCTTCCGGTCGGCGTACATGACCGTCGTGTGGTCGCGGCCGAACTCCTTGCCGATCTGGGGCAGGGACATCGAGGTGAGCTCGCGGCAGAGGTACATCGCGATCTGCCGGGCCATGACGAGGTGACGACCGCGGCTCGGGCCGGTGAGGTCCTCGATCGAGACCCCGAAGTAGGCCGCGGTCTGGGCGATGATCAGCGGAGAGGTGATCTCCGGCTCGCCGCCCTCGGGGATCAGGTCCTTGAGCACGATCTCGGCCAGGGTCATGTCGACCTCCTGGCGGTTGAGGTTGGCGAAGGCCGTCACCCGGATCAGCGCGCCCTCGAGCTCACGGATGTTGGTCTGGATCTTCGAGGCGATGAACTCCAGCACGTCCGGCGGCGCGGTCAGCCGGTCCATCGCGGCCTTCTTGCGCAGGATCGCGATGCGGGTCTCGAGGTCGGGCGCCTGGACGTCGGTGATCAGGCCCCACTCGAAGCGGTTGCGCAGCCGGTCCTCGAGCGCCTCGAGCAGCTTGGGCGGACGGTCGGAGGTCAGCACGATCTGCTTGTTGGCGTTGTGCAGCGTGTTGAAGGTGTGGAAGAACTCCTCCTGCGTCTGCGTCTTGCCCTCGAGGAACTGGATGTCGTCGATGAGCAGCACGTCGACGTCTCGGTACTTCCGCTTGAACCGGTCCTGGCGGTCGTCACGGATCGCGTTGATGAACTCGTTGGTGAACTCCTCCGAGCTCACGTAGCGCACCTTGGCGCCGGAGTAGAGCGAACGCACGTAGTGGCCGATGGCGTGCAGCAGGTGGGTCTTGCCCAGGCCGGACTCGCCGTAGACGAGGAGCGGGTTGTACGCCTTGCCCGGCGCCTCCGCGACGGCGACGGCCGCCGCGTGGGGGAATCGGTTCGAGGAGCCGATGACGAAGGTCTCGAACGTGTACTTCGGGTTGAGGCGGGTCTCCAACGACGACGTGGTGGCGCCGTGGCCCGACCCCATGGGCGGCGCGGGGTTGAAGCGGTCGCGCTCGTCGAAGCCCGGCGTGGCCGCGAGCTCGACCACGTTGTCACCGGGCCAGCCGCGCTCGCTCTCGCCGGGACGCTCGACCGGACGGAAGCCACCGGGGTCGCTGGCCGGGGTCGGACGCTCGGCCTCGAGGTCGGGGCGTGGGAAGTCCTGCCGGTAGTGGGGGTCGAAGCTGTCGTCGGTGTCGGCGAGGTGGGTCGACTGCTCGATGGTCGGCAGCGGGGCCGAGCCTTCCTCCAACGCCGGGTTCACCGTGACGGCGATGCGGATCTCCCTGCCGAACCGCTCGGTGAGGGTCTCCTCGAGCTGTGCGCGCAGCCGGCCCTCGAGCTGACCGCGGGTGAAGTCGTTGGGCACGGCGATGATCGCCGTGTTCTCGTGGAGGGTGACCGGCTCGCTCGCTCGGAGCCAGGCCCGTTGGTTGGGCTGCAGGGCATCCACGACGCTGCGCCAGGCGGAGGTCAGGTCCACCGGGTCGTTCTCCACTTCTCGTTCCCCCACCTGCTGATTGCCCGGATGTTGACCACCCTGCTGCTGACGGGGTGCCGGGGTGTGCGACGACTACGACTGACGGACTTTTCACAACTTTATCCACAGGTTGTGCATGTTCCCCTGTTTTGATGACAGGGGGTCGGGAACGGGCCCCGGTCCGGAGGCGTGGATCACATCTGTGCTGGTCAGAACGGCGTTGTGCGGTCTGTGCACTGGATCACACGCTCTACGGACAGGGTGTGCATGCCCTGTGGAGAACGCTGGACGAGCCGTGAACGTAACAACCCGCAGGCCTTCGGAGCAAGGCGTCATCCACAGGCTTCGTCGGGCGTGTCGCACAGCGCCGAGCGGGACGGAGAGCATCGTGCGGACCCGCCCCACGTGCGGCGGCCGCGCGAGTTTGACCCTCGGGAGCCGCTCCGCGTACCGTTGGCAGGTCACCCGACGTCTGCTCGTGGTCGACCGGTGCCGCACGTCCACGGACATTCACCCAGGAACTGAGGGGTGTGCCGTGGGGAGGGCGGTGCCAGCCGAAGCGCTGGGCCGTGCCTTTCGCCGGAGTGGACACCCGCACAAGAACACTGGAGATCTTTCGTGAGCAAGCGTACGTACCAGCCGAACAACCGTCGCCGTCACAAGGTGCACGGCTTCCGCCTGCGCATGCGCACCCGCGCCGGTCGCGCCATCCTCTCTGCGCGCCGCCGCAAGGGCCGCAGCAGCCTGTCGGTCTGACCGGTCACCGGCCAGTCCACCGAAGCGACCGGCAGTGCTGCCGCGCTCTGCCCGGCTGACCGAGAGCCTTGGCTTTCGGCAGGCGGTTCGACGCGGGCGGCGTGCCGGCACGCGCACCCTGGTCGTCCACTGGTGGCGCGCTGACTCCGAACCCCTGACGGGTCCGGGGACACGCGCCGGCTTCGTGGTCAGCAAGGCGGTGGGCAACGCGGTGGTCCGCAATCGCGTGCAGCGACGTCTTCGACACCTGACCCGGGAGCACCTCACGGAGCTCCCGGGTCGTGGCATCCTCGTGGTCCGGGCCAATCCGGCCGCGGCGGAGGCGTCGTACGAGGAGCTGGGACGCGACCTGACCAAGGGCCTGGAGCGGCTCGGTGCCGTGGAGGCGGCCTCGTGAAGTACCTGTTGATCGGCCTCCTCAAGCTCTACCGCACCTTCATCAGCCCGCTCTACGGCCAGGTCTGCCGCTACCACCCGACCTGCTCCGCGTACGCGCTGGACGCGGTCAGTGAGTACGGCAGCATCAAGGGGTCCTGGCTGGCTCTCCGCCGCCTCCTGCGCTGCCACCCGTGGGCCGCCGGCGGCTACGACCCCGTACCTCCCCGGCCCGGTCCGTCACGACAGAGCCACCTCCGCGCCACCGCGGACTCCACCCCTACTCGAGGAGCTTGAGTGTTCGACTTCTTCGGAGCCATCGGCAGCGCCATCATGACGCCGCTCTACTACATCGTCTCCGTGGTGCTGGTCGGCTTCCACTCCCTCTTCAGCCAGGTCCTGCCGGCTGACGGCGGAGCCGCGTGGGTGCTGTCGATCATCGGCCTCACGCTGGTGATCCGTGCGGCCCTGATCCCGCTCTTCGTGAAGCAGATCAAGTCCAGCCGCAACATGCAGATGCTGCAGCCCAAGGTGCGTGAGCTGCAGAAGAAGTACGGCCACGACCGGGAGCGTCTCGCCCAGGAGACGATGAACCTCTACAAGGACGCGGGCACGAACCCGTTCGCCTCGTGCCTGCCGATCCTGGTGCAGATGCCGATCTTCCTGTCGCTCTTCCGGATGCTCGACCAGGCGTCGCGCAACGGTGAGGGTCGGGGCGTGCTCAGCGACGAGCTGGCCCGCCAGTTCGGCAACGCGGAGCTCGCCGGAGTGGTCCCGATCTCGGAGACCTTCTGGGCCAACGCCACCGGTGGCGGCAGCTGGGCGGTCATCGTGGTCGCCATCGTCCTGGTGCTGGCCATGACCGGCACCACCTTCCTGACCCAGCGTCAGCTGATGGCCAAGAACATGCCGGCCGACGCGCTGACCGGTCCCTACGCGCAGCAGCAGAAGATGCTCCTGTACGTCCTCCCCGTGGTCTTCGGCATCTCCGGCGTCGCCTTCCCGATCGGCGTGCTGATCTACTGGACCGTCTCCAACCTGTGGACGATGGGTCAGCAGTTCTACGTGATCCGCAACAACCCGGCCCCCGGCACGCCCGCCGAGAAGGCCAAGCAGGAGCGCGACGAGGCCAAGGCCGCCCGCAAGCGTGCCCGTCGGGGCGAGCCCGAGCCGGTCGTGGAGGTTGCCCCGGTCGAGGAGACCAGCCCCAAGCCGCCGGCGCGGCAGCAGCCGAAGCGCCAGACGCGGTCACAGCGCAAGAAGCGCTGACCCAGTTGTCCGTGGCGCCGCGGCGTCACCCCTTCCCTACGCATCAGCAGGAGCAATGGTGAGCGAGAACCAGAACGACGTCGAGGCCGGCGAGCTGTCCGACGCAGTCGAGAACGAGGGTGTCCAGGCCGACGGGTCCAACCGTCCCAGCAAGGTGGAGCGCCTGGAAGCTGAGGGCGACATCGCCGCCGACTACCTCGAGGAGCTCCTCGACATCGCCGACCTCGACGGCGACCTTGACATGGACGTCGAGGGCGACCGGGCGTCGGTCTCCATCGTCGGCGCTGACCTGTCGATGCTGGTCGGTGCCAACGGTGAGGTGCTCGAGGCTCTGCAGGAGCTCACCCGCCTGGCCGTCTACCGGGAGACCGGCGAGCGCTCGCGTCTGATGCTCGACATCTCGGGTTACCGGGCCACGAAGCGCCAGGAGCTGGTGGAGCTGGCCGCTCGTCTGATCGCCCAGGTCAAGGAGACCGGCCAGAAGGTGTCGCTGGACCCCATGAGCTCGTTCGAGCGCAAGGTCGTGCACGACGCCGTGACCGCGGCCGGCATGGTCTCCGAGTCTGAGGGCGTCGAGCCGCGCCGCCGAGTCGTCATCCTTCCGTCCTGACGCTCCCGGCCGCTCGGTCAGCGAGTTTCACGTGAAACACTGGGTCCCATGAGCACGGGAACCGATGACACACCCCCCTTGCCCTCTCCTCCGGAGTCGGTGAGGGGGGTGTGTCCGTCAGAGCGTCTGCCCCTGCTGGAGGAGTACGCCCAGAGGCTCGCGACCGACGGCGTGGTCCGTGGACTCATCGGGCCGCGGGAGGTCCCCCGCATCTGGGACAGGCACGTCGCCAACTCAGCCATCCTCGCCACCGTCATTCCGGACGGGGTCACCGTCTGTGACATCGGGAGCGGGGCTGGTCTGCCGGGTCTGGTCGTCGCCATCGTGCGGCCGGACCTGCGGGTGACACTCGTCGAGCCGCTGCTGCGACGGACCACCTTCCTGGACGAGGTGGTGGAGGCGCTGGGTCTGGAGAACGTCGAGGTGATCCGAGGTCGTGCGGACGCGCTGCACGGAGAACGGACCTTCGACCTGGTGACGTCGCGAGCGGTGGCGCCCCTGGACCGGCTGCTCGAATGGTCGATGCCGCTGGTGGCACCGGAGGGTGAGCTGCTTGCCCTCAAGGGGTCGTCCATCGTGGAGGAGATCGAGAGTGCCCGCTCGGTGCTCAAGAAGTACCGGTGCGACGAGCCCACCGTGATCGAGCTGGGTGGAGGTGTCCTCGAGTCGCCCACGCACGCCGTGCGGGTGTCGTGGGCGGATCCGTCCGCGCTACCGTTGCACCTGATTCGGGGTCGGGGTGCCAAGGATGCGGGTTCCAAGGCTGCGGGCCCCAAGTCCTCCAGCTCCAAGAGTGCTGGGCCCAAGAGTGAAGGGTCCGCCGGTGCAGGTTCCAAGAAGGCACGCCGTCGGCGCTGAGCCGTGACACGATGGAGCCGCTTCCCTGGCCGGCGGCCATCGGTGCGCTCGGCACTGGGCTGAAGCTTCCGGCCCGGCGGCTCCCGCGAGGGAGCTGGGGTCACTGGCGAGGGCCAGTCGCGAGGGTCAAGGACAAGCGGCCAGCGACATGGCAGGGCGAGGTGCCGGGGACGTTTCGGAGCCGGACAGGGCTGCGGCGGCGGACACAATCATGAGTACGGAGAGGCGCACCGTGGAACGACGAGTCTGGTCCCTCGGAGGTGCGCTGGTCGGCCGAAGAGGACGACGCGAGGAATCGTCGTCCCAAGAGTTATCCACCGACGAAAGCATGAGCGCTGAGCGTGCTCATCCACATGTAGGCCGAAGTTATCCACAGGGCGCCCCTTCCCGGTCGTTGGACGTTGAGCCGGCATCGGTAGAGTTCGGAGAGGCTGACGACCGGCGGCCCCGCCGTCTGGTTTCACGTGAAACGAGGGGGTGGATGAGTGTGGATGAGGATCGGCAGGACCGGCCTGGCAAACACCTCGTCGATGAGCTTCTCTCGTCAGGTTCGCCCGATAACCCTGGCCTCCCTGATGCTCAATCCTCAAGTGCCGTACTCAACGCCTACGACGCTCTGCTTCCCGCCCGGGCCGACGGCTCGGAACCGGTCGGGGCTGCTGACGGCACCGCGCCGCCATCGCGGCTTTCCGTTGCTTCAAACCCAGCCCCTGACTCGCCTACTTCGACGACCATCCCCAGAGGAGTCCCTGACGTGACCGACCATCGGAACTCCGTGGGAGAGGTTTCACGTGGAACGAAGTTCCGCACGGCCGCTGACATCGCTGCCAGCGGCTCCACTCCCTACGACGACAGCACTCCGTTGGCCAGGGCGGCGGAGCACGTCGTCCTGGCACGTCACGGCCACTTGGGACGCAACGGTCCTCCGCGCCCCCGTAAGACGCGGGTCATGGTCGTGGCCAACCAGAAGGGCGGCGTCGGCAAGACCACCAGCACCGTCAACCTTGCGGCCGCCCTGTCCCAGTTGGGTCAGAAGGTCCTGGTGATCGACCTGGACCCCCAGGGCAACGCCTCCACGGCTCTCAATGTGGATCACCGCCGCGGAACGCCCTCCACGTATGACCTTCTGGTCGATGGCGCTGCCCTCGAGGACGTCATCACCGACTGCCCGGAGCTCCCTCAGCTCAAGGTCGTTCCGGCCACGATCGACCTCGCTGGGGCTGAGATCGAACTGGTGAGCGTGGTGGCTCGCGAGTCCCGTCTGCACAAGGCCATCCAGGCTCACCCCTTGGTGGGGACGGCTGAGGAGGCTGGGGAGGACCGATTCGACTTCGTCTTCGTGGACTGCCCACCTTCGCTCGGACTTCTCACCTTGAATGCCCTCGTCGCCGGTGAGGAGATGGTGATCCCGATCCAGGCCGAGTACTACGCCCTCGAGGGCCTGGGTCAGCTGCTGGAGACCGTGGAGATGGTCAAGGCCCACCTCAACCAGCGACTGCAGGTGTCGACGATTCTGATGACGATGTACGACGCTCGAACGCGGCTGGCTGCCAACGTGGCCAGTGAGGTGCGCGAGCACTTTGGCGACGTGGTGCTCAAGACGAACGTGCCGCGGTCGGTGCGAGTGTCCGAGGCACCGTCCTACAGCCAGACCGTGATGACCTACGACCCCGCGTCCCCGGGTGCGCTCTCCTACCTGGAGGCCGCTCGTGAGATTGCTGTGAAGGGAGCCCCGTCCGCATGAGCACCAGTGGTGGTCGTCCGCCCGCCCGTCGTGGACTCGGTCGTGGGTTGGGAGCTTTGATCCCCACCGGGCCCGCGGCCCAGGGGTCTGACACCCCGCGAAGTGGTTCAGGAGGCGCCCTTTCCGGTTTGGGTGAGGGATCAGACGGAAACCCCGTTGCCGATCACTCCGCTCAGATTGGCTCTGACAGAACTTCCGCAGGCCGTTCGGCGCAGTCAGACAGCCCTGATGGCAGCGTTTCACGTGAAACGTCCGACGGTTCCGTGGCCGGCGCGTACTTCCGGGAGCTGCCAATCTCTCAGATCCGGCCCAATGAATGGCAGCCCCGCGAGGTCTTCGATGAGGAGGCGCTGGCTGAACTCGTTCATTCGATCAAGGAAGTGGGCCTGCTCCAGCCCGTCGTGGTGCGCCCTCGGGGGTCCGACGCCTATGAGCTGATCATGGGAGAGCGTCGCTGGCGCGCATCCCAGGAGGCCGGCCTGGAGTTCATCCCAGCCATCGTGCGGGAGACCGAAGATGGCGACATGCTCCGGGACGCCCTCCTGGAGAACCTCCACCGGTCACAGCTGAACCCTCTCGAGGAGGCCGCGGCGTACGGACAGTTGCTTGAGGACTTCGGCTGCACCCACGAAGAGCTCGCCCAGCGGATCGGTCGCTCCCGGCCTCAGATCAGCAACACGCTCCGTCTGCTCAAGTTGAGCCCGACGGTGCAGCGCAGGGTCGCGGCAGGCGTACTGAGCGCTGGACACGCCCGCGCTCTGCTGGCCGTGGACGAGCCTGAGGTGCAGGACCGTCTGGCGCAGCGCGTGGTAGCCGAGGGCATCAGCGTGCGTGCCCTGGAGGAGATCGTTGCGCTGGGTGACCACGGTTCCGGTCCCAAGCCCACACGGCGCAAGAAGCCGACGGCTCCGGGGCTCACCGAGATCGCTGACCGACTCTCCGACCGGTTTGAGACGCGGGTGAAGGTCGACCTGGGCCGTTCCAAGGGCAAGATCACCGTTGAGTTTGCCTCCATGGACGACCTTCAGCGGATCATGACTCTGATGGATCCCCGCAACACCGATGACAGGGTCATCTGACTCCTGGGGACGGTGGTCCGCGCCTGCGCCCTCGCGTTGACCACGGGTGTCGCGGACCTCACCGGTGAGTGCACCCGACCGCGGGCACGATTGTCCGCGGACGGGTGAGTCGGTGGACCCATCGAAGGGGCGGGACACCAGCTTCGCTCGATCGCCGACAGGGTCAGATCGAAATCAGGGCCGGGGCGAACCCAGAGCCAAGGCGACCGCGAGCGAAATTCATCGTGGGTGGCTCAGAGCGGGGGCCCACTCAGGGGGTGCGTCCACTCGGAGATGGCGCCCCACTCGCTCGTGGAGGCAGGTGTGAATCGGTAGCGCGTGGGCGGACCCGCCGTAGGGCTCTCGCGCGGCTCGTGGTGTCGCGCCGTAGGGTCGCACCGTAGTCGCGTCATGGGGTCGCGCCATGAGGTCACGTCGTGGGTCACACTTGGCGACAGATGGTGACCGCGATGCTGTCTGCAATCTCTTGCCGGCCTGAGTAACTCGCGAGGAGAACCAGTCCAGGTGACTTTGGGGCCGGTATTCGGCCTCTGAGAGCCGGATTCTGAGCGACCTGGACGAGGTGATGCCGGCGGCTACTCGGCTCAGATTGGCTCTCACAGAACTCGCATTGGGGCAGTGAGAGGGTCTGCGAGGTTCGCGCCATCGTCGGCAGCCGCCGGGCGTCGCCTTCCGGGGTGCTGCCGCGTCGTCGGTCAGGGTCGTCGGTCAGCGCCGTCGGGCCGGATCTTCGGTCCCTCTCACCGGCGGGCCGAGAGCTGCTGCGTACGCGTGGACGCAGGACCACATCTGGATGCGGACCTCACTTGGGGCGCGGCGCCTTCAGACCTGGGGGCGCCTCTACCGACGGAGGCGGCACGGGCCAGGCGTGGTCTGCGGGGCCGAGACACAATTGTCGACAAAACGACTTGTCCCCTTGTCACTACGACGACAAGGGGACAAGTCACGTTTCACGTGGAACCATCGCTCCAGCCCCAGACAAGGGCGGCGGGAGGAACCTGAACTGCTCAGCTCTTGCGGGCCGCAGCCTTGGCCGCCTTCCGGCGCGCCCGCTCCCGCTTCTCCTCAGCGTCCATCTCGGCCGCTCGTTCCAGAGTGGGCGCGCTGCCACCGTGCTTGGCCGGGAGCCACCACGAGCCGGGGGGCTGCTCGTCGGCCGGGTACCCAGCGATCACGTCGTCGAGCATCGCCGACATGGTCGACCGGAGCTCCGCGGTCTCGGCGACGGGGTCGTCGCCCGTCACCGGCATGGGAGCACCGACCTGGATGTGGATGGACTTCCCACGGCTGAAGTCCTTGGGGTGGTCCTTCGTCATCATCCGCTGCGTGCCCCACAGCACCACGGGAATCACGGGCACACCGGCAGCCGCAGCGATCCGCACCGCACCGGTCTTGAACTCCTTGATCTCCATGGCCCGGGAGATGGTTGCCTCGGGGAAGATCCCAACCAGTTCACCCTTCTTGAGGAAGTCGACGGCGTGGTGGAAGGAACCAATGCCGTCGCCGCGGTCGACCGGGATGTGGTGGAGCGACCTCATGATGGGTCCGCCGACCGGGTGGTCGAAGACCTCCTTCTTCGCCATGAACCGGACGAGGCGACCGTTGGCCGGCTGTGCGGCCAGACCGGCGTAGACGAAGTCGACGTAGCCGATGTGGTTGCTGGCGAGGAGCGCGCCCCCTTCGAGCGGGATGTTCTCCGCCCCGCTGATGGTGATCTTCTGACCCAGCGCCTTGAAGAGCGTCTTGCAGGTCCAGATGACGGGCGGGTAGGTGATGTCACGCATGCGGTCGTGCTCCTGGGCGGTCGGGGGAGTCGCGGATGAACTGCGAACCCCCGCAGCCTAGAACAGGACCATCACCGACGGGTGGCCAGGAAGTCCGCGATACGGCCGATGGCCTCCTCGAGCACCTCGGTGTCGGGCAGGGTGACGAGCCGGAAGTGGTCGGGCTTGAACCAGTTGAACCCGGTGCCGTGGGTGACGAGGATCTTCTTGGCCCGCAGCAGGTCGAGCACGAACTCCTCGTCGTCGTCGATGGCGTACACGTCGGGGTCCAGCCGCGGGAAGCAGTAGAGCGCGCCCTTGGGCCGCACGTTGGAGACCCCCGGGATCTCGTTGAGCAACTTGTCGGCGAGCTTGGACTGCTCGTAGAAGCGACCGCCGGGCCCGATGAACTCCTCGATCGACTGGTAGCCCCCCAGCGCGGTCTGGATCGCGTGCTGTGCCGGCACGTTGGCGCACATGCGCATGTTGGCGATGAGGGTGAGGCCCTCGATGAAGTCGGTGGCCAGCTCCTTCGGGCCCGAGATCATCACCCACCCCGCGCGGTAGCCGCACACGCGGTAGGCCTTCGAGAGCCCGGAGAAGGTCAGCACGAGCACGTCGTCGCCGGCGTGGGTCGCGACGTGGTGGTGGGTCGCGTCCTCGAAGAGGATCTTCTCGTAGATCTCGTCGGCGAAGATCACCAGCTGGTGGCGTCGGGCGATGTCGACGAGACCCTTCACCACCTCTTCGCTGTAGACGGCGCCGGTCGGGTTGTTGGGGTTGATGATCACCAGGCCATGGGTGTTCTCGGTGATCTTCGACTCGATGTCGGCGAGGTCAGGGTTCCACCCGTCCGCCTCGTCGCAGACGTAGTGCACCGGCGTGCCGCCCGAGAGCGTCACGGCGCCTGTCCACAGCGGGTAGTCGGGCGCGGGCACCAGGATCTCGTTGCCGTCGTCGACGAAGGCCTGCAGCACCATCGAGATCAGCTCGGAGACACCGTTGCCGATGAACACGTCCTCGACGCCGACCTCGCGCAGCCCGTGGGACTGGTAGTAGTTCATCACCGCGGTGCGCGCCGACCAGATGCCGCGCGAGTCGCTGTAGCCCGTCGAGTGCGGCAGGTGGTGGATCATGTCGGCGAGGATCGCCTGTGGAGCCTCGAAGCCGAAGGGCGCCGTGTTGCCGATGTTGAGCTTGAGGATGCGGTGGCCCTCGGCCTCGAGCCGCTGGGCCTCGGTCAGGATCGGACCGCGCACGTCGTAGCGGACGTTCTGCAACTTCTTGCTCTGCTTGATCTGGCGCACCGAACCATTCTCGCAGGTGCTCCGTCGGCCTACCATGGGTTATCTGCTCGTCGGCCGCGCCGAGGCCGGCCGGGCGCACCCGGACGGAGGAGAACGTGGCGCGGAGGACTCGTCCCGTGGACGTCCCGGCGCTGCGGGGGCTGGCGCCGGTGGTCGGCACGTGCCTGCGCTGGAAGTACGACTGGGTGAGCGTGGAGCGTACGCCTCCTGCTGAGGCGGCGGTCGCGCTGGAGCGGTGGCTCGGCGACGTGGAGGAACACTGGGGCGTGTGCGGCCAGGTGCTCGAGGTCGACGACGAGGTCGTGGCCTACGTGCTCTACGCGCCGCCCGGATTCCTGCCGGGGATGGGCGACGTGCCGACCGCCCCCGCGTCGCCCGATGCCGTGGTGGTCGCCGAGCTGTGCCTGCTGCCCGGCACCGCGGGCCTCGCCGACGCCAAGCACCTGCTCCAGGTGATGGCCCGCGACCTGCACGGGCGCGACGTGCAGGCGGTCGAGGCCTTCGGGACTCCGCGTGACCCGAGCACGGAGGCGACGGACCGCTGCCTGGTCCCGATCGAGCTGCTGGACGCCGTCGGCTTCACGACGCACAGGGCGCACGACACCACCCCGCGGATGCGGATGGACCTCCGGGGCGCCCGCACCTGGAAGACCGAGGTGGAGCAGGCCCTGGAACGCCTGGTGGGTGTCGTGCGCCCTGCGTCGAAACCGGGACTCGGGTCCTCGGCCGTCGAGCCGAGGACGCCGTTGGTCAGATCAGGCCCTCGAGCTCCTTGAGGATCGCGGCCTTCGGACGGGCGCCGACGATGGTCCGCACGACCTCGCCGCCCTGGTAGACGTTGATCGTCGGGATACCGGTCACGCGGTAGGTCGACGGGGTGACCGGGTTCTCGTCGATGTTGAGCTTGACGAAGTTCATCTTGTCGCCGTGGGCGCCCGCGATCTCGTCGAGGATCGGAGCCACCTGACGGCACGGACCGCACCACTCGGCCCAGAAGTCGACCAGGACGGGCTTGTCGGACTTGAGCACCTCGGCCTCGAACGTCGCGTCGGTGACGGCGGTCAGGTTGGACATCGGTGGTTCCTTCCGGAGGGGGTGGGGGCGAGAAGTTCCTCGCCTGGGAGTGAACAGTGGGGCGCCGACGGTTTGTTCCCGGACGCCACGGACGGGTCAGAGCGTGTCGGCGACCAGCTCTTCGTCGACGAGCTCCTTGGTGACCTCGGCCGAACCGGCGCTGGAGGCGGCCTGGTCGAGGGCGGCGATCCAGCGCTCGGCGTCCAACGCTGCCGCGCAACCGGTGCCGGCGGCGGTGATCGCCTGCTGGTAGGTGTGGTCGACCAGGTCGCCGGCGGCGAAGACGCC
>NZ_JADCSA010000200.1 GCF_015070385.1 Nocardioides malaquae | reverse complement strand
ATTTCTATGCTGTCAGCTATCTGGCAGGCAGACTTTTATATCATTACTATTTAATTCTGATTTTGTAGGAGTGTAAAAAAAAGGCTTGATGAACAGATATGACCCAAACAGAGAACATAACCTCCCCAGAATAAGTAAAAAAGAAAACTGTTCCACAGCAGTAGGTACAGAGTTTCCCCTAAGCATTTTTGGGATTGTGGCCGGCAGGTTTATATTTTACCGGCCGAAGAATTAATTTACCGGCCATATAATAATTAGCGTCATGTACATGTTCTGTATAGCCTATTTGCATTGTGAACCCATCTGACAATTACACCATTTT
>NZ_JADCSA010000199.1 GCF_015070385.1 Nocardioides malaquae | reverse complement strand
TATCAAGTAAGAATGAATATGAATGTGATGTGTAGATCTGCTATTTTCAAATGATTTGTATACATTTGAAAACTTGAAATGGGACATTCTGCATAATGAGTACTTTCTACTTTTGGTACTTAACTACATTTTGACGCCACTACTTTTGTACTTTTACTCAAGTACATTTTTAATTTCGGACTTTTACTTGTAATGGAGTATTTCTACAATGCAGTATTAGTACTTTTACTCAAGTAAAGAATGTGAGTACTTTTTACTCATGATCTAATCACTGGTCGTCACGTACTCATCATGCTCAGCACGTGACCTTTCCATGTTCATTG
>NZ_JADCSA010000198.1 GCF_015070385.1 Nocardioides malaquae | reverse complement strand
TGAAGCTTCTTTCCACTAACAACACAGGGGAGATGTCAAAAATGCTTAGTTAGGCCCAGAAAAGTGCTTTGCTACTACTTAGACAGGAAAGATGCCCCAAACACTTAAATAGCCCCAAAAAGTGTTTTGCGACTATTTGCACAGGGATGTTGTCAAAATAGCTTAGTTAGGCAGAGAGAAGCACTATGCCTCAACTCAGACAGGGAAGATGATAGAAAAACTTTTTTAGGCTGATTGAAGCTTCTTTTTACTACCCACATAGGGAAGATGTCAGAAACGCTTAGTGAGGCCCTCAAAAGTGCTTTGCTATTACTTAGACAGGG
>NZ_JADCSA010000197.1 GCF_015070385.1 Nocardioides malaquae | reverse complement strand
TCTATAAATGAAAGCTACGGAGTATGCTCACTTTGTGGGGCTAAGGATCGTGTGATATTTACAAGCTATCAGCATGAGGCAAGGCCAAGAAATCCCTGCTATCTAGAGAGAAGTTTCAAATATCAATGCCCAAGATGCCATGCCTTCAGTATGGAGCCTCCGGATCTACCGGAGATGCTTTGGGACTAATGCTCCGCTTTGCCTCGGGTATCCGTTCGACCTATGTTTAAGAGGAAACGCACGTGTCTGCCGCCAAAGCTCTTGCCTATGCACTTTGTGACAAGTTGGAAAGCAAAAAAGTTGATGAAGTCGTACGAAATCTT
>NZ_JADCSA010000196.1 GCF_015070385.1 Nocardioides malaquae | reverse complement strand
CATTACAAATTGTATGATCCTGCACATAACTCTACATCCATCAACTCTGAACTCTGACAAAGGAGGGAGTCTGGGAGACAGATGGAATATGAAACATTGAACAGATCCGTCTCGATCGCATGACTAGAAACCATTGATTGATTGATTGAAGAATTTATTAGAAGAAAAATTGCAGAGGATCAGGTACAGTTTCATGACAGTACAGATTCGCTGGTACAAAGTCAACTAAAAGGCATTATTCCAAATAAGCATTACACTTGTTTCCATTGGAGACCTTTTATAACTCATATAACATTGAAAAACATACAAGTAGGAAGCAGTAC
>NZ_JADCSA010000195.1 GCF_015070385.1 Nocardioides malaquae | reverse complement strand
CTTAGGTACTGTTAAAATGCTGTATTTCTTTATTGCAAGGGAAGTGACTGGCAACCAAGTGTTAACATTTTTTTAATGTTTTTGAATATGTGTTGAAACACACCTCATAATACTTCTTCTTTTTCTTCAATTCAAATGAGCTTTATTGGCATGAGAAAACATACGTTTACATTGCCAAAGCAAGTATCAACAACGATACAAAAGAAAGTAAAAAACAATAAAAAACAGTAGTAGGGGGACATATATACAGTTGGAGGGGTACAACGTTTTGTAAACAGAGCTATATCCCATCTGGCCTTATGTACATGTTATAGGGTATAGGG
>NZ_JADCSA010000194.1 GCF_015070385.1 Nocardioides malaquae | reverse complement strand
CTGCCTGTCCTCGCCCAGAGTCACCGAGGAGCCACGGCCCACCGCCACGCCAGGGTGAAGAGGCACAGTGTATTTGGTCGCAACGGTGTGGGGGTGAGTCAGTGAGTCAGAGGACACTGAGTAGAAGGACAGAGTCCCAGCAGGACAGTCCACATACACTGCTTCTCTGTTAAGCCTGGTAACCCTGTCCTCTCTGTCCTGTCTTCCCGACCTGTCGGTGGGATATTGGTGGTGGGGTGTGTGTGGCACCGATTGGCGACAAGGCGTTACAAAGACGGGTTGGGCAAGTGTTGGACGAGGGAGACATCTCCCCAAAGAGTCCATAC
>NZ_JADCSA010000193.1 GCF_015070385.1 Nocardioides malaquae | reverse complement strand
CCAATAGTAAATAGGAAAGTATATGGGTAAGCCCCCAAATAATTGATAAAAGAGATTTTCCAATGGATTATGTTACTATTGGGTGTGCTAAACAACATACTGAAAAATTACGCAAAAAGAACAAACGGAAAGGCTTCATTTTCAAGATGGCGTACACGATGGTTGCAGGGAGCTTCATAGCTGGGTAGGAACTGGTAAAGTTCGTGCACTTTGTGAAGTCTTTCAATTTTGGCATGGTGTTAGGTATGGGTATAAGGTTTTCAAAAACCATCGCAAACAAGTTGGGCTCGCCCCCTAGTGGTCTGGCTGCAATGAATCCAATAGTA
>NZ_JADCSA010000192.1 GCF_015070385.1 Nocardioides malaquae | reverse complement strand
GCGGTGATCGAGGCCGAGCTGAAGTCGTTGGCCGAGGTGAACCCGATCTTCATGAGCACCGAGGAGAAGGCCGAGGCGTTGAAGCGCTCGGTGGCCCTGGAGAGCCAATTGACGGAGCTTCGGTTGCGGGTGATGGCGTCCTCGCAGGACGTGGCCGAGGCCCAGGGGTTCCACTCGGTTGCGACGTGGTTGGCCCACCACGCCCATGTACGCCGCGCTGACGCCGCGACCGACCTGAGGCTCGCGGTCGCGCTGGAGGAGCTGCCGGTGCTGGCAGCGGGGCTGCGGGAGGCACGGGTCAACGTGGCTCAGGCGCGCGTGATCGC
>NZ_JADCSA010000191.1 GCF_015070385.1 Nocardioides malaquae | reverse complement strand
CAATATAGGTCTCAATAGCAGGCAAATTCAATGCATACTCTTCACACGCCAGGCTGATAGAGTGACCGCTTGCGCCTGCGCGACCTGTACGACCAATACGGTGAACGTAATCTTCACAGTCATCGGGTAAATCGTAGTTAAAGACGTGCGTCACTGCCGGAATATGCAAACCACGCGCGGCAACGTCGGTGGCAACCAGAATATCCAGATCGCCACGGGTAAATTCATCAAGAATACGCAGACGTTTTTTCTGCGCGACATCGCCTGTCAATAAACCGACACGATGACCATCTGCTGCCAGGTGGCCCCAGATCTCTTCACAACAGT